>JAGTRW010000002.1 GCA_018262095.1 Pseudomonadota bacterium
GTCACCGCCGACGAGCAGAGCAAAATCGGCGGGCTGGGCAGCGCGATCGCCGCGCTGATCATCGGCGAGATCAATGTGCCTTTCGAGCAGATCGGCATCAACGATCAGTTCGGCACTTCGGCGCACAGTTACGAGGAGCTTCTGGTGCGCTACGGACTAACCGAAAAAAACATCGCCCAAGCCGCCAAAAAAGCGCTCGGCAAATAGGAGAACACAATGAACATCGGATTTATCGGCGTCGGCATCATGGGCCGCCCCATGGCCAAGAACCTACTCAAGGCCGGCTACGCGCTGACCGTCTATGACAAATACGCCAAACTCGACGACCTCGTCGCGCTCGGCGCCCAGGCCGGCGCGTCGAACAAGGACGTCGCCGCAAAGAGCGACGTCGTCATCACCATGCTGCCCAATTCGCTTAACGTCAGGCAAGCCATACTGGGCCAAGACGGCGTCAGCGAAGGCGCGCGCCCGGGAACGATCGTCGTCGACATGAGTTCGATAGATCCCGACGCCGCACAGGAAATCGCCGCTGCGCTCAAGGCCAAGGGCGTAGCCATGCTCGACGCGCCGGTCTCGGGCGGCGAGCCCAAAGCCATCGACGGCACGCTGGCGATCATGGTCGGCGGCGAAGCTGCGAGTTTCGCGACGGTCAAACCGGTGCTCGAAAAAATGGGCGGATCGGTCGTCCTGGTCGGCGACATTGGCGCCGGCAACGTCACCAAGCTCGCCAACCAGATCATCGTCGCGCTCAACATCGCTGCGGTCGCCGAAGCCTTCGTGCTGGCGACCAAAGCCGGCGTCGATCCGGAAGCGGTGTTCAACGCGATCAAGGGCGGCCTCGCCGGGTCGACGGTGATGAATGCCAAGGTGCCGATGATCCTCAACGGCGACTTCAACCCTGGCGGGCGCGTCGAGCTGCACACCAAGGATTTGCAAAATGTCCTCGATACCGGCCACCGGCTCAACGTCCCCTTGCCGCTGACGGCCAGCGTGATGGAGATCCTGCAGGCGCTGATCAGCGACGACATGCGCGGCCTCGATCATTGCGCCATCGTGCGCTACTACGAAAAGCTGGCCAAAGTCGAAGTGCGCAAGTCGGCCGCTCGCTAGCTGCAGCTCAACTCTTTTTAGACACCCGACCAAGAAGATCACATGAACCGCGTAATCAACAATCCAGACCTGGTCGTCGAGGATATGCTCAAGGGCATCCTGTGCGCCCATCCCGAGCTGGTTTCCGCCCCCGGCAATCCGCGCGTCATCAAGCATCGCGGCGCGCCCCTGGCCGGCAAGGTCGGCATCGTCACCGGTGGCGGCTCAGGCCACGAACCCGCCTTCATCGGTTATGTCGGCGAAAACCTGGTCGATGCGGTTGCCGTCGGCGAGATATTTTCGTCGCCGACCGCCAAGAGCTTCTTCGACGCCATCAAGGCTGCCGACGGCGGCGCCGGCGTCGCCTGCCTCTACGGCAACTACGCCGGCGACAACATGAACGTCAAGATGGCGCTCAAGCTCGCCGACCGTGCCGGCATCGCGGTCAAGACGGTGGTCGCCAACGACGACGTGGCGTCCGCCGCCAGGGGCGACGAGGCCAAGCGGCGCGGCGTCGCCGGTGAAATCCTGATGTGGAAGGCCGCCGGCGCCTGCGCCGCGCAGGGTGGAACGCTCGATCAGGTGATCGAGGTCGCGCAGCGCACCATCGCGCAGACGCGCAGCATCGGCATCGGACTGACCTCGTGCACCATTCCCGCCGTCGGCAAGGCCAATTTCCATATCGCCGACGGACAGATGGAAGTCGGCATCGGCCACCATGGCGAGCCCGGAATTTCCGTCAGCGCCATCGTTCCGGCGACGGAAATGGCCAGGATCATGGTCGATGCGGTGCTCGGCGATCTGCCGTTCAAACGCGGCGACCGCGTCGCCGTACTGCTTTCGGGACTCGGCGCGACGCCGCTGATGGAACAGTACATTCTCTACCATAGCGTCGCCGAACTGCTGGCCGACGCCGGCATCGTCGTCGCCGTTCCGCTCATCGGCAACTTCTTCACCTCGCTCGAGATGATGGGCGTCACGCTGTCGCTGCTGCAACTCGACGACGAACTCGAAACGCTGATCAGACATCCCTGTTCGTCGATCGGCTTGAACATGCCCGGAGCAAAAGCATGAGCCAGACGATTGAGCTCGCCAGTGCCGGCCAGGTCGTCCTCGACCTGATCGAGACGATCAACGACAACCGCGCCTATCTCTCCGAGATCGACGGCGCGATCGGCGACGGCGATCACGGCATCAACATGAGCAAAGGCTTCTCGCAATGCCGCGAGCGCCTGCTCGAGTCGCCGTCGCTGCCGGGTCTTGGCGAAAGCCTTGATACCTTGGGGATGACGCTGCTCGAAGGCATCGGCGGTTCGATGGGGCCGCTCTACGGCAGCTTCTTCATCGGCCTCGCAGAAACGTTCGCCGGTCACCGGCAGCTCGATGCGGCGCTCTTCGGCCGCGCGCTCGCCCGCGCCATTGACGAAGTCGAGAGCGTCGGCAGCGCCAAGGTCGGCGACAAGACGCTGATCGACACGCTGGTGCCGGCGCGCGACGCCTATCTTGCGGCGTTGTCCGGCGGCGCCGACTTCAGCGCGGCGCTCTCGGCGATGAACGCAGCGGCTGAGCGAGGCTGGCAGTCGACCAAGGACCTGCAGGCGCGAGTCGGCCGCGCCAGCCGGCTCGGCGAGCGCTCGATCGGCGTCCTCGACGCCGGCGCAACGTCGTGCTTTTTGCTGCTCAAGACCTTGGCCACTTCACTGCAAAAGCGTCTTTGATGATTCACCGCACCGCCGCATGCCAAGCAGAGGCGGATTACGCGCCCCCACCCACCACCGGAGCAGCCCCATGAAAATTGAAAAACAAGTCCTGACCACCTTGCCGAATTGCTATTCGGCCAACAGCATCGTCGTCGATGGCGTGACGCGGATTCTCGTCGCTTCCGAAGGTGAAGGCCCCTGCCTGGCGTGGACCGGCCCCGATTACGACACCGCGCATACCGTCTGGGAAGGCCCGGGCGGCACCATGTCGATCGTCCCGATTCCGGGGACCAACGGCGAGTTCCTGGCGGTGCAGAAATTCTTCCGCATGTTCCAGTGGGAAGAAGCCAAGGTCGTCCATGTTCGCCCGTTGCCGTCTGGCGAATACGAGGTGACCGACATTCTGGCGCTGCCGTACATCCATCGCTTCGATCTGCTGACCGTCGGCGGCCGTCACTATTTCATCGCCTGCACGCTGGCCACCACCAAGGACTCGAAGGAAGACTGGTCGAGCCCCGGAAAGATTTGGGTCGGCGAATACACCGGCGTCGGCGCGCTCGAGATCAAGGTACTCAAGGACGGGATCACCAAGAACCACGGCTATAGCCGGCTGACCCAGGACGGCGTGATGCGCGCTCTGGTAACCGGCGAGGAAGGCGCTTTCGAAGTCACGCCGCCGCAAACCGTTGGGGCCGAGTGGACGGTCAAGCAGTTCATGGATTGGCCGATCAGCGACATTTGCGCGATCGATATCGACGGCGACGGCGAACTCGAGTTCGCCACCATCGAGCCTTTTCACGGCACGTATTTCCGAATCTACAAGAAGATCGACGGATCGTTGAGGAAGATCTACGAACACCCGGAGACAACCGAGTTCTATCACGTCGTCGTCGCCACCACGCTGGCGGGCGTTCCGGTGTTCATCGGCGGCTGCCGGCGCGGCAAGCAGGAATTGTTTTATGTCCGCGCCAGCCAGACCAAGCCGCTGACGCTCGAGACCGTGCTCATCGAAGCGGGCGTCGGCCCCAGCAACGTCTATGTGTTGCACGAAAAGACGCGCGACATCATCGTCGCCGCCAATCGCGAAACCGACCAAGCCGCACTCTACATCGCCACGCCCTGAACGACACCAAGGCAAAGCGCTTTGCTGCACCACCTCTCGGGAGAATGAAATGAATATCGGATTTATCGGACTCGGCATCATGGGCCGTCCCATGGCCAAGAACCTGCTCAAGGCCGGCTACGCGCTGACCGTCTATGACAAGTTCGCCGCCATGGACGACCTCGTCGCGCTCGGCGCCAAGGCCGCGACGTCGAACAAGGAGGTCGCCGCGCACAGCGAGGTGATCATCACCATGCTGCCCAACTCGCCGCAGGTCAGGGAAGCCGTGCTCGGCGCCGACGGCGTGCTCGACGGTGCCAGGAGCGGAACCATCCTGGTCGACATGAGTTCGATCGCCCCTGCCGCCGCGCAGGAAATCTGCGCTGCGGTCAAGGCCAAGGGCGTCGTCATGATCGACGCGCCGGTTTCCGGCGGCGAGCCCAAGGCCATCGAGGGAACGCTGGCGATCATGGTCGGCGGCGACGTCAAGGCCTTCGCGAGCGTCAAGCCGATCCTCGAAAAACTGGGCTCGTCGGCAGTGCATGTCGGCGAAATCGGCGCCGGCAACGTCACCAAGCTCGCCAACCAGATCATCGTCGCGCTCAACATCGCTGCGGTCTCCGAAGCTTTCGTGCTGGCGACCAAGGCCGGCGTCAACCCGGAAGCGGTGTTCAACGCGATCAAGGGGGGGCTGGCCGGTTCGACGGTGATGAACGCCAAGATTCCGATGATCCTCGACGGCAACTTCAAGCCCGGTTTCCGCATCGAGCTGCACATCAAGGACCTGCAGAACGCGCTCGACACCGCGCACGCACTCAACGTGCCGGTGCCGCTCACCGCCAACATCATGGAGACGCTGCAGGCGCTCAAGTGCGACGAGATGGGCGCCAACGACCACAGCGCCATCGTTCGCTACTACGAGAGGTGTTTCCGGACGCCGACGTTCACCTGGTCCCGATCGCCGATGGTGGCGAGGGAACGGTCGAGGCGCTGATCGGCACGACCGGCGGGCAGTTGCACCGCACCCAGGTGGGCGGCCCGTTGGGCGACAGAATCACTGCGCAATGGGGAGTCCTCGGCGATGGCGCGACGGCGGTGATCGAAATGGCGGCGGCTTCGGGCCTGCCGCTGCTGCCGCCGGAGCGGCGCGATCCGCGCCTGACGAGCAGTTGCGGCACCGGCGAACTGGTCCGCGCAGCGCTCGACGCCGGCCTGCGCCGCATCATCATCGGCATCGGCGGCAGCGCGACCAACGATGGCGGCATGGGAATGATGCGCGCGCTGGGGGCGCGTTTTACTGGCGACGACGGCAGGCCGCTGGCCGAAGGTGGCGCAGCGCTCGCGCAATTGAGTCATATCGATCTCACCGGGCTCGATGCGCGCCTGAGCGAAACGGAAATCGTCGTCGCCTGCGACGTGGACAACCCGCTCTGCGGCCCGCGCGGCGCATCCGCCGTGTTTGGCCCGCAGAAAGGCGCGTCGCCGCAGGTCGTCGCCGAACTCGACGCAGCGCTCGCCCATTTCGCCACCTGCGCCAGCGCGGCGACCGGCCGGGACGTCGCCGAACAGGCGGGCGCCGGCGCAGCCGGCGGGCTCGGTGCGGCGCTGCTTTTTTTTACTGCGGCCAAACTGCGGCCCGGTGTTGACATCGTTCTCGACGCGGTCGATTTCGCGACGCTCGTCGAGGGCGCCTCGTTCGTCATCACCGGCGAAGGCCGGACCGACTTCCAGACGGCCTTCGGCAAGGCGCCGGTCGGCGTGGCCAAACTCGCCAAGCGCTTCAAGGTACCGGTCTTCTGTCTGTCCGGTAGCGTCGGCGAAGGCGCCGACCAGGTCCTGGCTCAGGGCATTGACGCGGTGATCAGCATCTGCGCGGGGCCGATGAGCCTCGAGCACTGCATGCGCGCAGGCGAAGCGCTGATTGAGTCAGCTTCGGCACGCCTGTGCCGGATCATTCGGGCGGCTCGATCGAGCTAGCCCAAACCAACAAGGGGAATAGACATGCGACTGAAAAACAAGATTGCCTTGATCACCGGCTCGGCGCAGGGCTTGGGCGCAGCGATCGCCGCACGCTTCGCTGAAGAAGGTGCGACGGTCTTCGTCTGCGACATGAACGCCGAAGTCGGCCAGGCGACCGTCGCTAAAATCGAGAAACTCGGCGGCCAGGCCGCCTTCCTGCCGCTCAACGTGACGCGCGAAGAAGACTGGGTCGCCGCGCTGGCGCAGGTCGTCGAACGCTGCGGCCGGCTCGACGTGCTGGTCAATAACGCGGGGATCAACATCCGCGAAACGATCGAGGACATGAAGGAGGAAAACCTCGACGCCATGCTCGCGGTCAACGTCAAAGGACCTTTCCTGGGAATCAAGCACGCCATTCCGATCATGCGCCAGGCCGGCGGCGGCGCGATCATCAATATGTCGTCGATCTGCGGCCTGGTCGGCCACAAATACACCACCGAGGCCTACACCATCACCAAAGGCGCGCTCACGCTGATGACCAAGACCGTCGGGGTGCGCTACGCCAAGGACAATATCCGCTGCAATTCGATCCATCCGAGCACCGTCGATACGCCGCTGGTTCAGGTTCTGTTTCAGAACCCCTTGCGCAAGGAAGAGCGCCTCGGCGAAGTCCCGCTCGGCCGCCTGGCAACCGAACTCGATGTCGCCAACGCCGCGCTCTACCTCGCTTCCGACGAAGCGACCTTTGTCAACGGCGTGTCGCTTCCGGTCGACGGTGGCTTGACCGCGTGCTGACTGCCGGCACCGCGACCTGCCTCAAACCGGCAGCGTCGCCTTGTCGACCACCCGGCGCAGCACGAAGCTCGAATGCACGCCGTTGACGCCCTGGATGCGGTTGATCCGGTTGAGCAACAACTCCTGATACGCTTCCATGTCGCACACGATCACCTTGATCTGATAATCGGCGTCCTGCCCGGTGATCAGCAGGCATTCGAGCACTTCGGGGATGATGCTGATTTCTTGCTCGAAATGTTCGAAACGGTCGGGGGTATGTTTGTCCATGGCGATGTAGATTAGCGCCATCAGCGTATAGCCCAGCGCCTTGGCGTCGAGCAAGGCGCGATAGCCGGTGATCACCCCGGCCTCCTCGAGCGCGCGCACCCGCCGCAGACACGGTGAAGGCGAAAGACCGATGCGATCGGCCAGATCCTGGTTGCTGATTCGTCCATCCTGCTGCAGCACCTGCAGAATCTGGCGGTCGAAGCGATCCATTTCAATCTTATTGCCCATTGTTTTATTACCCGGCAAGTTTATTGCGTAAAACAGTTAATTTATACGTTTATATTTCGCGTTTATAGATCAACGCTCAACAAAACGCAAGCACCTGCCGCGCTTCATTCGGTATCATCCTCCCATTGAAACAGTCGCCTGCGCCGACCCGAGGAATAGCCATCATGTTAAAAGACCCCGCCAGCAAATACACCGCCTTCCCGCCGGTCGACATCGCCGATCGCCAGTGGCCATCACGCACCATCACCAGCGCGCCGGTATGGATGAGCACCGACCTGCGCGACGGCAATCAGGCGCTGTTCGAACCGATGAACGCCGAGCGCAAGATGCGCATGTTCAAGACGCTGTGCGAGGTCGGCTTCAAGGAAATCGAGGTCGCCTTCCCGTCGGCGTCGCAGACCGATTTCGACTTCGTTCGCAAACTGATCGAGGGCGGGCACATTCCCGACGACGTCACCATCGAGGTGCTGGCACCGGCGCGCGAGGCGCTGATCCGCCGCACCTTCGAATCGCTCAAGGGCGCGCGCCGCGCCATCGTGCATATCTACAACGCGACCTCCAAGCCCTTCCGTGAAATCGTCTTCGGCCTGAGCAAGGCCGAAGTGCTGGCGATGGCAGTGTCGGCGGTGACGCTGGTCCGCGAACTCACCTTGACCCAGCCGGAAACCGAATGGGTGCTCGAGTACAGCCCCGAGAATTTCACCGCCACCGAACTCGATTTTGCGCTTGAGGTCTGCGACGCAGTAACCGCGGCCTGGGACGCGACGCCCGAGCGCAAGATCATCCTCAACCTGCCGACCACGGTCGAAATGGCGACGCCCAACGTCTATGCCGATCAGATCGAGTGGATGCACCGCCACCTGGCGCGCCGCGACAGCATCATCATCAGTCTGCATCCGCACAACGACCGCGGCACCGCGGTCGCCGCCGCCGAACTCGGGCTGATGGCCGGCGCCGACCGCGTCGAAGGTTGCCTGTTCGGCAGCGGCGAACGTACCGGCAACGTCGATCTGGTGACGCTGGCGCTCAATCTCTACACGCAGGGCGTGTCGCCCCATCTCGACTTCTCGGACATCAACGCCGTGGCGCGGCACTTCGAGCACTGCACGCAGATGCCGATCCACCCGCGCCATCCCTACGTCGGCGACCTGGTGTTCACCGCCTTCTCCGGATCGCATCAGGATGCGATCAAGAAGGGCTTTACCGCGCAGGAGCTCGATGCCCAGTGGAATCTGCCCTACCTGCCGATCGACCCGGCCGACCTCGGGCGCAGCTACGACTCGGTGATCCGCATCAACAGCCAGTCGGGCAAGGGCGGCGTCGCCTATCTGCTCGAGACCGAATACGGCGTCGTCATGCCGCGCCGGCTGCAGGTCGAATTTTCGGGTGAAGTGCAGCATTACACCGACCAGCACGGCGGCGAAATGGAAGCCGCCGACATCTGGGAGCTGTTCGCCAAAACCTATCTCAATACCACCACCCCGCTGCGTTACGTCAGACACCACCTGTTCGAGGACGGCGAAGCTCAAGGCATCAAGCTGACGCTGCAGATCGACGGCAAGACGCAGGAATTCACAGGCGAGGGCAACGGCCCGATCGACGCCGCGGTACACGCCCTGCGCAAGGCCGGTATCGCGCTGCAGGTGCGCAGCTACGAAGAGCGTTCGTTGGGTAGCAGCCGCGAGGGTGGCGACGCCAAGGCCAGCGCCTTCATGGAGGTGATGCAGGCCGGCAGCGAGCGCGAATGCTACGGCGTCGGCCTCGACGCCAACATCGTCACCGCGTCGATCAAGGCACTGGTGAGCGGCGCCAATCGACTCAACGCCGCCGCCAAGAGCGCCAAGGCCGCCTGAACGCCGCCGACGAAACGCAGCGCGTGATTCGGCGGGCGCAGGGCGCGCCTGCTAGAATCGCGCGATGGTAAAAACCAAGCTCGCCGAACTCTTCGCCCAGCGCCAATTCGTTCGTTTCTGGCTGGCCCGGGTGGCCGGCACCACGGCCAACCAGATGCTGACGGTGGCGGTCGCCTGGCAGATGTACGACATCACATCGAGCGCCTGGGACCTCGGGCTGGTCGGTCTGTTTCAGTTCGTCCCGGCGCTGCTGATGGCGCTTCCCGCCGGTCACCTGGTCGACCGCCATCACCGTGGCCGCATCTTCGCTGCCTGCATGGCGACCCAGGCGAGCATCGCGCTGCTGCTGGTCGCCGCCACCCACGGCGGCTTCGCGACGCGCGAACTGATCCTGCTGATCTCGGTCGTGCTCGGCGTGGTGCGCGCTTTCCAGATGCCGGCGCAGCAGGCATTGACGCCCCAACTGGTAGCGCATGAACTGCTGCCGCGCGCCATCGCGCTGAGCAGCAGCGGCGTTCAGGCGGCGATCATCTGCGGCCCGGCGCTCGGCGGCGTGCTCTACGCGGCGGGAGCGACGACCGTCTACGTCTGCGGCGCATTGCTGTCGCTGCTCTCGTGCGCGCTGACGCTGGCCGTACGCTATCTGCAGCAAAGAGCAACCGCTTCACCCGCCAGCTGGCGAACCGTCTTCGCCGGCGTCGCCTACGTCTGGCAGCGCCAGGTCCTGCTCGGGGCGATGTCGCTCGATCTGTTCGCCGTGTTACTGGGAGGCGCCACCGCGCTGCTGCCGATCTATGCGCGCGACATCCTGCATAGCGGGCCGGTCGGCCTCGGCCTGTTGCGCTCGGCGCCGGCCTTCGGCGCGCTGGCCATGTCGCTGGTGCTGACGCGCTGGCCGCTGCAGCGCCGCGTCGGCCACCGGCTGTTGGCCGCGGTCGCGCTGTTCGGCGCCGCCACCGTGGTCTTTGGCGTATCGACGCACTTTGGACTGTCGCTCGCCGCGCTGGCGATCACCGGGGCGGCGGATACGATCAGCGTGGTGACACGGCAGACGCTGACCCAGCTGGAAACGCCCGACGCCATGCGCGGCCGCGTCGCCTCGGTCAATACCATCTTCATCGGCGCGTCCAACCAGCTCGGCGAATTCGAGTCAGGCGCCACCGCGGCGCTGCTCGGACCGCAGGGCTCGGTAATTCTCGGCGGCATCGGCACCGTATTGGTCGCGCTCAGCTGGCTGCGCCTGTTCCCGGCGCTGGCACAGCGCGATCGAATGATTTGACGGCGGCGTTCAGACGACCTCGAGGTGGCCGATCCCCGAGTTGAGGTCACGGTCCTTCGACTCCTTGCCGTGGAGCTTGATCTGCAAGCGCAGGTCGTTGATCGAATCGGCGTTGCGCAGCGCGTCCTCGTAGGTGATGCGGCCGCCCTCGTAGTGATCGAACAGAGCCTGGTCGAAGGTCTGCATGCCGAGTTCGCGCGATTTCTTCATGATCTCCTTGATCTCGTGCACTTCGCCCTTGAAGATCAGGTCGGCGATCAGCGGCGAGTTGAGCATGATCTCGATCGCTGCCACCCGCCCCTTGCCGTCCTTCTTGGCGAGCAGCCGCTGCGAGACCAGCGCGCGCAGGTTGAGCGAAAGATCCATCAGCAACTGGTGGCGGCGCTCCTCGGGGAAAAAGTTGATGATGCGGTCGATCGCCTGGTTGGAACTGTTGGCGTGCAGCGTCGCCAGGCACAGGTGGCCGGTTTCGGCGAAGGCCACCGCGTGGTCCATCGTTGCGCGGTCGCGAATCTCGCCCATCAGGATGACATCGGGCGCCTGACGCAGGGTGTTCTTGAGCGCGACTTCCCACGAGTCGGTGTCGACGCCGATTTCACGCTGCGTGACGATGCAGCCCTTGTGGTCGTGGATGAATTCGATCGGGTCTTCGATGGTGATGATGTGGCCGTGACTATTCTTGTTGCGGTGATCGACGAGCGCCGCCAGCGACGTCGTCTTGCCGGTGCCGGTGCCGCCGACGAAGATCACCAGCCCGCGCTTGGTCATCGCGATGTCCTTGAGCACGCCCGGCAGACCGAGCTCTTCGAGCGTCGGGATCGTCAGATTGATGGTGCGCAGAATCACCGCCACCCGCCCCTGCTGGATCAGCGCATTGACGCGGAAGCGCCCGATCCCCGAAGGCGAGATCGCGAAGTTGCATTCCTTGGTCGATTCGAATTCGGCGGCCTGTCGGTCGTTCATGATCGAACGCGCGAGCTCGGCGGTGTGCCCCGCCGCCAGGATTTGATTGGAGACCGGCGTCACCTTGCCATCGACCTTGATCGCCGGCGGGAAGTTGGCGGTGATGAAGAGGTCCGAACCGTTCTTCTGCGTCATCAGCCGCAGCAGGTCGTGCATGAATTTGAGTGCCTGATCGCGTTCCATCGATTCCCCCTCGGCTAGGCGCCAGGAAAGTTCTCTTTGTTGGCCGCCTTGCTGCGCGCCTCGACCGACGAGACGACGTTGCGGCGAACCAGCTCGAGCAGATTCTGATCGAGCGTCTGCATTCCCAGCTGGGCGCCGGTCTGGATCGCCGAATACATCTGCGCGACCTTGTTTTCACGGATCAGGTTGCGGATCGCCGGCGTGCCGACCATGATTTCGTGCGCCGCGACCCGCCCCGTGCCGTCCTTGGTCTTGAGCAGCGTTTGCGAAATCACCGCGCGCAGCGACTCGGACAACATCGAACGAACCATATCCTTTTCGGCCGCCGGAAAAACGTCGACGACGCGGTCGATGGTCTTGGCCGCGCTCGACGTGTGCACGGTGCCGAAGACCAGGTGACCGGTCTCGGCGCCGGTCAGCGCCAGGCGAATCGTCTCCAGGTCGCGCATTTCGCCGACCAAGATGACATCCGGATCTTCGCGCAACGCCGAGCGCAGCGCGTTGGCGAACGACAGCGTATGCGGCCCGACTTCGCGCTGGTTGATCAGACACTTCTTCGATTCGTGCACGAACTCGATCGGATCCTCGACGGTCAGGATGTGCGCGTGTTGGTTTTCGTTGATGTGGTTGACCATCGCCGCCAGCGTCGTCGACTTGCCCGAACCGGTCGGTCCGGTGACCAGCACGATGCCGCGCGGATACTCGGCGATGTCCTTGAAGATCTTCGGACAGTTGAGATCCTCGAGCGACAGGATCTTCGATGGAATGGTGCGAAAAACCGCCGCCGCGCCGCGGTTCTGGACGAAGGCATTGACGCGGAAACGCGCCAGATTGGGAATTTCGAACGAAAAGTCGCACTCGAGCGTCTCTTCGTAGTGCTTGCGCTGACCATCGTTCATGATGTCATAGACCATCGCATGAACGTCCTTGTGTTCCATCGCCGGCAGATTGATTCGCCGCACGTCGCCATGCACGCGGATCATCGGCGGCAGGCCCGACGAAAGGTGCAGGTCAGACGCCTTGTTTTTGACACTAAAGGCCAGCAATTCAGTGATATCCATCGGGGATCATCCTAGAGCGAGGGGCAGGGCACGGTGCTATACTTCGCGGCATTCCGGCAACGCTGATTATGACTACTATTTCCGCTAAGCTGCAAGCCGTTATCGCGCGCATCGACGAAGCCGCCCGCAAGTCTGGACGAGACCGGTCCGCTGCAAAGCAACAAGACGCGCGCGGTCGCCGAAAACTTCGACTGGGTGCATTCGGTCGATCGATTCAAGATCGCGCAGCGGCTCTCCGAACAACGGCCCGAATCACTGCCGCCGTTGCAGGTCTGCCTGCAGGTCAACATCAGCGGCGAGGCCTCGAAGAGCGGCGTCGCGGTCGGCGAAGTGGGCGATCTGGCGCGCCAGGTGGCAGCGCTACCGCGCGTCAAACTGCGCGGTCTGATGGCAATTCCGGCGCCAACGGATGATTTTTTGCAGCAGCGGCAAGCGTTCGCGCGATTGCGCGAGGTTTTTGAACAATTGAAATGCGACGGCCTGGCGCTCGACACGCTGTCGATCGGAATGAGCCACGACCTCGAAGCGGCGATCGCCGAGGGCGCCTCGATCGTGCGCGTGGGCAGCGCAATTTTTGGTGAAAGAAGCACAACATGAAAATAACCTTCCTGGGCGGCGGCAACATGGCCAGCGCGTTGATCGGTGGCCTGCTCAATCAAGGCTTTCCGGCCGGCGAAATCGCCGTGATCGAAATCAACGAAGCGGGCCGCGCGCGGCTTGAAAAGGATCACCGCGTGCGCTGTTACGCCGAGCCCGACGCGGTCGCCTTGAACTGCGACGCGCTGTTGCTGGCGGTCAAGCCGCAACAGATGCGCGTCGCCTGCGCGTCGCTGCGCCCGCACCTCAAGCAACAGCTGATCATCAGCATCGCTGCCGGCTTGCGCCTGTCCGACCTGTCACGCTGGCTGGACGGTTACGACAAGCTGGTACGCGCCATGCCCAACACCCCGGCGCTGATCAGCTCCGGCGTCACCGGATTGTTTGCGCTGCCCACCGTCTCGGAAGCTGAGAGATTGGGCGCCGAGCGCGTTTTGCAGGCGGTCGGCAGCACGCTGTGGGTTGCCGAAGAATCGCAGATCGACGCCGTCACCGCAATTTCGGGCAGCGGCCCGGCCTACGTCTTTCTGTTCATCGAAGCGCTGCAGCAGGCGGCGGTCGAACTCGGCTTCACCGACCGCCAGGCGCGCCAACTGGCGATCGAGACGACGCTCGGCGCAGCCAAGCTGGCGGCGCAGTCCGACGAAGCGGCGAGCGTGCTGCGCGAACGCGTCACGTCAAAAGGCGGAACGACCGAAGCGGCCTTGCTGGCGATGGCCGCCGCCGGCGTCAAGGACGGCATCATCGCCGGTGCGCTGGCGGCCAACGCGCGCGGCGGCGAGCTCGGCGAATTGCTCGGCAAGGATTGAGCATGCTCACGCAAGCCGGACTATTCCTGCTCGACACGCTGGTCGGCTTTGTGACCTTCGCGCTGCTGTTGCGTTTTTACATGCAGGCGTTCCGCGTGTCGTTCCGCAATCAGGTCGGCGCCTTTGTCGTGCAGCTCACCAACTGGCTGGTGCTGCCGCTGCGCCGCCTGCTGCCCGGGCTGTTCGGCCTCGATTTGGCTAGCCTGGTGCCGGCCTACCTGCTGCAGGTCGTGCTGCTGTTTGCGGTCTTTTCACTGCGCGGCGGACTCGACATGGCAGCAAGCGGCGACGTGCTCGCGCTGATTGCCTGGAAAGCGGTGCTGGCGACGCTGCGCATCAGCGTCTACCTGCTGATCGGCGCACTGATCCTGCAGGCCGTGCTCTCCTGGGTTGCCGCCTACTCTCCGATCTCTGAGCCACTGGCGCAGTTGACCCGCCCCTTCCTCGACCCGATCCGGCGAATCGTTCCGCCGATCGCGGCGATCGACCTGTCGCCGCTGATCGCCATCCTGCTGGCGCAGTTGCTGCTCATCTTCCTCTGATGAGCGCGCTCTGGCTGCGTCAGGGCGAGCGGCAAACGACGCTGACCCTGCACATCCAGCCCGGCGCCAAGAAGACCGAGGTCGCCGGCATACACGGCGACGCGCTCAAGATCCGCCTCGCCGCGCCGCCGGTCGACGGCAAGGCCAACGCCGCGCTGATCGCTTTCGTCGCCGACCGGCTCGGACTCGCCAAGTCGGCGGTCAGTCTCAAAAGCGGCCAGACCTCGCGCCGCAAGGTGCTCGAAGTGACCGGCGCGCCCGCCGATACGGTGGCGCGCCTGCTGCCGCAGGAGTAGAAACTATCACCACGGCGACACGGCGGGCACGGCGAATAACCTCGATTTTTAAGTCTTCGTTCGGCATTGCCCAGCGATGACCTTGATTCGAATCTTTGTCTTCTCGCTGTGTTCGCCGTGCCCGCCGTGGCCAATCGCTTTTTTCTAGCTCAAATTTCGAAGACGACGCGACCGCCGACCAGCGTCGCATGCACTCGACCGGCCATCTCGTAGCCCATGAACGGCGTGTTCTTGCCCTGGCTGCGCAAGGCCTGCGGCGTCACCACCCAAGGCTCGTCGGGGTCGAAGAGGCAGACGTCGGCGGGGTCGCCGACCGCCAGCGAACCGCCGTCGACGCCCATGATCGCCGCCGGATCGCAGGTCACTCGCGCCAGCGCGGTGGCGAGCGGCAGCTTTTCTTCGGCGGCCCATTTGAGCAACAAGGGCAGCAGCAGTTCGAGCCCGGTGGCGCCGGGCAGCGCTTCGGCAAAAGGCAGTTGCTTGCCGTCGGCATCGATCGGCGTGTGGTCCGAGCAAACCGCCGCCAAGCCGTCGGCGGCGGCGGCACGCAGCGCCGCGCGGTCGCTTCCCGAACGCAGCGGCGGGTCGAAGCGCGCCATGCTGTCGAAGTAGCCGATATCGACTTCCGAAAGATGCAGGTAGTGAATCGCCACGTCGCACGTCACCTTGACGCCGTTGCGCTTGGCCTCGCGCACCAGCGCGACGCCGGCCGCCGAAGACAGGCGTGCCAGGTGCAGGCGGACACCGGTTTCCTGCGCCAGGTGCAAGGCGGTGGCGATCGCCACCGTCTCGGCGCAGACGGGAATTCCGGCGAGTCCCAGGCGCGAAGCGACCTCGCCGTCGTGGGCAACGCCGTCGCGCGCGAGATAGTGATCCTGCGGCCAGAGACGGATCGCGTAATCGAAGGTCGCCGCGTACTGCATCGCGCGCAGCAGGATCTGAGTGTCGTAGATCGGCTTCTTGGCCTGCGAGAAGGCGATGCAACCGGCGCGTGTCAGGCTGGTCATTTCGGCGAGCCTCTCGCCGTCGAGCTGCTGGGTCAGCGCACCGATCGGCAAGACGCGCGCCAGCCCCAGCGTTTCGCTGCGCCGCACCAGGCGTTCGACGAGACCCGGCTCGTCGAGCGGCGGCTTGGTGTCGGGCGGACAGGCGACCGCGGTGACGCCGCCGGCGACCGCCGCGGCGAGCTCGGATTCGAGGCCGGCAAGCCGCGACGACAGATCGACGAAGCCCGGACAGACGATCTTGCCGGCAGCGTCGATGGTGCGCTGCGCGGCAAAGCCGGCGGGCATCTGCCCGAGCGCGGCGACGCGCCCGTTGACAATGAATAGATCGAGCTGTTTGTCGATCGCCGCTTTGGGGTCGATCAGGCGACCGCCTTTGATATGAATCTGCATACTCAATTGGTCGTTCATCGTTCAGTTCCCCGCCACAATGCTCATCACCGCCATGCGTACCGCGATGCCGAAGGTCACCTGCGGCAAAATCACCGCCTGCGGACCGTCGGCGACCCGCGAATCGATTTCGACGCCGCGATTCATCGGCCCGGGGTGCATCACGATGGCGTCGGACTTGGCCAGCGCCAAGCGTTCCGGCGTCAGCCCGTAGCATTGAAAATACTCGCGCGCCGAAGGCAGCAAGGCGCCGTTCATGCGTTCGTTCTGCAGGCGCAGCATGATCACCACGTCGCAGTCCTTGAGACCGTCCTCGAGCTTGTTGAAGACCTGCACGCCCATTTTTTCGATGGCGGTCGGCAACAGCGTTTGCGGGCCGACGGCGCGCACCTCGGGAACGCCGAGCGTGGTCAGCGCGTGAATGTCCGAGCGCGCGACGCGCGAATGCAGGATGTCGCCGACGATCGCCACCCGCAGGTTGGAAAAGTCCTTCTTGTAGTGCCGGATGGTGTACATATCGAGCAGCGCCTGCGTCGGGTGCGCGTGCCGCCCGTCGCCGGCGTTGACCACGTGCACGTCCGAGCGGCCGAGGCGGCGCAGGTGATCGACGATCAGGTAGGGCGCGCCGGACTCGGCGTGCCTGACGACGAACATGTCGGCGTGCATGGCGACCAGGTTGTCGATGGTGTCGAGCAGCGTTTCGCCCTTGGCCGTCGACGAACGCGCGACGTCGAGATTGATGACGTCGGCCGACAGCCGCTTGGCGGCGATCTCGAAGGTCGTTCGGGTGCGCGTCGAATTCTCGAAGAAGAGGTTGAAGACGCTCTTGCCGCGCAATAGCGGAACCTTCTTGACGTCGCGGTCGGAAACTTCGAGGAAGCTCGACGCGGTGTCGAGGATCTGAATCAGCGATTGGCGCGGCAAACCGTCGGTCGACAGCAGGTGCGTCAGTTCGCCCCCGGCGTTGAGCTGTGGATTGTGATGCAGTGTCGGTGCGGGATTAGCCATGATCGGCACGCCTCCAGTGCAGACGCCCGGCAGCGTCGGGCTCGAGAACGATTTCTTCGCCAGCGTCGAGCACCGGATACCAGGTGCAGAACTGCGCGCAGATCGGCAGCTCGCGGCCGCCGCGATCGGCGAGAACGGCGAGCTTGATGCTCGCCGGACGGCCGTAGTCGAACAGTTCGTTGATCGCCGCGCGCGTCGTCCGCCCCGTATAGAGCACGTCATCGACGAGAATCAGCGAGCGGCCTTCGACGTCGAACGGAATCGACGTCGGCTTGACTTGCGGGTGCAATCCCTTGGCGCCGAAATCATCGCGGTAGAACGAGACGTCGATCAGCCCGATTTCGCCGGGCAGACCCAGCAGTTCGTTGAGCCGGCGCGCAATCCAGGCGCCGCCGCTGTGAATCCCGACGAGCAGGGTGTTGGCCTGCAGCTGCGGACGGATGAGATCTGCCAGTTGCGCGCATTGCGCTTCGGCGTCAGGTAATTTGGAGAGGGGCATGTGGATCCTTGGTGTCTTGAAAAGGAGATTCGGCAGCGCCTTCAAAGTAGCACTGCAGGATGATCTGGGCGGCCATCGCGTCGATGTGTTCTTTGGCGTTTCGCCCGCGGTGGCCGTTTTCGCGCAGCTTTTCTTCAGCTTCGACCGACGTCAGCCGCTCTTCGGCGTAATCAACGGGCAGACCGAAACGGCCACGCAGCTGGTTGGCGAAGCGCGTGCAACGCGCGCTCATGGCATGCGCGCTGCCATCGAGCGCGAGCGGCAAGCCGACCACCAGGCTGACCGGCTGCCACTCGCTGATCAGCGCGGCGATCGCGGCAAAGCGCTCGACGTTGGCCTCGCCGTGTATCGTCGTCAGCGGATGCGCCTGAGCCAATTCCCACTCGCCGACCGCGACGCCAATGCGTTTTTCACCGAAATCGAAGGCCAGTACCGTGCCCTGCTGACGCTTCGCTGACTCAGGCATGCCCGGCTTGTCCGGCAAGATGAATGAAATCGATACCGAGCATTTCCATCGCCGACGGCAGCCTTTCCTCGCACGGCAGGTCGAACAGGATGAAAGGCTCGGCCGGAACGGTCAGCCAGGCGTTCTGCGCCAGCTCGTTTTCGAGCTGACCGGCGCCCCATCCCGAGTAGCCGAGGCTGACCATGATTTCGTGCGGCTCGCCGTCGCGCGCGACGGCCTGCAGCACATCGCGCGAACTGGTCAGGCCGACCTCCTGAGTGACCGCCAGCGTCGATTGCCAGGCGCCGACCGGGCGATGCAGAACAAAACCGCGATCGGTCTGTACCGGCCCGCCGAAGAACACCGGCAGATTGGCCAGCTCCGGGGATTCGATGGGCACCTCGATCTTTTCGAAGAGCGTTGCCAGAGTCATGTTGATCGGGCGATTGACGATGATCCCGAGCGCGCCCTGGTCGTTGTGCTCGGCGATGTAGATCAGCGATTTCGAAAAATACGGGTCTTCCATCGTCGGCATGGCGATCAGAAAATGGTCGGTGAGGTTCAAGCGCTTCATAATGACGCTATTTTAGTCGCCGGCCGTGGTCGACACAAAGGTAATCAATGCTCGATACCGTGCTTGTCTGGTTTCGTCGCGACCTGCGCGATACCGATCATGCGGCGCTCGCCGAGGCTCTGCGGCGCGCGCGGCGCGTTTATTGCGCCTTCGTCTTCGACCGCGAGATCCTCGACGCGCTGCCGACACCAGGAGATCGCCGGGTCGAATTCATTCGCGAGTCGCTCGCTGAACTCGACCTCGCGCTGCGTGCACGCGGCGGCGGACTGATCGTTCGTCATGCGCTGGCGACCAGCGAGATTCCTCGACTGGCGCGCGAATTGGGCGTCGATGCGGTGTTCGTCAACCGCGACTACGAGCCGCAGGCCAAGGCGCGCGACGCGGCGGTCGCCGCCGCGCTGTGCGAGCACGGGATCGGTTTCGAGTCGTTCAAGGACCAGGTCATTTTCGACGGCGCCGAGGTGCTGACGCAGGCCGGTCGTCCCTACACGGTGTTCACGCCGTACAAGAACGCCTGGCTCAAGCGGCTCACCGACGACGATCATGCGCTGCACGCCACCGATCGCGGCCAACTGGTCGCCGGCGCGCTGGCCAATGGCGTTCCGTCGCTGGCGCAGATCGGCTTCGCAGCGAGCGATCTGCGCCAGATCGGAATCGCTACCGGAATGTCCGGTGCCAAGCGGCTGATCGACGACTTCAGGCAGCGCCTCGCCGACTATGCGCAAACGCGCGACTATCCGGCGCTCAAGGGCGTCTCGTATCTCTCGGTCCACCTGCGCTTTGGCACCGTTTCGCCGCGCGAACTGGTGTCGCTGGCGATCGCCAGCGGCGCGCTGCGTGGCGCGGCTGGCGCGGCGACCTGGCTTGCCGAACTGATCTGGCGCGACTTCTACTTTATGATTCTCGATCACTTCCCGCACGTTGCGCAACGCGCGTTCAAGCCCGCCTACGACGCCATCGCCTGGCGACAGGGCGAGCACGCCGAAGAGCTGTTTGCTGCCTGGTGCGCGGCGCGCACCGGTTATCCGCTGGTCGATGCGGCGATGCGCCAATTGCGCAGCAGCGGCTATATGCACAACCGCTTGCGCATGGTCGTCGCCTCGTTTCTGTGCAAGGACCTGGGAATCGACTGGCGGCGTGGCGAAGCCTGGTTCGCGCGGCAGCTCAACGATTTCGACCTGGCCGCCAACAACGGCGGCTGGCAATGGGCCGCGTCGAGCGGCTGCGACGCGCAGCCCTACTTCCGAATTTTCAATCCGCTGACGCAGTCGCAACGCTTCGATCCGGACGGCCGCTTCATCCGCCGCTACCTGCCGGAACTGGCCAGCGTTCCCGACCGCTTCATCCACGCACCGTGGCTGATGAGCGCTGCCGAGCAATCCGCGTGCGGCGTCGTGATCGGACGCGACACCCCGGCGCCGCTCGTTGATCACGGCCAGGCGCGACTGCAGACGCTAGCACGCTACGCCGTGGTCAAAGCTCAGGTGCGCGACGACGCGACGTAGGTGGCGACCCGCTGCAGCAGGTCGTCTTCCTGATAGGGTTTGCCCAGGTAGTCGTTGACGCCGACCTCGAAGGCATAGGCGCGGTGCTTCTCGGCGATGCGCGAGGTGATCATGATGATCGGCACCGCCTTGAGGCGCGCGTCGGCGCGGATGTTGCGCGTCAGGTCGAAACCGTCCATGCGCGGCATCTCGATATCGACCAGCATCACGTCGGGAACGACGTCGAGCAGTTGCTCGAGCGCATCGACGCCGTCCTTGGCGGTAATCACCTGATAGCCTTCGCGCGCCAGCAAGCGCCCGGAGATCTTGCGTACGGTCAGCGAATCGTCGACCACCATCACCGTCGGCAAGCTGGCGGCAGCCACCTCGCCTGCCGGACGCGCGGGTGCCGCGGTCGGCGCCGGCGCGACGGCCAACGGGGCGCGCGTCGACAGCGCGACCGGGTTGACGATCAGCACCACCTGGCCGTTGGCCAGCACGGTCGCGCCATCGATACCGATCACCCGGGCCAGCTGCGCACCGATGTTCTTGACGACGATTTCCTCGTTGCCCTGCAGCTCGTCGACCTGCACCGCGACGCGACGGCTGCCGCTGCGCAGCAGCAGCACCCAGTACTGGCGGTGCAATTCGGGCAGCGTCTGGATCTCGCCGAGCAACTGCGGCAGGTAGCTGAACGGATAGTGATGACCCATCCATTCGGCACGTCCGGCGTCGCGAATTTTGGCGAGCGCCGCGTCCTTGAGATCGAGCACCTGCTCGATCATTACCGACGGGATCGCGTAACGCCGGCTGCCGGCACGCACCAGCAGCGCCTTGGTGAGCGCCAGCGTGAGCGGGATGTAAAGGCGAAACTCGGTCCCCTGCCCGGCCGTCGACGCGATCTCGACGCGCCCGCCAAGGCGCGCGACCTCGGTCTTGACCACATCCATGCCGATGCCGCGGCCGGCGACCTGCGACAGCGCGCTGGCGGTCGAAAAGCCGGGAGTGAAGATCAATTCGGCAAGCCGCGCCGGATCGGCATCGTCATCCGCAGCGAGCAAGCCGACGGCAATGGCGCGCGCGCGAATCCGCTCGTAGTCGAGCCCGGCGCCATCGTCGCGGAAGGCGATGATGATTTCGTTGCCCTCCTGCTTGAGCGCCAGCGACAGTTCGCCGATCTCCGCTTTGCCCTGCGCGAGACGCACCTCGCGCGGCTCAAGACCGTGCACGATGGCGTTGCGCAGCAGATGCTCGAGCGGCGCGCCGATCTTGTCGAGCACGCTGCGGTCGAGTTCGACCTGACTGCCGGAAATTTCCAGGTTGGCGCGCTTGCCGAGCTCCTTGGAGGTTTGCCGAACGATGCGGTAGAGCCGATCGGCCAGCGTTCCGAAGGGCACCATGCGCACGCCCATCAGCTGCTGCTGCAGGTCACGGTTTAAGCGCGCCTGCGCCAAAATCGCGGCATTGGCGTCGTCGAGGTTCTTGAGCAGGTTCTGCTGCACCGTGGCGACGTCGTTGACCGACTCGGCCATCATCCGCGTCAGTTCCTGGAAGCGCGTGAAGCGATCGAATTCGAGCGGATCGAAGCCTGCATGCTGTTCGTCGGGCTGCACGCTGCGCGACTGCATTTGCGACTCGGACTGAATCTCGATTTCCCGCAACTGCCGACGCAGACGAATGACGTTCTCGGTCAGGTCGAGAAGCGAGCCCTTGAGGCTGCGCATCTCGCCCTCGATGCGCGCGCGCGCAATCGACAATTCGCCGGCTTCGTTGACCAGCCGATCGATCAGATCGGCGCGTACGCGCAATGTCGCACGCGGCGCCGCAGCGACGGTTTCGCCCGTTCCGCCGACGCGTCCGGGCTCGACACGGCGTTCGACGGCGACCGCCGCGCCCGCGGCTTCGTCGACCACCGGCGCGACCGGCGCCGCGTCGATCGGCGGCGGCTGATCGAGTGTTTCGCCGCGTTGCAGACGTTCGATGATCTGCAATACGGCGTCGAAGTCGCCGTCGATCTCGTCGATCAGCTCGAGCGTCGCGCGGCCGGCGGCCTGTTCGACGCGCGTCTCGATGGCGTGCGCGATTTCGCCGAGGTTCATCGCCCCGGCCATGCGCGCGCTGCCCTTGAGCGTATGCAGCAAGCGCTCGAGCAGACGCACGCTCTCATTATTGGCCGGCGCACTGCGCCAGGCCCGCAACTCGCGGCTGATGCTCTGCGCGAGGTCAAGCGCTTCCTCGAGGAAGATCGGCAGCAGTTGTTCGTCGATCTCGTCGGTCAGCGGCAGCAGCGGGCTCGCTGCCGGCGGCATGGCCGGCACGGCAGCCTCGTGATCGACGCTCGGCGCCTCGTGCGCAGCGACGGCCTGCGCCGGATAAAGCGCTTCGAGCGCCGCGATCAGTTCGCGGCGCACTTCGGGTTCATGTCTTTGCGCCAGCGCCGAAAGCATCAGCTCAAGCTCGCCGACCGCCTGCCTGATGGTCCCCAGCGATTCAAGGTTGGCGCATTGCGCCGAGTTGTCGCGACGCAGCAGCGCGTGTTCAAGCGCCAGTCCCAGCTGGTTGACCGGTACGATGCCGACGGTTGCCGAAATTCCGGCCAGCGTATGCGCCGCGCGATACATCGCGTGCGGCGTCGGCGTCGATTGATCCTTTTCGAGCACCGCGAGTTCGGTCTGCAGCGTCGCCAGATGAGCGCGCGCCTCCTCGGAAAAAATATCGTAAAGGATAGGCGAAATCGAAATGCGCAACGGCCGCGCCGCTGCCGACTGCTCTTCGGCCGGCGCCGGTTCAGCCGCGACTTCAGGCAGTTCGATGGTCTCCAGATCGACGTTCCCTTCGCTCGCCGGCGGCGCGGTGGGGAAGGCGATGATTTCGGCGCTCGGCGCTGGCGACTCGACGGCTTTCGGCGCCGCCTCGACTACGCCCGGTTCGCCTGACGTCTCCTCGCGGCCGCTCCGCAGCGACTCGGCGAGCGCGATCAGCGGCCCCGGATCGGGCGCCTTGCCAGTGCGGGTCTCGAGCTGCCAGACCCAGCGCGCGAACAGCGTATGCGCCTGCGTCAACAGGTCGAGAATCGGCGCGCCGACTTCGAGTTCCTGCCGCAGCCATAGATTGAGCGTTTGCTCGACCGCCCACGCCGCCTCGCCCAGGTCCTTGAGCCCAACCATTCGTCCGCTGCCCTTGAGTGTATGAAAAGCGCGGCGAATGGTCGTCAATCGCTCACCGTCATGCGCTTGCGCAGAAAGCTCGCGCAGGTTTTCAGCGATCGTCGCCAGAACTTCGTGGGCCTCTTCGAGGAAGATACCGAGCAATTCGGCGTCGATTTCTTCGCTGCTGGCCTGCGCCAACTGAATGGTTTGCGCCGACGGCTCAAGCGCTTCCAGCGGCTTGAGCGTCGCCATCGCGCGATCGATTTGCGGCGCGGCGTCCTCGCCCGCCGCCAGCATCGACAGCATGGCCTTGGCTTGCTCGCCGAGCGCGCTGTCGGCAACCAGATCGGCGTCTTTTTTGAGCGCCGACAGGCTGCTCTTTATTTCCTCGCGCAAGCCCGGGTGATCGGGCTGCTGCTTGAGCGCGCCAAGCAGCGCATGCGTTTCGAGCTTCTGCCGCGCGACATCCTGTTCAACTGTGATACTCGGCGATTCGGCCGCGGACGCTTCGCTTTCCTCGACCTCGGGCGCCGCGCCGGACTGCATCTGCCGCACGAAGCTGGCGAAGTCGCGATCGCCGTGCGGCAAGGTATCGATAAAGAAGCCGATCAGCGACAGCTGACTGGCGACGCGTTCGAAATCATCGTCCTGCGCCACGTAATCGGCATCGGCAAAGCGCTCGATTTGTGCAGCGCATTGGCGCACGGCGGCGACCGCGTCATCGTGGCGCATCATCGACAAGGCGCCGGCGATCTGCGCAAACGCCACGTCCAGGCTGATGAGGTCGGAGCGCTTGGTGACATCGCGGAAGAAGCCATCGAGCACCTGCTCGATCTGCGCCAGATTGCTCTGGATCTCCCTGGCGACCTGCCCGACCAGCAATTTCTCCTGCGCCTGGCGCGACATTTCGTCGAGCAGCGGAATTTCCGACCCCGGCTGCGGCGGGTTGCCCGCCAGGCAGCCATGAATTCGCGCGACGGTGACGTCGACCTGGTGCGCGAAATCGCCGCCCAGCCGGCGGAAATTTTCCTGCGCATTCTGCGCCAGCAGAATCGCCGTCGCGATTTCCATCGCCAGCGCGTCCGAATGACGGCGGCTGTCCTCGGCCAGCCAGTGGGCGGCCGCGGCAATCGCCTGCGCCAAACGACGGTAATCGGTGTGACCCAGTTGGTCGATCACCGCCGACAGCGCGTTGGCATTCTCGGCAAACAGCGGCAGCGCCTGCAGCGTTCCCGCGCAGTACTTGTTCCAGGCCTCCTCGGTCGCCGTGACCACCTCGCGCAAATGGCGCAACACGGTTTCTTCAGGCGCCGGAGCGACCGTTTCGCCGGTCGGGATCAGCGTCGGCAGCTGGTAGGCGTCCTTGACGCCCTGCACCGCAGCACTGTGGCTGTCGGCGCTGGCGACCTGATAGAGGACATCGCGCAGCAAGCGTTCGGCGACATTGGCCGAGCCTTCGAGCAGCCGGCGAATCTGCAGATCGATTCGCGCGCACAGCGGCTTGACATTGGCGTCAGTCGGCAGTCCCCCGTCGGCCAGCGCGCTCAAAAAAGCGGTGGCGACCCACCAGAAGGAACGCGCCGACGCCGCCTCCTGGGTTTCTTCGATGCGCCTGACGGCGCTGAGCATTTCGCTGATGGCGCCGTGGTCCTGCGGCGCGCGCAGCCAACCGAGCAAGCCGTGCTGGAAGCGCGAGCGTTCGTGACGCAGAAACCCGGCAAGCTTGCCTCCCGTCATGGCATGGGCCGCGTTTTGACGACGCGGCGGACGCACGCTCAAGTCGGGGAAAAACAGATCGCTCGCCGCTGCACCTTCCAGGCCGCGCGCCGCCTGCACTTCACGGTAGATCGAGAGCAGCCGCAACGGCTGGTTGGGCTGGCCGCCGACCAGATCGTCAAGGTAATGGCCGATGGTCGCCAGGGCGCGCCGGGCAAGCGCGACCGCATCATCATCCGGCGGGCGCTGCGCGAGTGCCGCAATCAGCGATTCGAGCGCCTCGGCAAACTGGGTGACGCCGTCGAGACCGACGATGGTCAGTGCACCCTGAACCTGGTGCAGGTGCGTACCGCAGAACTTGAGCTGCGTCTGTTCGCCGCCTGCGGCAAACTGCTGCAGCGCCTGGTCGGCGCGCGCCAGCGCCAGGTCGATCTCGTTCTTGACCCAGTTGAGCGGGCCGACGTCGAATTGGGTCACGACATTCATGGGGCAAATCTCTCCGATCTTCGGCGTCGGCAATCAGTCGACCTTGAAGCCGGCCACCGAACTCTTGAGCTCGGTGGCCAGGCCGGCCAGTTCGCCGACCGCGGTCGCCGTCCTTTGCGTACCCGCCGTGGTCTGCTCGGTGACGCGCAGAATGTCCTGCATCTTGCCGGCGACGCCAGTCGCCGAATCGGCCTGATGGCGAGTCGCCGCGGAAATATTCTCGATCAGTTCGGCGAGGGTCTGCGAAACCTCGCCGATCTCGGCCAGCGCCTGCCCCGCCGCGTCGGAAAGCTTGGCGCCTTCGACCACGCCGCGCGTCGACTCTTCCATCGCCGAGACGGCGCCCAGGGTATCGGTCTGAATCGTCTTGACGATCGCCGCGATCTGCTTGGTCGCTTCGCCCGAACGCTCGGCCAGGCGCTGCACTTCTTCGGCCACCACCGTGAAGCCGCGTCCCGCGTCGCCGGCCGACGCCGCCTGAATCGCAGCGTTGAGCGCCAGCACGTTGGTCTGCTCGGTAATGTCGGAAATCAGTTCGACGATCTCGCCGATCTCCTGCGACGACTCGCCGAGGCGCTTGATCCGTTTCGACGTTTCCTGAATTTGTTCGCGGATTTCGTTCATCCCCTTGATCGAATCCTGCACTGCCAGCGTCCCCTTGCCGGCGGCCGCCAGCGACTGGCGCGCGACCTGCGCCGACTGGTTGGCGTCGCCCGAGACCTGGGTCATCGAACTGGCCATCGCCAGCACCGAATGGCCGGCGGCCTGAATTTCGAGCGATTGGCGTTTGGCGGCGTCGAGCAATTCGGCCGACGTTTGCTGCGCGATTCCGGTGGCGGCGGTAACCCGACTCGCCGCATTGTTGATACGGCCGACCAGCACGCGCAATTCCTCGATCGTATAGTTGATCGAGTCGGCGATGGCGCCCGTGATGTCCTCGGAGACGGTCGCGGTGACCGTCAGGTCGCCATCGGCGAGGTCGCCGAGCTCGTTCATCAGACGCAGGATGGCGTCCTGGTTCTGGCGATTGACGAGTTCGCTGGTCTGCCGGCTCTGCTCGGCAACCTGCGCCTGACGGCGCGTCTCGTCGAGGTACACCTTGGCCATCATCGACAGCACGAAGAGCGCCAGCAGCACCAGCGCCGCCAGCGTCGCGCCATACGCCGCACGGTCGGTGATCCCCTGCTGGTAGGCGTGCGCCAGCCCGCCGGTGGCATCGAGCAGATCTTCACTGCCGCTGAAGATTTCAGACCCCGCATGCTTGGCGACGATCAATCGCTGCATGCTGCCCAAGATCCGGTTGACCGAAAACTGGTATTCGCGGAAGCTGTTTTCGAGCTCGCCGAGCTTGCGCCGCGTTTCCGGATCACTGGTGCCGACGATGCGCAACGGTTCGCTGCCCTTGAGTTGGGCGTTGAGCAGGTCACGGAAAGTATTGGTGTCCTTGCCCAGCAGAAAGGCAATCTCCGGACTGATTTCGTCGCCGACCAGCAACGAGCTGGCGTTCTTGGCGATCCGCTGGGTGAGCATGACCATCTGGTTGGCGGCAGCGATTTCACGCGCGCCCGAACCGGACTGCAGCTTGAGCGAAGCGACCTGCTCGGAGAGCTCGAGCAGCTGCGAATTGGTTCCGGTGATCGAACTCACGTCCTTGGACAAGGAAACCAGATTGGTTTCCATGTCGAGCAGTTGCACTGCATCCTTGTCGGTCACGCTCCAGGTCGCTGTCAATTTCTCGAGCTGCGGCCGCACGCTGTCGGGCGACGGCGGCACCGTGGTACCGGCCAGTTCGCCGCCTTCGGTCAAGCGCGCCAGGTTGCGCACAAACTGGTTGTGCGAATCGCGCAGTTGCTTGAAGGCCGCGGTATTGCCCTGCAGCGCCAAGCTCGAGGCCTTGGCCAGACGCTGCGAGAGCATGCGCATTTCACCGGCGGTGGCGATATAGACGCTGCCGTACGTCGACTCGCGGTTGTCGTGATAGATCACCGTGGCGATGATCAGCATCAGCAACAGCAGCAGGCCGCCGAGAATCTGCAATTGCTTGGTGACACCGTAGCGATCGAGAAAATGCATGCCGCGCCCGCTGCCCGGTCGCCGCTCGCTTGCCGACGTCGCCACCGGGCGCTGCGCACGGTCTTGGCGAGCAGACAAGAATTTCGGCCATTTCAGATCAAACACCATTTTTCTTCTCCGGTTACTGCGTCCTGAATGCGGGCTCGCCCATTGCGGCGCGGCTTGCCGAGAACCTATACGCCAATCTCCATGAAACGTTCATCGGCTAACAGCAGGCGAACGTCGAGCATTTTCCAGCGTCGTCCTTCATGGTCCGTATACGCGTCGATGGACCACGGCGCGGCAGCGGGCTCCGCCGGCGCCGGCGTCAGATCGTCGATATTGCGCAGCCCGAGCAGCCGCGTCACCAGCAGCGCGGCGTTGCTGCCGTGGCGCGTGCCGATCAGCAACAAGCGCGAACTGGAATTTTGCGGCGTCGGCTCATGGCCCTGAAAGGCCGCGAAGTCGACGACCGAATAAAGATTGCCGCGAATGTTGGCGATTCCGGCAAACCACGAGCGGGTCAGCGGCACGCCGGTCAATGGCGTCAGCGGAATGATCTCACCCGAATCGGAGAGCTTGAGCAGCCAGTAATCGGCACCCGACTGGACGCCGAGCAGACCCGCCGCGCTCTGCTCGCTGGCGCCGGCCAGCCGCTCGGCCAGGTGCGCCTGGAACTCGCGGAGACTGCCCTTCTTGGCCATGGGCGCTTAAATCGCGGCGATTTTTGACAGTAGCTCGTCGCCGTTGACCGGCTTGATCAGATAGTCGATGGCGCCCTGGCGCAAACCCCAGATCTTGTCGGTTTCCTGGCCCTTGGAGGTGCACACGATGATCGGAATGTTCTTGGTCGCCTCGTCGCGGGTCAGCGTGCGCGTCGCCTGATAGCCATTGAGGCCGGGCATCACGACGTCCATCAGGATCAGATCAGGCAATTCGGCCTTGGCTTTTTCGATGCCCTCTTCGCCGCTTTCGGCAGTAGAGACCTGGTAGCCGCTTTTGCTCAGCAATTCAAACAGGACATGGCGTTCGGTCGGCGAATCGTCGACCACGAGGATTTTTTTGACAGGCATGGCGTAGCTCCCTGATTTGCCTTTGATTTGAAGATAGTCGGGGTTCACGCCCGCGGAGGCGCGAAGGTCGCGACGGCCTTGAGCAGGCTGTCCTTGGTGAATGGTTTGGTCAGATACTGGTCGGAACCGACCATGCGTCCACGGGCACGATCAAACAGGCCGTCCTTGGACGACAGCATGATAAGCGGCGTGTTGCGGAAACGCTGGTTTTTTTTGATCAGCGCGCAGGTCTGGTAGCCATCGAGTCGCGGCATCATGATGTCGCAGAAAATGACTTCGGGTTGATGGTCGGCAATTTTTGCCAAGGCATCAAAGCCGTCCTCGGCCAGCACCACCTGACACCCGGCCTGCACAAGAAAAATCTCCGCGCTGCGCCGGATGGTGTTGCTGTCGTCAATGATCATTACCTTGATGCCACTCAGGTTCACTGCGTCGGCCAATTTCAACCTCCAGAGGCCCTTCGGTTTCGATCCGGTACGGGGCGTGTCTCAGAATGAGGCCTCCCCGCCACTATACATCAACGGCGCGCATCCCAGACATTTCGCAATCGCCGCCAAGCCGACGAATCGTGAGCTTGCCGCGTTCGACTTCAGTCAATCCGGACGCCAGGACAAGCGCCGCCCGGTCACCTCGTCGGCGTCGTGTGCGCGATCGGATTTCGGGTAAAATTGGCACGGCAAAACGCCGTTGATTCTAGCGGTATCCCCCTCCCGCTGCCAAGTCTTCTTTTATAGCGCCAGTTCGCCCTTATGGATCCAAGTTCGACGCCACTGTCGCCCCCCATCGTGCTGAGCTTTGCTGCCAGCGACCCGACCAGCGGTGCTGGCATTCAGGCCGACCTCTTAACCATTGCCGCACTCGGCTGCCACCCGCTGTCGGTGATCACGGCATTGACCGTGCAGGATACCACCGGCATCGACAGCGTACTGGCGATCGATTCCGACTGGGTCGAGGATCAGGCGCGCGCGCTGCTCGAGGACATGCCGGTCGATGTGTTCAAGATCGGCCTGCTCGGCAGCATCGACAACATCGCGGTGATTGCCAAAATCATTGCCGATTACCCGGACATCCCGCTGGTCTTCGACCCGGTGCTGGCCTCGGGCCGCGGCGACGAACTGGCTGACGACGAAATGATCGCCGCGCTGCAGGAACTCCTGCTGCCGCAAACGACGGTGCTGACGCCCAATTCGCTCGAAGCGCGGCGACTGACGCGCGGCGCCGACGACGACGAGGATGAGCACGATCAGCCGCTGGCCGAATGCGCGCGCCGGCTGCTCACCTTCGGCTGTGACCACGTGCTGCTCACCGGAACGCACGACAGCACGCCGCAGGTCGTCAATGTGCTCCATCACCGCGACGGCGTAGTGCGCAGCGATACCTGGCCGCGGCTGCCCGGCAGTTATCACGGCTCGGGCTGCACGCTCGCTTCGGCGGTCGCCGCCGGCCTGGCGCACCGGCTGTCGGTCGCCGCCGCGGTCGGCGAAGCGCAGGAATACACCTGGAAGGCGCTGGCTGCCGGTTTTCGCCCGGGAATGGGCCAGTTCATTCCGGACCGCTTTTTCTGGGCGCGCCAGACCGAGGATGGCAAGGATGACTGAAGCGAACGCGCTGCGCGGGCTCTACGCGATCACCCCCGACGGACTTTCCGGCGAGCGCCTGATCGAACAGGTCGATGGCGCGCTGCGCGGCGGCGTCAAATTGATCCAGTACCGCGACAAGCAGCGCGACGCCGCACAACAGGCCGAAATCGCCCGCCGCTTGCGCGCGCTCTGCCAGCGCTACGGCGCGCGCCTGATCGTCAATGACAACCTGCAACTGGCCATCGACGTCGACGCCGACGGACTGCATCTGGGCGGCGCCGACGGCGACCTGGCGGCAGCGCGGCGCGCGCTCGGCACAGGCAAGCTGCTCGGCGCCTCGTGTTACGCAAACTTCGAGCTGGCGCGCCAGGCGCTTGCCGCCGGCGCCGATTACGTCGCCTTCGGCGCGGTCTATCGCTCGCCGACCAAGCCGGCCGCGCCGCTCGCGCCGCACCAGCTGTTCGCGCGTTGCCGCGCCGAGCTCGGCGTGCCCTCGTGCGCGATCGGCGGCATCACGGCGGCCAACGGCGCCGCGCTGGTCGCCGCCGGTGCCGACCTGCTGGCGGTGATCAGCGATCTGTTCGAAGCGCCCGACATCAGCGCGCGCGCCGCCGACTTCAACCGACTATTCGCAGGAGAAGCAACTTGAGCAAGCGCAATGAGCAATTGTTCGAACGCGCCCAGCGCCACATCCCGGGCGGCGTCAATTCGCCGGTACGCGCCTTCCGCTCGGTCGGCGGCACACCATGCTTCTTTGCCCAGGGCGGCGGCTCGCGCGTCACCGACGAAGACGGCAAGTCCTACCTCGACTACGTCGGCTCGTGGGGGCCGCTGATCGTCGGCCACGCACACCCCGAGGTGGTCGGTGCGGTACAGCAGGCGGCAGCCAAAGGTTTGTCGTTCGGCGCGCCGACCGCTGGCGAGGTCGATCTCGCCGACCGGCTCTGCGCGTTGCTGCCTTCGCTCGACATGGTTCGCCTGGTGAGTTCGGGAACCGAGGCGACGATGAGCGCGATCAGACTGGCGCGCGGTTACACGGGGCGCGACCTGCTGGTCAAGTTCGAGGGCTGTTACCACGGCCACAGCGACGGCCTGCTGGTCAAGGCCGGGTCCGGCCTGCTGACCTTCGGCAACCCGAGTTCGGGCGGCGTTCCGGCCGATGTCGCCAAGCACACGCTGGTGCTCGGCTACAACGATGTCGCAGCGCTCGAAGCCGCCTTCGCCGAGCACGGCGAGCGGATCGCGACGGTGATCGTCGAGCCGGTCGCCGGCAATATGAACCTGATCGCGCCGCGGCCCGAGTTCCTGCAGGCGATACGCGCGCTGTGCACGAAGCATGGCGCGGTGCTGATCTTCGACGAGGTGATGACCGGCTTTCGCGTCGACCTCAAATGCGCGCAGGGCCACTACGGCATCACGCCGGATCTGACCACGCTCGGCAAGGTGATCGGCGGCGGCATGCCGCTCGCCGCCTTCGGCGGCAAGCGCGAGATCATGGAATGCATCGCGCCGCTCGGCCCGGTCTATCAGGCCGGAACGCTATCGGGCAATCCGGTGGCGGTCGCCGCAGGTCTGGCGACGCTCAAATTGATCCAGCGCCCGGGTTTTTACGCCGAACTGACGGCCAAGACCAGCGCGCTGTGCGAGGGGCTGATGGCCGCGGCGAAGAAACACGGCGTGACTTTTTCGGCGCAGTCGGTCGGCGGCATGTTCGGCCTCTACTTCCGCGCCAGCTGCCCGCACAGCTACGCCGAGGTGATGAGCTGCGACAAGGAAGCGTTCAACCGCTTCTTCCACGCCATGCTGGCCGCCGGCCACTACTTCGCGCCGTCGGCCTTCGAAGCCGGCTTCGTCTCGATCGCGCACAGCGACGCCGACATCGCGCAAACGGTCGCTGCCGCCGACGCGGTCTTCAAGGCCTGGCAAGCTTCATAAAGGCGTTACCACAACGGGCACAACGAACACAACGAGAAGCAAAGCAAATCGTCGCGTTTTTCGTTGTGCCCGTCGTCCCACAGGGGTTGGCTTCGCGGCATGTTCGTTGTGGTTAAACAGCTTTTTAGCGCAGCCAGCCCTTCTTGCCGAAAAACCAGAACGGGATGGCGACCGAGATGAACATCAGGAACAGCGAGAAGGGGTAGCCGTACTCCCAGTGGATTTCGGGGAAGATTCCCTGGAAGTTCATGCCGTAGATGCTGGCGATCAGCGTCGGCGGCAGCATCGCGACCGACGCTACCGAGAAGATCTTGATGATCTTGTTCTGGTTGATGTTGATGAAGCCGACCGTGGCGTCCATCAGGAAGTTGATCTTGCCGAACAGGAAAGACGTGTGGCCGTCGAGCGACTCGATGTCGCGCAGGATCTGGCGCGCGTCTTCGAGCTGATCGGCGTTGAGGAACTTGCCGCGCGTCAGGAACGAGACCGCCCGGCGCGTGTCGTGCACGTTGCGCCGGATGCGCCCGTTCAAGTCCTCCTCGCGAGCGATGTCGGCCAGGATCTTGGCCGCCTCGGTGTCGGTGATCTCGGTTCCGAGCACGTGTTTGCTGACGTCCTCGAGCGCCGCATAGACGTCTTCGAGCGCGTCGGCCGAGTATTCGGCGTCGGCGGCGTAAAGGTCGAGCAGCACGTCCTTGCCGTCGGTCACGTAGCCCGGCTGCGTGCGCGCGCGCAGCCGCTGCAAGCGGAAGATCGGCAGTTCCTCGGTGCGCACCGTGAACAGGATGTCGCGATGCAGGATCAGCGCCACCGCGACGTTGCGCGATTCCTCCTTGGTGTCGAGCAGGAAGTCCGAGTGCAGGTGGATTTCGCCGTTTTCCTCGACGTAGAAGCGCGCGCTTGCCTCAAGGTCGGTGAGATTGCTCGGGTTGGGCAACTGGACGTCGAAGAAGCGGCCGACCCAGGCGCGGATCTCGGGCGTCGGCGCGACCAGGTCGACCCAGATCGGTTTGAGGCACTTGAGGTCGTACGGGGTATTGACGGCGATCTGAGAGAGACGGCCGTTGCGCAATTCGAAGGCGCTGACCGTCGTTTTCTCGTTGCGGTGGTGGCTGTCGCCGATCAGGTCCTGACGCACTTCGTCGGAAAGAATTTCGAGGATCGACTCGCCGCGCTCCTCGCGCACCTCGTACCACACCAGCAGGCGGTCTTCAGGCGCCAGCGATTCGATGATCCGGGCGATTTCGGCGAGCGGAATTCGTTCGAGCAGCGTGCGCAGGCCGGCAAGGTGCTGCTTGTGCACCATGTCTTCGACCAGATCCTGGCGCGGCATCTCCTGGCGGTGAACGAGATCCTCGACCAAGCGGTGCTTGGCAATGAATTCCTTCACATTGCCGAGGTTATCCAGTTTTTGTTCTTCTTCGCTCATCGGACAATCTCCCTGTGCTGCATCGCGTCAAACAGCGCTTGATTTTAGCATGTTGAACCGACGTGGCTGCACACAACAATCGGGAAAAAGTGACCGCCAGCGGCGAAGACCGGACGATTCGCCTGGCGCAGAACGCTACCGAGCTTGCGCCAAAAATAGAATCACTCGTTGACGGTACTCTGCCGAAAGCAATACTCTCGGATATTGGAAGAGGTCTCTCGTCGCCGTTCATGTCTTGGCCGCCAATCGAGGGTTTGGTGGGCGGGCCTCGGCAAGACCGACGTCACCGCGCTCGTTGACCACCGTACGCACCGAATAAATCCGGATTGTTGGAGAGTCAAGCATGGGAACAAAAAGCGCATTTTTCGCACGACCCGCCGTCGCTTTCGCCGGGCCCGTTCGCGCCTGTTGCGCGGCGCTTGTTCTGCTTTCATGTTCGGCCCAGGCGATCGGCACGCTCGAAAAAATCACGCAAACTGGCACCGTCACGCTGGGTTACCGCGATTCGTCGCCGCCTTTTTCGTATTTGAATGATAATCGGCGCCCGATTGGCTATTCGCTTGACCTCTGCCTCAAAGTCGTCGATGCGCTCAAGCACGAGCTTAAGCGTTCCGATCTGGCGGTCAAGTTTGCGCCGGTGTCGTCGGCGTCTCGGATCGCTGCACTGACTTCCGGCGAGGTCGACCTCGAGTGCGGCTCCACCACCAGTACCGCCGAGCGCAGCAAGCAAGTCGCCTTCACCATTCCGACTTTTCTTGCCGCGACACGCCTGATGGTTCGCCAAGACAGCGGGATTCGCTCGCTGACCGATCTGGCCGGAAAAACGGTGGTGACCACCAAAGGCACCAGCAGCGAAAGTCTCTTCGACAGCCTGAACCAGGGTCGAACACTGCGCGCCACGCTGTTGCTCGGCAAGGACCATTTCGAATCATTCTCCATGCTCGAAGCGGGCAAGGCTGACGCCTTCATCATGGACGATGTGCTTCTCTATAGCCTGAGAGCGGCCGCCAAGGACCCCGCCAAGTTCGTGATTACCAACGACGCACTGACCATCGAGCCGCTGTCGCTAATGTTGCGCAAGGACGACCCGGCGTTCAAGAAAGTGGTCGATAGCGAGATCACTCGCATCATCGTGCAGGGCGAAATTAACGCCATCTACCACAAGTGGTTCGAGTCGCCGATCCCGCCGCAACAGATCAATCTCAAACTACCGATGTCGTATATCCTGCGCGACTCATTCAAGACCCCCGCCGATTGGGTCCCCCACTGATTTTTCGAGCCTGCTCAGCCCAGCGTCCGTCGCCTGCCTTTGCTTACGCTCAGGGGATTTGCGCCGACGGCATTCGCGCGAGAATGACCTGTGCCTTGGCGAAGAGGCCCGGCGCGTTGCGCTGGCGGTCGTAGAAGCGCGGGCTCGGTACCATCGCGGCGAGTCGCGCCGCCTGCTCGGCGGAAAGCTGCGCGGCAGATATCCCGTAATAGTGGCGTGCAGCGGCCTCGGCGCCGAACACGCCGTCGCCCCATTCGATGACGTTAAGATAGACTTCGAAGATTCGCTGCTTGCTCCACACCGCCTCGATCATGAGCGTGATGAGCGCTTCCTGCGCCTTGCGCCAAGGCGTTTTGGACGGCGTCAGAAAAAGGTTCTTGGAAAGCTGCTGCGAGATCGTCGAGCCGCCGGCGACGACCTTGCCGCGCAGGCGGTTTTTCTCGAGCGCCTTCTGCATGCCGTCCCAGTCAAAGCCCTCGTGATGGACGAAGAGGTCGTCTTCGGCAACGATCAACGCGCGCTTGAGGTGGTTCGATATCTTTCCGTAGCCGACCCACTGTTTCCTGAGCTGTGCGCCCGGGTCCCTGAGCTGCAGCTCGCCGAGCCGGATTTCCATAAAGCGCGTGGTCTCGGGGTTGGCCGAACTCCACCACAGTACCCAACCGAACAGCCACAGCTGATAGAGCAGCAGCAGGCCGAGCAGGCCGACGACGAGCCGCTTGAGCCAGCGCGCGATCGTGCTCAGCGAACGACTCATGCCGGCTGCAGCAACTCCATCACCGGCCGCACTTGCGGACGCACGCCGCGCCACACGAAGAACGACTCGGCGGCCTGTTCGACGAGCATCCCCAATCCTTCGGAAATCACCGCAGCGCCCTGCTCGCGAGCAAAAATCCGGAACGGCGTGTCGCCCATCCCGTACATCATCTTGTAGGCCAGACTGCCCGGCGCGAAGATTCCGACCGGCAAGGCCGGCATCGAACCCGAGAGGCTCGCCGAAGTGGCGTTGATGACGATGTCGAACGACTGACCGGCAAGTTCGTCGTAGCCGCAACCGATCACCGGACCCAGACGAGCGAAGCGCTCGGCAACCACCTTGGCGCGCGGCACGGTGCGATTGGCAATGGTCAGCGCCTTGATGCCGGCGTCGAGCAGCGGACCGACGACGCCGCGCGAAGCGCCACCCGCGCCGAGCAGCAGCACGCGTTTTCCGGCGACCGGATAGCCCAGGTTGATGGTGATGTCGCGCAGCAAGCCGACGCCGTCGGTGTTGTCGCCGATGATCTCGTCGCCTTTGAAGACCAGGGTATTGGCGGCGCCCGCGAGTTCGGCGCGCGGCGTCAGCCGGGTCACCAACTGAAACGCCTCTTGCTTGAACGGCACGGTAACGTTGGCGCCGCGTCCGCCGGCGGCGATGAAGGCTTCGACGGCATCGTCGAAACCGTCGAGCGGCGCCAGGATCGACTTGTAGGTCATGTCCTGGCCGGTCTGGCGTGCAAAGGCAGTTTGAATGATCGGCGACTTGCTGTGGCCGATGGGGTTGCCGAAAACGGCGTACTGGTCGGTCATGACGTTCTCCTTCTGATTCGTTGCGAGCGCGCGAAGCTTAGCGCGCGTTGGTTTCGAGGCTGTTGCTGCGCGTGAAATTCCAGCTGCGGGTGATCACCAAGAGGTCGGTGTCGCGCCGAATGTCGGCTGGAAAAACGGCGTAGGGACCGGCCATGGTGACGATTCGGCGCGCCGCGTCGTCGAGAATTCGCTGGCCGGAAGAGCGGTCGATCTCGACCTTGTCGACCGCGCCGTCGCTCTTGATCGTCACCGACAGCAGCAGCGTGCCGTAGAGTTTGCCCTTGGCTTCTTCGGGGTAATTGAGCGTGCCGACGCGCTCGACCTTGCGGCGCCAGTCTTCGATGTACTGGGCAAAACGGTATTCGTCGGTGCGCGTGCCGATGAACTTCTTGCGCGGCCGCTTGTTGTATTCGTCGGTGTCACGCGCGATCTCGCCTTCGAGGCGCGCCATCGCCAGTGCGCTGCTCGCCAGATCACGACCGCTGATTCCCACTTGCGGCTCAGCCGCAGCCTGCGGCTGCTGATCGGCCTTGGCCGCCACCACGGCTTTGCTGCGGGCCTGTGTCAGCAAGCGCTGCTGCTGCGCTTCGAGCGCACGCACGCGCTTTTCCGCCTGTTTGAGTTCGTCGCCGTCCTGGTGCCGGGCGGCGGGAGGCAGCGGCGTTTTGACGCGGCGATTCTGCTCGCTGTTGCCACCGCCGTCGAGATTGGCCTGCGCCAGCGCCTGGGCATCGTTCGGCCGGCGGGCCGACTTGCTATTGACCAGCACGATGTCGAGCGCCCTGTCCTGAAAAGCGCGCGACGCGTCGGGAAAGGTGAAATGCAGCGACAGCAGCAGCGCGTGGAAAAGCAGCGAGCCGCACAGCGCCAGCCACAGTGGACGTGACACGCCGCCCACCTCAGTCGACCTCCTCCGCGACGACGCTGTCGTCGGTCCGACCCAGCGTTTCGACGTAACGGCAGGACAGCTCGAGCGTCAGCAGATCGATCGCTTCGATCGACAGCCGGACGCGCTCGCCGGTCTTGAGTTCGGGCGCCGACGGCACGCGCTGGATCAACGGCAGGTGGTCGAGCTGGCACAGATTGTCGCGCCGGATCGTCGCCTCGATGCTGACCACCTTCTCTTGAGCGAGCCAGCGCAGACACCAGTAGCGCTCCATGCCGCGCTGGAATTCGGCGTAGGCGCCGTAGGTCAGTTCGAAGTCGCGCAGCGCGGCGAACAGCGCGTCCGACTTGGCGGCAAAATGCGGCGTCTCGCCGCCGATGCAGGCGATCAACTGCCACTGGTTGAGCAGATCGACGTAACGGCGCAGCGGCGACGAAGACCAGGCGTACTGCGCCACACCGAGTCCGTCGTGCGGCAGCGGCGAAGTCGTCATGCGTACCTTGCCGCCGGTCTGCGCACGGTAGATCGCAGCCACGCTCTTCTCGGCCAAGAGGCCGCCCCAGGTGCTGTTGGCGACGATCATCAGCTCGGCGACCAGCTTGTCGAGCGGGCTGCCGCGCCGACGCTCGCTGATTTCGACGCGGCAGTTCGACGCGTCAGAGAGGTCGCCGACGATCGAAAAATTGTAATCGTTGTTGCCGGCCATGGCCGACGGTTTGCCGCGCCGCCCCTCGCAGGCGTTGGCCAGTTGCCACAGCGTCTTGAGTTCGCTGGCAAACGGAAAATCGGCAAGACCGGCGGCCAGCGTTTCTTCGTTGAACAGCGGTTCGATATCGTGGTGGCGCAGGTTGGCGACGACCGGGACGAGTTCGACGCGCGACTCGTTCGCGCTGATCTCGAACTCGGAGCTCACCGTGAGATAAAGCGAAACCGCCGGGCAGTCTCGGCCGGCGGCGAGCGTGAAGTTCTCGACCGCGCCTTCGGGCAGCATGGTGATCTTGTTGCCCGGCATGTAGACGGTCGACAAGCGCTCGCGCGCCAGCACGTCGAGCGGCGAACCGGGCGCGATTCCCAGGCCCGGCGCGGCGATATGGATGCCGACGCGCCAGCCGATGCCGGGCAACTCCTGCAGCGAAAAGGCGTCGTCGATCTCGGTGGTCGCCGCATCGTCAATCGAGAAAGCCTGCACATTCGCACGCGGCAGCCCGCCCGGCAGAGTCGGCAACTCGCTGACCGCGGCCGCGGTGCCGCGCGGAAAATAGTCGAGCAGGAAACGCTGCAGATGGTAATCGTGCGACGAGCTGATGGCGCCGCATTGTTCGAGCAGATGCGGCGCCGAGAGCCCGCTTTGCGCGCACGCCGCCTCGAGCGCCTTGGTTTCGGGCCGATTGCGGTCGGGCTTGTAGAGCAGCGCGTTAAGCTGCGGCGCGAACTCGGGCGGCAGCTTGTGCTCAAGCAGTTCGCCGACCATGCGCTCGATCGCTTGCGCCTGCAGGCGTTTCTTTTCGAGGCCGGCGAGCGCCGCGGCGAGGATCTCAGCCGGCGCCTTGCGGTAACGCCCGCGCCCCTTGCGGTGGAAGTAGACCGGCGACGAATGCAGCGCCAGCAACAGCGCCGATGCTTCGACGGTGGTCGCCTTGACGCCGGCGCCGCCGAAGTAGTCGTCGGCAAAGTCGGCAAAGGCAAATTCGGCGTCGCCCGCGCACTCCCACAGGAATTCGGTTTCGATCTCGCCAGCGAGCGCTTCGGCGCGGCCGAGCAGTTCGCCGGGCGCCGGTTCGAGGTAACGCAGCAACACATTGGCCGCCTTGATCTTGGCGCGCTTGCCGGAGGCCGTCTCGACCTGCAGCGAGGCATCGGATTCGCTCAGCAGGGTGGCGGTTTTGAAGGCGCCGTCTTCTTCGAACAGTACATGCATCGTGCCGATTATAACCCGCAATATTCAAGCAGTTGCGGCAGCAAATCGGGAAAGCGCGTGAAGCTGTGGTCGCCGCCGTCGACAACGATCTGGCGACAGCCCGCGTAGCGTGCCACCGCCTGCCGGTAATCGAGCACCTCGTCGCCGGTTTCAACCAGCAGCAGATAGCGCTCGGGCGTGATCTGCGGCACTTCGAGCGCGCGCAACTCGCCGATATGTTCGGCGGTGAACTCGAACGACTCGCCGGTGTGCAGATTGGTTTGCGTGCCGACGAATTGGTCGAGCGAGATCGGCGCGACGACCGCCGGGTTGATCAACACCGCGCGCAGATCGTGGCGCTCGGCGAGCCAGGTCGCGTAGTAGCCGCCCAGCGAGCTGCCGACCAGCGTCAGCGGCCGGCCGCGCTGCGCGTCGATGATCGCTTCGACCTGCGCGATCGCCTCAACCGGAACGTGCGAGAGCGCCGGGCAGATGAGGCGATCGCCCAGCCCGCGCGAGTCGAGCGCGGCAGCGAGCAGTCTCACCTTCCACGACGCTGGCGACGAGCAGAAGCCGTGCAGATAGACGATCGCCGCAGTGACTGAGGTCACGCGCTGGCCCAGGCGACCAGGTCGAGCTGCCAGGTGACCAGAACGACGATGCCGAAAGCGATTCGATACCAGGCGAACGGCGTGAAGTCGTGGCTCGAGATGAAACGCAGCAGCCAGCGAACGCACAGAAAAGCCGAGACAAAAGCGGCGACGAAGCCGACCGCCCACATGCCGACGTCGTCAGCGGAAAGCAGCGCGCGCTCCTTGTAGAGCTGGTAGAGCGTCGCCACGATCAGCGTCGGGATCGCCAGGAAGAAAGAGAACTCGGTCGCGGCGCGGCGCGACAGGCCGAAGAACAGGCCGCCGATGATCGTCGCGCCCGAGCGCGAGGTGCCGGGAATCAGCGCCAGCGCCTGCGCCAGCCCCATCTTGAGCGCGTCGAGCGGCTTCATTTCATCGACCGTCCGCACGCGAACCGTATGCTCGCGGCGCTCGGCCCAGAGGATGAAGAAGGCGCCGACGATGAACGCGCTGGCGACCGTCGGCGCGTTGAAGAGCTGCGCCTTGATCGCCTTGCCGAAGAGCAGGCCGAGCGCAGCGAGCGGCGTAAAGGCGATCGCCAGGTTCAAGACCAGCCGGTTGGCCAGCCGCTCGCGCCCCAGTCCGGCGAGCACGCTGGCGATTCGCGCGCGGTATTCCCAGACGACCGCCAGGATCGCTCCCGACTGGATGACGATCTCGAACAGCTTGCCGCGCTCGTCGTTGAAGTTGAGCAGTTCGCCGGCCAGGATCAGGTGACCGGTCGACGACACCGGCAGGAACTCGGTGAGCCCCTCGACGACGCCGAGGACGAGTGCTTTGAGCAGAAGAACGAGATCCACGGGAAGCGTCCAGAAAAAAGACGCATTCTAGCAGGCCGCAGCGCGGCGTCCGTCAATTGGCGACTCTGGCGTTGCCTGCCGCAGGCGCCGCATGCCTCCTGACGTTCCCGCGTAGATAGCCGAAGACCCGCGTCCAGCCTGGCTTGCAGGGCATGGCCCGGTTCTGCTTGGCAACGCCAGCAAGACGCGGACGATGTCGGTCATCTTGCGGGCAAGCGGATTTTCCGGCGGACGCGCAGAACCGCGCGCTGCGCGTCGCAACATTAGCCTCCGCCGCGCTCAGTTGAAGGTATTGGAAAGGTCATTGACCTTCACGGTGTAATCGAGCACGTTGCTGCCCGAAGCGCTCGTGGCGCTGCTGTCGCATGTAAAAGTCGACGACATGTCGTCATAGGGGAAGGTGTAGCAAGTCGGGCAGGCGGTCTTTAGCCAGTTGATCGTCGGCAGCACATAAGCCACCCAATTGGGGTTCTGCGTCGTGTACACCACCGACGGGCGAGTGATCCCGCTCCAGTTGGTGCCACCGCAAGCCAACGCCGTGCTCATGTTCACCGAAGCGTCAGGCTTGTTCGCCGGTGCCGGGTTGGTGTAAGCGCTGTAGGTGTTATTGACGCAGAGCTGCAGGTCGCCGACCGAAACGGTGCTCTGCAACTTGAACGCGGGAACCACCGCGGACGCCGTCTGCAGGCTGAAAGGCGCGACGTTGCTGGCGGTCATGTTCCAGCCGTGGATTTGATTGGCAGTCGCCCAGGAATAGAACGTTCCGCAGACCCGAGACGAGAAAGGCGACGTTCCGCTCGGCGCCTTCGTGTAGTCCCAGCCGCAGCGCGGGCCGCTGGTCGCGCCACCCGAACAATCGGCTTGCACCGTGCAAGAGGTCGGCGTTGCCGAGCTCGGATTGACGACGGCATAGTATGACGAAGGGCTATCCGTAATGCTGGTGCCGGACGGGAAATTCGCCGTACTGGGAGAAAAAGCCCAGCTGCTGGCCGGCAGATATCCACTCGGGTTGGTCGCCTGATTTCCCGACATCGCGGTCATCGATCCGGCGGTTCCGCAGGTGTAGGCGGTGGTCGTGCTCGGCGTCATCTCGCTCGCCTTGGGGCCGAACTGAAGCGCGTAGTTGGCGCCGTTGATGATCGACACATCGTAGTAGTCGACCGCGTTGTGCTGGTAGGTCACTTCGGCCAGGGTCTGCGCCGCATAGGTCGAACCGGTCCCGGGCCTCGTCGGCGAGGGCGGGCAGCTGTTGCTGTTCTCGCACTTGACGACGTAATAGTTTCCGGACCACTGAACCTGCTGGTTACCCGCGGTGATTCCCGACCAGCTCGGGATGAACAGGCTGGCCGACGAATTCGGCGGAACCTTGTTGGCGGGAACGGTCTGCGTCGCCGAGGTGAATTGCGGCGCGTCCCAGTAGCAATAGAACGGAGTATCTTTGCCGGCGATGACGTTTTGTCCGCCCTGGACGCAAGTCGAACCGATCGGACAGGCGTTGCTCGGGTTGCTCCAACCGCACCGCGATTGCGCGTCGGCGACCGACTTGGCCAGATTGGCCGCGGCGCTGCCCGAAGCCACCGAGGTCGGCGAGATGAAGGCGTTGGCCGTTCCGCTATTGGCGTTGACGACGACGGTATCGGTCAGCGAATTGTTGGCGAAGGTCACCGTGCGGCCGCTGCTCAACTGGCTCGCATCCTGAACCAGCAGATTGACCGTCGACGCGTAACTGGGCAGCGCCGCGTCCGCCGGCGTCGAACTGCCGGTCACCGCGACCGCCAGCGAGACCGCCCCGGCTTTCTGCGGATACAGGCCGTAGCCGCAGTTGGTGGTCGAATTGGCGATGGTCTGCGGACTCGTGTTGTCGAGACTCAGCTTGCACGTCACCGAAGTCATGGTGCCCGGACTGGTGTTGTTACCGTCGTCGAAGGCGTAGAAAACAAGAGTGGACGGATCATTGCTCGTCAGGGTGACGCTGTAACTCGAGGTGGTTAAGGTGTTTTCCGTCAGATTCACAAACAAGGGCGCTTTCATTCCCGTGTAGACCTGATTGCTGCCGTTTTGCGAAGCGACGGTAATCCTTCCGGCCTGCTGCTCCGCTGTGCCACGCCACGTGACGGTCATATTGTCTGCTGGGCCAAATGGTGCTTCCGGCGGGGCTTGCCAAGCGCCGACGACGCTAATCGTGCTGGTGAAATCAATCGAGGGCGCCTTGGTCCCATCCAGCGTTCCCGAGATTATGCAGGTTGGCGACGCGGTCCATAACGCGCACTGCTGTACCGTAAAGGTCAAAGGACTTCCGGCGGGTTGGTTCATCGAGACGTAGAGCGGATTACTTTGCGGGATGATCTGCCCGCCGGATCCCGGCGAGAACTGGACCGTGATCGCAAACGGAATCGCCTGCCCACGGCTCCAGTAGACCTGCGCAGCTGCCGACGACGGCGTGACCGACAGCGACCCGTAGGGATTGGGCGAGGTGACGGTGACCTGCGCGAAATCGCCCTCGTAGCCGTCGGCATCGGCAAAGACGCGAACCGTTCCGGTCGCTCTCCCGGTCACCGTCAGCATGCAGGGAGAAGCCTGGCCCAAGCCGCTGGAGAGCACGCACGACGATGGCGCGATGTGCGCCAGCGTCGGCTCGGAAACTCTGAAATACACAGTCTGATTGACCAGCCCCTGGCTCCCGGCCAGTTCGAAAAGGACTTCCTTGCTCGCCCCCTTGCTCAGGGTAACGGTTTCCGGGACGATGTTGAGCTGACCGTTTGAGGTCGGGGACGAGGTCGCACTGCCAGAGCTTCCGCTATCACTCCCCCCGCATGAAATCAATACCGAACAGAGTAAGCATGCACCGAGTCTTGCCAGTCGTTTGGTATCCACTATTGCTCCCCGCTTTTAGTGTGAAATAACCACTAGGCCAGGATGGCAATATATTCCGAGTAGCTTGCACGCACAACTTTCCCCGGCGTCAGAATAGCCGTCGACTCTTTTGAAGCAGATCCCGCTTTGGCGCCTGAGTTACAGAGCGCTTCGGCGAGTCTTGGCCGGCGACGTCTACAGCGCGAACTGCGCGAACTTCTGGCCGGTCGCTGCGAGAACGCCGAACCAGGCCGGGCTGTCGAGGTCGAGCCGCTTCTTGTGCTGGGCCAGCAATTCGATCGGCACGTGCGTGAATTTGTCGTGCTGGAAGCCGATCACCAGCCCGGTCTTGCCGGCCATCGCGGCATGCACCGCGTTGCGCGCGAAGAAGTCGCAGAGGACGGCGTCCTCGGCGCCTGCCGCGACGCTGCGGATCAGGTAGCTCGGATCGAAGTAGCGCATCACGTGGGGGATCTTCTCGGCCTTGAAGTAGGCGTCGATCTTCTCGCACAGGAAAGCGCCGATGTCCTTGGCCTTGACGTTGCCCGAAGCGTCGCGCTGTTCGTCGCCGGCCTTGAGTAGATGCTGGCCAGCGCCCTCGGCGACCAGGATCACCGCGTGTGCGCGCTTCTCGACGCGTTCCTTGAGCGCGGCCAGGAAACCGTCGTCACCGTCGAGAACGAACGGCACTTCGGGAACCAGGGTGAAGTTGACGTCCTGGCTGGCGATCGTCGCGCCGGCGGCGATGAAGCCGGCATCGCGCCCCATGATCTTGACCACCGAGATGCCGTTATGCACGCTGTGCGCCTCGGTATGCGCGCAGTTGATGGCCTTGGCCGCCTCCTCGACGGCGGTGACGTAGCCGAAGGTTCGCGAAACGAAGGGGACGTCGTTGTCGATCGTCTTCGGCACGCCGACCACCGCCAGCGCGTAACCGCGTTGCCGCGCTTCCTGGAAGAGCGCCGCACCACCGCGCTGGGTGCCGTCGCCGCCAATCACGAACAGCATATTGATCTTGCGCCGGATCAGGTTATCGACCGCGGCGCTGATGTCGACCGGCCCGCGCGAGGTGTTGAGCTTGCTGCCGCCTTCCTTGTGGATGTCCTCGACGAACTCCGGCGTCAGCGGGATCGGCTCGGAGCCGCGCCACGGGTCGAGTCCCTGATAGCCATTGACGAAGCCGACGATCTCGCGCACACCGTAGCCGTAGTGCAGTTCGAGCACCAGCGAACGGATCACGTTGTTGAGCCCGGGGCACAGGCCGCCGCAGGTGACGATTCCGGCGCGCGCTTGCTGCGGATCGAAGAACAGCTTTTCGCGCGGCCCGGCGACTTCAAACAGCAGCTCCTCCTTGGGCGGCCGATCAGGATCGACGATGACGTTGAACAGCACGCGCGCCTTGTCGCTGACGTGGTGCTCAAGCGGTGAGTCGAAAAGGGCTTCGCCAAGCGTCGTGATCTTCATGATTTTTGTCCGGAAAGCGTGAGGGATTTCGAGCAAGCCGCAGTATCACCGACGCAGGCTGAGCGGTCAAATGCGCGACGCGCCGACGGGCTTACGAAGCGCTTTGGCGTTGGCCGCAGGCACGGTAAAATCGCGCCCCATGAGGAAAATACTTATTCTGGCGCTGGCGCTCTTGAGCATCGATGCGCGTGCGGAATGGACCGAGATCCAGAAATTCGACGACGGCATGCGCGTCTTTGTCGACAAGGCCAGCGCGCGACGCAGTGGCGAGACCGCGCAGGTCACGCACCTGGTGCGCTGGGGCGAGCCGCAGCTCGAACCGGACAGCCAAGCCTACCGGTCGACGGTCGTGCGTACGCGCTACGACTGCGTCGCCAAGCGCGAAAGGTACCTGGCTTCGACGTCTTACGCGGGAACGATGGGCGACGGCGCCAAGATCATCGAAGACGACGACGAAGCCGAGGCGTGGTACTCGATCTCCGAAGCGTCGATGGAAGACAAACTCTGGAAGATCGCCTGCGCCGCCAAATAGGCAGCGGGTGAAGCGGCGAAAAAAAGCCATCCCGCAGGATGGCTTTTCGTTGTCGGCGGGGAAGCGATCAGCCGATCTTGAACGCCAGCGATTCGGACTTCGAGTTCAGGGCAACGCTGATCGGCTGCTGATAGGCCGCCGGCCCCCACAACTGGCGCGGACCGGGCGAGGCGAAGAGGTCGCTGGCCGCCCACTCGGCGCGGCGCGCGGCGAAGTACTGCATCGCCGGCGAATCGACCTTGACCAGCGCCTTCTCGATCACGAACTCGTCCTGACCGTGGCGGCGCTCGATGTTGAGCAGACCGGAGAGCGGGATCGCCTGCGGCGTCCCGCCGGTCGTCAGGCCGGTGACGGTGGCCATGTAGCCCGAACGGCCGTCGAGGATCAGCGAGCCGGCGGTGAGTCCGAGGTTGTAGGTGTAGGCGGCGTCGAACAGCGTCGGCGCGCCGCAGCGACCTTCGTAGCCCAGGAAATGGCAGTGCGCCGAGAACGGAACCTTGACGTTGATTTCCTTGACCCGCGCATGAACCATATCGACCAGCAGCTTCTCGGTCGGAATCAACGAGACCTGCAGATTGCCGTGCGAGTCGCGGTCGGCGAGCAGCATCCTGACGACGTAGGCCGGCAGCGAAGCGAACAGGCGCGCGTTGTCGGCCGAAAGCTTGTCCTGGATGAAGTCGGCCTTGGTGTCCTGCGGCTCGTCGGCGAATTCGGCAGCGTTGTGCGCCAGCGCGTCGTTGAGTTCGGCGATCAGCGCGTTCATCTCGGGGATGAACTCGATCAGCCCTTCGGGAACGAGCACGACGCCGTGGGTGATCCCCTTGGCGGCGCGCGCGACGACGATCTGCGCGATCTGATCGACGATCGCCGCGATCGATTGGCGCTTGGCGGCGACTTCCTCGGAGATCAGCGTCACCGCGGCCTTGGTCTGCAGCGCGACCTCGATCGTCACGTGCGACGCCGAGCGCCCCATCAATTTCACGAAGTGCCAGTACTTGAGCGAGGACTTGGTGTCCTGCAGGATGTTGCCGACCATTTCGCTGTAGATCTTGGTCGCCGTATCGAAACCGAAGGAAATCGGCAGCAGGTCGCCGATCTGCAGGTCGCCGTCGATCGTCTTGGGAACGCCGATCACCTGCACGCCCGAACCGTCGGCCTTGATGCCCTTGAACAGAAATTCGGCGAGCACCGCGGCGTTGGTGTTCGAATCGTCGCCGCCGACGATCACGATGGCGTCGAGATTGTGCTTGATGCAGGTCGCCTTGACCTGCGCGAACTGCTCGTCGGTCTTGATCTTGGTGCGGTCGGTACCGAGGAAGTCGAAGCCGCCGGTGTTGATGATGGCATCGACGTCAGCGTCGGTGATCTCAAAGAGATTGCCGAGCAGCAATCCCTTGGGGCCAGGCTTGACGCCGAGCAGCGTGTTGCCCGCGCCGAGCACGCGCTTGATTCCGCACACCACGTTGTGGCCGCCGGAGGCCGGGCCGCCCGAGAACAGCACGGCGACGCGCTTGCCCTGCGCCGCCTTGGCGTTGGTGCCGGACGCGGCGAGCACGACGTTGCCCGACGCCTTGACCGAGTTGGGGAAGCTCTTGGCGACGCTGTCGCTGTCCTTGGTGCTCAGCACCCGCGCCGTATTGGCAAAACTCACGGCCTGCGGCGCGTTCGCCGAACCGAAGGCGGCGCAGACGGGAAGCGTAAGCTGGCGCACCGCCAATTCGAAAAGCGACTGGTGCGCTTCCATTTGCTGCAACTGTTGTGCCAGAGTGCTCATGCATTGATCCTCGATAGTGAACGATTGGTAAAATTTTCCGGCCGACGCGGGCGATCGCAGGATTCGCAAGACGCCGTTGCCAGGCACTAGCGGCGCGCCATTGCCTGCGATTTTACCTCAATCGTCGCGGCCCCGTAGCGCGCGCCTGGCGCAAGGGGTGAAGGCTCGCCGCGCGACTTGCTCAGAACAAGAAATACGAGGCCGCCGCCGCGGCGAAAATCAGCAGCACCGGATTGATTTTGCTGCGCAGCAGAAGCACGCCGACGATCAGCGCGATCAGCGCGCTGCGCCAGCCGGTGAGCGCCTCGTTGGCGATCGTGTAGACGCCCGAGCACATCAGGCCGATCGAAATCGGCTCGAGCGCCGACTGCACCGCCAACCGCCAGGGGCACTCGCCGATGCGCAGCCAGAGCCGTCCGGCAAAAAGGCAGAGCAGGCTCGACGGCAGGAAAAAAGCGACGGCGACGACCAGCGCGCCGGCCAATCCGGCGACCAGCTGGCCCATGATCAGCACCACCAGCATATTCGGTCCGGGCGCCAGCTGGCCGATGCCGTAGGCCTTGACGAATTCGCTTTGGCTGATCTGGAAATACTGTTCGAGCAGCGACTGCATTTCGGGCAGAACGGCCGAGCCGCCGCCGACGGCGAGCAGCGACAGCATCGAAAACACACCGGCCAGCTGGATAAGGGTAATCACCAGCGCTTACTCCGCGTTCTTGGCCGACGGACGATAGAGAAACAGCGCGAGCGGCAGCACGGTCGCCAGAACCAGATAGAGCGGCCACTTGAGCAGGCTCATGCAGACGAAGGTCAGCAGCACCAGCGCCAGCGATTTCGTCGCGCAGAGCGCCCGCCGACCGAGTTTCCAGGTCACGGTCGCCAGCAAGGCGATGGCGGCGGCCATCACGCCGGCGAGCAGGCGGTCGGCACTGGGGTGATCACCGTGAATGCCGTAGAGCGTGCCGATACCCAAGACCACGCACGCCCCGGGCAGCAAGATCCCGAGCGCGGCGACCAGCGCGCCGCGACCGCCGCGCAGGCGGTCGCCCATCAGGATCGACAGATTGACCGCATTGAGGCCTGGCATCGTCTGGCTGATCGAAAGCAGCACCATGAACTCGTCGCTGCTCACCCATTGACGCCGGGTCACCAAGAGCTCGCGCAGATAGGCGACGATGCCGCCGCCGAAGCTGATCGCGCCGACGAACAGAAACTGGGCAAAAATCTGGCGCAGGCTGATCGTCGCCGTAGCCTCCAGCCGGCGATCATTCATGGCTGCCATAAACCATCGCCGTTTTGGTCGTACCGATCGCGAGCTGCGCGGCAAAGTGCGCTTGCAGTTTGCGGAAGAAATCGTCGGCGCACTGATGCGCGGCGATGTCCCGGCGATTGGTCTTGCTCACGCGGTAGGCGAAGGCCAGTTCGCCGACCATCGGTTTGCCGATGGCGCGAAACCAGATGGCGATTTCGCAATGCGCCAGCACGCTTTCCGAAAAGGCGATGTGGCCGAGCGTCACGCACGCTTCGAGAACTTTATTGCGGCGTCCGCCGACCATTTGCGCCGTCTTGTCGAGCGGCAGGTTGACCTGCGCCAGACCGGGATAGACCGCCGCCAATTGCCGTAGCTTCTGCTTGGTCAGCAGTTCGGCGGGTACCGTGTCGAGCACCGAATTGTGCGAATAGATGCGGCGGATCGAGCCGATCGCGCCATCCTTGAGAATCTCTTCCTTGAAACGAATGCGGTGCGCCAGATCGCTGTGCGGCACCGGGTTATACGCCCAGGCGCGGTCAATGTTTTCCGACCGGCACTTGAAGGTCACTTCGCACCAGTCGTCGAGCCAGATGTTGCTGCGCGATTCTCGAACGCGCAGGATCAGTTTATTGCGGTGAAACGCGCGATCGTCGGTGTCGACGAAAAAGACGTTGCGCAGACCGCCGACCATCGTCTCAGGCGAACTGAAGACGATTCCGGCATCGTCGCACAGTTCGTGGATCGCCCGCTGCAATTGACCGACCCGGCTGTGCCGGTCGAGCCCGTCGGGCTGCAGCAACAGCTTGAACTCGCGGTTGGTGATGCGCTTGTCGAGCTTCTCGATGAGCTCGACCTTGTTTTTCTTCCCGGCCATACCCCCTCCGTACAAGAAGCAACCGAGGCGCCGACGGACCGGCTTAAACCTTCGATCAACGACGGGGTCCGAGTATAGCAGCAAGGATCTCGCCGACCGCGCCGACTGGCGACGCTACAATGGGCGGCTCGACGCCTTGCCGGCGGACGACCCACCCGAACCTCTGGAGCCATCATGAAAAAACGATTCCTGGCACTTGCGCTGCTCGCATTCACAGCATTCGCCGCGCGCGCCGAAACGATCAACATCGACAACGTCGAACTCGCGCGCTTGGCAGCCAGCGGCGTCGCGGTGATCGACGTGCGCACCGCCGGCGAGTGGAAGGAAACCGGCGTCATCGCCGGCAGCCGGCTGATCACCTTCTACGACGAGCAGGGACGCTCCGACCCGCCGCAGTGGCTGGAGAAGGTCAAGGCGGTGGCCAAGCCCGGCCAGCCGGTGATCCTGGTCTGCCGCAGCGGCAAGCGGTCGGATGCCGCGGCGAAATTCCTCTCGGCGCAGGCCGCTTACCCGACCGTCTACAACGTCGCCAAGGGGCTCAACGGTTGGGTCGGCGAAGGCCGCACGCTGGTTCCGGCGAGCACTGCGCTGGCCGTCTGCGCACCGGGAGCGCGCTGCTGAGCGCAGCTCAGGCCGGTGCTTTGACGTCGGCCCAGAGCGGCGCGAGCGCGCCGGCGACGCGCTGGTAGCGAGCGAATTTCCTTTCATAGATTTCGCTGCGCGAAGGATCGGGCTCGATACGGCATTTGATCTTCGCCATCTGCGCGGCCGCCTGCGGCAGGTCGCGATAGACGCCGGCGGCGACCGCCGCCGCCATCGCGCAGCCGAGCGCGCCGAGTTCGCGGGTGGCGACGATGTCGACCGGCAGCTTGAAGACGTCGGCGAACATCTGCGCCCAGAACGGCGAATTGGCGGCGCCGCCGGCGAGCCTGACGGCGTCGGTGTGGCTGCGCTGGGCGAGCAGTTTTTCCAGATGCACGCGGTGACAAAAGACGATTCCTTCGAGCACCGCGCGGATGATCTGCCCCCGGCTGTGGTGACTGTCGACGCCGATCAGACAGGCCTTGGCCTGCGGGTCGTAATTCGAGCCGAAGAGGTAGGGCAGGAAAACGATTGCCGAATCGTCCGGCTCGACCTTTTGAGCGAGCGCGCAGCAATGGTCGAAGACGTTGACCTTGAGTTGCTCGGCAGCGCGCTTCTCTTCGCCCATGAACATGTCGACGAACCAGGCGAAGTTGCTCGCCGAAGTCGGACTGCACTCCTCGATCAGGTAGTAGCCGGGAAGGCAGTAGAGCGAATTCATCATCACCGACTTGTCGAGCACCGGCGCCCTGGCGATGTACTCGTTGATGCTCCACGTTCCGGCGATGACGCAGACGTGGTCTTGATTGACGATATTCATGGCGATCGCGCAGGCGTCGATGTCGAACATTCCGCCGGCGAGCGGTGTTCCCGGCGCGAGTCCGGTCTCGCGGGCAGCGCGCTCGCTCACCGCGCCGCAAAAATCGGTCGATTGCTTGAGCGGCGGCAGCGCGTCATAAAGTTCGTCGATGCCGAATTCGGCGAGCAGCTCGCGATCGAAACCACCGTCGCGGACGTTGAACAGGTTCGACCCTGAATAGTCGGTCAGCTCGGCAAACGCTTCGCCGGTGAGCTTGAAGCGGATGAAATCCTTGACCGCGAAAATCCACTTGATGTTGGCGATGAGCTCGGGCCGCTGGTCCTTGAGCCAGCGCAGCAAGGATACCGGCTGGCAGGCCAGGATCTGCTGGAAGGTCTTGGCGAAAACCCGCTCGGCGGTGCCGTCGGCGGCCCATTGCTGCGGGTAGATCGACGCGCGGCTGTCGGTCGACACGATGCCGGCGCCGCACGGCTTATCGTCGCGGCCCCACAGGTAGAGTCCCTTGCCGTGGCCGCTGCAGGCGACGCCGGCGATCCTGATGTCGCCGGCCAGGCGCAGCGCCTCACGAATCACCTGGCAGTTGATCCGCCACAGCTCGTCCATGTCGCGCTCGGTGAAGCCGGCCTGCGGCGTCAGCATCGCAAGCCGCGCCGACGACGCGGCGATCTCGCTGCCGAGTTCGTCGAAGATCACCGCCTTGACCATCGACCCGCCGTTGTCGACGCCCATGAAATAAGTGCTCACAGATTGCTCCCGATTGGTTGTTGTCTGGCCGTCAGCCGGCCTGCCGCTGGTCGCCGAGCATAGCAGAGCCCCCGTCAGCGCGGAACAAAGCTGATGCGCCCATCGGACTCGATCGCTTCGAGCGGGTATTGATAGAGCGATGACAGCCGCTCGGCGGTCAGCATCTCGCGCACCGGACCGCACTCGCTGCGGCCGTCGCCGTGGATCAGCAGCGCGCGGTCGCAAAAACGCCAGGCCAGCGCCGGTTCGTGCAGCACCATGGCGAGCGCGGCGCCACGCTCGCGAGCGGCCGCCGCGAACAGTTCGAGCATGGCGATCTGGTGCTTGAGGTCGAGGTGCGCGATCGGCTCGTCGAGCAGCAGCAGCTTCGGCTGCTGCGCGAGCAGCGTGGCGATCGCCAGGCGTTGGCGTTCGCCGGCCGACAGCGTTTGAATGTCGCGCGCCTCGAAACGCGAAAGGTCGACGGCGGCGAGCGCCTGGCGAACGATCTTGGCGTCCTGCTCGGATTCCCAGCCCCAGCGTTCGAGGTGCGGGTGACGGCCGACCAGCGCCGTTTCGAGCACCGTCGACGCGAAAGCGTCGCCGCGCACCTGCGGCAGCCAGCCGCGAATCAGCGCGCTCGCCCGTGCGCCCAGCGCCGCGTAGCTGGCGCCGTCGATCAGCACCTCGCCCGAGCGGGGCGCGCGCAGCCCGGCGAGTACCGACAACAGCGTCGATTTTCCGGCGCCGTTGCGCCCGAGAATCGCCAGCCGCTCGCCAGCATGCAGGACGAAGTCGAGATCGCGGCAGAAGATCTTGTCGCCGATGGCAACGGTCAGTTTTCGCGCTTCGAGAATCGGGGTTCCCATGTCAACGCCTCGTTCGCGCGTCGCGCGTGAGCAGGAAAAGGAAGACCGGGACGCCGATCAGCGCGGTGAGCACGCCGACCGGCAGCTGCTGCGGCGCGACCAGCGTTCGCGCCAGCGTGTCGGCGATCACCAGCAGGCTGCCGCCAGCGAGCGCCGACGCCGGCAGCAGCAGGCGCTGGTCGTTGCCCGCCGCCAGACGAACCAGGTGCGGGACGATCAGGCCGATGAAGCCGATCGCGCCGGCCTGCGTCACCGCCGCGGCGGTCGCCAACGAAGCGAGCAGATAGACGCCGCGGCGCAGGCGGGCGACCGCAACGCCGAGCGTTTGCGCGAGGTCGGCGCCGCGCGCCAGCAGATTGAGCTCGCGCGCAAAAGGCAGGCAGACCGCCAGCACGACGGCGAGAACGAAGAGCACCAGAGACGGATCGCCGGCCTGCGAGAGGTCGCCCATCAGCCAGAACAGCATCGAGCGCAGCTTGTGGTCGGGAGCGATCGACAACATCAGCGCCACCGCGGCGCCGCAGCCCGAGGCGACGATGACGCCGGTGAGCAGCAAGCGCGTCTGCGTCCAGCTGCCGTCGCCGTGCGCCAGGCCGAAAACCATCAGCATTGCGGCGAGCGCGCCGACAAACGCCGAGCCATTGACGACGACCAACCCGCCGCCGAGCAGGATGGCGAACAGCGCGCCGACGCCGGCGCCGCCGGAAATGCCGAGCACATAAGGATCGGCCAGCGGATTGCGCAGCAACACCTGGAGCAAGGCGCCGGCCAGCGCCAGCAGACCGCCGCAGGCGAAACCGGCGAGCGCGCGCGGCAGGCGCAGGCTACGCACCACTTCGCCGGCGACCCCGTCGTCAGCGCCGAGCAGCGCGTGCACGACGTCGATCAGCGGGATGTTGATGCTGCCGACGACCAGCGCCAGCGCCATGCTGGCAAGCGCCAGCAGGGCGAGGGCAGCGAGAATCAGCAGGGCGCGGCGACGGGTCGGCATGGTCGTTAGAAATCGTAGCGTGCGGAAACGAAAACGCTGCGACCATCGGCCGGGTAGTAGTAGGTGTCGTTCCTGTAAGCCGAGTAAGCTGCGTAAGGCGAATACTTCTTGTCGAAGGCGTTGATCAGCTTGGCCGTGATCTTCCACGGCTTGAGGTTCCACACCGATTGCAGGTCGAGCGTCGTATAGCCGGCGAGCATCCCCTGCGTATTGGCATAGTCACTGCCGTAACGACGTTCGCCGACGTAGCGCGCCACTGCCGAATAGCTGCCGGTGCGGCCGGTGTTCCAGGTCAGCTGAGCGCTCGCCTGGTTGCGCGCCACCAGCGGAACTTCGTTGCCGGAGTAGGTTCCGCTGCGGAAAGTGGCATCGACGTAAGCGTACGATGCCTTGGCTTGCCAATCGTCGGAAATTTTCCAGTCGGCTTCGAGTTCGCCGCCCTGACGGCGCGTCGGATCGAGGTTGGTATTGGACGATCCGTCGAAGCCGATTTCGTCGGTCAGCTCGATCCGGTAAAGCGCAGCGCGAAGCTTCGCCGGTCCGACCGCGACGCTGCCGCCGACTTCGTTGCTGGTGCCGTGCTGCGGCTTGAGGTCGCCGGCGAAGACCGGCGTGTAGGTGATCGGGTCATAGCCGAACAGCTCGTCGAGATTGGCGAAGCGGAAGGTCGTTCCGCTCTTGCCGTAAACGCGCCAACCGCCCGCCGCATAGGCCAGGCCGACGTCATAGGCGTTCCGGGTGCGCGCCGAATCGCCGTCCATCGCAGGCGAGAACGACCAGCCGGCGCCGTACGCATCCTGACTCGCCTGCTGCTTCATTCGCTGGCTGCGGCCGCCGACGGTGAGACTGAGCTCGTCGGAAAACTTGGTGACGTTCTGCAGGTAAAGCGACGAGCTTTGCTGCGAAGCGCCCTGGCTGGCGTAGCCGGTGTTGTCCGAATTGACCTTGCCGTCATAGTAGTCGTAACCGACCACCGTTTCGCTGGGCAGCGCCTCAAGGCCATGGCGCCAGCGCAAGCGCGGCGTGAACGATGTCGTCTGGCGCACGCGGTCGCTGGCCATCCCAGAAGCTACGTATTTCGCGTCGAGATTCTGACGCTCGTGGGCAACTTCGCCTTCAAGCGTCGCGTCCTCATTGAGGCGGTACGAAACGCCTGGACGGATGCGGTAGCCGTCGCGACTCTCCGTATCGCTTGGGGTTCGCGTACTGCGCGGATCATCGCGATAAGCGGCGCTGAAGACCGAACCCGGCAGCCCGTTCGACTCCTTATAGACGGCGAAATCGGTGAACACCTCGCCGCGGTCGAGCAGCCAGCCGACGCGCCCGCTGGCAGTGCGCTGGTCCTGCTGGCTGTTCTGGCGGTAACCGTCAGCGTCGGCATAATTGACGAACAGATTGTAGTAGGCCTGATCGTTGCCGTTGGCCAGCTGAATATCGGTCCCTTTGTAGCCATAGCTGCCGACCGTCGCAGTCAGCGCAGCGACCTGATTGCCCGATTTGTTGGTGATGATGTTGATCACGCCACCGGTCGCCCCGTCACCGTAAAGCACGGTTCCCGAGCCGCGCATGATCTCGATTCGCTCGACGCTCTCGAGCGGGATCGACGACCAGATGATGCTGCCCATGTCGACCGGATTGACGCGCAGGCCATCGACCAGAATCAGCGTATTGCTGGTCGCCGTCTCGCCGAAGCCGCGCATATCGACCGTCGCGTTGCGGCCCATGGCGCCGCCAAGTTGGCGGACATCGACGCCGGCGCGCGTGCTCAATACGTCGGGCAGGTTCTGCGCGGGGGTATTGCGGATGTCCTGACGGGTGATGACGGAAACATTGGCAGCAACGTCCGAGTCGGGTTCGCGAAAACGCGTCGCGGTCACGAGCACGGCATCAGCCTGCGGGTCGGCGGCGAGCGCAGGAAAGGCGGCAAACAGAGCCAAGGTGGACAAGGTAAAGGAACGGCGTGGATTCATGACAGGGTTCTCCCGGTGCCGACAAGCGTCCCCGCAAGCCGGCAAACTAAAAATCGGAAGGACGCGAGATGAGAAAGACTGTCGAGATGAAGGTGAGCGCTGGTGAGCTGAGCCATGCATGCCGTGTCCGCCTCCCCGCGGCACTTCCGTCGAAGTATGCGAAGGCCGGTATCCGGGCTCACGAGTCTTGATCTGTCGCCTTCCCAGGCTATTGCCCAGTGGCTTTTCGACAGACCCTCACTCGCTTACCGTTGCGGGGGCAGCACAGGCATGGCGTCACAAAGACACGCACCTGTTTCCCGTTTAACCGCGGCAGAGAACTCCAAAACCCTGCACTACGGCACCTTGCACGTTTTTCCGCCCTGAGCGAGCGACGAAGCTTGCCATTATAGCGCAAAGCCTCATGGCGCCGCTCCGGCACGGGCTCTTGAAACAAATCACATTTAAAACCAATGCTTAGCCCTTGACTCGTCTTGGTTTTTGAAATTATAGTCCGGCCCATGGTTAACGAACTTACTGCGCTCGAGAGCAAAATCGCCGACGTCGCGTCGCTTTGTCGCACGTTGCGCGCCGAGAATGCGCAGCTCAAGCAGCAATTGGCGACCGCCGAGAGCGACCGCGCCAACCTGGCGCAACGCATGGCGTCGGCGCGCGGCCGGCTTGAACAACTCGCCGGGCAATTGCCCGAAGCTTCAGCCTGAAGAAGCCTATGCCCAACGAAGCCAACTATCTCGACATCACGCTGCTCGGCAAGGAGTACCGGGTCGCCTGCCCACCCGCTGAGCACGCTGCGTTGCTCGCAGCGGTCGCCTATGTCGATGAAAAAATGCACGATATTGCCGAAAAGACCAAGAGCAATATCGCCGAGCGGATCGCCGTGATGGCGGCGCTCAACATCGCTCACGAGCACCTCTCGCAGGCGCATCCGGCCGATGAAACCCAGTCAATTGGCGGGCCGCAAACAGCGCTGGACTTCGGCGCCGTTAAGCGTAGAATTTCCGACATGGAGGCAGAACTTGACGCGGTGCTCGCACCGCAGGACAAGTTGCTCTAAGCCTCCGACGGTTGTTCCCTGCGGTGTTTGTCAAGGCCATATATTCCTTGAACCAATGCTAATTGGCGTCGGTCACGAACCATTGAAACTGCTGTTGTGCGTGCCCCTAGTCGGGTAGGCCTGAGGCGGGAGGAAAGTGACCCAACTGAACCCCGGTTCAGGATGCCGGCCTAACGGCATTCGCGGGGACTTTATTGGGCGGCGCGGAAATTTGATTTTTCAGATTTCCGCGCTGTTTTTTTGTGCCTGTCGGCCGCAGCAGGCGCGGCGTCCTGCCCGCCGCCGGGAACTTGTCGCGGCAGCGCCTGCCCTAGCGTAGTTCCTTCCGCTGCCGAGAATCCCGATGCTGAGTTTTGACAACCGCCTGGTGCGCGAACTACCCGGCGACGACGACACGCGCAACCACCCGCGCCAGGTGCTCGGCGCGCTCTGGTCGCCGGTCATGCCGACGCCGGTCGCCGCACCACGGCTGCTCGCCTATTCGATCGAGATGGCGCGCGAGCTAGGCCTTGACGACGACGAGCTGAAATCGCCGCCATGGGTCGCGGCGCTCGCTGGCAATGCGCTGCTGCCGGGAATGACCGCCTACGCCACTTGCTACGGTGGCCACCAGTTCGGCAACTGGGCACGCCAACTCGGCGACGGCCGCGCGATCTATCTCGGAGAGACGGTCAACGGCGCCGGCCAGCGCTTCGAACTGCAGCTCAAGGGCGCCGGACCAACGCCGTATTCGCGCAGCGCCGACGGCCGCGCCGTGCTGCGCTCGTCGATCCGCGAATTTCTGTGCAGCGAGGCGATGCATCATCTTGGCGTTCCGACGACGCGCGCACTGTCGCTGGTGTCCACCGGCGAAGCGGTACGCCGCGACATGTTCTACGACGGCCATGCGGCCGACGAGCCGGGCGCCGTCGTTTGCCGCATCGCGCCGTCATTCATGCGCTTCGGGCATTTCGAACTGCCCGCCGCGCGCGGCGACCAGACACTGCTGCGCCAGCTCGTCGATTTTTGCATCGCGCGCGACTTCCCCGAGCTGGACTCAGTTCCAGACGACGAGCGCTTGCTGCGCTGGTTTGTCGAAATCTGCGAGCGCACCGCGCGGCTGATGGTGCACTGGATGCGCGTCGGCTTCGTGCATGGCGTGATGAACACCGACAATATGTCGATTCTCGGGCTGACGATCGACTACGGCCCGTACGGCTGGGTCGACGACTTCGACCCGGGCTGGACGCCGAATACCACCGACGGCGCCGGTCGGCGCTACTGCTTCGCACGCCAGCCGGTGATCGCGCGCTGGAACCTCGAACGGCTCGCCGACGCGTTGTCGCTGATCGCCGCCGAGCCGGTAGCGCTGACGACGGGTCTCGCGCGCTACGACGAGTGCTATAACGCGCAGTTCCGCCAGGCTTTTGCCGCCAAGTTCGGCTTCGCCGCGTGGCGCGACGATGACGCGGCATTGGTCGAGGAAATCCTTGCGCTGCTGCACGCGGCGCAGGTCGACATGAGCCTGTTCTTCCGCAGCCTGGCCTTGATCGACATCGACGTGCCCGATCTCACCCTGTTGCACCATGCCTTTTATCAGCCGGCACTGTTCGACCAGCACGCTGCCGCGTTCTCTGCCTGGCTGGCGCGCTGGACCGGCCGCGTACGTTCCGATAACGAACCTGCCGAAGCACGCGCGGCGCGAATGAACGCTGCCAACCCACGCTACGTGTTGCGCAATTATCTTGCGCAGCAGGCGATCGACCGCGCCGAACAAGGCGATGCGACGATGATCAACGAATTGCTCGAGACCATGCGCCACCCTTATAGCGAACAGCCCGGCCGCGATGCGTTCGCCGCGCGGCGCCCCGAATGGGCGCGCGACAAGGCCGGCTGCTCGATGCTCTCGTGCAGTTCGTAAGATCGCGTAGAATGGGGCTTTGCGCTTTGAGGAACCAAAATGCCCTATACCCCCGACCTGGTCGACGAACTCAACACCCTGATCCGTTTCGATCTGGAATGCGGCCAACACGGCATCAAGGTGCACAAGACGGCTGATCTGCAGGTGATTCATGCAGTCCAACGCCTGTTCGCCAAGGGCTTGATCACCCAGCCCGACGGCGGCTACCTGACCAGCCTCGGTCGCGAAGCGGCCGAACACGCGCAAACGATGCTCGGTCTGCTGACCGCAGGCGTTGCCGCGGCGGTTGCCGCGCACTAGCAGCGCGCCAGCGGCGTCTGCCGGCAACGGCTGGCGCTGCTGATCAAGGGCGCCCGACGTGGCTTTCTTCCACCGCGGCAACGCCCGGCAACGACCTTCTGTTGCCGATATTCGATCGGCTTGACCAAACGCTGTTACTCTTGCGCTCTTCGACATTCTCGTCCTGGCCGATTTTCTTGCCATGTCCTATATCCTCGAGGCACTCAAAAAATCAAGTGAAGAACGAGCCCGCCTGGTCTGCGTTGCCCCGCCAGCAGCACCTGCTTTGGCCAACGCGGGTCAGACGACGCGGCGGTCGGCCTGGTGGCTGATCGCCGGAATCGGCGTCGGCGCGCTGGCGGTGGTCGCCTTCATCGGGATTGGCGCGCTTTCGCCGCAAACCGAAGCAGATCGATCGCCACCGCCCTTGCCGGTCGCCGCCGAGCCCGCCCCGGCGCCGGCCCAACTCGACGACGTCGCGGCGACCGCCAGCCTCAAGAAGCTCGCGCCGAAAAATCCCAACGTCGAAATCCCGCCCGCGGCAAAAGCGCCGGACGATGCCGCGCCGCAGCCCAAAAAACCGGCGGCCAAGCCGGCGCGGCCCGCCGCTACGCCGACGGCGCCTGCGGAAACTGTTCCCAGCGCGCAGGCCCAGTCCAATTCGCCGAACGAGATGCCGCCCGACTTGCTCAAGCAGGTGCTGGCCATTCCCATCTCGGCGCATATCTATTCGAGCAAGGCCGCCGAGCGAATGGTCATCATCGACGGTCGCGGCGTACGCGAAGGCGACAGCCTTCCTTCGGGGGTGCTCGTCGAACAGATCACGCCCACCGGCATCTCGGTAAGCTACAAGGGTTACCGAGCCAACAAGCCGGTCAACTGACATGTATCTCGATTTCTTCGGACTCTCGTCGTCGCCTTTTTCGATTGCGCCCGACCCCAACTTTCTCTATTTGACCGAGAAACACCAGGAGGCCTTGGCGCACCTTGAATACAGCACCGCGCAAAAAGGCGGTTTCGTTCTGCTCACCGGAGAAATCGGCACGGGCAAGACGACGCTGTGCCGTCACTTTCTCAAAGCCGTTCCTGAGCAGTACCAGACAGCGTTTATCTTCAACCCCAAGATTTCGTCGGAAGAACTGCTGGCGACGATCTGCGACGAATTCACCATCGCCCGCCCGGACGGCGTCGCCAGCGTCAAGCAACTCACCGATCTGATCAACGGCCGGCTGCTCGAAATTCATGCCGCGGGCAAGAATGCGCTGCTGGTCATCGACGAGGCGCAGAACCTTTCGCTCGAAGTCCTTGAGCAAGTCCGCCTGCTCACCAACCTCGAAACGACCGAACACAAATTGCTGCAAATCGTTCTGATCGGCCAGCCGCAGCTCAGAACGCTGCTGCGCCGCGAAGAGTTGCGCCAACTGGCGCAGCGCATCGTCGCCCGTTATCACCTCGAGCCGCTGTCAGCGGCGGAAACCGAGCGCTACATCGGGCACCGGCTGCTGACCGCGGGCAGCGCCGCCGCTGGCGAGCTGTTTCCGGCCGCCTCGCTGCGCGCGATTCACCGCATCACGCAAGGCGTACCGCGGCTGATCAACGTGCTTTGCGATCGCGCGCTGCTCGGCGCCTACGTCGAAAACAGCCGCGTCGTGAGTCGCCGTATCGTTGGCCACGCGGCACGCGAAGTATTCGCCGACGAGCCAGCCGCTCGGCGCTCGTGGCCCGCCGGCTGGCGCTGGGGCGCTCTCGCCGCCGGCCTGGCGATCGTCGCCGGCCTGTGGCTCATCTGGCCGTCGTCTGCGCCGCTCTTTCAAGGCATGGCGTCCGAGCGGAAAGCTGAGGTGGCGACGCTCGCTGGCGAATCCGGACAGCCGCTTTTCTCATCGCCCGGCAAGGAAGCGGCGGCTTACCGTTCATTGCTCAAGCTCTGGGACGTTGCCGGCGAAACGGCTGACTCGGCGGCAAGCGAAAAGGACGCCTGCCTGGCGGCGAACCGATCCCAACTGCGCTGCTTAAGCGCAAGCAACAAGAACTGGCAGCAGTTCAGCCAGTTCAACCTGCCCGCCGTGCTGACGCTGCGCGGCGGCGATCAGCGCGAGATCCATGCCCTGCTCGAATCGGTCAAGGCCGATCAGGCGAAGCTGCTGATCGATGGCCAGGCGGTGACGCTGACGCTTGGCCAGTTGGCTTTTTACTGGACGGGAAAGTTCACGCTGCTCTGGCGGCCGCCGTCAGCCGAGCTCGCCAACGGACCGCTGACGCAAAAAGCGCTGAGCGAGCTCATGAAAACACCGCCGCCCTGGCTGCTTGAACGGCTTGGCGCCAGCACAAGCAAGCGGCTTGCGCTGCGCCAGTTGATCGCCAATTTCCAGAGCCAGGCGGGAATCCAGAGCGACGGCGTGATCGGTCTGCAAACGCTGGTGATGCTCTCCCGATCAGCCGAAGACACACCCGCGCTGCAGCGTCAGTAAGGCACCGAAGCGCAGTGGGGCACATTAAAGTCGCGGCGGTCCTGCTCTTGGCTTTGACGGCGTGCCTGCTGCTCTGGCCGTCGGGCAGAACGCTCGCCAAAAGGCTGCTGCGCGCGGCGCTGTGGGCCTCCTGCCTGCTGACCGCGAGCACCGGGGCGCTCATCCTCGGCGATAGCCGAGGGAGCCTGGTGGCGATCCTTGGCGGCGGACTCCTGGTGGGCTTCAGCGCTTATGCGGCGCTCACCGCAAGATCGCTCGGCGCCAAGAACTGATCGATTGCCAGCTCAGTCAAGACGCGCCAGCGTCGCCAGAAAAGCCTCGGCGTTCTGGAAGCCGACGATGCGAACGGTGTCGACTTGGCGCCCCTGCGCGTCGAAAAAGACGATACCGGGCGGCCCGAACAATTTGAAACGCGAAAGCAGCGCCTGGTCGTCGGCCGAGTTGGCGGTGACGTCGGCCTGCAGCAGCGTAAAGCCGGCGAGCTTGTGCTGCACGCGCGGGTCGGCAAAGGTCTCGCGCTCCATCTCCTTGCACGACACGCACCAGTCGGCGTAAAAATCGAGCATCAGCGGTTTGCCCGACGACTTGATCCGCGAATCGAGCTCGGCGAGCGAGGCGACGCGCTCGAAAGGCAGACGCGGAGCTTCGCTGGCCGCAGCGCCACGCAGCCCGGCGAGCGGCTGCCAGGGATCCCTGGCGCCGGAAAGTGCGCCGACCAGCAACGCGGCGCCGGCGATCAGCATCACCACGCCGATGCCTTTCCAGAAATGCGCCCAGTTGCCGGCATGCGGCGGCAGCGGATCGATGGCCTTGAGGTAGATCGCCGGAACGATCAAGAGCAGTGCCCACCCCGCCAGCAGCACGGCGGCCGGGACCAGCGGCGCGACGAGCATCAACGCGCTGGCCAGCAGGATCACGCCGAAGGCTTTCTTGACGGCGACCATCCACGCGCCGGATTTGGGCAACAGCGTCCCCGCCGAGACGCCGACGACGAGCAATGGAACGCCCATGCCCAGCGCCATGAAGAACAGCGCCAGACCGCCCTGCAGCGCGTCGCCGCTCTGCCCGATGTAGAGCAAGGCACCGGCCAGCGGCGCGGCGACGCAGGGGCCGACGATGATCGCCGAGAGCGCGCCCATCAGCGCGACGCCGGGCAGCGAACCGCCCTTGATCTGCGCCGCCTCGTCCGAGACGCGGCTTTGCACAAAGGTCGGCAGCTGCAGTTCGTAGAAACCGAACATCGATAGCGCCAAGACGACGAAAATCAGCGCAAAGCCGCCGAGCACCCAGGAATTTTGCAGCGACGAAGAGAGCAGCGTACCGGACAGCCCGGCGGCGACTCCCGCCGCCGCGTACGCCACCGCCATGCCGATGACGTAAGAGAGCGACAGCACGAAGCCGCGACCATGCGACACGCCGTGACCGTCACGGCCGGCGCCGACGATGATCCCCGAAAGAATCGGCAGCATCGGAAAGACGCAAGGCGTCAGCGAGAGCAGCAGACCGAAGCCGAAGAAACTGAGCACCACCAGCCACAGTTCGGCATTCTTGAGCAGTTGCGCGATGCGCCCCGATTCGTTGCCGCTGGTCTGCGGCACGGCGGGCGCCGTCGACGGATCGGGCAGTTCGAGCCTGAGCGTCTGCTGCTGCGGCGGATAGCAGACGCCCGCGTCAGCGCAGCCCTGCGAGCTGACGCGCAGCGTCAGCGGCAGCGTCCCAGAACTGTTGCGCTCGACCGGCAGGCGAACCAGCACCTCACGATAATAAACTTCGACCGTACCGAAGGTCTCATCGACCTTTGGCTGGCCCTTGGGCAAGCTCGCCGCCCCCAGCTCAACGCTCGCCGGATCGGCTGAAAAACGGAACTTGTCGCGGTAAAGATAGTAGCCCTTGGCGATTTCGAAGCGGACCACGATGGTCTGGCCGTCCGCCGCCATCGCGCTCGGCTTGAAGGCCTGCGCCGGCGGCAACAGATCGGCCGCCGACGCCCCTCCGGCCAACAGCAGAAGCAGCGCCAGCCAGCGCAGCAAGCGGCCGCTCACGGCATCGTCCATTGGCCAACCCGAGTTTCGGCGCCGATCCAGGCGAGATAGGCAGGCAGGCCTCGCCCCACCGGCAACGCGATGATCTCGGGCGTCTGGTACGGGTGCTGCGCGACGATCGCCGCCTCGAGCGCGGCATAGCGCGCCTCGCTGGTCTTGATCAGCACAGGTACTTCGTCGGTGCGCTCGACCGCGCCCTGCCAGCGATAGATCGACTGGCACGGCGCCAGGATGTTGACGCAGGCCGCCAGCCGCTCGTCGACGAGCAAGCTAGCCAGCGCTTGCGCGCTCGCCAAATCAGGCAGGGTGGTCAGTACCAGCAACATTTTCATGCGCCGATTTTACTCTGATCCGCGCGCGCCAGTCGCCTCGCCAATCGTCTAGCGGGCGACGCTCCAGCGTTCGCTATCGCCGCCATGCGCAGCGCAATCGGCCAGCACCAGGCCGGGCAATGGCTGCCCGGTCGAATCGAAAAAGCGGATCGCCAACGCTCGGCCCGGCAAACCCGCCGGCAAGAATATCTGTCGCGTCGCATCGGCCGCATTGCTCAGCAGCACGGCCGGATGGCGCGTAACCATCCCGGCCGGTTTCTCGCGCACTTCGGCCAAGAGCGCCGTCGGCGTCCCGGCGAGCAGGCTGGCGCTGACGCACAGACGGCCGTCGCGACGCGAACAGAGGCTGTTGACCGTCGCCAGGACCTGCCGCCCATCGGCCGGCAGACGAATGACGAGCAGGCTCCTGAGTAGCAGACGCGCGCCGTCGGCGGCGTTGCGCGTCAATTGCACCTGGTCATCGTCGCGGCGCACCAGCCGCCACAGTTCGGCGGCGCTATCGCCGCTGGCCGCAAGCTCGCGTACGACGTGGCCGAACACCGCCAGCTGGTCGACGATGAGCTGACTGGTGAACGACGACGCCTCTTCCTTGAGCGCAATCCCGCCGAGCAGCCGGTAGGCATTCTCGAGCCCCGCGGCGAGCACGATCGATTCGCCTTGATCGGGTATCTTGGCGACCTGCGGATCGCTCAGCCGATCGTCCAGCGCAACGAGCAAGGCGGTGCACTCGGCCGACGACAAGCCGCCGCCGAGCTTGAGGCTTTCCGGCGACTCGCCGGCGGCCAGCAGACGCCGCCGTTCGCGCATCTTGCGCAGCACCTTGCCGAGCGACAACCAGCGCGCGACGCCGGCCGCAGTTCGCTGATCATGAAACGGCGCCGCCGACGACAGATCGAGCGCGAGCGCACACGACTCGGGCCCGGCATCAGGCGTGCGCTGCACCTTGGCCTGTTCGCGCCAGCGCGAGAACCAGCGGCTGGTGGCCGCCAATTGTGCGCGCGAAAGCGAAGACGGACGCGCCAGATGCAGCAGCAAGGCCATGGCATATTGGCCGCTGACCGTCGATTCGAGCGTTTCCCTGAGCAAGGGATCGGCCAGCGGCGAACGCGTGATTCCCAGCGCTTCGGCGGCCGCCCATAGCGCGTGCGCGACGGTCCAGAAATCGTCGTCGAGCTCGCCGCCGGCGAGGTAACAACTCATCTGTTCCTGGCGCAGGCACGAGAGCGCACGATGCGCGACCAGCGCACTCTGATCGACAATCGCCGGATCGTTGGCAAGCGCAGCGCAGAGGCAGTGCAGATAGGCCAGCGCACAGGCGCGCCATAGCCTTCGCGTCTGATCGAAGGCCAGCTGTTCGCCAGGCAGCAGCGGCAAGGCCTTGTGTTCGAAGCGGCGCAGGCTTTCGCCGCAGACCGCAAACACCGACTTGCGCAGCACCTCGAGGCTGGCGAAGCGTTCGCGCGGCGCCACGCGGCAGGTATTGAAGGCATCGATCTGCGCCAGCAGACCGGCCAGCATGGCCACCGCGTTGGCTTGCGGCTGCCCGGCAAGCCAGCGCGCGGCGCTGTCGGAATCGAAGAACGCCGCCTTGTTCTCGGCGTGCGTTGGCGGCAAGAAAGACCAGTTCATCGACGCCCGCGCTTCTGCGCGCAGCCTCGGCAAGAGGAGGCTGCGCTCGGTTGCGGCCCGTTCACGGACCGCCGGTCGCTTACTTGTTGGGGTTCTCGCACAGCTCGAGCAACACGCCGCGCGTCGCCTTCGGATGCACGAAGGCAATGTTGAGGCCTTCGGCGCCCTTGCGCGGCGTCTTGTCGATCAGCTGCGCGCCCTTGCCTTCGAGTTCGGTGAGGTTGGCTTGCAGCCCCTCGACGGCGACCGCGACGTGATGGACGCCCTCGCCCTTCTTCTCGATGAACTTGCCGATCGGACCTTCCGGGTCGGTCGATTCGAGCAGTTCGATTTTGGATTGACCGATCTTGAAGAAAGCGGTACGCACCTTCTGTTCCTTGACTTCTTCAATGGCATAGCACTTCAGGCCGAGCTGCTTTTCCCAGAACGGGATCGCCTCTTCGAGGCTCTTGACGGCGATTCCGATGTGTTCGATGTGCGACAGGTTCATTGCGTTTCCTTTAGATGATGATGCAAAAAAGAAGAATTATCCTGCAAAAAAACAGTCTTGGGGGTCGATCCGCGCTCGAATCATGCGCTTGCCGCGTTGCGCAGGCGGTCGCCCGGCGTCATCGGCGCGACGACCAGACGAGCATCGCGACGCCGATCACGATCATCGGCAGCGACAGCCACTGCCCCATGCTGATCACCTCGGAGAGGCCGAAGATTCCCGCGTCGGGCGTGCGGAAATACTCGGCGACGAAGCGCAGACTGCCGTAGCCGATCAGGAAAACGCCCGAAACGGCGCCGCGCGGCCGCGCGCCACGCGCAAAGAACCACAGCACGACGAACAACAGCAAGCCCTCGAGGCCCGCCTGATAAAGCTGCGACGGGTGGCGTGGCAGATTGTCGACCTGCGGAAAGACCATCGCCCAAGGCAGCGCCGGGTCGCAGACGCGCCCCCACAGTTCGCCGTTGATGAAATTGCCGATGCGGCCGGCAGCGAGTCCCAGCGGCACCAGCGGCGCGATGAAGTCGGTGATCTCGAGCCAGACGCGCCCGTTCTTGCGCGCATACAGCGCCATCGCCACCAGCACGCCGAGGAAGCCGCCGTGGAACGACATGCCGCCCTTCCACACCGCGACGATGTCGAGCGGATGCGAAAAATAATAGCCCGGCTCGTAGAACAACACCTGCCCCAAACGTCCGCCGACGATCACGCCGAGCACCCCGTAAAACAGCAGGTCGTCGAGTTGCGCGACGGTCCAGCCACTTCGCGCAAGTTGCGGCTGCGTTTCGATGCGCCGCTTGCCGAGCCACCAGAACTGCAAAAAGGCCGCCAGATACATCAGGCCGTACCAGCGGATCGCCAGGGGCCCGAGCGAAATGGCGATCGGATCGAACTGCGGGTGGATTAACACGGGCTAAACACCTCGGTGGGTTTGGGCTAGAATCGACATTCTATCGCGCCAAGCTTGGCCGCCCCTATTTTGGAGATGCACATGCCTGAATATCGCTCCCGTACGTCGACCCACGGCCGCAACATGGCCGGCGCCCGCGCGCTTTGGCGCGCGACCGGAATGAAGGACGGCGATTTCGGCAAACCGATCATTGCGGTCGTCAACTCCTTCACCCAGTTCGTTCCCGGCCACGTGCACCTCAAGGACATGGGCCAGTTGGTCGCCGCCGAGATCGAGCGGGCCGGCGGCATCGCCAAGGAATTCAACACCATCGCCGTCGACGACGGCATCGCCATGGGCCACGACGGCATGCTCTATTCGCTGCCGTCGCGCGACCTGATCGCCGACTCGGTCGAATATATGGTCAACGCGCACTGCGCCGACGCCATGATCTGTATCTCGAACTGCGACAAGATCACGCCGGGAATGCTGATGGCGGCGATGCGCGTCAACATCCCGACCATCTTCGTCTCGGGCGGACCGATGGAAGCCGGCAAGTACAAGGCGCCGAGCGGTCAGATCATCCACTTGGACCTCGTCGATGCGATGGTCAAGGCCGCCGACAGCAGCGTCTCCGACGCCGAACTCGACGAAATCGAGCGCTCGGCGTGTCCGACCTGCGGCTCGTGCTCGGGAATGTTCACCGCCAATTCGATGAACTGCCTGACCGAAGCGCTGGGCTTCTCGTTGCCCGGCAATGGTACGCTGGTCGCCACGCACGCCGACCGCAAGGGGCTTTTCCTCAAGGCCGGCCGGCAGATCGTCGAGCTGTGCAAACGCTATTACGAGCAAAATGACGGTTCGGTTCTGCCGCGCGCAATCGGCTCGTTCGAAGCCTTCGAAAACGCCATGACGCTCGACGTGGCGATGGGCGGATCGACCAATACCGTGCTGCACCTCCTGGCCGCAGCGCAGGAAGCCGGCGTCAATTTCACCATGGCCGACATCGACCGCCTGTCGCGCAAGGTCCCCTGCCTGTGCAAGGTCGCTCCGGCAACCGACAAGTACCACGTCGAGGACGTGCATCGCGCCGGCGGAATTTTCGGCATTCTCGGCGAACTCGATCGCGCCGGCCTGCTGCACAGCAACGTGCCGACGGTCCATGCCAAGACGCTCGACGATGCGCTGTCGACCTGGGACAGCATGCGCGCCCACGACCTCAAGGTCTCGACTTTCTTCAAGGCGGCGCCCGGCGGCGTTCGGACGCAGACCGCGTTCTCGCAGGACAAGCGTTTTCCCGAGCTCGACCTCGACCGCACCCACGGCTGCATTCGCGACCGCGCCAACGCCTACTCGCAGGAAGGCGGCCTGGCGGTGCTCTACGGCAACATCGCACTCGACGGCTGCATCGTCAAAACGGCAGGCGTCGATGAAAGCATCTGGAAATTCTCCGGAAGAGCGCGAATCTTCGAAAGCCAGGACGACTCGGTCACAGCGATTCTCGCCGATGAGATCGTCGCCGGTGACGTCGTCGTGATCCGCTACGAAGGCCCCAAAGGCGGACCCGGCATGCAGGAGATGCTCTACCCGACCTCGTACCTCAAATCCAAGGGAATGGGCAAGGCCTGCGCGCTGCTCACCGACGGGCGCTTCTCGGGTGGCACTTCGGGGCTGTCGATCGGCCACGTTTCGCCTGAAGCCGCCGAGGGCGGCGCCATCGGGCTGATCGAGGAAGGTGACATCATCGAAATCGATATTCCCAAGCGCAAGATTCACCTGGCCGTCAGCAGCGAGGTGCTCAAGGCGCGCCGCGCGGCGATGGAGGCCAAGGGCGATGCCGGCTGGCAACCGGCAGCGCCGCGTCCGCGCGTCGTCTCCAAGGCGCTGCAGGCCTACGGTCTGATGGCGACCTCGGCGGCCACCGGCGCGGTGCGCGACCTCTCCCAGCTCAAGCGGCGCTGATGGCACGCTGATGTCACTTTCGCTCTGGCTCGGCTTTCTCGCCGCGGCGATCCTGATCGCCGTCTCTCCCGGCCCGGGCGCCGCCGCGTCGATGAGCGCCGGGCTGCGCTACGGCTACTGGGCGGCGCTGCGCCTGATCCTCGGCCTGCAATGCGCGCTGCTCATCCAGATCACCGTCGTCGCCGCCGGCCTCGGCGCGCTGCTCGAAACGTCGGCGCTGGCCTTCGACGTCGTCAAGCTCTGCGGCGCCGCCTACCTGATCTGGCTCGGCGTCCAGAAATGGCGCGCCAGACCAGCGGCGATCGACGATGACGCGCCGCGGCTGACGCAGCGTGGTCTGTTCATCGAGGGCTTGCTGGTCAACCTCACCAACCCCAAGGCGATCGTCTTCATCGCCGCGCTGACGCCGCAGTTCGTCGATCCGGCGCGCCCGCAGGCGCTGCAATTTTTGATCATCGGCCTGACCATGTGCAGCGTCGATACGCTGGTGATGTCGTGCTACGCGCTGCTCGCCACGCGCCTGGCTCGCTGGCTGCATGCGCCACGCGCCTGGCGCGCGCAGAATCGTCTGTTCGGCGGCATCTTCGTCGGTGCCGGGGTACTGCTCGCGAGTTCCGGGCACTATTGACCGCCACGCGGGTCGCCGCCTCGGCGGCGCGACCTGCGGCGCTGGCGGGCGACACGCCAAGCTTGAGGTTGATCAGCAAATTGGAATATGATCGCCCGGCGGGCAATACTCTTTCATCAACGGAGACACAGAATGAAGACCCTACCCCTAACCCTGCTGGTCGCCGCTGGACTGTTGTCGGCCGGCGCGGCGCAGGCCGACGAGGCGCTGGCCAAGGCCAAGAACTGCCTGGCCTGCCATACCGTCGACAAAAAGATCGTCGGTCCGGCGTACAAGGATGTCGCCAAGAAATACGCCGGCCAGAAGGATGCCGAAGCCAAGCTCGTCGAAAAGGTCCTCAAGGGTGGCAAGGGTTCCTGGGGTGAAGTTCCGATGCCGCCGAACACGACGGTCAAACCCGAAGAGGCGACCAAGCTGGTCAAGTGGATTCTGAGCCTCAAGTAAGAGCTGACTTCACCCCCCAGAAAGACCGGATTACCGGTCTTTTTTTTTGCTTTGACGGCCCCGACCCCATCACCAAACCGGTGCGCCTCGTCGACAACGACGCACCAAACGTGTGCCAAATCGTTGGCATGCCAGGAACAAGCGCTGTTCCGGTCTTGTCGAATCGTTCGGGATGACTGGGGAAAAGCGTGCTTCCCGGGAGATCCCGGCGCGCCTGCGCTTCGGCGGACTCGGGCACGCTTAGTGCTTACATACCTTTCGTTATCCATTCAAGCCCGATTTTCCGGCGATCTGCGGCGGCCAGCCCGCCTGATTTCCGGCCAAGCCGGGCTCTTTTGATTCTCACCGCATCCGGAGGTAATTGAACATGTCGTATTCGCGAATTCCCAGCATCACGCTTGCACTCGCCGCCGCCATCGCCATGATCGGCTGTGGTCAGAAAGAAGAGCCCAAGGCGGCGCCCGCCCCGGCCGCTGCAGCTCCCGCCCCCGCCGCGCCGGCGCCGACGCCCGAAGTCACCGTCAAGCTCGGCCACGTCGCGCCGCTCACCGGTCCGCAGGCGCACCTCGGCAAGGACAACGAGAATGCCGCGCGCATGGCGGTCGATGAACTCAACACCAAGGCGATCGAAATCGGCGGCGCCAAGATCAAGTTCGAACTCGTTGCCGAAGACGACCAGGCCGACCCGAAGCAGGGCACCATCGTCGCGCAGAAGCTGGTCGACGCCAAGGTCAATGGCGTCATCGGCCACCTCAACTCGGGAACGACGATTCCCGCGTCAAAAATCTATTCCGACGCGGGCATTCCGCAGATCTCGCCGTCGGCGACCAACCCGAAGTACACCCAACAGGGCTTCGCCACCACCTTCCGCGTCATGGCCAACGACGTTCAGCAAGGCAAGGTGCTCGGCGAGTACGCCGCCAAGCAGATGGCCGGCAAGACGGTAGCGATCATCGACGACCGCACGGCCTACGGCCAGGGTCTGGCCGACGAGGTTGAAAAAGGGGTGGTCGCCGCTGGCGCCAAGGTCGTCGCACGCGAGTTCACCAACGACAAGGCGACCGACTTCGCCGCGATCCTGACCAAGATCAAATCGAAGAAAGTCGACGTCATCGTCTACGGCGGCATGGACGCGCAGGGCGGCCCGATGGCCAAGCAGATGAAATCGCTGGGCCTCAAAGCCAAGTTCCTGACCGGCGACGGCGGCTGCACACCGGAATTCATCAAGCTCGCCGGCGCCGCCAGCGAAGGCCAGTACTGCTCGCTGCCGGGTGTTCCGCTCGACCAGATGCCCGGCGGCAAGGCCTTCGGCGACGCGTTCACCGCCAAGTACGGCCAGATCCAGCTCTACGCGCCTTACGTCTATGACGCCGTGATGGTGATGGTCGACGCCATGAAGCGCGCCAACTCGGTCGAATCGGCCAAGTTCCTGCCCGAAATCGGCAAGACCGATTATCAGGGCGTGACGGCCAAGGTGCAGTTCGACGACAAGGGCGACCTCAAGGGCGGTTCAATCAGCCTCTATCAGGTCAAGGACGGCAAGTGGGAGTACCGCGAGACGATCGGCGGCGCGCCGGCCGAAGCCGCTGCGGCACCGGCCGAAGCACCGGCTGCTGAAGCGAAGAAGTAAGCGCGTCGCGCACAGGACAAACGGCACCCGCGGGTGCTGTTTGTTTTTCGAAAAAACCAATTGGCATAATTCTCGAAAGCACAGTTCGAACCACAACGACATGCCCCACAGGAAATACCCTTGGGGTACAACGGACACAACGAGCAGACCGAAGATCCTTGGCTCAGAGGTTTTTGTAACTCTCCTTGTGGGTGATCGATCAATACGCTGCAAACGATTGTTTTTTCTTCGTGATCGTTGTGCTCGTTGTGGTCAACTGAGTTATTCAGAACAAATTCAGGCAATCGACACCGATGGATATATTCATCCAGCAGATCATCAACGGCCTGGTGCTCGGCAGCATCTACGCGCTCGTCGCGCTCGGCTACACGATGGTTTACGGCATCATGGGGCTGATCAACTTCGCGCACGGCGAGGTGGTGATGATCGGCGCGATGGTCGCGCTGACCGTCATCAAGCTGCTCGCCGGCAGCGGCCTGCCCGTCTATATCGTGATTCTGGTCGCCTTGATCGCTGCTTCAGCGGTCTGCATGGCGGTCGGCTACGCCATCGAACGCATCGCCTATCGGCCGCTGCGCCGCGCGCCCAAGCTGGCGCCGCTGATCACCGCGATCGGCGTTTCGATCGTGCTGCAGAACCTCGCGATGCTGGTCTGGGGCCGCAACTATCACGCTTTTCCGCCGATTCTGCCGGTCTCCGAACACGAGATCCTGGGCGCGACGATTACCAGCGTGCAGGTCGCCATCGTGCTGATTGCCGCGTTGCTGATGGCCGCGCTGATCGCGCTGATCGACCATACGCGGCTCGGCCGCGCCATGCGCGCAACGTCCGAAAATCCGCCGATCGCGCAGCTGATGGGCGTCAACATCAACCAGATCATTTCGCTGACCTTCGTCATCGGCTCGGCGCTGGCCGCGGTCGCCGGACTGATGGTCAGCGCCAACTACTCGATCGCGCACTACTACATGGGCTTCATGCTCGGCCTCAAGGCCTTCACCGCGGCGGTGCTCGGCGGCATCGGCAACATCGCCGGCGCGGTGCTCGGCGGCATCCTGCTCGGCCTGATCGAATCGCTCGGCGCCGGCTACATCGGCGATTTCACCGGCGGCTTCCTGGGCAGCAACTACCAGGATATCTTCGCCTTCTTTGTGCTGATCGGTGTTCTCGTCTTCCGTCCGTCGGGGCTGATCGGCGAAAAAGTCTCGGAGCGCGCATGATGACGCTGACCCTCGAATCACTGCGTCACGACAAGCGCGCGGCGATCATCGCCACCGCGCTCATGGGGCTTGCGCTCGCCGCCTTCCCGTTCATGGTCGGCAGCACGCTGGGCAACTCGTGGCTGCGCATCATCGATTTTGCGATGCTCTACATCATGCTGGCGCTCGGACTCAACATCGTCGTCGGCTTCGCCGGCCTGCTCGACATGGGCTATATCGCTTTTTATGCGGTCGGCGCCTACCTCTACGCGCTGCTCGCCAGCCCGCACTTCGGACTGCATCTGCCGATCTGGCTGATCATTCCGGCCGGCGCCGCGCTCGCCGGCCTCTTTGGCGCGCTGCTCGGCGCGCCGACGCTGCGCCTGCGCGGCGACTACCTGGCGATCGTCACGCTCGGCTTCGGCGAGATCGTCCGCATCTTCATGAACAACTTGAACTCGCCGGTCAACATCACCAACGGGCCGCAGGGAATCTCGGGGATCGACCCGATCCAGATGGGCGGAATCACGCTGGCCAAGCCGCTCTCGGTGCTCGGCTTCACCGTGCCGTCGCTGCACGCCTACTACTATCTGTTCCTGGCGCTGGCGCTATTCATCGTCTTCGTCACCATCCGCCTCGAGAACTCGCGAATCGGCCGCGCCTGGGTCGCCATCCGCGAGGACGAGGTCGCCGCCAAGGCGTGCGGAATCAACACGCGCAACATCAAGCTGCTGGCCTTTACCATGGGTGCTTCCTTCGGCGGCGTCGCCGGCGGTCTGTTCGCGGGATTCCAGGGCTTCGTCAGCCCCGAGTCGTTCAACCTGATGGAATCGGTGATGGTTCTCTGCATGGTGGTGCTCGGCGGCATGGGCAACATCCCCGGGGTGATCCTCGGCGGCGTGCTGCTCACCATCCTGCCCGAGATCTTCCGCCACGGCGCCGGTCCGGTGCAGACGGCGATCTTCGGCAAGATCCTGCTCGACCCCGAGGCGCTGCGCATGCTGCTCTTCGGACTCGCGCTGATCGTCGTCATGCTCTATCGTCCCGCCGGAATCTGGCCATCGACGACGCGAAGGCGCGAATTCCGCGGCGAGTCAAGCGACGTCCTCAAGGAGGGCGAATGATGGGCGCCAATCTGCTCGAAGCGCGAAACATCGCCAAGCATTTCGGCGGCGTCAAGGCGCTCACCGACGTGTCTCTGTCGATCCGGAAAGGCGAGATCTACGGACTGATCGGCCCCAACGGCGCCGGCAAGACGACCTTCTTCAACGTACTCACCGGCCTCTACCATCCCGACGGCGGCGAACTCATTTTCGCCGGCGACAAGCTCAAGGCCAGCGCGCCGCATCTGGCGGCCAAATGCGGCATCGCGCGAACCTTCCAGAACATCAGGCTGTTCGGCAACATGAGCGCGATGGAAAATGTGATGGTCGGCCGCCACGTGCGCACGCACGCCGGCGTCATCGGCGCCGTGCTGCACGATTCGCGAACGAGACGCGAGGAAGCGGCGATCCGGCGGCGCGCCGAAGAGCTGCTGCACTACGTCAATATCGCCGACCGCGCCGACGATCTGGCGCGCCACCTGTCGTACGGTGACCAGCGGCGGCTCGAAATCGCCCGCGCGCTGGCCACCGACCCCAAGCTCTTGGCGCTCGACGAACCGGCGGCGGGAATGAACGGCACCGAAACCGAGGGACTGCGAACGCTGATCGAGGGAATCCGCAGCGACGGAATCACCGTGCTGCTGATCGAGCACGACGTCAAACTGGTGATGGGATTGTGCGACCGCGTCGCGGTGCTCGACTACGGCGAGAAGATCTGCGAAGACGTGCCGTCGGTCGTGCAGAAGGATCCCAAGGTCATCGAAGCTTATCTGGGAGGCAGCCTTGCTTGAGGTAACCGGACTACGCGTCGCCTACGGCGGCATCCAGGCGGTGCGCGGCATCAGCTTCCACGTCAATGACGGCGAGATGGTCGCGCTGATCGGCGCCAACGGCGCCGGCAAGACCAGCACGCTCAAGGCGCTCTCGCGCCTGCTCAACGCCGCCGGCGGCAGCGTGCGTTATGGTGGCCGCGAAATTTCGGCGCTGGCGCCGCATCAACTTATTTCCCAGGGCATCGCGCTGGTTCCCGAAGGACGCGGCGTCTTCCCGCGCATGTCGATCGTCGAAAACCTGCTGATGGGCGCCTACATCCGCGACGACAAGGCCGCCATCGCCGCCGACCAGCACCACGTCTTCTCGCTTTTTCCGCGCCTTGCGGAGCGCGCGCAGCAACTGGCCGGGACGCTCTCGGGCGGCGAACAGCAGATGCTGGCGATCGGCCGCGCGCTGATGAGCCGGCCCAAGCTGCTGCTGCTCGACGAACCGTCGATGGGGCTCGCGCCGTTGATGGTGCAAAAAATCTTCGAGGTGATCCGCACCGTCGCCGACGAAGGGATGACTGTGCTGCTCGTCGAGCAGAACGCCAAGCTCGCGCTCGAAGTCAGCCGGCGCGCCTACGTCATGGAAAGCGGCGAAATCACGCTGACCGACGACTCGGCGAAACTGCTCGAAAATCCCAGGGTGCGCGAAGCGTATCTGGGCGAGTAGGGCTCAAGGACGCCTGAGCCACTGCAGCAGCGTCGAGAACAGCGGTTCGGGCTCGACCGGTTTGGCGACAAAATCGTTCATTCCCGCCGCCAGGCACATCCGCCGGTCCTCGTCGAAAACGTTGGCGGTGAGCGCCACGATCGGCGTCTCCTGCCGCCCCGGCAAGGCGCGAATGGCGCGCGTCGCGGCCAGCCCGCTCATCTTCGGCATCTGCACGTCCATCAGGATCAGCGCGTAATCGTTGTGCTGCGCGAACTGAATGGCCTGCTCGCCGTTTTCGGCGAAATCGACGAGCAAGCCGGTGCCATCGAGCAGCAGGCGCATCACCTCCTGAGATGAAGCATCGTCCTCGGCGAGCAGGATGCGCGCGCCGCGATGCGCGCGCCGCAATCGGGCCTCGTTCGACTCGGCGGCGGTCTCGCCGGCGACGCGAAAATCGCCTCGCTCCTTGCCCAGCCGAACGCTCATCCAGAAGGTGCTGCCCTGCCCCGGCGCGCTATCGACACCGACCTCGCCGCCCATCAACAGGGCGATGCGCCGGGTCAGCGCGAGGCCCAGGCCGGTGCCGCCGTAGGTGCGCGTGGTCGAACTGTCGGCCTGCGCGAAAACCTGGAACAAATGCTGTTGCTGCTCGGCCGACAGGCCGATGCCGGTGTCGCTGACGGTAAAGCGCAGCGCGTAACTGTCCACGTTGTCTTCGACGACTCGCCCCTTGAGTACGATGCTGCCGCGCTCGGTAAACTTGCACGCGTTGGAGAGGTAGTTGACCAGCGCCTGGGCGAGCCGCATCGAATCACCGTGCAGCACCGGCGGCAGACCGGCAAGGTCGACGCGCAGCGCCAGCCCCTTGGCGCGGATGCTGTTGCCGACCAGCACGTCGATCGACGCCAGCAGGTCGGCGAGGCGAAAATCGCGTTGTTCGAGGACGATCTTGCCGGCGTCGATCTTGGCCAAGTCGAGGATGTCGTTGATCAGCGTGACCAGGTGTCGTCCCGCAGCGTCGATCTTGTCGAGCTTCGCGGCCTGCTCGGCGGTCACGCCGCTGCGTCGCAGCACGTGTGCCATGCCCAGGATGGCGTTCATCGGCGTGCGGATTTCGTGGCTCATATTGGCGACGAACGAGCTCTTGGCGCGGTTGGCGGCGTCGGCGGCGTCGCGCGCCGCGGCCAGTTCGGCGGTGCGCGCGAAAACCAGCGCTTCGAGATGTTGGCGATGACGCGCCAGCTCGTCGTCCAGGCGCTTCTTCTCGCTGATGTCGGTGAGCGTCATGCGCAGCGTGTGGCCGCCCTCACCAGCATCGCGCCCCTCGACGCGCAGGCAACTGACTTGCACCTGGCGGTCGGCGACGCCCAGCGCGAGTTCAAACGACTGCAGACCGCCGCGAATCATCACGCCAGAGAACTTGTGCTGCCAGCGGTCGACTTCGGCAGCGGCGACGAAGCGGTCGAAACGCTGATTTTTGAGTTCCCCGCGCTTAACGCCGAGCAGCGTCGCAGCGGTGATGTTGGCATCGACGACGACGCCGCTGCGGTTGATCGTCAGGTAGCCGACCGGCGCCAATTCGTAGAGGTCGAGATAGCGGTCGCGCGATTGCTCGAGCGCCACCTGCGCCTGGCGCAGCGCTTCGTTCTGCATCTCGAGTTCGATCTGATGCACGCGCAGTTCGTGCAGCAGATGATCGGCTGACGGCAAGTCGCTCGACGCTTCGGGCGGCGATTCGCCGAGCAGCGCCGCCTCGGCGTCGGTCCTCAATTTCTGGCGTGGCGAAAGCTGCGTATCATGGCTCATGGCGATTCTCCAAACGCCGTGCCGAACCGCGCACAGCGACGCCGGGGTCCGCCGTGTCGACCTCGGCGTAGCGTCGACCGCCTCTGGCAGCCCCATGCCGCGCCACAATAGCGCAATTTCACGCATGATAAAAGGATTTTTGCACTTGCCAACAGCATTCTTCGACGCGTTTGGCGCCAGCCGAAACGCGCTACCAGCCGCGCCTTCGCGCAATGTCGGAATCGAGTTTGCGGCCGCGCCGCTTCTTGCCGGTGAGGTCTTCCTTGACCGCCACGTAGTGGCTGATGCGTCCGTCCGGTTGGCGCAGCGGCGTGATGATCGCCGACTCGACGTATTCGCTGCCGTCCTCGCGCCGGTTGATGAAATCGCCCTTCCAGTGACGCCCGTGGATCAGCGCGTCCCACAGCTCGACGTAGGTTTCGCGCGGCGTCTTGCCCGACTGCAGGATGCTCATATTGCGTCCGATCAGCTTCTCGCGCGAGTAGCCGGCGATGCGAACGAAGGCTTCGTTGACGTATTCGATCTCGCCCGCGAGGTTGGTGATGACGATGCTCTCCGGACTCTGCTCGACGGCCAGCGAAAGCTTGCGCAACAGATCCTCGCTGGCGTAGCGCCCGCTGACGTCGGTCAGCGTCAGGCGCAGCGTCGGGCCGGCGGCGGAATCGACGCGCGCCCCGTGCACCTGGACCTGGCGCGCGAAACTCGCCACCTCGGCGTTGTTGAGAGCAAGTTCGAAGGCACAGCGCCCGCCGCGCGTCATCACCGCGGCGAACTGCTGCTGCCAAAGGTCCTGATCGGTGCCGGCGACAAAGCGCTCGAAGCGCTGGTCGAGCAGTTGCTTGCGCGCCACGCCGAGCAGCGTCGCGGCGGCGATATTGGCTTCCGCGATCAGGCCGCTGCGCGTCAGCGTCAGATAGCCGACCGGCGCCAGGTCATAGAGTTCGACGTAGCGGTCGCGCGCCTGCTCGAGCGCGAACTGCGAGGCGCGCAGCGCCTCGTTCTGCATTTCCAGCTGGATCTGGTGCACGCGCAGTTCGTAGAGCAACTCTTCGGCGCTGCGCGACTCGGCCGGCTCGGCAGCCGGCGGCTCGCCGGCAACCCAGGCTTCGGCGGCGGCGCGAAACGGCGGCAATGGATTTTCCTGGCTCATGGCGACGCTCCTGAGGACTGCGGGAACGATACTCCATATTGACCCTGTTCGATAAGGGGTTAGGCACTTGCCGGCGTTTTCTTGTCCTGAACCGCGGGGTTCCGCCTTGACGGCGGGGTACTTCTTCTTGTCTTGCCAAGAAGAAGTATCCAAGAAGAAGTCGCGCCCGCTGCGTCGCCCGGCTGCGCCGGGTGCTCTGCGCTGCTCGGTCGCAACGGGCACCCCAGGAGTACTTCCTCGCGATGCTGAGCATCGCTCAGGGCGGGCCTGCGGAACTCGCCCCTTTTTCCGCTGCGCCCTGAGCGCAGCGAAGAAGTGCCCTTGGGGTGCGCCCTGCGCTGCTCGACGACGCAGAGGGCAGGAGTAAAACCGATCGCAGTTTCGGGCACTGACGGTTGCGCTCAGACGCTTTTCCCCCTGTGGAGCGCCGAGCAGCACAGGGCAGCCGGGGGAAGTCGGCGAGCACTGTTTGAGGGCCGTAGGCCCGAGTTGCGCAGCCGCCCGGCTGAACGAGTAGCGCAGGGAAGTCGGCGCAGCCGACCGCGGAGCCGGGGTCGCCTTTTCTTTCGCTACTTTCTTTTGGCGACGCAAAAGAAAGTATGCCCGCGCGTCAGGCGCGGAACCCAGCGTATCCGCGCGAGAAAACGTAGGTGATCACCGTACCCGTTTAGGCAAGCCCCAACAGCGCAGCAAAAGGCATTCCCCGCGCCCCCTCCGGGAAAGCCGCGTGCTTGTTGGCGTTCGCGGCAAGCACCCGGCAAAGCGCCGCCCGGCGCGGCGTTGCGCCCTAGCCCGGCTCCATGGCCAGCAGGATCAGCGGCGGCGCGCCGAGCTTGCCGACGACGCGACGCGCGTTGAGCAGCAAGCGGCGATGCCCGATGACCGGAAACTCGCTGTCGACGACGTAGCCATCGAACGACTGGTCGCTGGGCAGGACGTTCTCGAGCAGTTCGCGCAGTGCCGCAATATTCCACTGGCCGTCGCCCAAGTCGTAGATCGCCCGGCCGAGCGTCTCGCTCGGCGAAACCGCGAAGCACTGGTAGAAGGAACGGCTCGCGCTGACCACCTGCAAACCGCTGTCGAGCACCAGCAGCGGTTCGCGAACGCTATCGACGATCGCTTCGGCGAGCTCGCGGGCGACCTGAGCGGCGAGCGCCTCGACGCGCTGACTGATGTCGGTGAAGGTCAGCACCACGCCGCCGATGAAATTGTCGAGCGTTCGGTAGGGCTGGACTCGCGCCAGAAAGCGCGTCCCCGACGCCGATTGCAGTTCGCTCTCCCACGGCACCAGCGTGTCGAGGACGGCGCGCGCGCGCTCGAGCAGGTCGTCACCGATGAGTTGCGACTTGATGTCGGCGAGCGGCCGGCCGATGTCGGTGGCGGCCAGGCGATAGGCCTGCGTCGCGTCGCGCGTGAAGCGGCGGATCAGCAGATGCTGGTCGAGAAAGATGGTGCCGACGTTGATGTTGTCGAGCAGGTTTTTAAGATCGTTCTGCATGTCGGCGAGCTGCTCGATCTTGCCCTGCAGCTCGGCATTGACGGTGATCAGTTCCTCGTTGAGCGACTGCAGCTCCTCCTTCGACGTCTCGAGTTCCTCGTTGGTCGATTGCAGCTCTTCGTTGATCGACTGCAGTTCCTCGTTGCCCGACTTGAGCTCCTCGTTGGTCGACTGCTGCTCCTCGCTGGTGATCTGCAGCTTCTCGCGCGTGTAGTTAAGCTCGCTTTCGAGCGCCTCGATGCGGCTCATCTCGGCGGCGCTGCCCGGGCGCGGCCGGCGCGCGTGCTTGCCGGTAACTGCCGGAGCCTGGCGTTGCGGCAGGTCCTGGAAGCTCACCAGCAGCAATCCCTGGCGCGCCTCGTCGGCGAGCGGGCGAACGCTCAGGCTGACGGTCTGAAAATCGCCGTTGGTCTTGACCGACAGTTCGCGCGCCAGCGTCGCCTGGCCCTGGCTGACGGCGCACTGCATCGCCATGCGCAGCTCCATCGGCAAGCCCTCGCGCGCCATGTCGACGAGGTTGAGGCTGGCCTGGCCGGGCGCCGGGCGCAGGTACTTGCCGGTCTCGCCATAGACGTAGAGGATGTTGCCGTGACGGTCGGCAACCACCGACGCCGGCGCGTAGGCCTTGAGCAGAACGCGCATCGCGAGCTCGGCGAAGTTGGTCTGACGCACCGCCTTGCTCACGCCCTCGGGAATCTTGCCGCTCGCGCTCTGCCAGGCGAGGCTGCGGTTGATCAGCGCGCGGCTGGCGTTGGCCGAGGGCTCGGCGCGGTAGATCTTCCACTTGCGGTTGACCGCGGTAAACAACTCGGCGTGGTTGCCGATGCTTTCCGACGACGACAGCAAGAGCATGCCGCCCGGCTTGAGCGCGTAATGGAAGGTCGGGATCAGGCGGTTCTGCAGGTCGGGCTCGAGGTAGATCATCAGATTGCGGCAACTGAGCAGGTCGAGCTTGGTGAACGGCGGATCCTTGATGACGTTCTGCACCGCGAAGACGACCATTTCGCGGATCTCCTTCTTGATCCGGAAGCCCGTCTCGTCGCGCGTAAAAAATCGGCGCAGCCGCTCGGGGGAAACGTCGGCGGCGATGTTGAGCGGATAGTGGCCGACGCGCGCGGTGGCGATCGCGTCGTCGTCAAGGTCGGTGGCGTAGATCTGGGTCGAGAAGGTCGATTGGTGGCTCTCGGCCAACAGGTCGATCGCTTCGCGCAGCAGGATGGCGATCGAGTAGGCTTCCTCGCCGCTGGCGCAGCCGGCGACCCAGACGCGGAAAACGTAGTCCTCGGGTTTGCCGGCCAGGAGCTGCGGCAGGATCTCGTCCTTGAGCGCGACGAAGGCCTCGGGGTCGCGGAAGAAACTGGTGACGTTGATCAACAGCTCCTTGAACAGCACCTGCATTTCGGCCGGATTTTCCTTGAGGTAGCGCAAATAGACGCCGGTGTCGGTGAGGTCGTGCTGCGCCATTCGCCGCTCGATGCGGCGGCTGATCGTGCTCTGCTTGTAACTCGAAAAATCGTGTCCGGTCGCCGCGCGTAGCGCCATCAGCAGCCGGTTGATGCCGCTCGCCGGCAGCGTCGCGGGCGGCGCCAGCAAGGGCGCTGCAGCGGGCAAAGCGCCGCGCGTGACGCGCTGGCGCTCGGCGGCAAGCAGCGCCGCCGGCATGTCGGGAACCGCCAACACCCGGCTGGCGCAGCCGGCCTCGATGGCGCTCGTCGGCATGCCGTCGTATTTGGCGCTGGCCGGCTCCTGCACCAGCGTCAAACCGCCCTTGGCCTGGATGCGAAGCAGTCCCTGGGTGCCGTCGTTGCCGGTTCCGGACAGGATGATGCCGACCGCGCGCGGCCCCTGATCGTCGGCCAGCGAAATCAGGAAATCGTCGATCGGCAGGCGCTGGCCGCGCGGCGTCGCCGGTGTCGACAGCTGCAGCGTAGCGTGGAAGATCGCCATCTCGCGGTTGGGCGGGATGACATAGACGTGATCGGCTTCGACGGCCTGCTGGTCGTTCGCCTCGATCACCGGCAGCGCGGTGCTGCGCTGCAGGATTTCGCTGAGCAGGCTGACGTGGCTCGGATCGAGGTGCGAGACGACGACGTAGGCCTGGCCGCTGTCGGCCGGCAAGGCGCGGAAGAACTGCTCGAAAGCCTCGAGTCCGCCGGCCGAAGCGCCGATGCCGACGATCGCGAAGTCGTTGGCGCGGCTACCCGGCGGCGGCGCCGAAGCGGCCGGCGCGTCGCTCGCCTTGGACTTGCTGTGGTCTTCGCTCATGCGTCACTCCCCGGCGCCGCTCGGCGCAGTTTATCGGCTTGCCCGCCTACCCGCTTACAGCTCCATCGTATCGGCAAAGGCCAGCGCCTGCAGCTGCGCGCGGTTGAACTCGCCGGCCGACAGGCCGAGCAGCGCCACCTGCTCGGCCAGCAGATCGGCGTCGCCGTTCTCGCTGGCGCGCGCCAGATCGAGAAAAGGGCCATAGACGCCACCGTAGCCGAGCAGCGCGTCGGAGATCGACTCGGGCAGACTCATCGACTCGAGCACCCGCTCCATGCTCACGCCAAGCAGGACGTCGAGCAGCGAGAAAGCGCCGGTGATGAACAGATTGTCGTATTCGGCCTTTTCGACCAGTCCCTGCGCCAGCACCTCCATCAGCCGCGCACGGGTCAACGCGGTATGCATCAGCGCCGGCGCCATCGGGTCGCGGCTGGCGGTGACCAGCAGCAAGGACAGCCACTTGTTGAGCTTGTCGTAGCCGAGAATTGAGACCGCGTGACGGAACGACTGCACCTCGCACGACAGCCCGAAACCAACCGAATTGATGTAGCGCAGCAGTTTGTACGAGAGCGCCACGTCCTGCTTGAGCGCCGCCTCGATGTCCCTGATGTCGCCGTTCTTGCGCACCAGGTTGAGCACGCGGATGATCTGCGCCTGCCCCGAATTGAGCGCCTTGCCCGGCGCCTGCGTCGGTTTCTTGAAGAACCAGCTCGCCGCGGCATTGACCCCGGCCGCCAGACACGCCTGAAAAGCGGCGCTGTCATCGACGTTGAATGCCAGCACGATGGCGTGGGGCTGCAGCGCCAGCGCCAGACTCTTGAGTTGCGCAGGGGTCTGGCACCGCGCGTCGAGCGCGATGAAGCGCAAGCTCACGCCGCTCTCCAGCGCGGCCGGCGTCTGGCTGTCGAAACGCAGGCACAGCGAAGGCTGGGCCGCCTGCAGCGCGGCGATCAACGGCGCGGCGTGCGGCCCGCTGAGCGAGCCCGAATCGACTTCGATCGTCGCGTTGGCCGGCAGCGGCCAGTCGAGCAGCGCCGCGTCGCACGGGGTCTGGCCGCTGTTGATGAAAACCAGTTTTTCACCCTGCGGCCAGAAATCGGCGAGCGCGGCGAGCGCCGCGGCGGCGTCGCTGGTCGTCGCGCCGGCGACGCGATGCAATGTGAGCCGGGTGGCGATGATCTTGCTCTGGCGATTGACCAGCGGCTGTCGGGAAATATAAACGTCGGGCATGGCGGTTAACCTGCAACGGGAACGGTACTGGCGTGCGACACTTCGAAGGAGTCGGCGAAAAATTCGTCTTCAGGCAAGTGGCATTGTCCGACAAAATCACGCCGCGCGGCGGCGACCATCGGCCCCGAACCGCAAACATACACCTGATGGCGCGACAGGTCGGGATAATCGGCCATCGCGGCGGCATGGACGAAACCGCTGCGCCCGCTCCAGTGGTCGCTCGCCGCCGGTTCGGACAAGACCGCGACGAAACGGATTCCGGCCGCTTGCCACTGTTGCACGAGCGGCAACAGGTAGAGATCGGCGAGCGTTCGCCCGCCCCAATAGACGGCCATCGGCCGCGCCGAGCGCTCGCCGATGGCGTGCTCGACGATCGCCTTGATCGGCGCCAGGCCGGTGCCGCCGGCGATCAGCAGCATCGGCTTGGCCGAGTCCTCGCGCAGATAGAAACTGCCGTGCGGCCCGGACAGGCGCAGGATGTCGCGCTCCTTCATGGTGGTGAACACCTGATCGGTAAACAAGCCGCCGGGCAGATGGCGGACGTGCAGCTGCAAAAGCGAATCGTCGCCCGGCGCGTTGGCCAGCGAAAAAGCGCGGCGCGCACCGCCCTTGAGCAGAATCTCGATGTATTGCCCGGGCAGAAATTGCAGCCGTTCGCCGGGCGGCAGCTTGAGTTCGATCAGCATCACGTCGGGTGCCGCCAGCGTCAGCCGGTGCACGCGCGCCGGCAGCGTCTTGACCGCCAGGCGCTGCGCCGGCAACTCGCGCGCTTCGATCTCAAGATCGCTCTGCGCCTTGGCGCAGCAGAGCAGCGCGCCGCCGGCGGCGCGCTCCTGAGCGGAGAGCACGTGGCTGGGCACCGAGCCATGTTCGACCTCGCCGCTCACCACTTTGCCACGACACGCGCCGCAGGCGCCGTCGCCGCAGCCGTAGGGAAGCATCACGCCCTGGCGCAAGGCGGCGTTGAGGATGGTTTCGTCGGCCTCGGCCACGAACGTATGCTGGCTCGGCAGCACGGTGATCTGAAACGCCATTGCATCTCCCTGAAGGCGTGAAGTCGCTAATCCGGTAAAATTGCGCAGTGCAAAAACTATTGATCGTCGGCTGCGGTGACGTGGCCCGCCGCACCCTGCCCAGCCTGCTCGGTCATTATCGGGTCTTCGCGCTGCTGCGCGACAAAACGCAGTTCGCCTTCTGGCGCGAACATGGCGCCCGCCCGCTGCTCGCCGACCTCGACCACGCAGCGAGCTTGCAGCGAATTTCCGGACTTGCCGACGTCGTGCTGCATTTTGCCCCCCCGCCCGAACACGGCACGCAAGACACCCGAACCCGCCGGCTGCTGGCGGCGCTGGCGCGAGGCAAAAGTTTACCACAGCGACTCGTCTACATCAGCACCAGCGGCGTCTATGGCGACTGCTTAGGCGCGCGCATCGACGAAACGCGGCCGCTGCGACCGAATACCGCGCGCGCGGTTCGCCGCGTCGATGCCGAAGGCCAGCTGCGGCGCTTCGGCGCGCGCCACGGCGTGCGCGTCGCCATCCTGCGCGCGCCCGGCATCTACGCCGCCGACCGCCTGCCGATCGAACGCCTCAAACGCGGCGTCAAGGCGCTCGCCAGCGCCGACGACGTATTCACCAACCATATCCACGCCGACGACCTGGCGCTGCTCGCCTGCGCCGCGTTGCGTTATGGCCGCGCCAACCGCTGCTACAATGCGACCGATGACTCGCAGCTCAGGATGGGCGAGTATTTCGACCTGGTCGCCGACCGCTTCAAGCTGCCGCGCGCGCCGCGCATTTCGCGCCTCGACGCAGCGCGCGAAATGTCGCCGCTGCAGCTCTCGTTCATGAGCGAATCGCGCCGGCTCGACAACCGCCGGATCAAGAACGAACTGCACGCCAGACTGCGCTACCCGCTGGTTGCCGACGGCGTCGATCAAGCCTGGCAGTCAAGAACCGCCTGATCGGCTATCCTTCGCTGCAGCACCTATCAATCCCTTCTAGGAATTTGCCTTGGAAAAGTTTTTTGCCAGTTGCCCGCGCGGCCTTGAAGCGCTGCTTGCCGAGGACCTCGTCGCCGCCGGCGTCAAGGATTTGAAGCAGATTCCCGGCGGCGTCCATTTTGCCGGCGAGTGGGCCGCGTGCTACGCGGCCAACCTGCATTCGCGAATCGCGACGCGCATCCTGTGGCGCGTCGCGCACGGCCGCTACGCCAAGGAAGACGACATCTACCAGCTGGCGCTCGCAACGCCGTGGCCGCAGTGGTTCGACGCCGAGCAGACGATCCGCGTCGATGTGACGGCGGTCAAGAGCCCGCTCAGGAGCCTCGAGTTCATCACGCTGCGCATCAAGGACGCGATCTGCGACCGCTTCCGCGCCGACGTCAATAAACGGCCCAGCGTCGATACACGCGAACCCGACGTACGAATGCACGCCTTCATCACCGCCGAAGAATGCACGCTGTACGTCGACACCTCGGGCGCCCCGCTCTACCAGCGCGGCTTGCGCCAGAAAACGGTCGAAGCGCCGCTCAAGGAGAACGTCGCCGCCGGAATCCTGCGCCTCTCGGGCTGGCAGCCGGGCACGCCCTTGCTCGACCCGATGTGCGGCAGCGGCACCTTCCTCGTCGAAGCGGCGCAGATGGCGCAGGGGATCGCCCCCGGCGCCGGTCGCGGTTTCGGCTTCCAGCAGCTCAAGAACTTCGAACTGCCGCTCTGGAAGGAACTGCTCGACGCGGCGATGGACGCCGAGCGTCCGGCCGCCGATGCGCAGATCTACGGCAGCGACATCTCTCCCGTCGCCGTGCGCGCCGCGCTCGCCAACCTCGACCGCGCCGGTCTGCTGCCGGCGGTCAGCTTGTCGACCGGCGACGTCCTTGAAATCGCCGCACCCGCTGCACAAGGCATCATGATCGCCAATCCGCCTTACGGCGAGCGGCTCTCCGAACTCGACGAACTGGCGGCCTTCTACCCGCTGCTCGGCAGCGCGCTCAAGCGCAACTTCGCCGGCTGGAACTGCTACCTGCTGACCGCCGACCTGCGCTTGCCCAAGCTGATGCGTTTGACGCCGAGCAAGAAGACGCCGCTTTACAACGGCGCCATCGAATGCCGGCTGTTCGAGTTCAAGATGGTCGCCGGCAGCAACCGCCGCTGAAACGGCGAACACGCGCGGGGCCTTTGCGCTTATCATGAGCGCTGCGCAAGATTCGCTGCGGCGAACGGCTGGCAGCATCGATAAGAATGCGGCGAGGGAGTGTGCATGTCGAACCAACGGGCAAATCCGCTTTCACTCAGTGTCGCCGGCTGTCCACCGCGCGGGCCCTGGACCGGGCCTGCGCAAATTTCCCGCGTCGACCCGTAGCGCGCCGTGGACGCTCCGACCTCTGCGCCCCGCAACTCGCGCCTGCACGGCGCCGCACGCAGCCTGCAAACGGCCTTGCTGCTGGCGGTCGCGGCCGCTTTCCTGGTTCCCGCGCTCGCTCTCTATCTGATTCAAGGCTGGACCGCCGAAACACGTGCGCGCGCCGCGCTCGAGAGCGACCTGGCACGCTACACGCAGGTATTGACGGCCGCCTTGCGAGCGCCGCTGTGGGAGCTGTCACTGAGCAATACCGAGGCCATCGTCCGTTCGATCGTCGATGACCGGCGCTTTGTCTCGGTGATCGTCAGGGACGCCGCCAGCGGTCAGGTCTTCGTCGATATCGAGCCGACCCGCGCCGACCCGGCGCAGACGATGCAGCGCGTCGGCGCGGTCGAGCACGAAGGACAGCTGGTCGGAACCTTCGAATTGCAGATGTCGCTGGCGCCCTACCTCGAGGCCGACCAGCGCCAGTCGCGCGACAATCTGCTGCAGCTGGCGATGGCCTTGGGCCTGTCGCTGGCGTTGATCGTCTTCATCCTGCGCCATCGGCTGACTGGGCCGCTACACAAGCTCACCGAAGCCGCCGAGCGGATTGCGCAAGAAGACCTGAAAACGCCGATCAGCCTCGATTACCGCGATGAGCTCGGGCACGTCGCCAAGGCCATGGACGGAATGCGCCAGCGGCTGCTCGGCGTCTTCGACGAATTGCGCCAGAACAACGAGGTGCTCGAAAACCTCAACGATCTGGCGTCGGACTGGCGCTGGGAGCAGGACGCCAATTTCCGCTTCACTTATTTTTCGCCGGGAATCGCGCGCATCGTCGGCATCGACCCCGAAGCGTCGATCGGCTCGACGCGTTGGGACGGAAAGACGACGCTGAGCGACGCCGAATGGGCCGAGCATCGCGCCTGCCTGGCCGCGCACCAGCCTTTCCGCGACTTCGAATTCGGTCTGCTGCTGGAAAACGGCGAAAACGTCTACCTCAGTATTGCCGGACACCCGGTTTATCTGCCCGACGGCAGCTTCGCCGGCTACCGCGGCACGGGAAAAAACGTCACCGAACGCAAACGCTGGGAGCAGGAGCTGGTGAACAGCGAGGCGCGTTTCGCGTCATTGTTCGAACTCTCGCCGGTCGCTTTGTCGGTGACTTCCGAGACCGACGGCTTCCACAGTACGCGCTGGAACCAGGCCTGGTTCGCCAGTTTTGCTTACCCGCCGGCGGTGGCCCGGGGACACGCGGGCACCGACTTCGGCTTGTGGCTCGACCCGGCGCAGCGTGAACGCTTGATCCATCGCGCTGGCGAACCCGGCGGAGGCAGTCCGCACGAGGTGCTGATGCGACGCGCCGACGGCGAACAACGGCTGGTGCGAGTCACCGGCCGCTTCATCGTTGCCGGCGGGCAGCGTCAGTTGCTCACGGCCTACGACGACGTCACCGAGGCGCGACGCTCGGAACAGTCGATCCGCGAACTCAACGCCGGGCTCGAAGCGAGGATCGCCGAACGCACCGCCGAACTGGCGGCGGCCAAGCTCGCCGCCGAGCAGGCCAGCCTGGCCAAGAGCACCTTCCTGGCCAATATGAGCCATGAGATCCGCACGCCGATGAACGCCATCATCGGCCTCAACCACCTGCTGCGCCGCGAAGTCAGCGATCCCCGGCCGCTGGCGCGGCTCGACAAGATCGGCAACGCCGCGCAGCATCTGCTCGGCATCATCAACGACATTCTTGACCTGTCCAAGATCGAGGCCGGAAAGCTCGCGCTGGACAACATCGATTTCTCGCTCGACCGCGTGCTGCTCGGCGTCGCCGACATGGTGCGCGAGCGCGCTGCCGCCAAGGATCTCGAACTGATCGTCGACACCGACCACCTGCCGCCGTCGCTGCATGGCGACGGCAATCGGCTGGGGCAGATCATCCTCAACTTCGTCAGCAATGCCATCAAATTCACCGAACAAGGCCAGGTCCTGCTGCGTTGCCGGATCATCGAGAGCAACGCCGACTCGCTGCTGATCCGTTTCGAGGTCAGCGATACCGGAACCGGCCTGACGCCCGAGCAGCAGGCCCGTCTGTTCGCAGCGTTTGAACAGGGCGACGTGACGACGACGCGCAAGCATGGCGGCACCGGGCTCGGGCTGGTGATCAGCAAACGCCTTGCCGAGCTGATGGGCGGACAAGTCGGCTGCGAGAGCGAAGTCGGTCACGGCAGCACCTTCTGGGCCCAATTGCCGCTGCAGCGCGGCAGCGAAAGTTCGTGGCCGCAACTGCCCAAGGAACTCGATCGGACGACCCGCGTCCTGGTGGTCGACGATCTGCCCGATGCGCGCGAGCCACTGCTGGCGATCCTCGCCACCCTGGGCCTTGACGCCGAGGGCGTCGCGACGGGCCAGCAGGCGCTCGACGCGGTGCTGCGTTCGGACCAGTCGGCGCGCCCCTTCGATCTGGTGCTGATCGATTGGCGAATGCCCGGGCTCGACGGCTTTGCCACCGCCAGGCGGCTCGGCGAGCTGGCGTTGCAGCGGCGCCCGGCGCTGACGCTGGTTTCAGCGGCGGCGACGGTGCCGACCGCCGACGAACTCGCCGAGGCGGGGTTTTGCGGCTTTCTGGCCAAGCCGATCACCTCGTCGACGCTCTATGACGGACTGGTCGGCACGCTGCAGGCGACCAAGTCGGCACAGTTGCCAAGGCGCGGCGATGCCGAATCGCGGCTCTACGCCTATCGCCATGCCGCGCTGCTGCTGGTCGAGGACAACCCGGTCAACCAGGACGTGGCGCACGATCTGCTCAAGAACGTCGGCTTTGTCGTCGAGACCGCCGCTGACGGCGTCGAGGCCTTGTCGATGGCCAGCGCCCGAAGATACGACCTGATCCTGATGGATGTCCAGATGCCGCGCATGGACGGGCTCGAGGCGACGCGCCAGATCCGGCGGCTGCCCGGCTATCAGGCGGTGCCGATCCTGGCGATGACCGCCAACGCGTTTTCGGCCGATCGCCAGAACTGCGCTGACGCCGGGATGAACGATCACATCGTCAAGCCGGTCGATCCGGCCAGACTCTACGCGGTCATCGAGCACTGGTTGCACTGCTCGGGCGTCGAGCCGGTCTTCGCCGAGCGGCGGCCGAGCGCGGCCGAGCTGCTCGCGGCCGCCGGCCCGGCAATCGACTGGGCGAATCTTGAACAGCGTTACGCCGACCGCCCGGAATTCATCGGCAAGCTGCTGGGCTCGGCACTCGACTACTATGGCGATACGCCGAGCGAACTTGCGCGCTGCATCGCCGCAGAAGATCATGAATCGATCGCGCGCATCGCTCACGGCTTGAAGAGCACCGGCGGCAACCTGATGGCGCGACGCCTGATGCACATCGCCAAGCAAACCGACGAGGCGGTGCGCCGCCGCGACGCCGCGGCGCTGGTGCTCGCCGACGAGCTGCGCCAGGCGCTCACGGCGCTGCTCGACGAAGCGCGGCAGTGGCTTGAAAAATCAGGAGTGCATTCGTGAAATTCCGCGTGATCGCCGTCGATGACCAGCCCGACAATCTGCTGGTTCTCGAACACTATCTGGGCAACGACTACGCGTTGACGACTTTCCGCCACGGTCAGGAACTGATCGACTACTTTTCGGCCGGCGGTCAGGCCGACCTGATCCTGCTCGACATCGTGATGCCGATGCCTGACGGCTACAGCCTGTGCCGCTGGCTCAAAGCGGCGCCGCTGACGCGCGACGTGCCGGTGGTCTTCCTCACCAGCCTGGAAAGCCATACCGACGAAGCCTTTGCGCTGTCGCTCGGCGCCGAGGACTTCATCCACAAGCCGTTGTCGCCGCCGGTGGTGCTGGCGCGGGTGCGCAACCACCTGCTGCTGAGCCAGGCGCGCCAGGCGCTGCAGAAGCAAAACCAGACGCTCGAAATTCTGGTCGCCGAACGCACGCGCAAAATCCAGGAGCAGTCCGACGAACTCGCCGCTCGCTCGGAACAGCTGATCGCCGCGCAGAGCGCGACGATTTCGGCATTCTGTTCGCTGGTCGAAGCGCGCGACAACGAAACCGGCAACCATATCCGGCGCACCCAACACTACCTGCTGGCGCTCTGCGAGCAACTCCGCGAACACCCGTCGTTTGCCGCCGAACTGACCGCGCCGAATATCCAGTTGCTGTTCAAGTCGGCGCCGCTGCACGACATCGGCAAGGTGGCGATTCCCGACAGCATTCTGCTCAAGCCGGGCAAGCTCACGGCGGAAGAATGGATCATCATGCAGCGCCACGCCGAGCTCGGCGCTGCCGCGATCGTCGCGGCGCAGGCCGAGATCGGCAAGGCGAACTCGTCGTACCTCGAGTACGCACGGCAGATCGCGCACTCGCACCACGAACGCTGGGACGGCAGCGGCTATCCGCAAAAACTGGCGGGCGACGCGATCCCGCTGGCCGGCCGGCTGATGGCGATTGCCGACGTCTACGATGCATTGATCTCGCGCCGCGTCTACAAGCCGGCGTTCACCCACGACGAGTCGATCGCCATCATGCGCGGCGAAAGCGGACGCCATTTCGACCCGCAGATCATCGAGGGAATGCTGGCGATCGCCGCGCGCTTTGACGAGATCGCGCGGCACTTCGCCGATCTTCCCGAGCGCTGATCAGCGCGGCGCGCCAACCTCGGCCGCCAGATCGTCCCACCAGTATTTGTCGGCGAGCGGCGTTTCCGGCGAGAGCTCGGGATTGGGCAGCCTGAAGAGCGTGCGGCCGGATAGCTCAAGGTCTTTCAATACCAGTTTTTTCCAGGCCTGATAGCGACGCTCGAACTCGCCGCTGCGGCGCAGCCGTAACAGCCCGTCGGCGATCCGCTCGGCCATGCGCTCGCCGTCGGCCGTACGCGGAACGAAGAAGTAGCGCGGCATCGGGTAATACAGCAGCAGCCGCCGGTCGATCATCAAACCGGGAACCTTGTCCTGATTGCTGGCCAACTCGGCTTCGATCTCGATCGCCCCGCGCGAAAACAAATCGAAACGCCTGGCGCCGAGCATCGAAAAAAGCGGCAGATAGGCGTCGGCCTGGACGAGCTTGAAACCGGCCGACTGTAGGATCGCGACGTCGCTCCAGCTCGAACTCTGGCCGATCGTGAAGCGGCGCAGGTCGGCGAGCGTTCGCACCTGGTCGAGCCGCGACTGGGTTTCCGGCATGATCAGGAACAGGCGCGCACCGAGCAGGCCCTTGTCGAGCGGGATGCGGATTGGCAGCAGGCGTTTTTCGAGGTCGCGGTTGGTCGCTCGCGAAATGATATTGACCCGGCTGCCGCCCGACTCGACTTCGGCGACGCCGCGCTGAAAGCTCATCGGCACGGCGAATGGCGTCGCGCTGTAGTCGCCATATTTGTCGCGGTTGGACGAGAGCGCCGCGTCAAGCAACTGCCAGTAATAGAGGTGACGCTCGTCGCCGACCGCCTCGGGCGGCGGATAGACGAAGCGCATCGGCGCCGCGCGGGCGACGCCGAAGACGCAGAGCAGCAACAGAAAGATCATACGCAGGGCAGCCATGGCACCCCATACTCAGGCCGAACGCGGCGGCGAGTCAACAACTGCGGCAGCGACGAAAAGCAAGCGCTCGACGGATTCGGCACCGGTTACGCCGCGCTCTGGCGTACACTGGCGACCTGTCGAACCTGAAAGCTTGCCGCCATGCCCCGTCCTACGCTCAAATTGCCTGCCAAACCCACGACCGACGACGCCAGGTCGCCGCGCCGCAAGCCGCTGCGCGGCACTTCCAATACCAGCAAGAATGCCGCCGCCAAGCGTCCGCCGGTCACGGCGCAGCCCGCCGTTGCGACGCCGCGCTTGAAGCCCGAGACGACGCCGATGGCGGCCCCGGTTCGTCAACCTGCGCCGAAACCGGCCGAAGATCGGGTCAGGCCGACGCCGCGCCCCCCGGCGCCGCCAGCCAAGAAGGCCTATCCCAAGCGCGGCATCGCGCGCAGCACCGGCGCGCGCGCGCTGCCGCCGCCGCGAATTTACGACGAGGACAGTGCGCCGCGGCACGCAGCGGCGCCGATCAGCATGCCAGTTGGCGCGCCAGAAGCTGCGCCCGAGCCGCGCCCGTCCGTCGTCACGCCTCGCCAGGCCGCGCCCGACGCGGCGCCGCGCCGGCCACTCAACGAGCCGCCGCGGCTCGCCAAGCGCATCAGCGAGATGGCGCAGTGCTCGCGTCGCCAGGCCGACGAATGGATCGAAAACGGCTGGGTTCGCGTCGACGGCGTGGTGGTCACCACGCTCGGCATCCGCGTGCACCCCAACGCCAGGATCGAGATCAAGGAAGAGGCCAGCCGCCACCAGAGCGAGAGCGTGACGATCCTGCTCAACAAGCCGCTGGACGCCGATGACGAAGCCGGCGGCAGCCTGCTGTCTTTGATCCGCGCCGAGAGTCGCTGGAGCGAGGACGAGAGCCGGACGAGCTTCAAGGCGACGCATCTGCGCGGATTGGCGCAGGCCGGAAAACTCGACGCCGGGTCGACCGGGATGGTGGTGTTCACTCAGGAGGGCAGCGTCGCGCGGCGCATCACCGGCGACGAGACGCGGCTCGAAAAGGAGTACATGGTTCGCGTCGAGGGCGAGCTTTCGCCCGAAGGAATGGATCTTCTCAACCATGGCCTTGAGCTCGACGCGGTCAAGCTCAAGCGCGCGCAGGTCTCGTGGCAGAACGAGCAGCAGCTGCGTTTTGTGCTGCACGAAAGCCGCCCGCAGCAGATCAGCCGCATGTGCGAACTCGTCGGCCTGCGCGTCGTCACCATCAAGCGCATCCGCATCGGCAGCGTCTCGCTCGGCAAGCTGCCGGTCGGCCAGTGGCGCTACCTGCGCGACAACGAACGGTTTTAGACTAGAAAAAACAGCTGACCACAACGAACACGACGGAGAAACAATAAGCTAAATCGTTTTTTGTGAATCACCCAGCGGGTGAGGCATCACATTCTCCAAAACCGACACTCTTCGTTGTACTCGTCGTGTCGTTGTGGTTTGAATTGCGTTTTCTAGGAACCGGCCAGGCTAGCCTTGCGGCTGCGCCAGTTGAGTTTGGCGGGAAGGGTGCTGCAATTCGGCGCTTGGCGGTTGATCAGGCCGATCAGGTTTTCCAGACTGGCGCGCGCCAGCGCGCCGCTGTCCTGTTCGATGGCGTCGATCGGCAGCGGCAGGCAATCGAGCAGTTGGTGATCGTCGAAGGTGATGATTCGCTGCGGTGCGATATCGAAATGGCGGTTTTCGCTGATGAAGGCCAGCGCGCCCTCGAGCAGCGTGATCGAGCCGGTAAACAACACGCGCGGATAACGTCCGAGATCCCGGTAGCACTGCTGCATCAGCGAATAACCGCTGCTGCGCCGATAGTCGCGCGCGCGCACCCAACCCGCCTGCTCGTCGATTCCGGCTTTGGCCAGCGCCGCACGAAAACCCTTGAGGCGATCGATACTCGGCGACAGGTTCGGCTGGCCGCCGAAGTAATAGGCTTCGTCAGCGCCCTCGCTCAGGGCATCGGAGACCATCTGCGTCACCGCGCTCTCGGCGTCGGTGACGACGTAAGGCAGGCCGTCCAAGCGGCGATCGGCGAGAAACAGCGGCAACCGCGAGCGCCATTTAAGATACTGTTCAGGGTCGGTTGAACTCGGAACGATCACCACCCCATCGACCTGGCGCGCGACCAGGTGCTCGATACCGGCCTGCTCCTGCTGCGGGTCGTCGTCGCTGGTGACGACCAGCAACTGATAACCAGCGTCGTGGCAGATCGGCTCCATCGCCTGCGCCAGGCTCGCGTGCGCGTAGTTGGTGAGCTCCGGAATCACCAGTCCGAGCGTGTTGCTGCTGCCCGAACGCAGCGCACGCGCCGAGTGCGAAGGCTGGAAGTTGTGCTCGCGCGAAGTCTCGAGCACGCGTTGCTGGGTCGCTTCGGAAATTCGGTATTGTTCGGCGCGACCGTTGAGCACCATGCTCGCGGTGGTGCGCGAGACTCCGGCCAGGCGGGCGATGTCGTCGATGGTCAAACGCGTGTAGGGGGGGCTCATGGCCGGGATTTCTTCAAGAGACGGAAAAACGCCGTTGCGCGCCGCCCGAATCGACGGCGCGCAACAACCTGACCAGCGCCTACTGCGTGGTGACGTAGCCCATCGACTGCGGCAGCCAGAGCACGGTCTGCGGCACCAACGTGATGATCAGCAGCGCGATCAGCAGCAACACCATGAACGGAACCGACTCTCGGATCATTCCCTTGAGCGAGGTACCGGTCAGCGCGTTGATCACGAACAGCAGCATGCCGAACGGCGGCGTGACCAGCCCGATCATCATGTTGACCACCACGACGACGCCGAAATGCACGAGGTCTACGCCCATCGCGCGGGTCGCCGGCAACAGCAGCGGAATCAGCACCAGCAGCATCGTCGAGGTATCGAGGAAGCAGCCGAGAACCAGGAAGATCAGATTCATCAGCAGCAGGTATTCGATCTTGGTGAACTGGTGCAACGTGAACCAGTGCGCGACGAGGTCAGGAATCTGCTCGGCGGCGATCGCGTAGTTCATGATGAAGGCGCTGGCGACGATCAGCGTCACCGACGCGCTTTGCCGCAGCGACTCCTGCATCACGTGCCACATGCGCGACCAGGTCAGGCTGCGGTAGTAGAGCGTGAGCAGGATGGCGTGCATCGCGGCGACGGCGGCGGCCTCGGTCGGCGTGAAGATCCCCGAGTAGATGCCGCCGAGCAGAACGATCGGCAGCGTCAGCGGCAGGAAGCCTTCGATCAGCACCTTGGGCAGCTGCTTGAACGGCGTGCGCGGCTCGCGCGGGAAGTTGTGGATGCGGCCGAGGACGTAGATGCCGATCATCAGCGACAAGGCCATGATGAAGCCGGGCATCACGCCGGCCAGGAACAGCGCGCCGACCGAGGTACCCGAAACCAGCGCGTAGATCACCAGCGGAATCGACGGCGGAATGATCGGGCCGATGGTCGACGAGCAGGCAGTCAGCGCGCCGGCGAACTCTGGCGTGAAGCGCTTCTTGTCGGTCATCATGCGGATCGAGACCAGGCCCGGTCCGGCGGCGTCGGCAATCGCGCTGCCGCTCATCCCGGAAAAGATCACGCTGACGATCACGTTGACGTAAGCCAAGCCGCCGCGGAAATGGCCGACCAGCGCGATGGCCATGGCGAACAAGCGTTCGCTGATGGCGCCGGCGTTCATGATGCTGGCAGCCAGGATGAAGAGCGGCACGGCCAGCAGCACATAGCTGTTGTACAGGCCGTTGAGCACCTGTTCGGCCATCAGGCCGACGTCCTGCCCCTTGACGATCAGGTAGGCGACGCCGCCGGCCAGCATGCCGAAGGAAATCGGCGCGCGCAGCAGCATCGTGCCGCCCATCACCGCCAACATAATGATCAGTGCGTTGCTCATTCTACCGACTCCGCGTGGTGTGCATCAGGGGCGATGACGCCCACCTCGTATTTCCAGTTCGGCCCGAACAGCACGATCAGCTTGCGCAGATAGGCGATGCCGATCGACAGCAGGAACAGGATGAACGGCGCAAAGACCAGACCGAAGGGAACCCCCAGCACCGGCGTGTCTTCGCGCATCATGAAGCTCACGTAGCTATAGGACTCGGGGACCGCGTAAAGGAACAAGCCGCCGATGATCAGCGAATAAGCCACCGAGAAGGCGCGCCGGCCTTGCGGCGGCAGATGCTCGTAAATCAGATCGAGCATCACGTGGTCCTTTTCCTTGAGCAGGAAAGCGCCGGCCCAGAACATGCTGAAGACGTAGAGAATGACGATCAGTTCGTCGCTCCAGGTCAGCGGCTTGTCGAAAACGAAGCGCAGGATCACCTGAAAGATGAAGGTCAGAAACAGGATGCCGTAACTGGCCGTGCCGATGAAGTCGGCGACTCTTCTTAACTGTTTGAACATGACAACCCCAACGGATTTCCGTTTGCTCAGCGGCTGGCGCGAGCGGGAAAAGCGGAAGGCGCCCGCTCGGCCGCCTTCCGTCAAAGGACGATTACTTCACGTCGTTGATGCGTTGCAGCAGACCCTTCGGCCAGGTCTTGGCCATTTCCGAGGCCAGATACTTGTCCTGCACGGTCTTGCGGAAAGCCGCGACGTCGGGCGTGATCACCTTCAGGCCCTGCGACTTGAAGAAGTCGATGAGCTCGGCTTCGTCCTTGACGCGGTTGGCGTTGTTGTAACGCGCGGCGGCCTCGGCGGCGATCTTGACCTTCTGCTGCAGCTCGGGCTTCATGGCGTTGAAGGTCTTGCTCGAGATCGAGATGAAGATCGCGTCGACCAGATGGCCGGTCAGCACGATGGTCTTGGAGGCCTCATAGAATTTCGCGGCGCGAGCGCTCGGCAGCGGGTTTTCCTGACCGTCGATGGTGCCGGTCTTGAGCGCCAGATAGACTTCGCCGAAAGCCAGCGGCGTCGGCGTCGCACCCAGCGCTTCGCCGAGGAACAGCCATTCCTTGGAGGCCGGCATGCGCAGCTTGACGCCCTTGAGGTCGGCCGGGGTCTTGACCACCTTGTCTTCACGCAGCATCACCTGACGCGTGCCGAGGTAGGCAGTGGCCAGCGGCGTGACTTCGAGCTTCTTGATCACCGGCTTGAAGACTTCCTCGCCGACCGGGCCGCCGAAGACCTTCTGCTGGTGATCGACGTCGCGGATGATGTAGCCGGCGGTGAAGATCGAGAACTCGGGAACGATCTTGGAAATGTCCTGCGCCGAGATCGCCGACATTTCGAGGTTGCCGCGCGCCATCGCGGCGGGCTCGGTGCCCTGCTTGAACAGCGAGGCGTTGAGGTGGATCTGGATATCGAATTGGCCGGGAGCCGATTTTTCGAGCGTGTCCTTGAAGACCGTCCACATCTTGGCGTGCCAGTCGTCGGGAACGGCCGGCGTCGAAATACGCAGCACCTGTTTCGCTTGGGCGATCGCCTGCGGGGCGGCAAAGCCCAGGCCCAGCGCGGCGACCAGCGCCAGCGTCTTGGCGCTGCGCAGCACATTTTGAATTGTCTTACGGCTCATGATTGATCCTCTCCTTGCATTGCGATAAAGGCTGACTGCGCCTCACTGTTTAAACCCACCCGGCGTTTTCGTCCGGCATTTCCCTGCACCTGCGACCTGCAAAATCTCATTTGTTCTGGGCGTCGATAAAGGCCAGCAACTGCTCGCGCGTCGGCATGCCGCCCTGGGCCCCGGCACGCGTCACCGACAGCGCGCTGGCGGCGCAGGCAAGACGCGCCGAATTCGCCAGATCGTTGCCCCAGAACGCCGCCAAGGCGCCGTTGAAGGTGTCGCCGGCGCCAGTTGTATCGACGGCGCTCACGCGAAAAGCGCACTGATGTTGCAGTTGCCCATTGCCATCGGCGAACCACGCGCCGTCGGCGCCTTTGGTCATGACGATGCGCTGCGGGTGAGCACGCAGCTGTTGCTGCCAGTCGTCGTCGGCGCAGGCAAAAAGCAGCGCCAGTTCGTGTTCGTTGGGGGTGAGCAGCGTCACGCGCTCGAGCAGGCTGGCGGGCAGCACGACGGCCGGCGCCGGATTGAGAACAAACGCCTTGCCGTGCTGCTGCGCGAGCTTCGCAGCGGCCTCGACGCTGGCCAGCGGGATTTCGAGCTGGCACAGCACGACGTCGGCAGCGGCGAACGCTGCTTCGGCAGCGTAGAGGTCAGCGGGAGTGAGCGCATGATTGGCGCCGGGAACGACGATGATAGCGTTTTCGGCCTGGCTCACGGTAATCGCCGCGACGCCGGTGCCTATCTGCTGGGCGACGCGCACATGGCGCGTGTCGATTCCTTCGGCCTTGAGCTGGTCGAGCAACTGCCGGCCAAAAGCGTCGTCGCCGACGCAGCCGATCATCGTCACCTGCGCGCCGAGCCGCCTGGCGGCGACCGCCTGATTGGCGCCCTTGCCGCCGGCAAAGGTCGAAAAGCGCTGGCCAAGCAGCGTCTCTCCCGGCGCGGGAAAGTGAGCGGTCTCGACGACCAGATCCATATTGATGCTGCCGACCACCAAAACCTTGTTCATGTCATGCCTTGAGTCGAGAGATATTTTACTAAAACGTGCTCAGCAGGCGTGCAATTTATACTCTCCCGATGTCTGCTGTCTACTTTTTTTTCGCCCGCCGGCAAGAAGAGAAAAGCTTGAGCTACCACGTTTTAGCTGATAGCCTTGAAAAACTGGGCTTGCAGACCGAAGACGCTGCTGTTTCCACTTATCGATGAGGTGAAGGACCATGGTTGCAAAAAAGATTGAAGGAATCGTTCCGGTGATGATCACGCCGTTCACCGAAGCCGGCGACATCGACTACGCCGGCCTCGAGCGACTGATCGAGTGGTATATCGCCAAGGGCTCCGACGCGCTGTTCGCCGTCTGCCAGTCGAGCGAGATGGCTTTCCTGTCGCTCGCCGAGCGCGAAGCGCTGGCCAAGTTCGTCGTTCGCCAGGCCGCCGGGCGTGTTCCGGTCGTCGTCTCGGGTCACGTCAGCGACGATCCGCACGGCCAGCTTGAGGAACTGCTGGTCGCCGCCAACTCGGGCGCCGACGGCGTCGTGCTGGTGACCAACCATCTCGACCCCAAGAACCGCGGTACAGCGGCTCTGCGCGGCAACCTCAAATGGCTGCTCGACCAGTTGCCCAAGGACATGCCGCTGGGCCTCTACGAATGCCCGGCGCCGTATCGCCGCCTGCTCTCCGACGACGAACTCAAGTTCTGCATCGACAGCGGCCGCTTCGTGCTGCTCAAGGACGTCTCGTGCGATCTGGCGACAGTCAAGCGCCGCGTCGCGCTCGCCGCCGGAACGCCTTTCGCGATCCTCAACGCCAACGCGGCGATCGCCTACGACGCGATGAAAGCCGGATCGCGCGGCTTCAACGGCGTCTTCACCAACTTCCACCCCGATCTCTACAAGTGGCTCTACACGTCGGGAACGAAGCATCCGGCCCTCGCCGACGAGGTCGCCACCTTCCTGGTGCTGGCGGCGCTGTCCGAGGCCTTCGGCTACCCGGTGCTGGCCAAGATGTACCACCAGCGCATCGGCACCTTCGCGTCGATCAAGAGCCGCACGATCACCTTCGACGTTCGCGAACGCTTCTGGGCGCTCGACGCGATTCTCGACAAGGTGGTCAGCGGCACCGAAGCGATGCGCGCCAAGATCGCCGCGCTCTAATTACAGATTGCGGCAGATCAGCGCGCCGGCGACGACGTCGCGCGCGCTCTGCCGCCTTCCCTGGCCAGCCGGTTCGATCAGCCGAGCGAAAATCTGCTTGGCGAGCGCGGCTTCATTCTGCCGGATCGAGACCACGCGGTTGGGCAAGAGGTCGAGCATGGTGTGATCGTCGAAGGTGCCGATCAGGATCGTCGGGTCGATCCGCCCGAAGCGCGCCTTGAGCTGTTGCAGCGCGCCTTCGAGCACCAGCAGCGACGAGCACATGAAGGCCGGCGGCTGAGCTTCGCCGTCGCCGACCAGCGCGTCCATCAGCCGCCGACCCGCTGCCGTGCTGTCTTCGCCGTCGAGCCTGATCAGCGTATCGCCCTCGCCCAGACCAAACGCCGCGCACGCCGCGCTAAAACCGCTGATGCGATCCTGGATGCTCGGCGAGTCGGCGTGCCCGCACAGAAAGGGAAACGGCGTTTTCACCTCCTGCAGCATCCGGCGCGTCATTTCCTGTGCGCCCTGGACGTTGTCACTGACCACCGTCGGATAAGGCGCTTGCGCGTAGTCGCGGTCGAACATCACGATCGGCGTGCGCGCGCGGTTCTCGAGCGGCGGCGTCGGCTGACAGGGCGCGATCACCAGGCCGTCGACACCGCGCGCCAGCAGATTGGCGACGGCGCGGTTTTCGAGTTCCGCGTCGTCGTGCGACGAAACCGTCAGCAGCAAGAGATTGCGCTCGCGACAAAGCACTTCGAGCGATGCCATCAAGCGCGCGAAAAAGGCATTGGCCAGGTCAGGAACGACAAAGCCGATGGTGTCGGTACGCCGCAGCTTGAGGCTGCGCGCCGCGTGATTGACCGAATAGCCGTGAATCGCGATGAAATCTTCGATGAGCTTCTGCGTCTTGGCGCTGATCCGGTATTTGTCCGACTGACCGTTGATCACCAGGCGCACCGTGGTGATTGAAAAACCGGTTTCCCTGGCGATTTCGTCGGCCGTTTTTGACATTCTTTTTTTCGCTGGCGCACCAGCCGTGGTTGGATATCGAAGCCGACGATTATGACAGATTTGAAGTGGGGGCGAATGAATTCGCCCCTTGGCCAGGGCACGCCTCGGCCGGCTATTTCCCGGCCAGCAGCATTTTCAGATCGCCGGCGACGGCGTCGACCGACGCGTCGTCCTTGACGTAGAGACGCAGCCTTCCGGCCGGATCGAAGACGTAGGCGCCCGCCGAATGGTCGATGCTGTAGCCGAGCGCCGCGCTGCCCGGGCGGCGCTCAAAAAACACCTTGAACTCGCGCGCCGCCGCGGCCGTCGCCGCGGCATCGCCATAGAGGCCGATGAACGAGCGATCAAACCACGGCACGTAAGCGGCGAGCTTCGCCGCCGTGTCGCGTTCGGGGTCGAGCGTAACGAACAGGACCTGCACGCGCGGCGCGTCGCTGCCGAGCGTCTTGAGCACCTCGGCAAAACGCGCGAGCGTCGTCGGGCAGACGTCCGGACAGCGCGTATAGCCGAAAAAGACGATCACCGCCTGGCCCTTGAAGTCGGCCAGCGTTCTCGGCGTGCCGTGATGGTCGCTGAAGCCGACCAGCGCGCGCCCGAAATCGGCGCCGCTGAGGTCGGTGCTGCGAAACACCGCCGGCTCGCGCGCGCCGCAGCCGGCCAGCGCAAGGCAGAGAAGCAGGATGGCAAGACGCCGCATGACAAAGCCCTCAAGCAAGAAAAGCGATGGCCAATGAACTTTTATTACGGATAGAGTCTGAGTGTTACCCCTAGCGTAATTTCGAAAGGGCGGGAGGAGCCAAGTTGATCGAGCCAAAACACATTGATCGCGGTGTTGGTCCTTACTTTTGCGCCATTCGTTCCCTCATCGCGCTGCTGGCCGGAGCGCTCCCCGCGTCGGCGCGCGCCGAGTTCGCCGTCAATCTGCCGGCGCCGGCGTCGGCGCTGGCGCAGCAGATCTTCGATCTGCACACGACGATTCTCTGGGTCTGCCTGGCGATCCTGATCGTCGTCTTCGTGCCGATGGCCATCGCGCTGATCCGCCATCGACGCGCCGCCGGCCATCCTGCGGCGAAATTCCACGACAACCTCAAGGTCGAAATCGCCTGGACGCTGGTCCCCGTACTGATCCTGATCGCCATGGCCTGGCCGGCAACGCGGCTGGTCGCGTCGATGAAGGACACCAGCAAGTCCGACCTGACGATCAAGGTCACCGGACACCAGTGGAAATGGGAATACGAGTACCTCGGCGAAGACATCCGTTTCATCAGCAACACGTCGACGCCGACAACACAGATCGACGGCGGGCAGTCCAAGGGCGAGCACTATCTGCTCGAAGTCGACCGCCCGCTGGTCGTTCCGGCCGGCCAGAAGATCCGCCTGGTGCTGACTTCGAGCGACGTCATCCACTCGTGGTGGATCCCGGCCTTCGGCGTCAAGCAGGACGCCATCCCGGGCTTCATCCGCGAAGCCTGGTTCACGGTCGACAAGACCGGCACCTACCGCGGCCAGTGCGCCGAACTGTGCGGCGTCGGTCACGGCTTCATGCCGGTGGTCGTCGAGGTGGTCGGCGATGGCGAGTTCGCCGCCTGGAAGCAGCAGCAGAAGGCGCTGGTCGCGGCGGCGACCGCCGGAGCGACCAAGACCTACGCGCTCGCCGAGCTCAAGGCGCTCGGCGAAAAGGTCTATGGCGCCAATTGCGCCGCCTGTCACCAGCCGACCGGAATGGGAATCCCGGGCGCCTTCCCGGCGCTCAGTGGCTCGAAGATCGCCACCGGCGACAGATCCGCGCACATCGATCGGGTCATGAACGGCAAGGCCAACACGGCGATGGCCGCCTTCGGCGCGCAGCTCTCCGACCTCGACCTGGCCGCGGTCATCACCTACGAGCGCAATAGCTGGAACAACGCCACCGGCGACTTGGTGCAGCCCGCCGATATCGCCGCACAGCGAAGCGGGAGTGCAAAATGAACAGCGACGCCATCGCCCTCGATGATCACAGCCATGCGCCGAGCGGCGTCATGCGCTGGCTGACCAGCACCAACCACAAGGACATCGGCACGCTCTACCTGTGCTTCTCGTTGTTGATGTTCTTCTTCGCCGGCGCGCTGGCGATGCTGATCCGCGCCGAGCTGTTCCAGCCCGGGCTGCAGCTCTTCCAGCCCGCGGTGTTCAACCAGCTCACGACGATGCACGGACTGATCATGATCTTCGGCGCGATCATGCCGTCCTTGGTCGGCTTCGCCAACTGGCAGGTGCCGCTGATGATCGGCGCCTCGGACATGGCCTTCCCGCGGCTCAACAACTGGAGCTTCTGGCTGCTGCCGGCAGCCGGAATCCTGCTCATCTCGACCTTCTTCGTCCCCGGCGGCGCGCTCGCCGGCGGCTGGACGATGTATCCGCCGCTCTTCATACAGGGCGGCATCGCCTACGACATCGCTATCCTGGCGGTGCATATCCTCGGCGTCTCGTCGATCATGGGCGCGATCAACATCATCGTCACCATCCTCAACATGCGCGCCCCCGGAATGACGCTGATGAAGATGCCGATGTTTGTCTGGACCTGGCTGATCACCGCCTTCCTGCTGGTCGCCGTGATGCCGGTGCTGGCCTGCGCGATCACCATGCTGCTCGCCGACCGCAACTTCGGAACGCATTTCTTCGACGCCGCCGGCGGCGGCGACCCGGTGATGTTCCAGCACCTCTTCTGGTTCTTCGGCCACCCCGAGGTCTACATCATGATCCTGCCGGCCTTCGGCATCGTCTCGACGATCATCCCGACCTTCGCGCGCAAGCCGCTGTTCGGCTACGTCTCGATGGTCTATGCGGTAGCCTCGATCGCCTTCCTGTCGTTCATCGTCTGGGCGCACCACATGTTCACCACCGGCATGCCGCTCGGCGGCCAGCTGTTCTTCATGTATACGACGATGCTGATCGCGATCCCGACCGGGATCAAGGTCTTCAACTGGGTGGCGACGCTGTGGCGCGGATCGATCAGCTTCGAGACGCCGATGCTGTTCGCGCTGGCCTTCGTCTTCCTGTTCACCATCGGCGGCTTTTCCGGGCTGGTGCTCTCCTTGGTTCCGGTCGACATCCAGCTGCAGGACACCTACTACGTCGTCGCGCACTTCCACTACGTGCTGTTCTCGGGGTCGGCGATGGCGATCATGGGCGGCGTCTACTACTGGCTGCCCAAATGGACCGGCCACCTGTACGACGAACGACTCGGCAAGATCCATTTCTGGCTCACCGCGGTCGCCTTCAACATCACCTTCTTCCCGATGCACTTTCTCGGCCTCGCCGGAATGCCGCGGCGCATCCCCGACTATGCGCTGCAGTTCGCCGACTTCAACCGCATCGCCAGCCTCGGCGCCTTCCTGCTCGGCGCCAGCCAGTTGCTCTGGCTGTACATCGTCATCAAGTGCGTGCGCGGCGGCGCGCCGGCCGGCAACCAGCCCTGGGACGGCGCCGACACGCTCGAATGGACGCAGACCTCGCCGCCACCGTACCACTCGTTCGTCATTCCACCGCTGGTGAAATAGGGAACAGCCGCCATGCAAGCACCTGCCGAATATGCTGCACACGCCGACGTCTACTACGTCCCGCCACCGTCGATCTGGCCGATCGTCGGCTCGGTTGCCTTGCTCACGCTGGCCGCCGGCTTCGTCATGGTGCTGCACCAGATGGCCGCCGGCCCGCTGCTCATGGCGCTCGGCGCGGCGATTCTGCTGGTCATGCTGTGCGGCTGGTTCGGCGCGGTGATCCGCGAAAGCCTGAGCGGCAAGTACGACGCGCAGGTCGACGCGTCGTTCCGTTGGGGCATGGTGTGGTTCATCTTCTCCGAGGTGATGTTCTTCGCCGGTTTCTTCGGCGCGCTGTTCTACGCGAGAAACGTCGCGCTGTCGATGCTCGCCGACGCGCAGCTGTTGTGGCCGGGATTCACCGCAGCGTGGCCGACCGCCGGCCCGGGAATGAAGACCGCGATCACCCCGGTCGAGGCCTGGGGAATTCCGGCGTTCAACACGCTGGTGCTGCTCTCTTCCGGCGCGACACTCACCTGGGCGCACCGCGGACTGCAGCGCGGCAGGCCGCTTCAGCTCAAGCTCGGGCTGGCGCTCACCATCGCGCTCGGCGTGCTGTTCATCGGCCTGCAGATCCATGAATACGGCGCGGCGGCGTTCACCATCCGCGACGGCATCTACGGCGCGACGTTCTACCTGCTGACCGGCTTTCACGGCTTCCACGTACTGCTCGGCACGGTGATGCTGAGCGTCGTCCTGATGCGTTCGCTGGCCGGCCACTTCACCCCCGCGCGCCACTTCGCCTTCGTCGCGGTCGCCTGGTATTGGCACTTCGTCGATGTCATCTGGCTGCTGCTGTTCATTTTCGTCTACTGCCTCTAGGGAGACCGCGTCGTGAGCTTGCACCACAGCTATCTGATCGTCCTCGGCGCGCTCTTCGTCGCGGTCTTCGCGATCATGATCCATTCGCTGGCGGCGCACCGGCGCGCGACTGGCGAGACCGCAACGCGCTTCCTGGGGCCGACCGGAACCGTGCAATGGTTATGGGCGATGGTTCCGATCGCCATCCTGATCGGCGTCGACTGCGCGCTGATCGACGCGCCGGACCGCCCGCCGACCGCCCGGCCGGCCATCGCGCGGGCTGCCGCGCCGGCGGCGGTCGCCGAGACGCCGACGCGATGAGCGCGCTGCCCGCCTCGCCCGAACGCAGCCACCGCAGCTTGCTCGTCAAGCTGCTGCTCGTCGTCGCGCTATTCTTCGCCTTCGGCTTCGCGCTGGTGCCGCTCTACGATGCGTTCTGCCTGGCCACCGGTCTCAACGGCAAGACCGCCAGGGCGCCCAGCATCGGCGTCGGCGGCCTCGCGCGCCAGGCGCCGAGCAGCACCATCGACCGCAGCCGCGTCGTCACCGTCGAGTTCACCGGCACCGTGATGCCCGGCCTGCCGTGGGAGATGACGCCGCTGACCGACCGCCTCGATCTGCACCCGGGCGAACTGCACCAAGCCCGCTTCCGCGTGCACAATCGCTCGAACCAGGCGATCGTCGGCCAGGCGATTCCCAGCGTCTCGCCCGGACTCGCCGCCCAGCATTTCGAGAAACTCGACTGCTTCTGCTTTGCGCAACAGACGCTGGCCGCCGGCGAAACAAGGGACTTGCCGCTGACCTTCATCGTCAAGCCGCAGATCGACCCGGACATCCGCACGATCACCCTGGCTTACGCCTTTTTCATCGTCCCGCCGCCGCGTTCGAGCACCGAATCGCCCGCCGACCCGACGGCCAAGACGCTGGCGCGCCGCTGACCTCGAGCCAGGAGACGACGCATGACGACCAGCCTCTCGAAGCCGCCGCCGCTCGGCCGGCACGTCATGACACCGACGGCCAGCGAGCCATCGACGGCGCGTCGCTTTCGTCCGCGCCTGTGGCCGACGCTGGCCGCCGCGCTGCTGATTCCGCTCTTCATCGCCGCCGGCCAGTGGCAGTGGACCAAGGCCGCGGCCAAGACGGCGCGGCAGCAGCAGCTCGACGCGCGCAGCGCCGAACCGGCGATCGCCATGCCCGGCACACCGGTCGATGCGCAGGCGCTGCGTGACCGCAAGGTCATCGCGCGCGGTCGCTACGAACCCGAGCAGCAGATCCTGATCGACAATCGTGTCCATGACCAACAGGCCGGCTATCACGTCGTCACCCCGCTGCATCTCGAAGGCAGCGAAACCCGCCTGCTGGTCAACCGCGGCTGGGTGAAAGCGCCGGCCGAGCACCGCCTGTTGCCGCAAGTCGAAACGCCGCGCGGGATCGTCGAGGTACAGGGAACGGCGGTGCTTCCCGCGTCGCGCTTCTTTAGCCTCGGCGCCGAGGGGACCAACAGCGAATGGCAGGGCGTTTGGCAACACCTCGATCTGGCGCGCTACGGTCGATCGGTCGGCTTCCCGATCCAGCCGGTCGTCGTCGAGCTCGACGCGCGCAGCGAAGCCGGCGGCTTCGTTCGCGACTGGCGCCGTCCCGACCAGAGAATCCAGACCAATCTCGGCTATGCATTGCAGTGGTGGGCCTTCGCCGCCACCACCGCGGTGCTCTGGTTGTTCTTCAGCGTGCGCCGAACAACGTGATCGCATCCGGAGACGCCATGATGACCGCCTCCGCCCGCAGCCCCGCCGAGGCCAACGCCGCCACTGCGTCGGTCAGCCATTCGTCTCGACTCACGCTGCTGTGGCTGGTCGTCGTCTTCTTGCTGCCCTTCGTCGTCGGCAGCGGACTGTTCTGGCTCGACTGGCGCCCGACCCGATACGCCAACCACGGCGAACTGCTGCAGCCGCCGCGCGCGCTGCCCGCAACCGGTCTGCGCCGGATCGACGGTTCGTCGCTGCCGAGCGGCGAGTTGCGCGGCAAGTGGCTGCTCGTCGTCCCCGCCCAGCGCACCTGCGACGAGGCCTGCGCGGCGACGCAGCAACAGCTGGCCCAGGTACAACTCGCGCTCAACCAGAACCAGGGTCGCGTGCAACGCGTGCTGGTGGTGAGCGGCAGCGATCCGCAAAACCTCGCCAAGCTGCAGCGCCGCTTCCCGGATCTGCTGATCGCCGGCCAGCCGTCGGAGGCCGGCGCCTTCGACGGCCGCGCGGCGGGCCTCTACGTCGCCGACCCGCAGGCCAGGCTCATTCTGCGCTACGGCGATCCGACCGACATGCGCGGCGTGCTCAAGGATCTCGAGCGCCTGCTCAAGTACTCCTGGCTGCGCTAAACCACTCGAGGAGCCGACCGATGCCCGCCACCCACCCGCTCACCGCGCCGCGCCCGCTGGGGCAGCGCTTGGCCGACTTCTTCGGACTGTGCAAGCCGCGCGTCAACAGCCTGATCGTGTTCACCGCGATGATCGGCATGATCCTCGCCTCCCCCGACTTGCCGTCACCGGGGCTGTTTCTCGCCGCGTCGCTCGGCATTGCCTTGGTCGCCGGCGCCGCGGCGGCGATCAACTGCCTGGTCGAGAGAACGGTCGATGCGCTGATGGCGCGCACCCGTTCGCGACCGACGGCGCAAGGCAGCGTCTCTCCGGGCGAGACGCTGGCGCTCGCGCTGCTGGTCGGCGGCGGCGGTCTGTGGCTGCTCTACGCGCAAGTCAACGCGCTAACCATGTGGCTGACGCTGGCGACATTTCTCGGCTATGCGGTGGTCTACACGCTGCTGCTCAAACCGGCGACGCCGATGAACATCGTGATCGGCGGCGCGTCGGGCGCCATGCCGCCGCTGCTCGGGTGGACGGCGATGACCGGCGAGGTCGGCGCGCCGGCGCTGGCGCTCTTCCTGATCATCTATATCTGGACGCCGCCGCACTTCTGGGCGCTCGCCTGCTACCGGCGCGACGACTATGCCAAGGCCGGTCTGCCGATGCTGCCGGTGACCCACGGCGTTGAGCTGACCTGCCTGCACAGCCTGCTCTACGTGATCATGCTCAGCGGCGCCAGCGCGCTGCCATACACCCTGGGAATGAGCGGCAGCGGCTACCTCGCCGCCGCGCTGGCGCTCGACGCGGTCTTTCTCGCCCGGTCCGTCGCGCTGTGGCGCCATTACAGCGACGCGCTGGCCAGGCGCACCTTCCGCTGGTCGATCGTCTACCTGACCTTGCTCTTCGCGGCGCTGCTCGCCGACCATTTCATCTGATGCGACTCTATCGCCGCCTGCTGGCCGCCGCGACGCTGCTGGCCTTCTGCCTGATCGTGTTGGGCGCCTACGTTCGCCTCTCCGACGCTGGCCTCGGCTGCCCCGACTGGCCAGGCTGTTACGGCCAGCTGATCGGCGTGCCGGTCGCCGCGCACGAGCAGTCGGCCGCGCTGCAGGTCTTCCCCGGCCAGTTTATCGAGCCGCACAAGGCGTGGAAGGAAATGGCGCACCGCTACGTCGCCGCCAGCCTCGGCGTGCTGATCGCGTTGATCGCGCTGCTCGCCTGGCGCCAGCGCCGCGCGCTGGGTCAATCGCCGGCGCTGCCGGCGCTGCTGCTGACGGTGGTGATCGCCCAGGCGCTGCTCGGCAGGTGGACGGTCACGCTGCTGCTCAAGCCGCTGGTCGTCAGCGCCCACCTGCTCGGTGGAATGACGACGCTGGCGCTGCTCGTCTGGCTGCTGCTGCGTCAGCGCGACGAGGTCCGCGCCGCGCCCGCCGAAGAGAGCCGACGATTCCGGATTCACGCAGCGCTGGCGCTGCTCGCGGTGATCGTCCAGATCGCACTCGGCGGCTGGGTGAGCAGCAACTACGCGGCGCTCGCCTGCGGCGACTTTCCGACCTGTCTGGGCCGCTGGCTGCCGGAAATGGACTTCACCCATGCCTTCGCGCTGCGCCGCGAACTCGGCTACGACGCCGATGGCGCGCTGCTGTCGAACGCTGCGCTGACCGCCATCCACTGGTCGCACCGCGCCGGCGCGTTGATCGTCACGCTGATCGTCGGCGCGCTGGCCTGGACGCTGTCGCAGCGCCCCGGATGGCGCCGCTGGGGACTGCTGCTCGCCGCAGCACTGCAGGCGCAGGTCGCGCTGGGAATCGCCATCGTGCTGTTGGCGCTGCCGCTGCCGCTCGCCGTCGCGCACAACGCCGGCGCCGCGCTGCTGCTCGGCGTGACCGTGGCGCTCAATTGCAAGCTGCGGCGACCTTGATCATTCCTCCTAGAAAACGCCGCCGCCGAAGCTATGCCGCAGCCAGCGCCGCCAGCAGCTTGGCGTGGATTCCGCCGAAGCCGCCGTTGCTCATCACCAGGATCTGATCGCCCGAGCGCGCCTGCGCGACGATCTGCGCGACCAGTTGGTCGAGATCGTCGGCGACGACCGCCTTGTCGCCGAGCGGCGCCAGCGCATCGGCGGCGTCCCAGCCGAGCTTGGCGCCGTAGCAGAAGACGCGATCGGCCTCGAGCAGGCTGGCCGGCAACTGCGACTTCATGACGCCGAGCTTCATGGTGTTCGAGCGCGGCTCGAGTACCGCCAGGATTCGCTGGCCGTCGGCGCCGATCTTGCGGCGCAGCCCGGCAACCGTCGTCGCGATCGCCGTCGGGTGGTGCGCGAAGTCGTCATAGACGGCAACGCCGCGAACGGTTCCGCGCAGTTCGAGCCGGCGCTTGACGTTCACAAAGCGCGACAGCGATGCCAAGCCTTGGTCGAGCGGAACGCCGACATGACGCGCGGCGAGCAGTGCGGCGACGGCGTTGGCGCGATTGTGCTCGCCGTTAAGATCCCAGCGCGTGCTGCCGACGCACTCGTCGCCGCGCATCAGGCGCAACGAACCGACTTCGTCGTCGCCGTCGGCGTGCCAACCCGACGAAGCGTTGAACGACTCGACCGGCGTCCAGCAACCGCGCGCCAGAACTCGCGACAGACTCTCTTCGGAAGCGTTGCTGACGACCAGCCCCGAGCGCGGCAAGGTACGCACCAGGTGGTGAAATTGCGTCTCGATCGCCGCCAGATCGGCGAAGATGTCCGCGTGATCGAACTCAAGGTTGTTGAGCACCAGGGTTCGCGGCTGGTAGTGGATGAACTTCGAGCGCTTGTCGCAAAAAGCGGTGTCGTATTCGTCGGCTTCGATCACGAAGAACGGCGAATCGCTCAATTTTCCTGACAAGCGCGCCGAAACGCCGAAGTTCATCGGCACACCGCCGATCAGGAAGCCGGGCGAGAGTCCCGCATCCTCGAGAATCCACGCCAGCATCGCCGAAGTCGTCGTCTTGCCGTGCGTGCCGGCGACCGCCAGCACCCAGCGCCCGTGCAGCACGTGGTCGGCCAGCCACTGCGGGCCGGAGACATAGGGCAGGCCGCGATCGAGCAGCTCTTCGAGCAACGGGTTGCCGCGCGAGATGGCGTTGCCGACCACGTAGCAATCGGCGCCGAGCGCCAGCTGCTCGACGCCGTAGCCTTCGACCAGTTCGATCCCAGCGGCCTCGAGCTGCGTGCTCATCGGCGGATAGACGCCGCTGTCGCAACCGGTGACGCGGTGCCCTGCAGCGCGAGCCAGCTGGGCGATACCGCCCATGAAGGTGCCGCAGATGCCGAGAATATGAATGTGCATTTAAAGATCCAAGTTAGAATTGAGCGGCCCACTGATGCGCAGCCGATGAATTGTACCGTCGACGCGGTGTCGAATCGCCAGCGCACGCACTCGATACCCAGCCACGGACACCATCCCCCATGACCCGACCGACCGATCACCGCACTGCCGCCCAACTGCGCACAAGGATCGCCAGCGCCGCCGCACGGCTGGTCGCCGAGCACGGCATCAGCGACTACGCGCTGGCCAAGCGCAAGGCGGCGCACGGGCTGGGCCTGCCCGACGGCACGCCCTTGCCCGAAAACGCCGAGGTCGATAACGAGTTGCGCATCTACCAGCGACTGTTCCAGGACGACGAACAAGTTCAAAGAATCGACCATCTTCGGCGAAAAGCAGCTGAAATGATGGATATCATGCAGCGTTTCAACGCCTATCTCACCGGCTCGGTGCTCGAAGGAAGCGCCGGCCGCTACGCCGAAATCGACATCCAGCTGTTCACCGACAGCGCCAAGGACGTCGAGATTTTTCTGCTCAATCGGCACCTCGACTTCGCGCACAGCGTGCCGCGCACCGATCGCGCCGAGGCGGTGCTGACCATCGACGACGACGACGCGCTGATCAACCTGATCGTCTACCCGGCAAACCAGGAACGTGTGAGCTTCAAGACGCGCGACGGCAGGGTTCGTCCGCGCGCGCGCCTCGACGCCGTGCTCAAGTTGCTCGCCGCCGCGCCCACGGAGAACCCATGACCCGACGCAAGCTGCTGCTGATCGGTCTGAGCGCCGCGCTGATCGCGCTGGTCGCCGGCGTCTATCTTGGTGCGGCGCTCACCCCGGCGGTCACCCCGGTCGAAGCTTCGCTGTCCGACAGCGCCACCGCGCGCCTTTTCGCGACCCGTCTCGACGACAGCAACGGAAAACCGCAGGCGATCGCGCAGTGGCAAGGGAAAACGCTGGTGGTCAATTTCTGGGCGACCTGGTGCCCGCCGTGCCGCGAAGAAATGCCGTCGTTTTCGCGACTACACAACAAATATACGGGAAATGGCGTGCAATTTGTCGGCATCGCGCTCGATACGGCGGACAACGTCAGCAAATTCTCGCAACAGCTGACGGTCAGCTACCCGCTGTTGATCGCCGACTCGCAAGGCAGCGAACTCACGCGACAACTCGGCAACACCAGCCTGGCGCTGCCCTATACGGTCGTTCTCGGTGCGACCGGCGACGTCAAACTGGCTCGGCTGGGTCGCGTTGGTGAAGGCGAACTCGACGCATTGCTCGCCCAAATGAACCCACGTCAATAGACGCTCACTGGACAAAATGCCGCGATATGCGGCAAACTGCGGCGATGAACGTGCAAAACGCCGCATCGTCAGACCACCAATCCACAAAGTGGCTCGCCAGCGAGCCACTTTAAAGTCGACTCACGACAAGCCCGCTCAGCGCGGCATCTCTGCCGCCAAACCGGCGGCCACGAACCCAAGAAGGAGATTATTGATGGATCTGCGTAAACTCAAGAAACTCATCGACCTGGTCGAAGAATCGGGAATTACCGAACTCGAAGTCACCGAGGGCGAAGAACGGGTCCGCATCGCCAAGCAGCCACACGCGGCCGCGCAGCAAACCTACGTGATGCCGCAGGCAGCAGCGCCCGCCGCGCCGACCGTCGCCGTAACGGCGGCCGCCGTCGAGCAAAAGTCGGAGCTGCCCGAAGGACAAGTCATCAAGTCGCCGATGGTCGGCACCTTCTACCGCTCGGCGAGCCCGGACTCCGGCCCCTTCGTCGAGGTCGGCAGCGCGGTCAAGGCCGGCGAGACGCTGTGCATCGTTGAAGCGATGAAGCTGCTTAACGAAATCGAGTCCGACTGTTCCGGAACGGTCAAAGCGATTCTGGTCGAAAACGGCCAGCCGGTCGAATACGGCGAACCGCTGTTCATCATCGGCTAAGGAGTACGCGACGCCATGTTCGGAAAAGTACTGATCGCCAATCGCGGGGAAATCGCCCTGCGCATCCAGCGTGCCTGCCGTGAGTTGGGAATCAAGACGGTCGTCGTGCACTCCGAAGCCGACCGCGACGCGAAATACGTCAAGCTCGCCGACGAATCGGTCTGCATTGGCCCGCCACCTTCCAACCTCTCGTATCTCAACGTCCCGGCGATCATCTCGGCGGCCGAGGTCACCGACGCGCAGGCGATCCACCCCGGTTACGGCTTCCTCTCGGAGAACGCTGATTTTGCCGAACGCATCGAATCGTCAGGCTTCGTTTTCATCGGTCCGCGCCCGGAGACGATCCGCCTGATGGGCGACAAGGTGTCGGCCAAGGACGCCATGAAGGCCGCTGGCGTTCCCTGCGTTCCCGGATCCGACGGCGCGCTGCCCGAAGACCCAAAGGAGATCATCAGGATCGCCAAGACCGTCGGCTACCCGGTGATCATCAAGGCCGCTGGCGGCGGCGGCGGCCGCGGCATGCGCGTGGTGCATACCGAGGCCGCGCTGATCAACGCCGTGACCATGACGCGTTCGGAAGCGCAGAGCTTTTTCGGCAACCCGCAAGTCTATATGGAGAAGTACCTCGAGAATCCGCGCCACGTCGAGATCCAGGTGCTCGCCGACAGCTTCCGCAACGCCGTCTATCTGGGCGAACGGGACTGCTCGATGCAGCGCCGCCACCAGAAGATCATCGAAGAGGCGCCGGCGCCAGGGATTCCGCCGCGCCACATCGCGCGCATCGGCGAACGCTGTGCCGAAGCCTGCCGGCGAATCAACTACCGCGGTGCCGGAACCTTCGAATTTCTTTATGAGAACGGCGAGTTCTATTTCATCGAAATGAACACGCGAATTCAGGTCGAGCACCCGGTCAGTGAAATGATCAGCGGCGTCGACCTGGTCCAGGAACAGATCCGCGTCGCCGCCGGCGAGAAGCTGCGCTACAAGCAGCGCGAACTGGTTTTCCGCGGCCATGCGATCGAATGCCGGATAAACGCCGAAGATCCTTACACGTTCGTCCCCTTTCCCGGCAAGATCACCGGTTATCACCCGCCCGGCGGCCCTGGAATCCGCGTCGATTCGCACGTCTATCAGGGCTATACGGTGCCGCAGCACTACGACTCGATGGTCGCCAAGGTGATCGCCTACGGTGACTCGCGCGACCAGGCGATTCGCCGCATGCGAATCGCGCTCTCGGAGATGAGCATCGAGGGAATCAAGACCAACATCGCGCTGCACCAGGAACTGATGCAGGACGCCGGCTTCATCAAGGGCGGAATGAACATCCACTACCTTGAACACAAACTCGCCGCCAAGGGCGAAGTCAAGAAAGACTGACGCGAATGAGCTGGCTTTCCATCATTATTGAAACCGATTGCCATCACGCCGAAGCGCTCGCCGACGCGCTGCTCGACGCCGGTGCGCTGTCGGCCAGCATCGAGGACGCCGACGCCGGGACGGACAAGGAAACGCCGCAGTTCGGCGAGCCCGGTTCGGTCACTACGCCGGGTTGGGAACGCTCAAAGGTGATCGCGCTGCTTGAGGCCGACGCCGACGTCGACGAACTGATCGCCGCGTGCGCGCCGCTCGCCGGGCTTACCGAGGTCCCGAGCTACACTCGGGAGGTGGTTGCCGAACAGAACTGGGTGCAGCTCACCCAGTCGCAGTTCGACCCGATCCGCGTCTCCGAACGACTTTGGATCGTCCCGTCGTGGCACCAGGCACCCGACCCGCAGGCGATCAATCTGATCCTCGACCCGGGAATGGCCTTCGGCACCGGATCGCATCCGACCACCCGACTTTGTCTCGAATGGCTCGAGCGGACGGTGACTCCCGGCGTCTCGATTCTTGATTACGGCTGCGGATCGGGTATCCTGGCGATCGCCGCCGCCAAACTCGGCGCAGCAGAGGTGCGCGGCGTCGACATCGACGTGCAGGCGGTGAGCGCCGCGCGCAGCAACGCCGAGCGCAACGAGGTCGGCGCGCGTTTCGACGATTCGGCAAAGGAAATCGAGGGGCAGTTCGACATCGTGGTCGCCAATATTCTCTCCAATCCGCTCAAGGCGCTGGCGCCGGCGATCTGCTCGCACGTGCGCGCCGGCGGGCAACTGGCGCTCTCCGGAATCCTCGTCGAACAGACCGACGACTTGATCGCCAGCTACGCGCCGTACATTGCACTGCACGTTGCCGATACGCGCGACGGCTGGGTCTGCCTCGCGGGAACCAAGCCGGAGCGATGAAAACCCGCTGTCCAGACTGCCAGACGACGTTCCGCGTCACGCCCGAGCAATTGAAAGCGCGCGCCGGAAAGGTGCGTTGCGGGCAATGCCAGGGCGTCTTCAACGCACTCGACAGCCTGCTTGACGAGACCCTGAGCACGCCGCCACTAGTCCCTAGGGCGTCTGCTTCGCAGCCCCCGTCGCCGGCAGCACCTGAGCCGGTCGAGCCAAGTACCGATTTGCCGCGTGCGTCATCCTTCGTCGCCGATGATTCGCCGGGAATCGAACCGACTTTTTCCGAACCAACTTTCGCTGAACCCGCTTTTTCCGAACCGATATTCGCCGAAGCGGTCGCCGCGACGCAGACCGCAACCGAACCGACTTTTTCCGAACCAACTTTCGCCGGGCCTGCCGTCGCCGACGAATTCGGGGCGGAACCGGCGATTGTCGAACCGACGCTCACCGAGTCCGCGGCACAGGAACTGGGCAAGGCGACCGGCTTGATCATGCCGCGTGAGACCACCGAAATCCCGGGCTACAGCAAGTGGAGCGAAGGCGTGATGGCCGCGCCGGTGTCTTCGGCGCCCGAAAAAGCCGCGCGCTGGCCGTTTACGGTCGCCGCGCTGCTACTCGTGATGGCGCTCGCCGCACAGCTTGTTTTCCGCTTCCGCAGCGAGATCGCGATCACGCTGCCCAGCCTGCGCCCGGTGCTCGAGCTGCTGTGCCGGACGCTCGACGCCGAGATTCCGCTGCCGCGTCACGTTGAGTTGGTAAGCATCGAGACGTCCGACCTGCAAACCGACCCGGCGCGCGGCAATCTGCTGGTGCTCAACGCGACACTGCGCAATCGCGCCAACTACGGCCAGGCGTTTCCCTCGCTCGAGCTGTCATTAACCGATACGCAGGACGCCGCGATCGCGCGCCGCGTCTTCGCGCCTGCCGAGTATCTCCCGGCGAAGATTCGCGCTGGACAGCCTTTCGCCGCCAACTCCGACGTCGCGGTACGGCTCTGGATCGAAGCCAAGGAGATTGCTGCGGCGGGCTATCGCCTCTACGTCTTCTATCCCTGAGCTGCCGCCAAGCGCCGGGGCCGCGCGCTGCTATAATTTCTCCCTTTAATCACTCTCCATTTATCAAGGCCCCCATGTCGACTCTGATCTGCGGCTCAATCGCTTACGACAACATCATGGTCTTCCATGATCGTTTCAAGAACCACATCCTGCCCGAGCAGATCCACATCCTCAACGTCGCTTTTCTCGTTCCCGAAATGCGCCGCGAGTTCGGCGGCTGCGCCGGAAACATCGCCTACAGTCTGCAGTTGCTGGGCGGCGAACCCGAGATCATGGCCACCGTCGGCGACGATGCCGGTCCCTATCTCGCGCGCCTCGACAGCCTCGGCCTGTCGCGCAAGCATGTGCGCCAAGTTGCCGACTGCTTCACCGCGCAGGCCTTCATCACCACCGACCTCGACGACAACCAGATCACCGCCTTTCACCCGGGCGCGATGACTTACGCGCACTACAACCAGATCGCCGACGCCAAGGACGCGACGCTGGGCATCGTCGCCCCCGACGGTCGCGACGGGATGATCTCGCACGCGCGCAATTTCGCCGCCGCCGGCGTCCCCTTCGTTTTCGACCCCGGCCAGGGGCTGCCGATGTTCTCCGGCGACGAGTTGATGGAATTCATGAAACTCGCCGACTACGCGTGCTTCAACGACTACGAGGCGAAAATGGCTTGCGACCGCACCGGCCGCACGCTCGAACAGCTGGCAGGCGAGGTCCGCGCACTGATCGTCACGCGCGGCGGCGAAGGCTCGCACATCTACGCCGACGGGCAGCGTTACGAGATCCCGTGCGTTGCCGCCGACGCGCTGGTCGATCCGACCGGCTGCGGCGACGCCTACCGCTCAGGCCTGCTCTACGGCATCGCCAAGGGCTGGGACTGGGTCAAGACCGGGCGCCTCGCGGCGGTGATGGGGTCGATCAAGATTGCCCATCGCGGCGGACAGAACCACCGCGCGAGTCGGCAGGAGATCGCCGAACGTTTTGCCAAGGCCTTCGGCCAGGCGCCGTGGTAGCCCACGTACCGCGAACGTGACGAAAACCGCAGTGCTCCACTTGACGCGACGCCAATCACCGAGCGCGTCTCGATGACTGCCACGCCCAGGCTGATCCGCGTCTGGCGTGGCCTGAGGCTGGCGCTGCACTTCGCCTGGATGGCGCTGGCCACCATCGTGCTCTATCCGCGGCTTGACGCCGGCGGCCGCGCGCGGCTCAAGCAACGCTGGTCGCTGCAGATCCTCGAGATTCTGTGCGTGCGTCTCAAAGCGGCGCCGAGCGACGCGCCTGCCGGTTGCCTGATCGTCTCCAATCACATCTCCTGGCTCGACATCTTCGTGATCAACGCACTGCGTCCGTCGGCTTTCATCGCCAAGGCCGAGATCAGGAAGTGGCCATTCATCGGCTGGCTCGGCGCGCGCAACGACACCGTTTTCCTGCGCCGCGGCAGCCGCGGACACGCCAAGGAGGTCAATGGGCAAATCGACGCGCTGCTCATCGACGGAATCGACGTCGCGATCTTCCCCGAGGGTACGACGACCGACGGAACGCATCTTCTGAATTTTCACGCGGCGCTGCTGCAGCCGGCGATCGAGACCGGACGCGCCGTGCTGCCGCTAGCGCTGTCGTACCACGACGCGCAGGGCAAGCTCAGCCGCGCGCCTTCGTTTGCCGGCGAGACGACGCTGGCGCAGTGCTTCGCGGCGATCTTCGCCTGCCGCTCGCTGACCGCCCGCGTCCAGCCGATACCGGCCATCGACACGACAGGACAGACCCGGCGCGAGCTGTCGCAGGCCGCGCACGACGCGATCGCTACCAGGCTCGGATTTCTTGCGGCGAACTGTCGACCTGAAAAAGCGCCCGATCCTCAAGCCGGATAGCGCTCAGCGGGCCCCCCCAGAGACAGCCCGAATCGAGCGCCAACAGATTGGGTGTGATCTTGAGCCCGAGCGCCGACCAGTGGCCGGTCACCAGCACCGTCTGCGCACTGCGCCGGCCCGGCACGTCGAACCACGGAATGAAGCCCGCCGGCGCCTTGGCGAGCTCGCCCTTGACCTTGAAATCCATCACGCCGTCGGGCGAACAGAAGCGCATCCTGGTCATCGCATTGACGATCACGCGCAGCCGCGGCCAGCCTTCGAGGTCGTCGCGCCACGACGCTGGCTCGCTGCCCCACATATTGGCCAGCAGGTCTCGCCAATCGGCGCCGGAGAGCGCCGCTTCGACCTCGGCGGCGAGCGACTTCGCCCGATCCGCGGTCCACTGCGGCAGCAGTCCGGCGTGCACCAGGCAATAGTCGCCCTCGACGTGGCACAGCGGCTGCTGCCGCAACCAGTCGAGCAGCTCGTTGCGATCGGGCGCCGCGAGAATTTCGTCGAAGGTATCGCCCTTGCCCTTCTTGCCGAAGCCCTCGGCAGCCATCAGCAAAGAGAGGTCGTGATTGCCGAGCACGGTGACCGCCGATGAACCGAGGTCGCGTACAAAGCGCAGCGTTTCCAACGAGCGCGGCCCGCGATTGACGAGATCGCCGACCAGCCACAGCTTGTCGTTCGCGGAGTTGAAGGCGCAACGCTCGAGCAGGCGCGTCAGGGCATCGAAACAGCCTTGAATGTCGCCGATGGCGTAGGTCGCCAATTATTTCTCCTCGCTCTTGTAGAGGCCCTGTTTCATAGGCTCCTACCCTTCCAACTGCGGCGAGTACTCAGGAACAAGCTCTTGCAACTGCAATTTCAATTCATTCGCCGTCGCTGGCGCCGGCGCGTTGAGCCAGAGGTCGAGCGTCTGCTGCCAGCCTTCATCGGGCGCCGCCTCGGCCTGCGCCACGCGCAATTTCGCGTGCGGTGTCGGCAGCGTGCGCTCGCTGTCGGTGAGCAGTTCCTCGTAGAGCTTTTCACCGGGGCGCAGGCCAGTAAACTCGATCCTGATTTCATCTTCAGAAAACCCGGACAGGCGGATCATGTCGCGCGCCAAATCGGCGATGCGGATCGGCTCGCCCATCTCAAGGACGAAAATCTCGCCGCCCTGCCCCATCAGCCCTGCCTGTAGCACGAGTTGCGCCGCCTCGGGAATCAACATGAAGTAACGGATGATCTCTGGATGGGTAACGCTTACCGGACCACCACGCGCGATCTGCTCTTGGAACTTCGGGATCACCGAGCCGTTGCTTCCGAGCACATTGCCGAACCGCACGGTGACGAAGCGTGTGCCATCGCGCTGCAAACCGCACAGCACGCGCTCGGCCAGGCGCTTGGTGGCGCCCATGACGTTGGTCGGATTAACCGCCTTGTCGGTCGAAATCAGCACCATTTTCTCGACGCCGTAGCGCTGCGCAACCTGCGCCAGGCACTTCGAACCATGGACGTTGTTGCGTACCGCCTGCCAGGAATTTTCACCCTCCATCAGCGGCACATGCTTGTAGGCAGCGGCATGGAAGACGACCGACGGACGGTAACGCGCAAACACCCGGTCGAGAAAAGCAGCGTCCTTGACGTCGCCGACGACGCAGGCCGTCAGCAATCCAGGAAACCGGCGCAGAAATTCCTGCTCGATCTGGTAGAGCGCGAATTCCGAAATGTCGATCAGCACCAGCTGATGCGGCTTGAATTGGGCAATCTGACGCACCAGCTCGGAACCGATCGAGCCGCCAGCGCCGGTGACCAGCACCACTTTTTGGCCAAGCCACGAGAGCAGCCCGCAATCGTCGAGTTGCACTGGTTCGCGCCCCAGCAGATCTTCAAGCTGCACCTGGCGAATCTGAGAAATCGCGACCTTGCCGGCGAGCATGTCGTCCAAGCTGGGAACGGTGAGTACCGACAACCCGGCCTGCACCGCAACTTCCATCGCATGGCGGCGTTCGATCGCCGAAGCCGCGGGCATCGCGACGATCGCGTGGCGAACCGACAGTTGGCTCGCCCACTTCGGCAACTCGTCGACCACGCCGAGAATCTTGGCGCCATGCAGTTCATGCCCGACGCGCGAGGGGTCGGCAGTGAGCATGCCGACGATGGCCCAGTCGGGCGAATGCGCGAGTTCCCGGATCAGGCGCTCGGCAGCGTCGCCCGAGCCTAGAACCAGCACCGGCTCGCCCTCGACCATCATGCGTCCGTAGAGCGAGCGATCCTTCCAGGCGCGGTAGGCGAAACGGCTGCCGCCCATCGACAGCACCAGCAGAATGGGGTGCAGCACCAGCACCGAGCGTGGAACCAAGGGCAGCGCCAGCATATAGACGGCGACGGCGACGAACAGCGCCGCCAGCCCGACTGCCAGGATGATACGGCGCAGGTCCATCAGGCTGGCATAGCGCCAGATCCCGCGATACAGGCCGAACAGCCAATACATCGGCGCATGGATACACAGCGCCAGCAACAGCGCCCAACTCGCGCTGGGCGGGTAGGCCTCAGGAATATCAAGGTTGAAGCGTAGCCAGTAGGCACCGTACCAGCACAGCGCCAGAGCAAGCAAATCGTGCGCAAACGCGACAAAGCGACGGGGAATCAGACGAGAATCAATCGAGAACAATATAATTACCCTGAGACGCTCATAGAGATATCGTCATTTTACGCCAATACGCACGTTGATCAGCGCATGGATTGGAAAGCCATCCATGCTGACGATCTTCGAGTCACCGGGCCCAATTCAATCAGTTCAGATCTTTTAGATACGCAGGATCAAACCGGCCAGGGCGATAACCAAAATCGCGTGCCGCGTCATCGTGGTTGAAAACCAGGTCCACCTGCATGCGTAGCGCCATATCGGAAGTGAGGTGTGCAAAACGCGGGTGCAATCTGGCAAGAAACACCGCGGCCCGAAAAACCGTGATCGGGATTCGGACAAAAAACGGACGTCGTTCGAGCGTTTCGAAAATGCGGCGCACCATGTCGACATAGGCAAGCGTTTCCCCACCGCTCAGGTTGTACGCCTTGTTGTAGCTTTCTGGCCTATCCAGACTTTGCATACAAGCCGCAGCAAGGTCACGCGCGTTGACCGGTTGCCGGCGTCCGCTAGCCGCACCGAACAAGGGGAAAAAGCCAAACTTGCGGATCAAACGCGCAATATCGGCGACATTCCGATCACCAGCGGCTCCGCCGTAAATCATTGTCGGCCGGAATATGGTCCATGCGATACCAAGGCGCTCGCACTCTGCGACCAGATGTTCTTCGGCGGCTATGAGCTTGCTGACCACATTGAGTTCATATGGACTTGCCGATGCCAACTTGGTAAAACGGCTTGTCGAACTGAACGCAATGACCCGCCGCACACCACGAGCGTGGAATTTCTCCAACCAGCCAGGCAACAGCCAGAGGCTTGCCGTATGAATCAACGCATCGGCTTCAATGTCCGGCAGATCGAGAGTCTTGTCCGCCAGGTCAAGGAAATGCCACGATTTTCCGGAGTTGCCGGTGACCGGGTGGCGGCCAAGTAGCTGGACTGACAAGGCCTGTGCGCGCAGCATCGGAACCAATCGCGAACCTATGCTGCTGGCCGCACCGCTGATGAAGACAACACCCTCCCGAGGTGACACCATCACCTATTCACCCAGCTTGCGTTGCGCAGTTTTCCGCAACTCGGCATCGACAGAAATCGGAGGTTCCCAACCGAGCAGGCATCGAGTTTTCTCGATATCGACCTGAAGCGTATCGCAAAGGCGCTGAAAAATGTCGTCCTTGCCAAAAATCCAGCCTCCTATTCTCAGAATGGACAGCGGCACCGGTAGCAGTCGCACAGGAAGGCACAAAGCCGCCGCCGTTCGCTGCAGCAAGGCGCTGACCGTCAAGTCCTCACCATCACTGACGAGGAAAATCTGGTTGGCCGCCGCCCGGTGAGTCAGACAGGTGGCGATCAGGTCGACCAGATTACCCAGCCCGACAAAGCTGCGTGGCTTATCCAGCGCGCCGAGCGGCAACGGCACGCCCTTGCCTAACCAATGCAGCATCATCTGGAAGTTTGCCTTGACGCCAGGCCCATAAACAAGCGGCGGCCGGATAATCACGAGTTCCATGCCGGTTTGCTCGGCCAGTTGCAGCAAAGCCTGCTCGGCCTCGAACTTCGATACCCCATAGTCATCGAGCGGCCGCGGCACATCGTCAGCGGTAAACGGCTGACCGAAGGGCGTGCTCTCTCCGTTGACCTTGACCGAACTGACGAAGACGAAACGCCGCACGCCGGCCACCGCAGCCTGTCGAGCCAGGTTCAGGGTGAGCGCCACATTAACGCTACGGAATTCTGCCAGCGGATTGGCTGCAGTCTCGCGCATGAGATGCACTCGCGCTGCCAAATGCACCACACTATCGACTCCGGAAAGAGCCGCTGACCAGTCGGTGTGCTCGTCAATATCGCTTATCACAACGCACTGCGTGCCGGCCTGCTGAACAAACTCAGCAGGCCGGCGAACCGCGGCCAGTACGCGATAGCCTCGCGACGGCAGATCGGCACAAACCGCCTGACCAATGAATCCATTGGCACCGGTGACGAGCACTCGCCGACCTGAGCCGGTCTCCGGGCCGGGAGCCGAACACTCGCCGACAAGCGGTGCAGCCGACGGCTGTTCGGTCGCAGATTTGCTGCTAAGCACACCGCCCCATTTGCGCCAGTAGAGCCACCCTGACCTGACCGTGATCAACATGGACTGCAGCGAACGGTGCGTATCGCGCGCCCAGCGATGCACGACGCGAACGGTGGGAACATAAACCACACGGGCAACCTTGAGCATTCGCCGGCCGATGTCCGCATCCTCGTAATGCAGGAAATAGTCCGGGTCGAAGCCACCTATAGTTTGGAGCGGCGCGGTGCGAAAGAACATGAAGCACCCCGTCGGATACTCCAGCGGATGAATCGCTCTTTCATAGTCGCAATCGCGCATCTCGAATTTATCGATGATGAAACGCGACAAGCGCTGAAGCCATTTCGGGGAGAAACTGCGCAGGAACATGATCAGCAATGTTGGATTGCGCTTGCAAAGATAATGTCTCTCGCCATCCTCTCCGAAGACAGCGGGGCTCAACAACCCGACGTCGCCATGCGCCTCCATGAAGCGCAAGGCCTCAAGCAAAGCTTCAGGGGCGACAAAAAGGTCAGGATTGACGACTGCGTGGTAATCGGATCGGGCGCTGGCGATCACGAGGTTATTGCCCCGGCCATATCCCACGTTTCCGGGCGCGCGCAATAGCTGCACCGACCAATCGACCAACACTGCCCGAAAACCTTCCAGCCAATCGGCAAGCTTGGCGTGCAGGATGCTATCGTCAGAATTATCAACCAGGGTCAGTTCAAGCCGGATCGCGTATTGCTGCCCGGCAAGTTGCCCGGCCTTCTGCAGCGCGAGCAAGGCCCGCTCGACCGCCAGCAAGTCTGGCTTGTAAAGAACCATGGAAGCACTTATTACCGTTGTATTCATCTCACGCCCCTCGCGGCGACTCATCAAGCGTTTTCTGCTGCAAAAGCACCGCAGGTACCCCAACAGCCACGGCATAGGCTGGCACGTCACGCAGCACCACGGCGTTGGCACCGATCTTGGCATGGTCGCCGATCATGACGCCCCCAATCACTTTGGCGCCGGCGCCGATGAACACATCATTGCCAACGACAGGTCGCTTAGCCACGTCAAAGCCCATGTCGGGCTCGCTCGTCCCAAGAGTGACCCCCTGCAGGATGGTGCAGTTATCACCGATGCGCGCGGCACCAATAACGGTTCCCACGGTATGCGGCAGAAACAACCCGCCACCGATCTGGACCTGCGGCGACACCTCGATTCCAAAGAAAATGACGTTGAGCATTGAAAACAGTTTTGCAAACAAACCGAGGTGGTGCCCATGACATAATTCGGCCAGTCGCAACAGCAAAACGGGCAACATGCGCGGGTTGAGGCAACCAGCGAACAACATAAAGGTAGGTACAGGTCCGAGACGCCCACGCATATGGTTGTACCGCTCAATATCGCATCGCAATTTCTTCACAGAAGCACTTTCCTGTAAGCGATGAATGCTGCACCGCTGACGGCAAAGCCAGTGAACATACTCAGCCATGTAGCAAGCTGCTGGGATTCCGACGGTTGCCCAACATTCGACATTGCCAAATAGAACAACGGCATGGTACCTGCCAGCAAGAACGGCCAGATATGGCGTCGCCGCATGAGGCTATTCTTCAGGCACGAATATTCGACTACGAATACGAGATAAAGAAAGTTCGGCAACACGAAAGCCCAGCCCAGGGCTTCCAGCGACGAAAAATTGTCGAGCGCATAACGCGTTGTCGCAAGAAGCGACAGATTGAGGGCCAGATCCGAAATCAGAAGCACGCGCGAGCGTCGCGTTGCCAAGATCATGGTTCCATAGACCCATGAAGCGCCCCGAAATATCACTGCGATGACCAGCACCATCAGAACCTGCCCCGAGGCCTGAAATTGCGGACTGTAAAGCAGGTTGATCAAGGGTTCCTTCAATAGCACCAGCATATGACAAATCAGGATGCAGGCTCCGGATACCAAGTAAGCCGTCTTGAGCATACAGGCCTTTTGGCTCTCGAGCTTGGTCGCAGCCGTGAGCAGTGGCAGATAGATGGCACTGCAAGCAGTCAGGAACAAGGTGGTGTAGTTGAACGTCAAGGTCCAACCGGCATCGAAAAGTCCTGCAAAAGCCAAGCCCCTGGCCTCGATAATCCACGATCGGATCAACAGCAGCGCGACCGTCGTCGAAAGCGCCGCGACGAGGTTGGACAGAGCGAAGCGAAGGAAAGCCCGACTCTCCGTCTTCGACAGCATACCCAGTGGCATATTTGCCGCGAGTCCGGACAAGCGTGACACCCCAAACGCACCGACAAGACAGATCACGCCAAAACAGAGAACAAAGGACCATGCCAGGAGTTGCGGCCCTGGGGACAGACGCCACCACCATGCTCCGGCCAGCAACAGAAAAAGGGCTGTTGGCCCGGCAATTTGCGCCAGGGCCAGATAGGGGTAAGAACGATAGCCGTTGAGCACGGCGAGAGCATAGGTACCACCAACGTTCAGCAGAACGGCAAACGCCATCCAGCGCACAGTCGCTACCAGATCTGGCGCACTCGACGACAGAAAGAACTGTGTAAGCGGAGGCGCCATCGCGACCATAACAAAAACGACACCGGCCCCGGCTACGCCAATGAACTTGGCAGCCGTCGCGCGAAACCGCCTGCGTGAAATTTCCTCATGACGTTCGGCCAGCCCCTGGACTACCGAATTGGTACCGCCAAACGTGGCGCCTATAGTGGCCGCCTGGGCCATCTGTCTGAGCTGTGAAAATAGTCCCACACCTTCCGGCCCCATCCAGTAGGCGACAGCCTTGAAGCTTAGCAACCAGAGGAAAGCCGAGCCGAAAACGCCAACTGTGCTGACCAGGACCCCGCTTCTCAGACTCGGTGAAAGTACGCGCATTGAGCAACGGAAACGCTAGGCGCCCAATTTGGGCGCTGGTTGAAAGCGTAAGCGTGACAAGAGTAGCCCCCAGAGGAAATAAGCAAATATCCCCGGATAAGGTTGCCGGAGCGTCACCTTGAAATTGCAGTCAACCAACACCATGAATGCAACCAACCCCGTAAGCCACCAAGTTTCACTCGACAAAGCCCCATGAAACCGCCGAATCAGGAGCGCGGTAAAAATGATCAGCGCTAACACCGGCAACAACGAGAGCAGGCCAAGGTTATAGGACAGGTCGATGTACCAGTTGTGAGGACTTGTTTTTATCTCTCGCGGCGGGGGTGACACATGGCCGAACACCAACGTGCGCTTGCTTTCCCCGATCCAGTTGCCATACATTTTCCAGTCGGAGAGACGCTCAGCGACATTGGTCGGCATCTTGCCATTGGCCAGCGATTGGAATTTAAGGTAGTAAACTCCCTTTTCCCCGTCCGCGATCTTGTTGTTTTTGGCAGCAAGGAAATACAAACTCATGATTAGCGCCACAGCCAAAATTCCGGCGCCAATTATCAGAAACGAATTTAAACGCGTTGTCTTGAAACGCAATATGGTTATCAAGAAAAACAGCAGCACAAATCCAATGTAAAGGCTGATCGCCAAGAAAGATGCGCTGGCGATTACGTACATGCCCATTACGAACGTGAGAAAGAACGATAAAGGTTTTTGGCTCTCGTACAAATGAACCATGACCAAGCAATAAGCCATCACAAAAATAACCGGTACATACTGGAAGTGCTGGTATATGGTGAACACATAGAGGTAATGCGTCAACGTTAATGTATTTTGAAGCACCCCCGCAAAAAGCTGAAAAGGGACCACCAGCAGCAGCACCCACATGAAAGCTCTTGGAATAGCATTCTGTTCATCGCGTACCAATTGACCGAGCACCAAACCCATGGTTGGCAACAGCGTTTGCGCTGCAAATATCATTTTTCGATATTCGATGTCGACGTTTTCACTTGAAAATACCAGCGACAGCACGATGACTGCGAAAAATGCCAAGACAAACAAGATCGACGGCACCGCTTGGCGGACATTCCTAAAAAACACCAACAACCCAATAACACACGTAACGATTGAAATTGGCAAGGGCAAACTATCGAGAACGCCCCCGGAATCCATAACCCAAGCCGCTTCTTTGTATATGCCGCCAGACAATTGAAAGAAAAGCGGGAAAAGAAGGGTTATGGCAATGAGCCAAACCGTGAAATTATAGACTTTTATTTGCATAGTTTTTCGGATCAGCGCCATAATAGTACCCGCATACTTTTAACGACCAAGCATGCCATTCGTTCGAATACCATGCAAATCTTTCGCATTGTAACATGGAGCACTTATCAGTGCGAAACGCCATCTCGCCTAATAACCTTTAATGCCGTTTTCCAGAGGATACTGCAGTCAAACCGGAGTGAGCTTTTCTGCATGTACTCCAGATCGAGAGCTACTTTTTCGGGAATAGGTAGTTCGTCCCGGCCATTAATCTGCGCCCAACCAGTCAACCCAGGCACCAATTCGTGAACGCCATGCTGAGTACGTAGATCAATCAAATCATGCTGGTTGTAGAGTGCCGGACGCGGCCCAACGAAGCTCATGTCACCCCGGAGGATGCTCCAAAGTTGTGGCAACTCGTCAAGGCTTGATTTTCGTAGAAATGAACCAATCGGCGTCAGATAGCTGTTGGCGTCCTGCAGCAAATGTGTGGCCACGGCCGGCGTACCGATTCGCATGCTACGGAACTTAGGCATTTTGAAGATCCGGTTGTAGCGCCCAACACGATCAGACCAATACAAAACCGGGCCGGGAGATGTCAGCCGGACCAGCAGGACAAGCACACAAAATGGCAACGACAAGGCAATCGCCGCAGGCACTGCCAACAACAGGTCAAACATGCGCTTCATTGAAATCACCTCGACAAATTTGCCATGAACGGAGCACTTCAGGCCTAGCGACAATCGTTCCGAAATCGCGACGGCTCAAGGCGCCTTGTTCCGACCAAGCTCACTACGGTAAAGATTAAGCCAAGCAGCAGTTACAGTTGCTGCGGAAAATCCCTTAATCACTCGCGTATAGGCATTACGCCCTAGCTTGGCCCTCAAGACAGGATCCTGGTACATCAAACGCATTGCATCAAGCAAGGCACTGACGTTGCCTTTTGCGACCAGTAGCCCCGTAGCCCCATTCAGAACAGCATCCGTGACTCCATCAATCTGATAAGCCACTGACGGAATTCCGCAGGCAGCAGCTTCGACAACAACCATACCAAATCCCTCACGATAGCTCGGCAACACCAAGACATCGGCCGCAGCCATGAAGCGCTCTGGCACAAAGGACGGCCCGACCCAGCGAATGCGATTGTTGTGTGGCCCCGCAACAAGTTCCAGTTCAGTCCGCAGCTTTTCTTCATCAGGGCCGACAACCCAGAGCACTGGATTTTCAACCAGGTCCGCGAGCCTGACAAAGGCATGAAGCAGGTCAAAGACCCCTTTGTCCCTCACCAACCTCCCAACAAACAAAAATACGCAGACGTCATCGCCAACCGTCAAATCCACGCGAACCTCTTTACGCACAGCCACATCGGGAGCGAAACGCTGCGAATCCACGCCGCAAATTGACCCCTCGCCCAGCACTCTAATACCACCGGGGGCCACAACGCACTCTCGTTCCAGAAACTGGCACTGCGAATGGCTGTCCGCAAAAACAAGACTTGCCGCAAAAACGGTCAAGCGATCGATCTGTTTTAAGAAAAACCTCGCGAACCCATGCCTATTGGACCAAACCTGCCCGGTAAACGTATGGTAGCGGCGCGGCACTCTTGCCAACATAGCCCCGAGCATGGCCAGCAATCCAGCCTTGGGAGTGATGCTGTGAACCAGATCAAAACGCTCATTGCGGAACAAACCTGTCAAGATCAACAAAACCCGAAAATCTTGAAACAAAGATATTTTCCGGCAAATAGGCAGGTCCACAACCCGGATGCGCGCGTCAATCAAAGGGGACAGAGGATAATCTTCAAGATTTACATAGAGCGACACGAAATAGCATTCGGCGAGCGCATTCAAATGCCGGAGAAGAAAGGCATTGACGACAAAAGGCGAAGTCGCGACAAAGCAAATTTTCCTCATGCTACGTATTGCGCCCCTCCAGACGACGTATCCACCTCTGCCAATGCTCGGCCTCCTCGCTGCCGACACTCAATACGCCAGCACTGCTCCTCGCTGCACCCGTACGAAACTGCCGAAGAAATGTCAAAAAGTCGCGCCCAAGCCTTAAAACCGTTGCCACTGTAGCGAGCACCGCGAATGCATAATTTTTTCTGGTGACAAAGTGATTGAACTGAATTCTGAACAAGGTCACTCGGGTACGACAGGCTTTTCGCCATACAAGACGGTCCCGCAATCGATAGGCCAAAAGAATATCTGAAAGCGCATGAAAATGGCTCGAATAATGCGCTCGCAGCAACAATTCCTGATCTTCACAACAATAGGGGCCCGGCTCAGCATAGTGGTGCGTCCGGAACCACGCCGTCTTTCCGACCCACGTCGGATGGGGCAAATAAAACCCAAGCCAAGGTCGCGAACAGATATCCCGATGGCTTTCCTTGAACGGCAAAGTCCCGAGGATTTCGTTATGCGTCGAGATCGTCATGCACCGTGATCCTAACAGGTCGACAGACTGATCAGACTTAAGGACGGCCAGTTGCTGGGAAAATCGCTCAGGGTGCGAAATATCATCTGCATCCATCCGGGCAAAATAGCATCCACGCGCAAGACCAAGGGCTTCGTTGAGGCGCGCAGCCAAGCCACGATTTCGTCCATCGCGAATTACGTGGATACGAGAGTCGGCCAAATCGGCCAGTTCTTCAATGGCCCCATCCGTAGATCCGTCATCAATCAACAGGAGTTCCCAGTCAGTGAATGACTGCTGAACAATCGACAACACGGCCATACGCAGGTGGGGGCCACCATTAAATACCGGCATGGCAATGGTCAAAAGAGGACCGTCAGGCATACACATTCCTTCCCCCGCCGAGGTAGTTGCCGGTTCAGAAAAACACGTTGCGGCGATCAAACCCGGATCCATTCACCGGGAATCAAGTCGCTCGTGTCCTTGCTCTGGTCATTGAACCATTTGGCGGGAGCCACCACGCGTTTACCAGGGTCGCTAGCAAGCCAAGCCCCCCACCAACTCAATGAACTATTGGCCACGACAAACCGTTTACACACTGACATCAAGGCGATATCGCGATGCGCATCATCTGCCTTGTTAACGTCGACAACAGTTGTGGTCACGGGAAGATGAAGATTAGCTCGTACCCAAACCGGATCGTCTGAGAACACGAAGCAGTGTGGCCGCACCAACCCCTCCAAGGCAATCCCCACACCTTTCTCGTAGTAACTATCCGGACACACTCCGTGCACCTTGCTGGCCACTGGATTTGAAACGTAATCCCCCCGGCGCACATGAACACAGACAGCATCCGTATCGACGATCATTGACAGGACCTCCTTTGATTCATCATTCAATTGCATACTCAAGGAAAAGTCCCGGGCAATGGTCTCCCTGCTCTCAACGAAATAATTTTCGCTTTGCCAATAGCCATCCAGGTAAATCGGCGCCCTTAGCTCAAGAACGGACGGATCAAAGCGAAATGATCGCTCGCGATACAGCGGAAACCCCCTTCGCCTCCGTTCGAGACGCCTCACGACCTTCTCGGCGACAGATCCCCATTTTGCTCTCATACCGCAAGTGCCAGCCATAGGCTCATCAGCACCAACGAGGTCTGCAGATATCTGGTAAGAACCAAGCCCAAATTTTCGGTCTGTCCGGCCACTGAACCAGGAAATATCCAGCAATAGAGGAACCCCGAGCCGAATGGAGAGTGCTCTGCCGACCGCATATTGGAACATCTGATTACCCAAACCACCGAAAACTCCCACCAACACCGCTGGCTTACGTTCACAAGAGGGATCAGGCATCATAGCCCCCCAGAACCACAATTGCAGAAGATGACATCGTCTTTTTACCTATTATCGCTTTGCTGGTTGGTTCAGGGGCCGCCTAGCCATCATATTGAGCGAAAAATACTCGCCGAACGTTGCGTTCGCTACGGACGCATCGACTGTACTAGGGACGAAATGGGGCTCGTGCGGATATTCCTCGCAATACTCATAGCCGCATAGTTCCAGCTGATATTACAGCCAACTCGCACTGAATCCCGTTTTGTGAAAGTCATAGTGTGTCGACTGCCCGCCATAAATCAGCTCAATCCAAGGTGCTACGCCGCGTGACCGGAAGTACGCCAAATTCTTATAATAGATACAAAATATCTGGTCAATATCAGGAACGGATATGCGCAAAACCCCGCCAGGCGCCAGTACCTCTAGCCATCGCTTTAGCAGTGGCTGCACTTCTTCGCGTGAAAAACGCTCAAGTACCTGACACGCATAGATCTCTTTGGCGGAGCCATTAGTGAATCTACTTAGCACCCGTATATCGTCAATAACATCGGCCGCAATGGTTTCCAACGCATCAACATTGCAAAAACTTTCCAACTTGATGTTACCGAACCCAAGATGAAGCCTGTAGGGCGGTAAAAATTCGTCGAAGCGGTCTTTAAACACAAGACGTCTTCCCGAGAAAAAGGGTGCTGCGCCCACTCGCCTTAAGTTATGGAGCACATGATGAATTACCGCTCTTTGTTGTTGGGACGTGATTTTTTTCAATCATCTGCGCAACATTGGATCGCCTCCGTTAATATTAATTTTATAATTTACAAAACCTATCGATTTAACCTAATGGTTAACCTCTCGCCCAGAAAAACAAAATTCAACAAGCCACTACTCCGTAGAACAACCGAGACAGCCAAACTTGCAACAATAGGAAAAATAATATTGAATAAGCCGCCAAAAACGCCCAAGAAAAAGAAATGAGCCACATATATTTCCATGGTCCTTGAGCCAATATATTTTATAGTTACGGTAACCCAAGCTATCGAGCTTTCGTAAATCCTGGACACGACTTGCAAAAAAACATAAATTCCCGAACCGCCAACCAGTAGATTGAGGACCAGTTGAGGATTCGGAACATGGAGCAGACCGAAAATATGACTAAAGATCGCCGACGATTCGGTTCTGTGCCACAACGGGAAAAGAAACAAAAACAGTAAATAGGGAGCTTCATGAAAGGCCGCTGGCAACCTCTTTAGCTCAAAAAACCCCCAAAACAACCCAGCCAAGAAGTACAAAAAATAAGTTTTCGCAAAAGTTAGTCCAAGGAATCCGGGACTAAGAATGAGCAGCGAAAAAGAAATAACCACTGAAATTAGCATGAAAACAAGCGGGAAACGGCTCTTTGAAAGCTTGTTAAGGGAAACGTACACTAACCACGCCAACTGAGCGAACACATAGCAAAAGAAAAGCGCAGGCAAGAACCATAGGCCGTTGTCGGCGTTACGAAACAACAAAACCATGTAGTCTACTGCAGGCATCACAGCGTAGCTAGGTCTTGAAAAATACATCACAGCGCCCCAGGAGCAGAATGGGAGAAGTAACCTCCTTGCCTTCTTGAACAAGGTTCGAGACGCGCGATCCAACTCGAGCACGGCGTCCGCTTGAACCAGTGCGTGCTGTTTTCGAAAACCAATCGAAGCCGCCCAACCACTAACGAACATGAACAATGGCATGTGAAAAGAATAGACGAGACGGAACCAAATATTGCCATCAAAGACGGGATAAGCACCTTGCAGGTGGTGTCCCAACACAACCAAGATAATTGCGCCCCCTTTGAGAAAGTCTAGAAAATCATTTCGAACGGAAATTTTGTAACTCATATGACACATATCTCAATGGCCGTAGTAAAACAACACAAAATATTCTAATTTAATACGCCTGCAATTGGACGCGAACTTAAAACAGTGGCGTTTAGCGCAATCTGGACCGGGATTCTATATTTTAATTAACTTGTTTCGGCGGTTTATTTATTAACTAACCGAACGACCTTCACTTCGTCACTAGAAACGCTCATTGATAAATAAGACAGATTTCATGCGCAAAAGAAACGCCACCGACGACGACGTCGCAATGCCGAAAAATCCAGATAAATTTTCCTCGAATATCGTCCGCACTGGTCGGTGCTTTGTATACATACTAGTTCGTAACTATATCAGAAATTTACCTCTTTTCAGTTCCACAGATCTTCTCTCGACGGGCGGTAATCCTGCCGAAATTAGCAGCCGTTAAGAGTGGATTCTTCTCTCAGGCAGCCTGAGAAAATTTGACTTGTAGATATCACGCTTTTCAGACAGTCAGACCATCGCCGTGCTCAAGTAGGCCGAGGGCGGCAGCCGGGTACCGGACCGGCGCTCGCCGCAAGGAATCGGTTCGGCGACGTTTTACAAATGGCGCAGCAAGTTCGGGGGGATTACCACTTCGCTGATGGTACAGCTCAAGGAACTCGAAGACGAGAATCGGCGGCTCAAGAAGATATACGCAGAGGAACTCCTCAACGCTGAACTCGTGCCGGAATAAGTGATGAAGCCATCTTGCCGCTACACAAGGACGCGCTACAACAGATCGCACCACAACGTTACCTAGAGACGCCGGGCACTCACGCAGCATCTTCACTTCAAGAGAGCCGACGAATAACATCTTAAGGCGCGGATATTTAACGATTTTTAGCTCTTCTAACCTTGGTGTTCGTTACGTTTTTTGTACGGTCACTTGACGAATTTCATTTATAATGCGCCCCAACTTAGGCTCGGAAGCGCCTTGCCAACGGCGTGAGCCGTGGGCCGAAAGGCGCTTTGCAACACCGCCCCAACCCGAGAAGGTCGATTGGTCGATAGGTCGCAGCCCACACGCTTTGGATTATCAGCATAGTGGTTTCTATTTTTTGTTAACTATTGCTTTAGTGGCCCTTTTGAGAGTTGATTGATGAGGATAGCACTTGTGACCGGCGTCTCTGGACAAGATGGTTCTTATGCGGCAGAGCTTCTTCTCGGGCAAGGCTATCGCGTGATAGGTACCGTGAGGAGTATTGATCGCGTTCGTGCTTCCCCGACACCGCTACTTGAACAGATTGAGTTGCTCCAATGGAACCTATTGGACCAAAGAGAACTGGTACGAATTCTGTCATTTTACCGACCGGCAGAGATCTATAATTTTGCGGCATATTCGTCGGGGGAGGGAATGTACGACCACCCTCTGGAGATCGCCGAAATCAACGGGTTATCTGTCGCGAGGATATTGGAGGCCATACGCGAAGTGGATTGCGGGATACGTTTCTGCCAGGCTTCCAGCGCTGAAATGTTTGGTGCAGCCAGCGATAGCCCGCAATCCGAGAGTACACGTTTCGCCCCACGAAGCCCTTACGGCGCAGCCAAGGTGTATGCACATTCGATGATCGATATCTATCGACAGCGCTATGGCGTATTCGCTTGCTCCGCAATTTTGTTCAATCACGAAAGTCCGCGACGTGGCCTCGGTTTTGTGACGCGTAAAATCACTCATACAGCTGCCAAAATCAAGCTTGGTTTGGCTGAGGACCTAGCACTCGGTAATCTCGAAGCCCGTCGCGACTGGGGTTTCGCGGGCGACGTTGTACGCGCCATGTGGATGATGTTGCAAGAACCGCAGGCCGGTGATTGTGTGGTGGCTACTGGACAGACCCATTCGGTGCGTGAGTTTTGTGAGGCCGCCTTTCGTCATCTGGGGCTTGATTACCGCGACTATGTGCGCGAAGATCCTAGCTTTTATCGACCGCTGGAGCCCATCCAGCTAGTTGGCGATACGCGGAAGCTCCGGTCAATCGGCTGGTCGCCACAAATTGACTTTTTTCAACTGGTAAAGATGATGGTCGACGAAGATATGGGCCATCTGAGCACCTGAGCACCTGAGCACCTGAGCACCTGAGCAACCCAGCCTAGCGACCTAATATATCAACCGGACAGGTAAATACGATGTCATTTAAAAAAAACGGAGCTTGTCGGATTTGCGGCAACCATAACTTGGTACAAATACTTGATCTGGGCGAACAAATGCTCACAGGTGTCTTTCCCTCGTCAAAGGATGCTGCAGCAGCGGTGACGACAGGCCCTTTGCACTTGGTTAAATGCATGGGGGATAATGCTTGCGGCTTGGTTCAACTTGAGCATTCGTATGATCTATCAGAGATGTATGGCACTAACTATGGCTATCGCTCGGGCTTGAACAAGAGCATGGTTACCCATCTGCACAATAAGATCAAGCGTATTCTCGGCATGGTGAATTTGCGTGATGGCGATCTGATTGTGGATATCGGCAGCAATGACAGCACAGCTTTGCAAGCCTACCCAGCGAACGGGCCAGTGCTTGTTGGCATTGACCCGACCGGCGTAAAGTTCCACAGCTACTACCCGGCACACATTGAGTTGATTCCCGATTTTTTTACTTCAGCACTGTTGAATGAACGATTTCCTGGCAAGAAGGCCAAGATCGTAACTTCATTCTCGATGTTCTATGACTTGGAGGACCCAACGGCCTTTATGCGAGAAGTAGCTAACGTGCTCGCGGACGACGGCATCTGGGTTTTTGAGCAAAGTTACATGCCTACGATGCTGGAAACCAACTCCTATGACACGGTATGCCATGAACATCTTGAATTCTATGCGCTCAAACAGATTAAGTGGATGACTGACCGTTCCGGCCTACGCATCCTGGATGTCGAATTCAATGAAGTAAATGGCGGCAGCTTCTCGATTTCCGTATGCAAAGCAAATGGAAACAATGAGACGCTACCATCTATTCAGGCCATACTGGACAGGGAAGTCGCAATGGGACTCGATTCGCTCGAACCTTTCCAAGCTTTTGCCGAGCGTGCAGAGGTGTCACGGAAACACTTGCTCGATTTCGTGGCTACGGTCAAATCAGAAGGAAAAACCCTTGCAGCGTTGGGTGCATCGACCAAGGGCAATGTGCTGCTTCAGTATTGCGGCTTCACTGATCGTGACATCGACTGCGTAGGTGAAGTCAACTCAGAAAAGTTTGGCTGCTTCACACCAGGCACTTTCCTGCCAATAGTTCCCGAAGACAATTTACTGGCGAAGAAGCCCGACTACCTAATTGTATTGCCTTGGCACTTTAGGGGATTCTTTGTCAACAACCCAAAGTTCACTGGGATCAAGTTGGTTTTTCCGCTGCCCCAAGTAGAGGTGATCGGCTGAGAAACAACGTGAAGACGCTCTCGATCGCGGTTTTAAGGTTGAGCAAGTCGCTCTAAATCGACCGCGGACGCACAACAAAACCCATCGCGCTGTTTGCTGATATTTTTCAGATCGTCTGACATTCCTATGCATCGCGTAACCAGCCCACCAGCATTTCGCTTGGTCAAGGTCTCCGCATAATTGGTGCCGGTAGCCCACCACCCTGCCACATACGTCAGAAACATCGGACGACGATGCTGCCAAAATGCATGATACGTGAATTCGTCGACAACCAAATTTTCTACCCCATCTGAAATACCACATTGATCCAACGCGAAGCCACGTAGCCCTGCGATATCTGCAGGGCCTTGCGTGCGCTCGCTTCGCCACTCCTTGGCTGTGTCCCAGAACAAATCGCAGCGAACATAGGCGGACAGGCTCCCAGAAATTAGCATAAGCGGTAGTAGCACATGGCAAAGCAAGCGGCCAGATGCATTTTCCCGCGAGGGAAAAGTGAATATGCAGACAAGCAATATGACGGGGAAGACGATCCCTGCCTCATAGAAATTCTTGTTGGACTGAAGAAAGACTTGCACAACAAGCGATAGAGCCAGCACGACAGCCATCAGCGCCCAACCTGCCTGCCGTTTCCACAACTGCGATCCCAGATTGAGCGCAACGACAATCGCTGCGACAACCACCGGCAACCAAGTCAGGGCGTTAATCAACACACCGATTAGGAAACTGGACGAGACCTCTAGTGTCGACGGCAGCCAAAGGCTTTGATATTCATCCTTGAACTGAATGCCTTTAACATAATCCCCAAAGGCAGCCAGATTGACTTTCCCTGCTTCAAAAAATCCCGCGGGGTCTTGCCACAGTTGCTGTGGCTGAAGACTCAATGACTGGAGAACCTTTGTCAGCCATGGCGACTCTGCACACGCCGTACGCAATTGCCAAACATGGGTGGTGTCCAGTGCCGACCACGCCATCACGCAAAGCAGGCCCAAGCCCAGCGGCAAGGACTTCACAGGGCGCCACCAGGCTACCAGCAAGACTGGGAAAAAAAACAATCCCTTGGGATGGGTCGCCGCAATCAAGCATGCAAGCACCGCGAAAAATGCCGTCAGAAGAAACTTCCCTGAAAGTCCACGGACTCGATGCTTGTCGAACCATAGCATCACCGCGAAACCAAGCGTCAACCAGATCAGTAGCGATTGCTCAGGGCGATTGAACACCATCAGGAAGGGCAAAACACCGATTGAAAAAAATGAGGTGACAAACAACCCGGAGATGATAATGGATAAGCGCGACACAATATGCAGAATTGCGGACCAGCAGGCTAGCAGTACCAGGAAAAAGATCCAGCTAAGATTTCTCAGTAGCCAGGGATTGCTGGCGTCCTCATATATCAATGTGTCAATCAGCCTCGCCGGATACCAGGTAAGCGGAATATCAATCCACTGCCCCGTAGCGCACTGGGGGAAAAAATATAGCAGTTTGCCATCGTCGGCAAACATTCGTGAGCCAATCAATTTCCAGGACGGCTCATCACCGTACAATGGGACAAATAAACCCATCCACATCGTCACCAGAAAGCCAATCAGGAACAAAAGCGCCAAGACAATAGCCATTGGGCGATCGGGTATAAACTGCCTTCTCATAATGGGAGACACAGTCGTTTGCGGGAAACAAACACCAACACTCCAGTCAAGAGCATCTGTGGCACAGTAATCGCCAAATGGAACATGACAGCCGCGGCAAGAGCCATTTCGGTATCGACATGCAGAACTTGGGTCAGATAGGCTACCAACCCCGCCTCAAACAGGCCAATTCCGGCCGGCGCGGATGGAGTGGCTATCGCCAACGAGATGATGAGAAGAAGCGCAATGGCGTCAGAAAAATCTATGCGAATCCCCGTAATCAAGGTGTTGAAAGCGGCGTATATCAGCAACACATTCATAACCCAGATGGCGAGGGAAACAAAAAACACTCGCGCTAAGGGGTAACCGCCGGAGTGTCTATGCAAAGAAATAGCTATCCGCCGCAAGCGGCTTTTCTTGGGAATCATGCGAATAATCACCACCACTTTATAGCGTAGAACGAAGATTGCGGCCGCTGTAGCAGCAAGAAACAACGCAAGAGACGGTAACAACCCACCGGGAAGGAATTTTCCGGCGGCGAGCACGACCAGAACACCTCCGAGCAACAATAATTTGAGCAGATCAAACAACTTCTCCGCTACCGATGCCGCTACGATCTCCGTCACAGGCAGAGTGTAGAGTTTGTGACAAAGACAAATTTTCATGATTTCGCCGAGCCGCAGAGGAATTAGCGTATTCAGCGAGTAGCCGATATTGATGACGGCGAAAGACTCAAGGAAGCCTCTTCGCAGCAGCATTTTCATGCGTATTCCGTACAGCGCAAGAGCCGATAGATTGACCGCTACTGACAACAGCACAGCGTAAGCCGGGATCTGCCACAGCGAATGTTGCAATCGGCTCATATCGATATTGTCAGTGACCCATCGGTAAAAAACGTAGAGCAGTGCCACGTTTGCAAGGCCGAACACGAGCTTCGAGCGTATAGCTTTCTGGCGGTGGCTGACCGGCACGATTACATTTTTCCCGCCGGTGCGACTTTTTCGAAAATTCCAAACATCTCACCAGGGAGTTTCAGAGTAATCCGTACGTCACCCAGCAGGCTGTTGTCCAGCAGCAGGGAAGCAAGAGTACCGATGGCCTTATACCGGCTAAGCGATTTTGCTATCGAGCGAAGGCTCATCACATAGGGATAACGGCTCATCTCTTTCTTAACGAAACCGTTTTCTTGCATCAACTTCTCCAACGAATGCATGGTAAACATTTGAATATGTTGTCCTTGAACATACCACCAGCGCTTGCCCAAGAATCGCGCAACCCATGAGTCGAGGTCACCAGTCCAAAGACACAGGAGGCCGCCATATTTCAGCAGGCGATTAATGCCGGCGATTTCAACCTGGGGCGTCTCGAAATGCTCGATCACGCCCCATAGTGTGACTACGTCATAACGCTCATTTTCCGGCATATCCGACAAGCGTTGCCGGTAAATGTGGGCCCCTGTTCTGGAGGCAACATCCGCAGCCCACTTCGAAAGCTCAAGCCCCTCCGCGTCATAGCTCTCCCGTGCGACATCGAGGAAATCGCCTGTAGCACAGCCAACATCAAGCAACGCACCTCCGGGCTTGAAACGCCGGATAACGGACAATACTTTTACTGCCGTCATCCGCCTTTGCTCGCGGTTACGCATGTATTCTTTATCTTCGACGTCAACGTAATTTGCGTAAAGGTCGGCCGGCAAAGGGGAGGAATAACCATGACCACAATGTTCGCAACGGACCGTTCGAAACGATTGCCGGTGAGACGGGCTAAAATCGTAGTCAAAATCTGGTAGGCGATCACCAAGCGTATCGGGATATAACTCGTGACAATCTGCCGATCCGCAAATCGGGCAGGGTATATGGTGCTTACATAGTGTGCTCATGCAACAACCTCTGGATTGATTCTTGAAAATTCCATTTTCTCTCCCACAATGATTGCGTGGGTGAATAGATCTCCGATGCCGAAGCTGTAGTCTTTCATGGAAAATCCACTATTATTCAAAATAGCTTCAGCCTGCTTTCTTGAAGCGATATGCGTAATCTCTGCCGGGTGAAGTTGCACGTTCTTTTTAAACACCTTGTTCAGAATAAAATGAACGATTTTCAGGAACATTACGCTTAAGCCGTATTTTGGTGGCCAAAACAACACGATTCGCCCTCGCGGCATCAAAACTCGGTGGAATTCATTCAAGATGAGCACAATTTCGCTCCCCGAGAAATGTTCCATTACTCCGAGGTTGTAAATTCCATTTACACTTGCATCGTCTAGCGGGATGTCGAAAATCGAACCGTGAATCAATTTCCGCACATTACGATTCGACTTCTTGTACATGCCCAAGGCAACTGTTGAAATATCGAGCGCCATAATTGACATCTTCTGCGCAATGTCGCGATCGACCTGTCCGCTGCCACAGCCAGCATGCACTAGGATGCTCTCCGCACTAAAATTGGCGAATATAAATTTATCGAGGGAAGGGCGGATAATGAACCTGCGATAGAAAGCGGCAATCAAGTCATATAGCAAGTGAGCCTGCTTGCTATCGTTGCGCGACCAGTAGTCATTCCACCCCTGAGGATCGATCAGCCCAGCCGACTTGGTGTCATCAGGCTGGTAAGGCTCAACAATATCAAAGCGCTCGGGGTTGATCAGTTTACCGAGATAAAGATGCGCCAAGTGCGACAGACTATTGAAAGCATCGCTAATCCTCATCTTTGAGTGGCCATAAGTGCGTGCAGGCAACTCGGTAGGCACCTCGGCAATCCGGTAATGGTTCAAATGTAGGATGAACAGGCTCTCAAAGAAATAAGAATACCCCCGCGACTGCACAGCATTGAGAAAATAGCGCGAGACGCGGTCCAATCGATAAAGCCGGTAACCTCCTGTCGCATCATACGGCACACCGAGAAAAAATCCGGTAGCCCAATGACCAAAGTGGGTGAGAAATTTTCGCCTAGCGTTCCAAGTGCTCAAACTGCCTTCCTGAAGATAGCGGGAACCGACTACGACATCGGCATTCTCGCCAAGCTTGATGAATTGATGAATGTATTCAGGCGAGTGGGTAAAATCGCAATCCATGGTCACCAGCTGCGTATAGCCCTGTTCATAAGCCCAGGCAATGCCATGCATGTGGGCGCTGCCAATTCCCAATTTTCCTGGGCGATGATGAACAATCACATTTTTATTAATTTCGGCGATGCTGTCCAGAATTGCGCCGGTGCCATCCGGAGAATTATCATCCACGAACAGGATGTCGGCATGAAGGCCTAGGGCTAGTAACTTCTCAAGTATTGCAACGACATTTTCACGCTCGTTATAAGTCGGAATAAAGATGAGAGTTTCTTTTTTCATAAATATAGTTTCGCCCTACGAATGTTAATCCACTGCTAAGCATTTCTGCACGCTAGCACTTATTATTTAAAGCAAGCCAGGTTACAATCTGCTTTATTTTAAACCCTCTACCATTACATTATTACCAACTAAATTTCTGAACGTTTTAAATTAATTCAAGCAACAAAAATCGCCACTTTGCGATAACTTTATTAACCAACTCCTGTTTTTCTGTAACGGAATACTTGCCTCATATTTCTAATTTTACAGCACCTAAAGTCACACAAAAATTCGCATACAAGCAATAGGGGAAAACTCATAACACGGCTGTATTTCTCACAGAGAAATACAGGCTAAGCGCTCATCGCACAACCTGCTGAAGCATAACTGCCACGATAACAGACGCTAACAAAGTCATCTTTTGACAATCTCTCTGACCGTACGATCCGGTGCTCTGCAATCAGCTAACCGCGTTGTTAGCTCCGGGACCTTCTGAAAAGTAAAGCTTGGTATTCGGGTGAACTTCATCGCTCACTAGCAGCGCATCGATCGTCCACCACTTAAGCTCTGCATGCTGGGAGTCTCGCACAAAAGAAACAGCGCCGAAGATATCAAGCTGATAACCGAGTACGACGTACTGGGTGCCAAAACCTGGAATTGCAAACACATTGTCTTCATAGAAATGATCAAAGACACCTAATAGCTTGCTATTCAGGACGTCAACGCCTAGCTCGCTGTTGGCTATACGCTCTAGCGCATCACAAATGCGTTCGTTTTTCCGGATCCTTCCGCCCGGCACAAACCAATACCCCTTTGCTGGGCGGTTATTGCGCTTACCAAGCAAGATCTCGCCATCATCGTTTCGGACAACTAGATCAATAGAGACCAACGGAGTCGAGGCAATAATTTGAGCAAATGCCGATTCATCCAACAACATAATTTTTCATTCAAAAGTGATGCCGCAAATTATGATAAACCCAGTAACAATGCTACCATGAATGACCTTCTCTTAGGTCAGCAGGCGTTGTTACGCTGATCGCACCAGGGCTTTCTAGCTGATGACTTCCTCGCGCTACCCCCTTACCGCCCGTCGGCTGCTTGTCCCGGTACTGTTTTGCATCGCTCTGTCCATTTACCTCTTGGGTGGGGTGCTGGATGCGCAGTGGAGCGTTTACGCTGATCATGAACTTCGCTCCTACTGGGTTGGCCATCAAAGCTTGAGCTTGGCCGACATTCCGCGAATCATGCTGCAGACAGAAGTGGGGCATCCGGGGGAATTCACCCGCTACCGCCCAACCAATTATCTAATGTATGCGCTGGAAGGCGTACTCTGGGGCGACAATCCCATGTGGCTGAATGGGGTGCGTTTAGCAAACTTGGCGACCTTTCTGGTTGTAACTGGTGTGGTGCTGTGTCGCTATTTCTCTTCCCTGATTACAGTTGGCCTGTGCGCCCTGTTGATGACAGCGCACTACTGGAAACACGTTTTGATCGGGTTTGGTGCCAATGAACAATATATCCTATTGGTCGCCCCTATGTTTCTGTGGTCGTACGTGCGAATCTATCCAACAAGTTCTGCGGCACAGCGCCCTTCTGGCGCATCTCACTCGAGTCTGGGATGGTGGTTGCTTTGCTGTTTAAGCGCGGCCTTACTGGCTGGTATCAAAGAAAACATGACCATCGTGATTCTGCCGATGGCTTGGTTAGCGGGACTCCATTGGCTACGGGTACGCCGATTGGATTTGCGTCTGGTACTCACAGTACTTACCTGCCTCACTATTGGTTTCATCATTGGCGCGGTCATGATTGGCGTACGACAAGTTGGTACCGACTTTTACGGCAATTCGGTAACCCTAGGGCACCGTGTATCTACGTTGTTGATACAGACCACGAAATACCCGATGCCGATTATGCTATCCGTACTGCTAGGCTTGGGCCTAGTCGGATATCTTCGCGTTCCGACTGGCTCCAAGCCGCCAGTTTGCTCAGTTTTAGCATGCCATGCGCGCCGGCTTTTCCTGCCGCAGGCAGGATTGGTCGTGTTGTCGATTGCGCATATTTTCTTTTACGAGGGATGGCCTCTTGAGAGCCGCTACGCCTTCCCAGGCGAGTTTTTCGTATTCCTGACCGGCACCATCGTACTAAAATTCTCCTTGGAAGCAATACGTATCTGCTACCCATCCTATCAAGCCCGCTCCGATCTGTTTTTCGGCCTGGCCCTCATTTCGATTGCAATGTCTATGGGCTACAGCGGCATACGTAACCAAGTGGAGGCTTATACGGTTGCGAGCAGAGAATTTACCCAAACACTTAATGCTATCGTGGCGCAAGCGAAGGCAAACCCAGATACTGCGATCGTCGTAGAATCTGCGACGCCTTACGATCTCGAACCCGTATTCAGCATCAACCGTTATCTGTTGTCCTTTGAAGTTAACAACCCCATCTACTTGCGCCTGCACAACCTAGGCATTGCCAGTTTTCCTGACAATAGCTTCTTCCATGGTCTAATCCGAACCTTAGAACACCTTTCCGCCGAGGGCGAGGTCTCATCGGTTCAAAGCGCTGGAACACTGCCGAGTCCATTTCTTGCCAAGTTCTCAAGGATTGATCGATTTGAGCCGGCATTACCTTGTTTTTCTATTCAGCTTGCCCAAGCGCCAGTTCTAGACTGTAAACGACTCGGCACCGTAAAATACTAACCGTGCTTTTTCGCTGAATATATTTCTGCCCACAGCTCTTCGATTCCACGCTCAAATGTTACCTGTGGCAACCAACCGGAACACGCAAGCAAACGTCCAAAATTGAGCACGTTTGCTGCGACGTCGAATTTACGTTCTGGCTCATTACGAATACCGATCCTTAATCCGGCTGCTGTAGAAAAAGGTTCTATCGCATCAAGTACTTGACGATTGCTTCGCCCCACCCCAGAGCCAATATTGTAGGTATCGCCATCGGCCCCTCTTTCCAATGCGGCAACTATACCGCGCGCAACGTCGCTTACATGCACATAGTCACGGATCGTTCCGTTCTCCCCAAAGACCAGAACATCCTCTCCTCGAGCGATATGCCCCATGGCAGTCGCAATGAATCCCTGCCCTGAGAACGGTTTTTGCCCGACCCCGTAGGCATTGGCGGGGCGAACGATATTAACCGGTACGCCATGAAGCCGATGGAACATCAACGCATAGCGTTCAATCGTTAGCTTGGTGATCCCATACGGAGAAACCGGGGATGTCGTCATTTCCTCCGTAATCGGCAGCCTGTCTGCCGGGCCGTAAACCGTGCCGCCGGAGGAGACAATCATGGCTCGCCGCAAACCGTCTAGTTCGCGCAAGACCTCCATCAAGCCGATGCACGGGGGAAGATTCGCCTGCAGATCGAAAAGAGGGGCAACAAAACTAGTCTGAGGAACTGTCGCGTAGGCGAGATCAATCACCTCCTGGCAATCCTGCAAGACTCCTTTTAACGACTCTCGATTGCCGTAGTCGCACGATACATAATCCACCCCTTGCAACATGGCAGGGCTTGGGATGGGCCGCCTACCCAGGACGACGACATCGCGCCCGGTGGCTCGCAACTCCTTCGTCAGGTAACGCCCGATGAAACCCGCACCACCAATTACACAACAACGCATTCCAATTCCCTCCTGCGGCGTCGAATCGGTTCTGTTTTCATTCAAACGCACCCATCAAGGGAACGCTGCCGAGTCAAAATTATTCGACTGGAGAATCGCCTCGTATTTTCTACCAATCACCGCCCATGTAAATTGACTTTTCCAGCGTTCCCGCCCTGCTTCGCCGAGTATTTTGAGAAGATCGCTATCGCACATACATTTTTTCATCGCCGTCGCCAATACAGACGGATCGACCCGAGTGTAGCCATAGTCGTCTTTTGGCGCTGCGCACATAACGCCGCCCTCGGTCCAGCGAGCTATTTCCTCCGCATTGCCGACTGGCACTGACAAAAACGGAGTCCCTGCGGCAACCGATTCGAACAAGACGAGAGGTGAGTATTCGACATTGGACGCAAAGACAAAGAGATCCGCGGCCATATATGCCTGCACAAGCTCTCCACGCGGCAAATCAAGTTGGAGGACGCGTTTGTTCTTCTGCTTCGATGCCTGCCCCATCCAATAGCCGAGTGGGTCCAGCGTCCGCTGGCAAGCCTTTGTCTTGGTTATGCAACTGCCGAGTCTTGACAGTACGATCAACTGCAAGCGGTTCTTAACACCGGCTAATCCCTCCCGCCGCATTACCCCAATCGAGCGATAAGCCAAGCCGCCTACACGTTTTCCTCGGCGCAGCAAGAAATCACCCATACAAAGCGTAACACCCCAAGCTTTCCTCAGGTAACCTTCCTCTAATGCTGGGCTTTCAAGATCCTTGACCACATTACTTCTAATCACGCTGGCGGAAAGAGGCATGTTTCCGTTTAAAATCAAGGTCACGTGCTTTCCTCTTGAATCAAGAAGGGAAAAAGCTTCCGCAAGTTCCCGATGCCCTTTCATGCCGGTCATGCTGCCAACCGTCAGAAAGACGAAACTATCTTTTGGAATCGAATGCCGCCGCCTAAATGACGGATCGTTCGGAGCGGAAAACTCCACCTCGCTCGCGCCGTTAGGCAGGATGCTCCAGTTGGTTAATCCATGTGCGCGAGCGAAATCGATATCCCTATATTTTTCTGCATAAAAAATAAGGTGATCGAAACGCCTGAGAATATCCGGCAACTGCTCGAAGTAGCTCTTGTAAGACGGCTCATAAAGCCCTGAAAAGCCACAGGGAATGAATACCTTCCGTGCCTTGATCGTGTCCAATACCGGCCAAAGCGCATCAAATGTCCATTGCTGTGCAGCCTTGATCAACAAGGCGTCACCGTCGAAAGAGGCAACGTACTCCTGATAGCGGGTTACCTCCCCCTCCATGCCTCGGACGGAATTTCCGCTCACACCGAATTGAGCTATCTTGACGCCGTTCAGCACATCGAAGCCACGATGGCTCAAGCGGGTTGTGGCGACAGTCACATCGTGTCCCCACTGCACCATTCGCTCGGCGAGCTGCCTCATGACCTCCTGGACTCCGCCAACGCTTGGGTGGTAAAACTCGCAGCAAAACAATAGACGCATCCGACCCTCTCTCAATTCGCGACAACAATCAGAACAGCTTAACAATTCTAAATAGTAGCCAACTAGTGATAAATTTTTCGCTTAACTTGGCGAAGAAACCTCACTACCGAACGAATAAAGCCAGCGTTGTGTCGGTACATGAAATACTGGTGGCTCAAACTGTTATTGCGTTGTTTCGCTCTATCCACGACATCGCACGCGGGATCATCTTGCCGACTACAACGCAAACCGGCTTGACTGATGATTGCCGCCATTCGTTTAAGGTTCGGCGAAGGGGAAAGCAGGTGGAGTGCGCCATGCGTCAGGGCCGCAATATCCTTCATATCACGCGTAGGAACACCATCGCCCACGCAATGAGCCAAATTTTCCGCGCATAGGAGAACCAACTTCTCGACGAAAGGATTTGGGCCAGTTCGAGACATGCTGGCCGGGACTTCCCTGTAAGCCAACAGCCGCTCGGAGAGATTCGCGACCTCATAGCCTCTAGCCAAACGAGACCACAGCTCGTAATCTTCGGGCGGTTGTCTGGTCTTGTCCGTTGAATATCCACCGACAGCATCCAGCGCATCCTTTCGGAGCATCACTGAACTATGAACGAAAGGATTGTTGAATAACAACTCAAAACGCAACGCCGCATTGACGGTCGGGTGATCATGGTTACGATCCGATCGCTTATCCCCCACCCAAATCTCAGCGCGCGTACCAAGCAAAGCGCAATCCGGATGGGCCTCCATGTACTCAAATTGCTCGGCGAAACGCGTGGGCATGGATAGATCATCCTGGTCTTGGCGCGCGATGTACCGCCCCCGAGCCAATCCAATCCCACGGTTAAGCGTTGCGGCCAAACCGATGTTTTCCTGCCGATACAGGCGAAGTCGCGGGTCGTTGATTTCTCCCAAAACCTCAGAAGAATTGTCTTTCGAACCGTCATCAATCACGATTAATTCAAAATCAGAGAACGTCTGTGTCAATACGGTCTGAATCGACTTCGCAACATCCTCAGCCCCGTTATAGACCGGCAAAATGACGCTGATGGACGGAACCGTCATAGTCTGATCCAGTCAGAGGGAATAAGATCTCTAGTATCAGTTGCTTCGTCGGAGAACCAGCGGTTAGGAGCAACTACTATTTTTTCTGGCGACGGATTGAGCCACGCCCCCCACCAACTAAATGAGCTGTTGGCGATAATGTGATGTGCGCACGATTTCATCAGCGCCATATCGTAAATACCTTGATCCGGCCCATTAGCCTGAACGAGCGTCATCGGGTACGCAATATCAAATTCTGACTTCACCCACCCATGGTCATCCGAGAAAATGAAAAAATGAGGGGTCGAAACCCTCTTGGCGATATAATCGATTGCAGATCGGTAATAGTCAGGCGAACATAGTCCGTGATATTTCGCGGTGTGTGCGTTGGTGACATAATCGCCCCGTCGGATATGCAAAGAAACCGCCGATTTTCCAACCGATGCGATCTGTTCCATTACAGCAAGGTTATTGGAGTCAGGCTGAACAGATAATGAAAAATCAACACGCAGTTCTCGATCGAAGTCTTTGAAATATCGCCAGCTTTGCCAATAGCCTTCCAAAACAACTGGGGCTAACAGGGTTTCGACGCGCCCGTCGTATGCAAAAGAATTTTCCTTGAAGACCTTCACAGTCTCTTTTCCAAAGTACCGGGGGAAGATACGTCCAAAGAATGAACCTCTCGACTTGTTCTGCGTGTTAGCCAAATAATCAATGTCTCGTGGAGACACCTCCGCATTGATTAAATACCCCTCAAGCTCGTAACGCCGCAGATCATCAGAGTCGAAAGCGCTAATATCAAGAACCAAATTCCCGCCAGTTCGCAAGGAAATAGCTCGCCCAACAGCGTACTGGAACATCTGATTACCAAGCCCCCCGATCAGCCGTGAGACGACAATCTGGCGTTTCCCTTCCTTACTAGGCATCACGTTTCCTTGCCTCAATCAGGTACCCTACGGTAAATTGCTCAACAAAGAATCTGTCATCCAATTCAGACAGCGTTTTTGGCAACCATTCTTTTAAAACATACAAAGCATTTTTTGTCACCACATTGCCTCCGGCCAGAATTGACGAAACCCTGTAATTTTCTTGGGCAACATGTTTCAGCAACCCGCCGATCGGCTTAATTTCTATTATGTCCAAGCCGAACTCTTCAAAATATCGCTCGAAAAAATACTTAGAAAATCCACCATAAAAATGATAGGGCTCCTGATGCACTCCACTCCCGAGTGGAGCCGTAACAATCATTACCCCCCCGGGAGTTATGAGCCGAGCGAGCTCCTTTATGGCAGAAATAGGATCAGGGACATGCTCGAGAACTTCCGTGCAAAGGACCGCATCAAATGATCCGTCCTCAACAGGTATATTTGTTATATCACACACATAATCGAGCTTTCCGTAATCCCACGTTTCCTTTAACGGGCCGCTTTCACGCCCTAAATATTGGGCAAAATCCTGAGTCTCATATCGAGTATGATTAAGAAACGATTTATACCGGCACTGGCCAGCCCCTGCATCAAGAACACGCGCAGATGCCGGGATATTTTTTAACTTTTCCTGTACCCATGCATCTCTTTCGTAGGAAGAGAAATTGACTATTTGATCCATCTGCTCGTCCGTAAGATGGAGATCAACGGACTTGGGATCTAAAATCTTGTTCAATACCGTGAGCGACTCCGAATCATTGAGAAACGGCAAAACATATAACACCTCGCTTATCACAGATCTAGCGCCTGTCGCCACAAAAGACCGAAGAATTTCTTTTAACAGAACCCTTGAGTCTTTTTCTAGCAACAGACCAATAGAATAGACGAAAAACTTGCGAAGCAATAGAGACCTAGTTTTTCGCAGGTAATTTAGAACAGATGTCATAATTTATCTTTTTAATACTTTGTTTTAATAGACAAATACAATACTACATTAATGAACCGAAAACTCTCTTCTATCTTTACTATCAAAAACCACCACAACCAGAATGCACCCGTTCTCAAAGCCCATCCCGAGTAAAGCCTCTAAGCACTCGCCCCATTGTTGAACAGAAAGGTGATACTTTCGTGCCACAGGGCAGATGAGTTCGATACAGAGCCAGAGGAGCTACCGAGGAAAGGTCTGAACAACTGCCGCCGAGGCTAGGCGCGCGCGTTAGAACGCAAAGGCGAGAGCTGCTGATACATAAAATGGAGTAGCCAGACACCGACTTGAGCACTAATTCACGCTTTTACCGCTTAATAGGTACATCGGATGACATGGCCAAATAAACCGCCACGATCCACCGAGAGATTATCACGTCCTCGCAATAACGAAATTATACGCCACCATGCGCCGATCTATTTAGAGTTCCCTTAGCGCTATAAAATTCAAAACGATTAAACAAAAACCTCGGCGTTAAATGGCCCAATAGCTACTCAATTGAAACGCTCCATTTAAGACGCGGTCTTGTCGGGCCTGGTACATCACCTGACCAACCATGCCTGCGATCATCAGAGTTTGGGACTTCCATCATTTCAAATCTGAGCGCGTTAGGGAGAGAAAAATGTACAGGATCGGTCAACTCAAAGCTACTTAACACAGGGCACACTGAAAATCGCCCAATATTCACAAGAAACTCGGGAACCTCGCATACAGCCACATAAACACCGGCCAATTGTGGGGCAGATTTTTCCGGATAACTAACAAAAAACCGACCGCCATCTTCAGTGTAGAAATGAAAAGTCGGAACAACACGAAAATCTACAGATTTAAGCAAGCGGTAACGGACAACCACTTTGAACGCCTTGTGGATCGGCAACATACTAGCCTTAACACCTTCGGAGTTTTCAATCCACCCCTCGATACATTTTATGTATTCATTATTTTCATGGTAAACCTCGGTCACCCCGGGAATATACTCAAAATGTTCACAGTGCCATTTTCTTTGTTCGGTTTCCGTCATTACCGTTCTAACGTACTCGGTAGCAGCCTCCTCAACGGGTGAGAATGAAATTAATCTACCATTCTTTAAATACAATGCTCGCTCACACATGGACTTAACCGTTGCCATGCTGTGACTGACAAAAATGACAGTCCTCCCGTCACCTGTTAGTTCCTTCATGCGCTCGGCACATTTTTTTTGAAAAGCCTGATCGCCGACAGACAATACTTCATCAACAATTAAAATATCTGGATCAAGCCACGCTGAAACGGAAAACGCCAATCGCACATACATTCCGCTTGAGTAGAACTTCACAGGTGTGTCGATAAATTTTTCAACGCCGGAAAATTCAACGATTTGATCAAATTTTCGTTGTATCTCTCTCCTAGGCATTCCAAGAATTGCACCGTTCAAATAGATATTCTCACGCCCAGATAGTTCAGGATGAAATCCCGTACCCACTTCGAGCAAACTGGCGACTTTTCCGCGAATGGAAACCTGGCCAGCCGTAGGCTCGGTAATACGGCTAAGTATCTTCAAGAGCGTTGACTTCCCGGCCCCATTCCCCCCAATAACGGCGATACGCTCACCTTCAAGCACCTTAAAGGAGATATCCTTTAAGGCCCAGAACTCTTCTGTACTTGAATTAACATTTGGCTCCCCTTCATCTATCGGTGAGTGATTTTCCGTTCCGGTGAGCTTCGAAAAATAGCCCCCGATCACCTCGCGGATCGACTGCGCCCCCTTATTAAGATGGCTAATTACGTATCTCTTGGAGAGGCTCTCTACATCAATTGCAATTGACATTGCTCAAATCACATCCGCAAAAGTAGCCTCTGATTTTCGAAAAAACCGCAGACCGGTCACTAAAACCAACATGCTGAAACATACAGCAAATAGAACTCCTGTCCAGTAGATATCTTTCTCCCCCAGGATGCTCCACCTGAATCCATCAATTATTCCAACCATTGGATTAAGGTAATAAATCACTCGCCACTTCTCGGGGATCAGATTGGTAGCATAGCCGACAGGAGATGCATAAACTCCAAGCTGCAGGAAGAAAGGAACCAGATGGCGGAAGTCCCGATAACGCACCGTTAGCGCAGCCGCCCACAAGCCAAGTCCAAAGGCGCAGACCGCTGTAAGCATTGTAAACATTGGAAAAAAGAGAATTTTCCAGGTCGGAAAATAACCATACCAAAATAGCAATGCAACGAGAAGCGAACAGGAAATTGCGAAGTCAACGATGCAAACAAGAAGCGTGCTTGCAGGCACGATCAACCGGGGGAAATAGACCTTTGACAAAAGATGCGCATTGGATACCAAGCTGTTGCTGCAATCACTTAAGGCGCTGGAAAAAAAACTCCACGGCAACAGCCCTGTGAATACGAGAAGTGAATATGGCATATTATTGGAAGGTAAGTTCGCGATTCTTCCAAAGACTACGGTAAACACCAGCATTGTTAATAGCGGGCGAATCAGGACCCAACTTGCACCAACGACCGTCTGCTTATACCGAACGAGTATGTCACGCCAAGCGAGGAAAAAAAACATTTCACGGTGACGCCAGATATCTCGCCAATAGTTTTTTATGGTCACTCCGTTGGTCAAGATAAGCACTTCAAGTTCAGCCACCTAAAATACCCCACGTAAAAGTTAGCTCACTGCATCGAACACGGAAATTTGTTATCTTCATTCTCGGATCTGGCAAACAACTACAGAGTTCTCTGCGTTCTGGACAATTTTTACCCATCACTTGACCGCAGAGCGCGGTAGACTCGACGATCTGACGAAATCGCGATAGGCCACCATCAACCCGTCAACTAGCGAGGTTTGTCCAGACCAGCCGATGTGGGCAAGGAGCGAACTATCTAGAAGCTTTCGCGGCGGCCCATCGGGCTTCGTAGCATCGAAGACAACAGCGCCCTCAAAGCCGACGACCTGGCTTACTGTAGCCGCCAGTTCACTGATAGTTACTTCGTCCCCCACGCCGATATTTACCAGAGGCGGCTCGAACTTTCCAGTTACAGACCCATCGCTGCCAAGCAGTCTGCAATACTTTTCATCGGGCAGATCCATCAGGAACACGCAGGCGTCAGCCATGTCCTCGCTGTAGAGGAACTCTCGCTTCGGCGTCCCACTTCCCCAGACAACAACTTCTTTTGCACCGGACTGTTTTGCCTCATGGAACTTTCGGATCAGCGCCGGGACCACATGGCTGTTTTCCGGATGATAGTTGTCGCCAGGGCCGTAAAGGTTGGTCGGCATTACCGCAAGATACTTGGTACCGTATTGCCGGTTATAGCTCCAGCACGTTTCGATGCCGGCGATCTTGGCCATAGCGTAGGGACGATTGGTCGGTTCGAGCGAGCCGGTGAGCAGGTACTCTTCCTTCATCGGCTGCGGCGCTAGCTTGGGATAGATGCAACTTGAGCCGAGGAACATCAGGCGCGTGGTATTGTGCTTGTAGCTGGAGTGGATGATGTTGATCTGGATCGCCAGATTGTCGTGGATGAACTCGGCCGGGTAGGTATTGTTCGCATGAATTCCACCAACCTTGGCGGCAGCAAGAAAAACGTAGTCCGGCTTCTCCTGAGCGAAGAAGGCCTCGGTGGCCGCCTGATTGGTCAGATCGAGATCGGCGTGAGTCCGAGTCAGGATGTTGGTGAAGCCTTTCCCCTGAAGATTACGCACGATAGCCGAGCCGACGAGACCGCGGTGGCCAGCGACGTATATTTTGGCGTTCTTGTCCATTGCGACTTTCTTGCTACTCGTGATAGTCAAAAGCGGTGTAACCATGCTTTTTGACAAGTTCGTCACGCTCTGCGCTCTTCAAGTCTTCACGCACCATTTCGCAAACCAGTTCGCTGAAGGTGGTCTTCGGCGTCCAGCCGAGCTTTTCGCGGGCCTTGGTCGGGTCGCCGAGCAGCGTTTCGACTTCAGTCGGGCGAAAATAGCGCGGGTCGACCTTGACGATGACCTTGCCGTTCTGATCGGTACCGGTTTCTTCGACGCCTTCGCCTTGCCACGTGATCTCGATGCCGAGTTCTCTGGCGGCGGCATCGACAAACTGGCGAACGCTGTACTGGACGCCGGTGGCAATGACGAAATCGTCGGGCTTGTCCTGCTGCAGCATCAGCCACTGCATTTCGACATAATCGCGGGCATGACCCCAGTCTCGCAGCGAGTCCATGTTGCCGAGGTAGAGGCAGTCCTGCAGGTTGAGCTTGATGCGTGCCAACGCACGGGTGATCTTGCGCGTGACGAAGGTCTCGCCGCGTAGCGGGCTTTCGTGGTTGAACAGGATACCGTTGCATGCATAAAGGCCATAGGCCTCGCGGTAGTTAACCGTGATCCAGTAAGCGTACATTTTCGCCACTGCATACGGACTACGCGGGTAAAAGGGAGTTGTTTCCTTCTGCGGAGTTTCCTGAACCAGACCATAGAGTTCGGAGGTGCTGGCCTGGTAGAAGCGAGTCTTCTTTTCGAGGCCAAGGATGCGTATGGCTTCGAGAATACGCAGGGTGCCAATACCATCGGCATTAGCCGTGTATTCGGGCGTATCAAAGCTGACCGCGACGTGGCTCATCGCGGCGAGATTGTATATTTCGTCAGGCTGGACCAACTGGATGATGCGAATCAGGTTGGTCGAATCGGTGAGGTCGCCGAAGTGCAGAACGAAGTTCTTGTTGTCGACGTGTGGATCCTGGTAGAGGTGATCTATGCGGTCGGTATTGAACAGCGACGAACGGCGCTTGACGCCGTGCACGACGTACCCCTTTTTGAGCAGAAACTCAGCCAAGTACGCGCCGTCCTGGCCAGTTATTCCCGTAATAAGCGCAGTTTTAATCATGTTCTACCTACCGTAATTGTTATCAAAACGAAGAATATCATCCGCGCCTAGGCTGTCGACACTCTTATTGCCCCTTACACGCGCTTTCTGGCGCGGCGTGGCATATATAAAGAGCTGACCTCATCAGCCGGATCTTTGCTCATCGTGCTCAATATCACTTCGCATCCCTAATGGCAAGCTGATGAGCCAAGGACGTAGCTTGGGCAAAGGACTCACCCGATCCAAAAGTCAGCACTTCCTGTCGCAAGGCTTCGATCTCTTGCTGCAATTCGCCATACTCACGCATTTTATTCTGGAGAAAGCTGACCGTAACCAAGGCCTTCTCTTCAATACCGCGGGGTGTCAACAAATAAGCGTAGGCGAGTTTGTTGTTTGCCCTGCGGAAATTGTTGATCTTGACCAGTCCCTTCTCAATCAGGGCACTCATGCAGTAATTCGCTTTGCCGACGCTAACGCCCAGACGAGACGCCACATCGCGCTGACTGATTTGCGGCTCTTCCGCAAGAAGCTTCAATAGTTTGTAACGGAGGTCTTCGTTCAACACGACAGGCAACTCACATGCGTTCAACAGTTGAACGAATTATACCCAAGAAGCGCCATATTCAGAACCGACAAATTGAGAACCGGGGAAATTTCCGCAATACCCGTGGCGCTCTTTGTTTAGTTGTCTCGAACATACCTTGCTTCGAAACCGTCACTTTGCTAAAAGGCCACGGACTGAAGGCCTCGAAAAAAAGCCCCTTCGCCACCAAACACCTTGGCCGCTCGGTCAGCAGCGCACATTGCTTAATGCAAAGACCTTGTCGCGCAACAATCCCTTCAGATATTGACCATAACCTGACTTGGCAAGCATCTGCGCCATTTTTTCCAGCTGCGCGTCATCGATCCAGCCGCTGCGCCAAGCAATTTCCTCGGGGCAGGCGACTTTGAGTCCCTGCCGATTCTCAATAGTGTGGATGAACTGACTGGCTTCGAGCATCGACTCATGCGTTCCGGTGTCGAGCCAGGCATAACCGCGCCCCATGGTCTTGACGCTCAGATTGCCCTGTTCAAGATAAAGGCGGTTGAGGTCAGTAATTTCGAGTTCTCCGCGAGCCGAAGGCCTGACGGTTTTCGCCAGATCAACCACGTGCTTGTCGTAGAAGTAGAGCCCCGTGACGGCATAGCGCGACTTGGGGGCTTGCGGCTTTTCCTCAAGGCTGACCGCACGCCCCTGGGCGTTGAACTCGACCACGCCGTAGCGCTCTGGATCATTTACTGCATAGGCGAAGACGGTCGCCCCGTCCTGTTTGCTCGATGCGTCCTGCAGCAAACCGGCAAAATCGTGACCGTAGAAAATGTTGTCGCCAAGCACCAGCGCCGACGAGTCTTTACCGACAAATTGCTCGCCAATCAAAAAAGCCTGGGCAAGCCCGTCGGGCGAGGGCTGTACAGCATAACTGACGTTGATCCCCCACTGACTGCCGTCACCGAGCAATTGCTCGAAACGCGGCGTATCCTGCGGCGTCGAAATCACCAGAACATCGCGTATTCCCGCCAGCAGCAAGGTACTCAGCGGATAATAGATCATCGGCTTGTCGAAGATCGGCAGCAATTGCTTTGAAACCACCTGTGTCGCCGGATAGAGCCGGGAGCCCGAGCCACCGGCAAGGATGATGCCTTTACGGTTTTCCGTAGGAGTGTGAATCATGTTGTGCTTTCAGTTTCAGGTTTTCGGTGCCGGCGCGTTACTCTGATAAAGATTCGATTGCGAATGGTTTAGCAGTAACGAGCGCCCGACATGAGCCTTTCCTAAGCAACTCCGCTTGGACGACCATAGATATCCTCAAAACGAACTATGTCGTCTTCCCCAAGATAAGCACCGCTTTGCACTTCGATCATGACCAGCGGCAAAATGCCGGGGTTTTCCAGGCGATGCTGGTAGCCTGCAGGAATGTACGTTGATTCGTTGGTATTGACGAACAATTCGTGCTCCCCATTGACCACCCGCGCCATTCCGCTCACAACGATCCAGTGTTCGCTGCGATGGTAGTGCATTTGCAGGCTGAGGCTCGCACCGGGTTTGACCTCGATGCGCTTGATTTTGAAATTCGCCCCGGTTTCCAGCACGGTATAAGTACCCCAAGGTCGGGAGACCTCGCGATGCAGCTTGTGCGCCTCATGGCCTCTGGCCTTGAGGCTGGCATAGAGGAACTTGACGTCCTGAACACGACTGCGCTCAGCAACCAACAGGGCGTCCGGTGTGTCAATCACAATCAGGTTATTAACGCCAACGGCACCTATCAAGCGTTCGCCGCTCTTGAGAAAGCAGTTGCTGACGTCGTGCAACACGGTCTCGCCTTCGATGCGATTACCCCGCCCGTCAGGCTCGATCAGATCGCCCAAGGCGTCCCATGAACCAATATCGCTCCAACCGATACTGCAAGGAACGACGGCGACACAGCGTGATTTCTCCATGACAGCAAAGTCGATTGAATTGTCCGGCACATCAGAGAAGCTCGCCGGGTCGAGCAGAACCTGTGCGAATCCCTCACCCTCGGCCTTGCTTGATCGGCCGACGCAGACGCGAGTTGCCGCCAGAATTTCCGGGCAGTGTTGTTCCATCTCGCGCAGCAGGGTTCCCGCAGCGAAGCAAAACATACCAGAGTTCCATTGGTAGCTGCCAGAGGCGACGTATTCCGTGGCCTTTTCAAGATTGGGCTTTTCGACGAACCTTAGCGCGGGGTATCCCACCACCGAGCCTTCGACCGAGAGAATCGGAGCCTTCATGTCGGCCTCGATGTAGCCGTAGGCAGTCTCGGGCGCCTCAGGTTTGATGCCAAAAGTCACCAACTTGCCTTGCCGAGCCAATTGGGTCGCGCTGGCAACAGCTTGCGCGAATGCCGCCTGATCACTGATCAGATGGTCGGCCGCCAAAACCAGCATCAGCGCATCTTCTCCATGTTTTTCTGAAATATTGATCGCAGCAGCGGCAATCGCCGGCGCAGTATTGCGGCCGAAGGGCTCCAAAACATAGCTATTGGCGTGAACGCCAGGGAGCACGTCTGATACCTGGCTATATTCATCCTGCGTTTTGAAAAAAAGATCGCGGTTGGCCACGGTCAGAACCTCGGCCACGTCAAGCAACGCCGCACCGCGCAACCATGCCTTTTGCAGAAGACTTTGGCCGTCTGCCAGACGAATAAACGGTTTCGGATGCAACTCTCTGGAAACCGGCCATAGTCTTGAGCCGGCGCCGCCGCAGAGGATTGTAGGGATGAGCTTCATGATTTGCCTTGAGTATTATTTGAGTTCGCTCTGGCTAATTGCGTGAAGGACTTTTAGCCAAGAAACATAGACCGAGATTTTAACCAGAATGAACCGCCGAGGTCAATTTTTTCAATAAAACAATGCGTTGCAGCGCTTTCATGATAACAACCCGGGGTTCAGGCGAGCGAGAATTTTCGACTCGCAGTTGCCTGACCTATAAAGTTCTCTCTTGCATACGGCGCAAACTGCCCTGCACCAGAAATTCGGCTCGTTCCTGGCTTGCGGCCTCGGCATAGCAACGCAATTCCGGCGCATTTCCCGAGGGGCGGAAATGGACAATTTCATTGTTTTCAAGAAGGATTCTCACTCCATCGGTCTGATCGAGGCCGACGGGCTTCCCACACAGGTTGCCCAGCAGGCTTTCAATCGCAAAACTTGATGTGGCGAGCTCGGCGAGAATCGTGCGGCTCGCTTCGGTCGGAAAGTTCTGCAGGCGATCACTTGCGGTGTAACGCGGCGGCAATCTTGCCAGTAACGCCGAAAGCGGGTCGCCATTGTCTCTGGCCATCGAAAGCAGGCAGAGGATGGGCAACACGGCGTCCCGGGTCAACAACGGACCTAACACTTGCCCGCCCTTTTCCATCGCCGACCCCACCAAGAATCCGCCGTTCGGCTCAAATCCAACTACGAATTTCTTACCTGCTGCATCGAGCAAGGACTCGATCGCCTCAATCACATAGGGGGAACCAATACGCGTTCTGCTTACCTTCGGGAATGAGCCGCACAGTTCAACTGCGGTATTGCAACTGACCGTAGTAGCTACCGCCTCGGCCCCTAGGTACTGCGCACAAAGGATTCCTGCAATATCACCGCGCAACCACTGGCCTCGCTCATCGCCAAGCAAGGGTCGATCACCATCGCCGTCGGTGGAGAGGATGGCATCAAACTGATATTGCTCTGCCCAACGCTTCGCTTGCTGAACATCGGCATCGCTTACCGCCTCGGTGTCGATCGGAACAAATTCGTCAGTTCGCCCGAGGGAGATGACTTCCGCGCCGAGCCGTTCGAGAATCTCCCGCAGTAAATCGCGCGCGACGCTGGAGTGTTCGTAAAACCCGAGACGCATTCCCGCCAGGCCTTTGGGCGGGAAAAATCGGAGATAGCGTTCGACATAGCCTTGATATGCGCATCGATTGACCTCGGGCAGTTTGATCGCCAGCCCTTCTGTGGGAACAGCCACCACCGCGTGGCTGATGTTGGTCTCATCGGCCTTGGTGATTTCGCCCACAATGCTGTAAAACTTGATCCCATTCCGGTCAAACGGAATGTGGCTGCCAGTGACCATGATCGCTGGAACGCCTTCCGTCTGTGCATAATAGGCCAACGCAGGAGTGGGTATGGCGCCGCAGAAATCCACGCCCAACCCCGCGTGCCGAATGGCGGCTGCGCAAGCTGCAGCAATTTCCGGGCTACTCGGGCGCAGATCCATCGCCAAAGCGACTCGACCGGGACCGGCAGAAATCGCTTGCAGGAAGGCCGAAGTATAGGCAAAGCACACTTCGCTCGTCATATCAGAGACCAGGCCACGTGCTCCGCTTGTACCAAAACGTACGCCACTGGAGTCCATCAGGTCCTGTATGGCAATAAGTCGTTCAGTCGATTTCATTGGTTTTCTCGTTGATGTGCCGTTATTAAGCGTGTCGAAGCAGACTCCGACATCAATCCATTTCCAGCTAGGCGGCGCCCCACTGCGGACAATCGCCGAACGCGCTGATCATCCGGAGCCGGATCAGCCCTATCGCTTGGCGCCTCGTGTTAACACACCGGGCGCCCCCGCTTTATTACACAAGCCTGATGCAACTCAACTTGCCGCACTCAAGCGTGACAAGCAAATGCGCGTTGTCGGGCCAGTGCCGTCTGGCGAGCTGATTTTCCTCGGCAACCTCACCCAGTGGTGCCAGGCTGCGCTGCAGTTCCCCGCCGACTTGACCGCCTTTGCCAAACAACAGGACCTTCATTCGCTGCGTTTCCCGTAGTTCTTCTCGACCCATTCGCGGTAGGCCCCGGATTGCACGTTGCTGATCCATTGCTGATGCTCGAGATACCAATCGACGGTCTTGCTGATACCGCTGGCGAAGGTTTCCGCCGGCCGCCAGCCGAGTCCGCTCTCGATCTTGGCGGCGTCAATGGCGTAGCGACGGTCATGGCCGGGACGATCGGTGACGTAGGTGATCTGCTGGCGATAAGGCAGGCCATCGGCGCGCGGGCGCCGTTGATCAAGCAGGTCGCAGACGGCGTGCACGATGTCGAGATTCGGCTTTTCGTTGTTCCCGCCGATGTTGTAGGTCTCGCCTAAACGCCCGCCAGCAAGGACGCAACGGATCGCCGAGCAATGATCGGTGACGTACAGCCAGTCGCGAACCTGCTGGCCGTCACCATAGATCGGCAGCGGCTTGCCGGCCAGCGCATTGGCGATGATCAACGGGATCAGCTTTTCGGGGAACTGGTAAGGCCCATAGTTGTTCGAACAGTTGGTGGTCAGGACTGGCAACCCGTAGGTGTGATGGTAGGCGCGCACCAAATGGTCGGACGCCGCCTTGGACGCCGAGTACGGACTATTGGGCTCGTAGCGGTTGCTTTCGCTGAACGCCGGATCGGTGGCGGATAGCGAACCGTAGACCTCGTCGGTCGAGACGTGCAGGAAGCGGAACGCCGCCTTCTCCACATCGCCCATCGAGGCGAAATAGGCACGGACGCTTTCGAGCAGCGTGAAAGTCCCGACGATATTGGTCTGAATGAACTCGCCTGGGCCATGAATCGAGCGATCGACGTGGCTCTCGGCGGCGAAATTGATCACCGCACGCGGCCGATGCCTAGCGAGCAGCGCGTCTACCAATGCCCGATCGCCGAAATCGCCCTGCACGAATGCATAGCGGGGATCGCCGGTGAGTCCGCAGAGGTTTTCGAGGTTGCCGGCGTAGGTCAGCTTGTCGAGATTGAGCACCGGCTCGTCGCTCTCACGCAGCCAGTCGAGGATGAAATTGGCCCCAATGAAGCCCGCACCGCCGGTTACCAGAATCAAGATTTGCCCTTTCGATGGTGGTTGAAGATCGAGACGCCGCCAGCTGCCGCATTCTCAACTGATGACGACTTTTCTGCCTGTCGTCATTTTACCCGCCGATGCGAATTCTGTTGTTCAAATGTGGAAACCCTGTTTTCTGGGCGCCTACAGCTTTACCCTCGCGCCGCCTTTGGCGCAGCAAAGCAGCGCTTCCACACGCGCTAATCGTTTCGCACGCGATAAAAACTCGCGAAGCGCGGAATTCCACGGCTATTGAGTTCGCGGTAACGAAAGGTGACGAGGGTACCGATCGGCGGCGGATCGCGGCGATCGGCTTCGCTCAAGCCTGTACCAAGCAGAAACTCGACGCCATCGGCGCTACGCACGCGCAGCGCGCCGAGCATTCCGGCATATTTGCCGCGGCCCGGCTGGTAGCCGACCACCATGGCCTCGGCGTCATGCCAGAGTTTCATCTTGAGCAGGACGTCGCTGCGGCCCGTAGTGTAGAGCGCGTCGGCACGGTGCAGCATCAGCCCCTCGCCTCCAAGCTTGAGGATTTCATCGAGCTTATTCGCGAGCGCCTCGCGGCTGGCCAACTCGAACTGCTCGACCGCCTGCAGCCAGCGCACACCGCTTGCGGCAACGATGGCCTTGAGCGCCTGCGCGCGCTCGCGAAAACTGCCTGGCGCCTGCGGCAACTCGAAGACCAGATAGCGCACCTGACGCCACTGCCCGTCATCCGGCGTTTGCCGGCGCACGGTCGCTGAGAGTTGGTCGAACTTCCCGCGGGCTATCCACAATTCGCCATCGAGCGCGTGTGGCGGGAAGTTTTCGGTGAACCAGCGCGGCGAGTTGATGATATTGCCCGAGCGTGTACGCAGCGCCTGCCCGTCCCACAAGGCACGCACGCCATCGATCTTTTCGCTGATCAGATAGAGCGCGACGTCGGCCTGCCCCTGCTCGATTCCGGCGAGCAGCAAAGGCGGCGGTTCGCTGGCCGGCACAGACAGCGCAGGAGCGAACATCGCCGCCAGAAACAGCGCTTGAACGACAGGATTTAATCGCATCGAGGCACCTCCTGGTGAAAGCCTCCCGCAAGGGGACTTGAGCCATGGCCCGAGGCCACGTCGTAGGCCCTTTCACCTGCGGGGCGCAGCTTGGCTGGGCGATTACCCGAATACCACGTACTTTCTCGTCAACATCGATAGCGTTGTATCGTGTTATCGGCATAGGAAACCACCTTGGGCACGGCAGACAACAGCAGCGGGGACATGACGGCAACAGCGCGATAGACCTCAAGCATCTTCTCGGTCGCATATTCATGCGCAATCAGGTTTCTCAACTCGCGGATTTTGATCAATTCAGCAGCGTTTGCCCAACCGCGCTTCTCGGCACGGTAGATCCGATCGAGGATGGTTCCGCCCCCCGTCAACTCGATCTCATCAACCAGACGAAAGATACGTTGAATGAGCAAATCAGCCAATCGGGCGAAACGACTCGTGAGCGATTCTAGACGCTCAAGCTGCTCTGGCGGCAACCCTTCCTGACCAATCAGATCCTGGCATCGCTCCATTGAATACTGAAGGTAGCCGGCGGCGAGTTGCAGTCCTGCCAGTTCTTCTTGCAGCAGTTCAATCTTTTCCGGAGTCATAAACGCACCCCTTCTTTGATAACCATTCTGGCGAACGGCCGGGCAGTATCAGCGTATACGGCAATATCAATTTTCCGTTCGCCCAATTTCTGGTGAAGCTGCGTGAGGATATCGAGTTTCGTCATCAGGTCGATCGTTTTGGAAAGCACCAACAGGTCGATGTCGCCGCCCTTGGCCGCATCGTCGGCACGAGATCCAAACAGATAGATCAAGGCGTCCGCATCAACCTGGCGAATCGTGTCGCTGATGGCCGATTGCTCCTTTGCATCTAAACGCATTTGGTCGTCTCCTGCATTTGAATCGATGATGTTCTCATTCTTCTCCTTGGCACGATCGCGCCACAATGGGCATGAGGATAGGCGGTGAATTGATCAATGACAAGCACCGTCAAGGCATAAGCCAGCAAGGGTTTCAAAAGCCAGCCGTGCAATCTCTTATAATGCCGCTTTCCCGAAAGCTCATTCTAGCCGCCGATGCGCATCCTGCTGGTCAAAACCTCGTCGCTTGGCGATGTCATTCACAACCTGCCGGTAGTCAGCGATCTCGCTCGCGCGTTTCCGGAGGCGACCATCGATTGGTGCGTCGAAGAAGCCTTTTGCGACATCCCGCGCCTGCACCCGGCAGTCGGCGAGATCGTCCCGGTCGCCATCAGGCGCTGGCGCAAGTCGCTGCTTCAGCGCGCGACCTGGCGCGAGATCGGTGAATTCAGGCGGCATCTGGCGCGCACGCCTTACGACGCCATCCTCGACACCCAGGGGCTGATCAAGAGCGCGCTGATCGCTCGCCAGGCCCGCGGCCCGCGTCTCGGTTACGCGGCCGAGGCGGCGCGCGAGCCGCTGGCGGCGCGCTTCTACGACAAGACCTTCGTGATTCCGCCCAACGCCCACGCGGTCGAACGCAATCGCTGGCTGGCGAGCGCGGCTTTCGATAGCCCGCTCGACCTGCCGCTCGATTACGGGATCAAGGCGCCGGCCGTCGACCTGCCGTGGCTCACAACCCGACGCTACGCCGTGCTGCTCACCGCGACCAGCCGCGACGACAAACTGTGGGCCGAGGCAAACTGGATCGCGCTTGCCCAATCACTCGCCGAGCGCGGGCTGACTCCGGTTTTCCCGTCGGGCAGCGCGCGCGAGCGCGAGCGGGCGCAGCGCATCGCCGGCGCGGTGCCGGGCGCCGTCGTGGCGCCGCCGCTGACGCTGCGCGAGCTCGCCGGACTGCTCGGCGGCGCGGCGCTGGCGATCGGCGTCGATACCGGACTCGCGCACCTGGCGACGGCGCTGCGCGTGCCGACCATCGCGCTGTTCATGGCCAGCGATCCGGCGCTGACCGGGGTTTATGGCAGCGGCTTTTGCCGCAATCTCGGCGCGCGCGGTCGCGCGCCAACGGTCGCCGAGGTCCTGACGGCCGCCGAACAGGAGCTTCGCTGATGGCCCGCCTTTTGTATTCGATCGTCTTCTATCTCGCGCAACCGCTGATCTGGCTGCGTCTGCTGTGGCGTGCACGAAAACAACCCGAGTACCTGCAGCATCTCGGCGAGCGCTATGGCTGCCATGCGCAGCCGGCGCCAGCACCGCTGCTCTGGCTGCACGTCGTCTCGGTCGGCGAAACGCGCGCCGCCGAGCCGCTGATCAAGGCGCTGCTTGACGCCTATCCGGACCACACGCTGCTGCTCACGCACATGACACCGACCGGCCGCGCCACCGGCGGCGAGTTGATCGCCAAGTACGGCGCGCGGCTCAAGCAAGCCTACCTGCCCTACGACCTGCCCGACGCCTGCGGCCGTTTTCTCGAGCACTTCAAGCCGCGCTTCGGCCTGCTGATGGAAACCGAGCTGTGGCCCAACCTGATCGCCGCTTGCGCGCAGCGCAGCATCCCGCTGGCGCTGGTCAACGCGCGCCTGTCGGCGAAATCGCAAGCGGGTTACCTGCGCTTCGCGCCGCTGATCCGCCCGGCGCTCGCCAAGCTTTCCGCCGTCGCCGCGCAGACGCCGGCCGACGGCGAGCGCCTCGCGGCGATCGGCGCGCAGCGCGTCAAGGTGCTCGGCAACATCAAGTTCGACGTCACCCCTTCGCCCGAAAAATTGCAACTCGGAGCCGCTTGGCGGCAAGCGCTCGGCCAGCGCGAAATCTGGCTGGCAGCGAGCACGCGCGAGGGCGAGGAGGCGATCATCCTCGACGCCTTCGCGCGAATCAACCGGCCCGATCTTCTGCTGCTGCTCGTCCCGCGTCACCCGCAGCGCTTTGCCGAAGTCGCCGCGCTGGTCGAGCAACGCGGGCTGGCGCTGTGCCGGCGCAGCGCCGGCGACTTGCCGACGGGCGCGACGCGCGTCTGGCTCGGCGACAGCATGGGCGAAATGCCGGCCTATTTCGCGGTCGCCGACCTCGCGCTGATCGGCGGAACGCTGCTGCCCTTCGGCGGGCAGAATCTGATCGAAGCCGCGGCCTGCGGCTGCCCGGTACTGGTCGGCCCGCACACTTATAACTTCGCGCAGGCGACCGAAGACGCGATCGCCTGCGGCGCTGCGCTGCGGATTGCCGACGCCTTTGCCGCCGCGAGTACCGTCGGTAGGCTATTGCAAGATACCGCAACGCTGCAGGCGATGCGCAGTGCCGCGGCGACCTTCAGCCAGGCGCATCGCGGCGCGACGGCAAGGACGCTGGCGCTGATCGAGGAGATCACCGCCAGAAACCTGTAGGTGCCTGAAGCCTCGCGTATACTTTCCCGCTTGCGAAACCTCGAGAGAAGGCGATGCGCTTCATTTCATCACTGCTGCTGGTGCTGACGATTGGCGCAGTGCTTCCCGACGCCGTGGCCGTGGCGGGCGACGACCGTGCCGATGGCGCAGCCTACGCGTCGCCCTATCGGGTGCGCCTGCCGTGGCCCGACGACGAACTGATCCCCGACCTGTTCGACGGCGAGCGCGGCGATCCGCGGCTTGAGGCCGGTATTGCGCAGTCGGCATGGTACGGCCCCCGGGTCGGCGCGTGGGGACCGTGGCCACGCGCCTATCTGCCACCAGCCGTCGCGCAGGACAAGAGCGACGACTGGAAGCGGGCACGAATCGTCGCAACGGCGCTGCGTTTTTTGGGCTACGACTACCGCCATCACCATATTCCCGACTGGAATCCGCCTGCCGGCTGGCATGTTGAAAAATCCGGCGGCGTGCGACACGACGGCAAGGGCGTTGATTGCAGCAACTTCACCGCCTTCGTCTTCAACCAGGGACTGGGGATAGCCATCAGTTCCGACGTGCAAAAACAGGCGGCCTCGCAGACCGCTCAACTCAACGGGTCCGGCCGTTCAGTGGCGGTCACGGTGATCCCGACGCAGGATTCGGCGGCGAAATGGGCGGCAGTACTCAAGCCGGGCGACCTGCTGTATATCCGTCCGCGCCACCGCGATTCGATCTCGCACGTCGTGATCTGGATCGGCGCATGGGGAGCGTCAAGCGACGACGCGCCGCTGATCATAGACAGCCACGGCGCTGATGTGCGCGACGAGAGCGGCAAGCTCATTCCCGCAGGCGTCCAGTTGCGGCCTTTTCACGCCAACTCGTGGTACGCCACCCACGCCGATCATGCGCTCAGGCTGATCGGCGAGTAGCCGGCTCGGCAACTCTTCTGGCTGACGTAAGGCCGCTGTTACGGCGCTTCGAACAACGGGTTGATCTGCTCGAGATCGGCCTCGCCGAGCGAACCGACCGCCGCCTTGAGCTTGAGCTGCGCGAGCAAGGTATCGAAACGCGCCTTGGCCAGGCTACTCTTGGTCACATAAACCTGTTGCTCGGCGTTGAGCACGTCGATATTGATTCGCACGCCGACCTCGTAGCCGAGCTTGTTCGATTCGAGCGCGCTGGTGCTCGAAATCAACGCCGCGTCGAGCGCCCTGACCTGCGCCAGGCCATTGACGACGCCTAGGAAGGACTGCTGCGTATTGAGCGCGGCAGTGCGCTTGGCGGTCTCCAGCGCGGCGTCGGCGGCGACGCGGTTGGCGACTGCTTCGCGCGTCTTCGAATTGACGTAACCGCCCTGGAAGATCGGGATATTGAGCTGCAGTCCGACGTTGCGCGCATTGGTTTCGAGCGAGTCCGAACCGATCACCGACAGCGCGGTATTGTTCTTGCCATAATTGGCGACCGCGTCGAGCGTCGGGTAATGCCCAGCGCGCTGGCGCTCGACCTCCTTGGCCGCGACCTCGGCGGCGGCCTGCTGCGCCTGGACGGAAAAGCTGTCCTTCTGCGCGGCGTCGACCCATTGGTCCATGCTCGCCGGCTGCGGCGGCTTGAGTTCGGCCTGCGGCTTGAGCCGATTGAGTTCGCCGGAATCCTTGCCGACGATCACGCGCAAGGTGTAACGCTTTACCTCCAAGTCGTTGAGCCCCGCGATTTCCTGCGCGATCGCCAGATCGTAACGCGCCTGCGCTTCCTGCGAATCGGTGATCGTCGCGGTGCCGACCTCGAAATTCTTCTTGGCCTGCTCGAGCTGCTGCGCGATCGATTGTTTGTTGGCAAGCACCGCCTTGAGATTTTCCTGCGCGTAGAGCACGTCGAAGTACGCGCCGGCGACGCGAACGATCAGGTCCTGCAAGGCCTGCGCCAAATTGGCGTCAGCCTGCACGACCTGCAGTTGGCCCTGACCGTACTGCACGTAGTTCTGCCAGCGGAACAAGGGCTGCGTCAGCTGAACGTTATAGGCGTTGGTGTTGTACTGCTTATTGACGTTATAGCGGGTATCCGTCGAGTCCGTGCTGTACTTGTTGTCGTTCCACGTCGTATTGGCCGTTGCGCCAATGGTCGGCAGCAGCGTCGATAGCCCTTGCGGCGCCTTCTCGCGTAGCGCGTCGGCGGCGGCGCGCGCGGCAACGTACTGCTGGTCGTTGGCCAGCGCCGCGCGATAGACCTGCAGCAGGTCAGCGGCAAATACCGGCGCCGCGCAGAACAGCAGACCCAGCACAGTGGAGACGCGGCTCGCCGATGACTTCAAACGCATGGGACTGACCTCACATTAAAACTAGAAAACGAATTTTTCGCTTGGCGTGGCGTTAACCAGCGGCGCGACGACGGTTTCAAAAACCACGTCGGTATTGAAAGCGTCCTCGTCGGTTCGCGTCACCAGTTGCACCTGCATCGCCGGCAGCTCGCCGACAATCGCCACCAGCCGGCCGCCGATCTTGAGCTGACGGCGCAGCGTATCGGGCAGCACCGGCGTCGATGCGGAGACGACGATCGCATCATACGGGGCATAGAGCGGCCAGCCCTGGGCGCCGTCGCCGATATCGACGCTGACGTTGACGATGCCGGCATTCTTCAGATTCTTGCGCGCCAGGTCGACCAGCGCCGGGTCGATTTCGACCGTATAGACGTACTCGGCCTTGGCCGCCAGTAGCGCCGCCATATAGCCGCTGCCAGCGCCAATCTCGAGCACCGTGTCGGTATTTTTGAGGCCGAGTTCCTGCAACATGCGCGCTTCTATCTTGGGCGCCAGCATCGTCTGCCCGGGCCCCGCGCCGAGCGGGATTTCGAGGTCGGCGAAAGCCAGGTCCTGGTGCGCCGCCGGAACAAAGTCCTCGCGCCTGACGACCGACAGCAGTTTGAGAACCTCGGGATCGAGCACATTCCACGGCCGGATCTGCTGTTCGATCATGTTGAAACGCGCCTGCTCAGTGTTCATCGCCGCTGCGGCCATATCATTCCTCGCCAGAAAGGTTATACCAGCACAAACTGATGTTCATAAATTCGACAGTTGGTGATTATACAGTTTGCCATCGTCAGCTCATGCGCTTTGTCGGCGCCCGTTGGCCTGGTGAAGCTCACGACGGCACGACGCTGGCTGGCTTGACGCGATACCACGCTGCATAAAGCGCCGGCAGGAAGAACACCGTGAGCAGGGTGGCGACGATCAGCCCGCCCATGATTGCCACCGCCATCGGCCCCCAGAAGACGCTGCGCGTCAGCGGGATCATCGCCAGGATCGCCGCCGCCGCAGTCAGCATGATCGGCCGGAAGCGGCGAACGGTCGACTCGACGATCGCTTCCCAGGTCGGCTTGCCGGCCTTCTCGTCCTGCTCGATCTGGTCGACGAGGATCACCGAGTTGCGCATGATCATCCCGGAGAGCGCGATGACGCCGAGGTTGGCGACAAAACCGAAGGGAACGTTGAAAGCGAGCAGCGCGATCGCCACGCCGATCAGTCCGAGCGGCGCGGTGAGCAGCACCATGATCGTTCGCCCGATGTTCTGCAGCTGGATCATCAGCAGCGTGACGACCGCCATCAGCATCAATGGCATCACCGCCATGATCGACGCTTCGCTCTTGGCCGACTCCTCGGTCGAGCCGCCGACCTCGATGCGAAAGCCCGCCGGCAGACTCGCGCGCACGGCGTCGAGCAGCGGATCGATCTGCGCGGTGACGACCGGCGCCTGCACATGGCCGCGGATGTCGGCGCGCACCGTCACCGTCGGCAGGCGGTCGCGCCGGCTGATCAGCACGTCCTCGAGCTCGTAATGGATCTTGGCGACCTGCGCGAGCGGCACATAACGCCCGCTGCTGGTCCGCACCGAGATGTCGGCGAGCGCCGAGATGCGCGCACGCTCGTCGCCGGTGGCACGCACCACGACGTCGACCAACTGATCGCCCTCGCGCATCTGCGTGATCGTCGTCCCCGACAGCAACAGGTTGATCGAAGTCGACAGGTCCTGGCTGCTGATGCCGAGTGCGCGCGCGCGATCCTGGTCGACCTCAAGGCGAACGGTCTTGCCCATCTCGTTCCAGTCGAAATTGACGCCATGCACGTTCGGATTGGCGCGCATCACAGTCGCCACGGCTTCGGCGGCGTGGCGCAACTGCCCAAGATCCTCGCCGGAGACGCGGAACTGCACCGGGTAACCGACCGGCGGGCCGTTTTCGAGACGCAGCACGCGCGCGCGGACGTTGGCCAGTCCGCCCTGCCAGTCGGCGCTTCCGGCCACACTCTCGGCAGCGAAATAGGCTTCGAGGCGCTGCTTGAGATCCTCGCGCGCGTTGATGTCGGTGGTGACGATGACGAACTGCGCGAAGTTGTCGTTGTAGAGTTGCTGATCGAGCGGCAGGTAGAAACGCGGCGCGCCGTTGCCGATGTAACTGGCGAAGTGCTTGACCGACTTCTTCATTTGCGCGTCGCCGTGCAGCAGCCGCTCGACCTTGGCCGCCTGCGATTCGGTCGCCTTGAGCGAAGCGCCTTGCGGCAGCCACAGGTCGACCAGCAGTTCGGGGCGCTCGGAGTCGGGGAAGAATTGCTTCTGCACGCCCTTGGAAAGCGCCACCAGCGACAGCACGAAGATCGCCAGGGTGACGACGATCACCAGAGCGCGTCGCCGCACGCAGAAGTCGACGGCGCCATGCACGCGCCGGTAGAACGGCGTCTGATAGATGTCCTCGCCGTGCTGCTGGGCCCTGGCCTGCAGCTTCTTGGCGTCGAGGATCTTGTAGCCCAGATAGGGCGTAAACACGACCGCGACGACCCACGAGACGACCAGCGCGATGCTCACCACGGCGAAGATCGAGAAGGTGTACTCACCAGCGCTCGACTTGGCGAAACCGACCGGCGTGAAGCCGGCGACGGTGATCAGCGTCCCGGTAAGCATCGGAAACGCCGTCGACGTATAGGCGAAGGTCGCGGCGCGGAAGCGATCCCAGCCTTGCTCCATTTTGACGACCATCATCTCGACGGCGATGATCGCATCATCAACAAGCAGGCCGAGCGCGATGATCAAGGCGCCCAAGGAAACGCGCTGCAGGTCGATGCCGAAGAGTTCCATCGCCAGGAAGGTGATCGCCAGTACCAGCGGAATCGACAGCGCGACGACGGCGCCGGTGCGCAGCCCCAGGCTCAGGAAGGACACCGCAAGCACGATGATCACCGCCTCGGACAGCGACGACATGAACAGGCTGATCGACTTGCCGACGACTTCGGGCTGGTCGGCGACGACGTGGATGTCGATGCCGGTCGGCAGGTCGCGCTGCAGGCGAGCGACCTCGGCGCGCAATCGCTCGCCGAGCTTGATCACGTCGGCGCCCTTGTCCATGGCGATGGCGATGCCGATCGCCGGCTGCCCGCCGACGCGCATTCGCGGCGACGGCGGATCGGTGAGCCCGCGCTTGACGGTCGCGATGTCGCCGAGCCGGAAGAGCTTGCCGCCCGACTGCACGGCGGTCTCGCGCACGCTTTCGAGCGTGTCGTAGTCGCCGGAAACGCGGATGCGAACGCGATCCGACGCGGTTTCGAAATAGCCCGCCGAGACCATCGAATTCTGCTTTTGCAGCGCATCGAAAACGAGCAGCGGGTCGATGCCGAGCGTCGCCAGCTTGGCGTGCGAGATCTCGACGTAGATCTTTTCGTCCTGGACGCCGATCATTTCGATTTTCTTGACGTCGGCGACGCGGCGCAACTCGCGCGCGACGCGGTCGGCCTCGTGGCGCAGCCGCGCCAGATCGAAACCGTCGCCGGTCAGCGCGAATATGTTGATGAAGGTATCGCCGAACTCGTCGTTGATGAACGGCCCCTGGATTCCGGCCGGGAAGTTCTGCTTGATGTCGCCGATCTTCTTGCGCACCTGATACCAGGCGTCGGGAACGTCCTTCTTCGGCGTCGAATTCCGCAGCGTGATGAAAACCAGCGACTCGCCGGCCTTCGAATTCGAGCGCAGCATGTCGAGTCCGGGAACCTCCTGCAGCTTCTTCTCGATGCGTTCGGTGACCTGCAGCTCGACCTCCTGTGCCGTCGCTCCCGGCCACAGCGTACGCACGACCATCACCTTGAAGGTGAAGTCGGGGTCTTCGGCGCGCCCGAGCTTGAGGTAGGACAACGCGCCGCCGGTGACCAGCATGACGATCAGGAAGGCGACCATCGAGCGATGCTTGAGCGCCCACTCGGAGAGATTGAGGTGCGTCATTTGGCCGCCACCGCGGCAGCAGGCTGCTGGTCGACGGCCTTGATTTTTTCGCCGGCCGCGAGCTTGTGCACGCCGGCGACGACGATTCGCTCGCCGGCCTTGACCCCGCTGGCCAGCGTCGCGCGGGTCTCGCCGTAAGCGGCGACGGCGACCGGGCGCAGACTCACGGTCTGATCTGCGCCGACGACCCACAGCGCCGGCTGACCGTCCTGCTGGAAGATCGCGGCGAGCGGAACGGTCAGGCGCACCGGCTCGGCGCTCGCTTTGTCGGCGAGAAACCTGACCTTGGCGGTCATGCCGAGTTGCACGCGCGAATCGGGCTTGATGATCGAAATCCGCGCCGCGTAGGTTCGCGTTAGCGCGTCGGCGGCCGGCGACAGCTCGCGCAAGACGCCCTGATAGCTCGCCTGCTCGTCGGCCCACAGCGTGATCTGTGCATCCTTGAACCGTTCGGGGAGACGCACTTCGGGAATCACCACCGCCACTTCGAGCGTATCGGTACGCGCGACGCGAAAGACGGTCTGGCCAGCGGCGACCACCTGCCCGACTTCGGCGGCGACCGCCTCGACGACGCCAGCGTGATCGGCGCGCAGCGCCGTGTAGTCGCTCTGGTTGCGCGCCAGCTCGGCCTGCGACTTGGCCGACTTGAATGTCGTTTCCTTGGCGTCGAGCGCCGCCTGGCTCACGAAGTTCTTGGCACGCAGCTCGCGGTAACGCGCGAGATCAGCGCTCGCCAGGTCAAGCTGGGCGTTGGCCGCGTTCGCCGACAGCGCGCTGTCGGCCGGATCGAGCCTGGCCAGCACGTCGCCGGCCTTGACGCGGGCACCGACATCGACCAATCGGGCGACGATCTTGCCGCCGATGCGAAAGCCGAGCGGCGTCTCGTAGCGCGAGCGCACCTCACCCGAGTAGGTCGGCGCGCTTTCGTCGGCGCCTTCGCCGACCACGGCGGTGAGCACCGGACGCAGCGGTTCGGCAGGCAACGGTGCCTTGCTGCATGCGCAGACCAGCGTTAGCACGGAAAACGCGGCGACGGCGTAGGCTGTGGGTCGTTTCATGGTGTCCTTCTCTGCACGCACAGGCCGTGCAGCAGCAGATCAAAGTGGGTTTGCAAAAGAAGCCCGGGATCGACGCCGGCGCCGCAGCGATGCAGCGAGAATCGCCAGACGATCAGCGACAGCAGCGGCGCGATGACGACGTCGATCGTCGCGTCGACGTCGATTTCGCGGAACTCGCCGCTGGCCATCCCGCGCCGCAGCACGTCGGCGAGCATCGCCCGGCCGCGAACGATCACCTCGTCGTGGTAATACTGGACGAGTTCGGGAAAGTTGTTCGCCTCGGCGATGATCAGCTTGTAGAGCCCGGCCAGCGGCGTCGCGCCGACCTCTCGTTGCCAGCGCGTGAGCAGCTCGACGAGCAGGTCGCTGGCACTGCCGCTATAGTCGCCGAGTTCGCTCTGCGCTGCGGCAAAGAGCGGAACGATTCCCTGCGCGACGACGGCACGAAACAGCGCCTCCTTGCTGTCGAAGTAGAGGTAGAGGGTCGCCTTGGCGACGCCGGCGTGCGCCGCGACGTCGGTCAGACGCGTCGCAGCGAAGCCTTTTTCGACGAAGAGTTCGAGCGCCGCCGCGAGCAATTCGGAAGGACGCGCGTCCTTGCGCCGACGGCGCGGCGCGGCGCTAGCGCAGCTGACAGCCGGTGTCACGGGAAGACTCAGAGAACTCATCGAGGAATATTAATGACCGAAAGGTCAGTAATGTATCGACTAAGCCACGTCGAGTCAAACGGACGCCGGACGCGACGCGATCAGTGTTGCAGGATCTTCGCCAGGAACTGCTGCGCACGATCGGAACGCGGGTTGGCGAAGAACGCATCCTTGGAGTCGTCCTCGACGATGCGCCCCTGGTCCATGAAGATCACCCGGCTGGCGACGCGCTTGGCGAAGCCCATCTCGTGCGTGACGCACATCATGGTCATTCCCTCCTGCGCCAGTTCGCTCATCACGTCGAGCACTTCGTTGATCATTTCGGGATCGAGCGCCGAGGTCGGTTCGTCAAACAACATGCAGATCGGATCCATCGCCAGCGCGCGCGCGATCGCCACGCGCTGTTGCTGTCCGCCGGAGAGCTGGCCTGGATATTTGAGCGCCTGAACCTTGAGCCCGACGCGGTCGAGCAACGCCATTCCCTTGTCCTGCGCTTCGGCCGGGTCGCGCCCCAGCACTTTGACCTGCGCGACGGTCAGATTGTCGACGATAGTCATGTGCGGAAAGAGCTCGAAGTTCTGGAAAACCATGCCGACGTGCGCGCGCAGCTTCGGCAAGTCGGTCCGCGGGTCGCCGACCGAAATGCCGTTGACCGTCACTTCACCCGACTGGAAAGGCTCGAGCCCGTTGACGCATTTGATCAGCGTCGATTTTCCCGACCCCGACGGGCCGCAGACGACGACCACTTCGCCTTTGGCAACGTGGGTCGTACAGTCGGTCAGCACTTGAAATGCGCCATAGTGCTTGCTGACCTTGTTCATCGTAATCATCGATTTCTCCTGGCAACGACCGGCCTTACGCCGTCTTGAGTTTTGTCTGGTAGTAGCGCACCAGTTGTGAAATGGTGAAACAGATCACGAAATAGACCGCACCGGCGAACAGCAGCATCTCGACCAGGCGCCCGTCGCGGTCGCCGACCTTGGACGCCGCGCCGAAAAAGTCGGCGAGCGCCGAGACATAGACCAGCGACGTATCCTGGAACAGGATGATTCCCTGCGTCAGCAGCAGCGGCACCATGTTGCGGAAGGCCTGCGGCAGCACAACCAGCCGCATCGACTGCGCGTAACCCATGCCGAGCGCGCTGGCAGCCGCCATCTGGCCCTTGGGAACCGACTGGATTCCGGCGCGGATGATCTCCGAGTAATAGGCGGCTTCGAACAGCGCGAAGCCGGCGATCGCCGACCCCATGCGCATGTCGCTGCCGCGCGGGAAGCCGAAAAGAGTTTCAAGCAAGTGAGGAACGATCAGGAAGAACCACAGCAGCACCATGACCAGCGGCACGGCGCGAAAGAGATTGACGTAGCCGGCGGCGAACCACGACAGCGCGTTCACCGACGACAGGCGCATCATCGCCAGCAAGGTTCCCCAGACGATGCCGACGAGGATCGCGACAGCGGTGATCTGCAAGGAGACGACCATCCCGTGCGCCAGGAAAGGCAGAGCGCCGGGGATCGATGACCAGTCGAATTCGTACATTTCAGTGTCCTCCCATATAGCCGGGAACGCGTACCTGGGCCTCGACCCGGCGCATGGCGAACATCACCACGACGTTGATCAGCACATAGGCCAGCGTCACCGCAATGAACGATTCGTAGGGCTGCGCCGTGTAGTCGACGAGCTGCCGCCCTTCGGCCGCGAGTTCGAGCAGGCCGATCGTCGAACACACCGCCGAGTTCTTGAAGATGTTGAGGAACTCGGAAGTCAGCGGCGGCACCACCAGCCGGAAAGCCATCGGCAACATCACGTAGCGGTAGGCCTGCGCCAGCGTGAAGCCGATCGCCAGCGCCGCGTTCTTCTGGCCGCGCGGCAGCGAATTGATCCCCGAACGCACCTGCTCGGCGACCCGCGCGCTGGTAAAAAATCCTAGGCAGAGCAGCGCCGAGACGAACTGCTGGACGATCGGATTGCTTTGCTTGAAGGCGTCGCCGAGCGCGGCGGGGGCGAGTTCGGGCAAGACGAAATACCAGATGAAGAGCTGGACCAGCAACGGGATGTTGCGGAACAGTTCGACGTAGGCCGCCGCCAGACCTGACAGCGCCTTGTTGGGAACGGTGCGCAGCACGCCGACCAGCGCGCCGAGGATCAGCGCCATCAGCCACGCCGACAGCGACAGACCGATGGTCATCTTGAAGCCATAGAACATCCAGCCCAGATAAGTGCCGTCGCCCGTCGCCGACGGCTGCAGCAACACGTCCCAATTCCAGCTATATCCCATTGCGCTCTCCACCAATTCAGAAACTCCGCCGCGCCGGAAGGCGATCGACAGCGGACTGCAAGACCAGGGAAGACACGCGCCGATCATCGCGGCAGCAGCCCGACGATCGTTGCAAGACGCCTCTTCCCCGTGTCCATGTCACTCGAAGGCCTTGTCGTTGGGCGCCTTGTACAGCGCCTTCATTTCATCCGACAGCGGCATGTCGAGGTTGAGCCCCTTGGGCGGAATCGGGTTCATGAACCACTTGTTGTAGATCTTGACCGCCTCGCCCGAAGCCATGACCTGGGCAATCGCGCCGTCGACGACCTTCTTGAACGATGCGTCGTCCTTGCGCAGCATGCAGCCGTAGGCTTCCTTCGACTGCGCGGTGCCGACCACGACCCAGTCGGAGGCGCGCTTGGCCTTGGCCATCTCGCCGTAGAGCAGCGCATCGTCCATCATGAAAGCGACGGCGCGGCCGGTTTCGAGCGTCAGGAAAGATTCGCCGTGGTCCTTGGCCGAAATCACGTTCATCCCCATCTTCTTGTCTTCGTTCATCTTGCGCAGCAGGCGCTCGGACGTCGTACCCGCGGTGGTCACGACGTTCTTGCCGGCGAGGTCGGCAAAGTCCTTGATCCCCGAGTCCTTCTTGGCCATCAGCTTGGTGCCGATGACGAAAATCGTATTCGAGAAGCCGACCTGCTTCTGGCGCTCGCTGTTGTTGGTCGTCGACCCGCACTCGATATCGATGGTGCCGTTCTGGATCAGCGTGATGCGGTTGGCCGAAGTGACCGGCATCAGCTTGACGTCGAGCTTGGCGAGCTTCTGGTCGGCCTTGATGGCGTCGACCGCCTTGAGCATGAACTCCTGCGAATAGCCGATGACCTGCTGCTTGTCGTCGTAGAAGGAGAAGGGAATCGACGACTCGCGATGCCCCAGGGTGATCACCCCTGTCTCCTTGACCTTCTTGAGCGTGCCGGCGTCCTGGGCGAAAGCCGGCAGCGAGACGAGAGTTGTCGCGAAGGTCGCGGCGAGCACTGCCGCGATGGTCGTTTTGATCGAATGCATAATGTATAAGCTCCTGGGTGGCTGTCGAACTATCAAGGGAAGCGCTGCTTTTGCCTACATACCCCTGAGCAGGACCCGTGCCAGCCTCAAAATCAGGCCATAAGCATCTGTTTATTCGTAGCAATCCAATCTCCGAGAAGCAGCGGCCGCTCGGTCACGGCAACGATCCTGCACTCTCGCAGTGCGCCTGCACCATGCTGACACCCCGCTTTGACGCCGCCTTTGCGGACGCCTTGATGGTTCGCCAGCCCAAAAAAAACGCTGCCCGCAGGCAGCGTTCTGGACTATCAGGCCGCCGTTCCGGCGTCGCCGAGCGGCAGCAGCATGCCCTTGTTGACCAGCTTGCCGTTGAGGTCCTCGCCCTCGATCCAGATGCGCATGTCCTCACCCACCGGCGCCTGCTCGACCATCTGCATCAGCTGCGTCGGCGCGATCTTGTCGTACGGTGGCATGATCATGTCCATCCAGAAGTTGGGACGGAACAGGCTAAACGCGACGAGCAGCAGAATCGCGCTTTCGTACCATTTGCTGCGCGTCAGGAACCAGTTCTGCGTCGCGGCGACGAAAATCAGGCTGGCGCCGATCGCAGTGACGACGACCATAATGAACTGCGCCACGCTGTCGATGCCGATCAGCAGCAGCTGCGTGTTGTAGATGAACATGAACGGCAGCACGCTGGTGCGGATGCTGTACCAGAACGCGGTGAAACCGGTCAGCATCGGATCGCACTTGGCGATCCCCGCCGCGGCGTAGGCCGCGAGACCCACCGGCGGCGTCACGTCGGCCATGATGCCGAAATAGAAGACGAACATGTGGATGGCGATCAGCGGGACGATCAGTCCGCTCTGCGCGCCGAGTTCGACGACCACCGGCGCCATCAGCGTCGACACGATGATGTAGTTGGCCGTCGTCGGAACGCCCATGCCGAGAATCAGCGAGGCGACGGCGACCATACCCAGCATCAGCAGCAGGTTGCCGGCCGAGATCAGCTCGACGACTTCGGCGAGCACCAGACCGATTCCGGTCAGCGTCACGGTGCCGACGATGATGCCGGCGGTCGAGGTCGCGATGCCGACGCCGATCATGTTGCGCGCGCCGGCGATCAGGCCAGTCTTGAGGTCGGCAAAGCCCTGAGCCCACTCGGACTTGAGCTCTCGCTCACCGCGAAACCAGGCGCCGAGCGGGCGCTGAGTGGCCAAGATGAAGATCAGGAACATCGTCGCCCAGAATGCCGACAGCGCGGGAGAAAGCTCCTCGATCATCAGGTTCCAGATCAGCGCCGCGACCGGTAGCAGGAAGTGCAGTCCGCTCTTGATCGTCGGCCCGGGATCGGGCAGCTTGAGGATCGGCTTGTTCGGGTCCTCCATGTGCAGCACGGGGTATTTCGACTCGTATTTGAGCAGGCCGAGGTAGGCGGCGAGCATCAACACGGCGATGACGACGATCGACGCATCGCCGGCGACGCCCTTGATCCAGCCGAGGCCGAAATAGACGACGTTGGCGAGCAGGATGACGCCGCAGGCCGACATCACGAAGCCGATCAGACGGCTCAAGAGCGGCGGCATGTGGTCGCGCGCGATGCCGCGGATGTCGGCCTTGCAGGCTTCGAGGTGCACGATGTAGAAGAGCGCGATGTACGACATCAGCGCCGGCAGGGCCGCGTGCTTGATGATCTGGGTGTACGGAATGCCGACGTACTCGACCATCAGGAAGGCCGCGGCACCCATCACCGGCGGCATGATCTGGCCATCGACCGAGGCCGCGGTTTCGACCGCTGCAGCGATATGCGGCTTGTAGCCGACACGCTTCATGAGCGGGATGGTGAAGGTGCCGACGGTCACCACGTTGGCGATCGAACTGCCCGAAATGAGACCGGTCAAGCCCGACGAGACGACGGCGGCCTTGGCCGGACCGCCGCGCATATGGCCGAGCAAAGACAGCGCCGACATGATGAAGTAGTTGCCTGCACCACCGGTATCGAGCAATGCGCCGAACAGCACGAAGAGGAAGACGAAGCCCGACGAGACGCCCAGCGCGACGCCGAAGACGCCTTCGGTCGACAGCCACAGGTGGGTCATCCCCTTGCCGAACGACGCGCCCTTGTGCGCGATCATGTCAGGCATGTAGGGGCCGAGGAAGATGTAACCGATGAAGATCGCGGCCATGATCGTCATCGGCAGACCGACGACGCGGCGCGTCACTTCGAGCAACAGCACGACACCGGTGAGCGCCACCGCCAGATCGAAGGCAGTCGGCTGGCCCGGGCGCGCGGCGAGTTCGGCGTAGAAAAGATAAAGGTAAGCGCCGCAAAATGCAGCGACCAGCGCCAAAATCCAATCCTGGATCGGGATTCGCGTGCGCGGCGAACTCTTGAGCGGCGGGAACAGCATGTAGCCCAGAAACATCGCGAAGGCCAGGTGGATCGATCGCGACTGCGTGTCGTTGAGAACGAAAATACCAAAAGCAAAAGGTAACGGCGAGGCGATCCACATCTGGAACAGCGACCACGCCATCGCCGTGTACATCACGATCTTGGCCGCCAGACCACTCGGCCGGCGCCCTCCGGTATCCGACTCGGCGACCATCTGCCGGATTTCCTCGTCGGACAATTCCGACTTTTTGACTTCTTCTTGGCCCACTGGCTGCTCCCTGTCCTGAATAACATAAAACGCGGGACGGCTCCGCGAGGGAGCCGTCCCGAATCAGCAGGCGCGCCTCAAGCGCGCCCAACCGCTCTTACATCCAGCCCTTTTCCTTGTAGTACTTGACCGCGCCCGGGTGCAGCGGCGCCGACATGCCGTTCTTGATCATGTCCTTCGGATCGAGGTTGGCGAGCGCCGGGTGCAGTTTCTTGAACTCGTCGAAGTTGTCGAAGACCGCCGAGACCATGGCATAAACGACGTTGTCAGGAACCTTGGACGAGGTCACGAAGCTGGCGACGACGCCGAAGGTCTTGATCGCGTCGGGGTTGCCCGGGTACATGCCGCCCGGGATCGTGGCGTAGGCGAAGTACGGATGATCCTTGATCAGCTTGTCGACCGCCGGACCGGTGATATTGACCAGCTTGGCGCCGCAGGTCGTCGTCGGATCCTGGATATTGGCCGCCGGGCTGGCGACGACGAAGCCGAAGCCGTCGATCTTGTTGTCGCACAGCGCAGCGCCGTGTTCGTCGGGCTTGAGTTCGGAGGTCAGCGAAAAGTCGCTGTTCTTCATTCCCAGATTGGCCATCAACATCTCGGTCGTCGAGCGCGTCCCGGAGCCGGGGTTGCCGACGTTGTAGCGCTTGCCCTTGAAGTCCTCGAACTTCTTGATGTTGGCTTCCTTGCGCGCGACCACCATCAGCGCCTCGGGGAACACCGAGAAGACGGCGCGCAGTTCGGTATGCGGCCCGCTTTCCTTGAATTGGGCGAGGCCCTTGACGGCGTTGTACTCGACATCCGACTGCGCGACGCCGAAGTCGAGTTCGCCAGCCTTGATGGTGTTGACGTTGTAAACGGAAGCGGCAGTGCTTTCGACCGAGCAGCGGATGCCGTGCTTGGCGCGTTCCTTGTTCATCAAGCGGCAGATCGCGCCGCCGGCAGCGTAATAGACGCCGGTCACACCGCCGGTGCCGATGGTGACGAATTTCTGTTGTGCGACGGCGACCGGGCTGGCCAGCGTTACACCAAGGGCCAATGCGGCCGCAATAAGGGTAAGTCTCTTCATTATTAATCTCTCCTGTAATGTGCCAATGAATCAGAACCGATGAGGCGAGCGCCCCGCCTTCGCTTGCTTGATGATTCGGCGACCTTTCACGTAGGTGACTGGCGTCAGGTAATGCAGCGGAAGAATAACGCCAAAGCCCGGGTTTATGACGTAGGTGCCGAAAAAATTTACCGTTCGTCGCCGAACGCCAAGGTTTTCATCGATCGACTCAAGCAGCTTCCATGCCGGACACAAGGACTCACCAAAACCCGATACCAATCCCTTGTCTATCAGCCGCTCGCACCCGAGCCATGCGGCTCGTCCGACCACCGGCTTGACGCCCAATGCACCACCATGGTGCTCGAGCACCATAGTGGGAACAAGCGGGTCGGTCGCACGGCGGGCATATTCGGCTCGCGGCGGACACGATTCGGCGCGTCTTGAGTCGTGCTAGGATGAGCGGCTTGGCTGCGGCCATCGTCAATGGGTAGATCGTGAGCATGAATAAAGAATGCCTGGCACAAGCCATCGCGCGAATCGAAATGCTGGCGCGCCACGACCCGGGTAGCCGCGGCCTGGCGTCGTTCGCGCCAAGTTGCCAGTTGCTGCCGGCCGCCGCCGAACTCCTGCGCGGGCAGCGCGTGGTCATCGTCACCGGCTTTTGCATCCGCGCCGCGCTGGTCGGCGAGACCGACGGGCCGCCGGGCGCGCTGGCGATCGCCGACGCGCTGCGCCAGCTCGGCAAGGAGGTCGTGCTGGTCAGCGACCAGTACAGCAGCGGCCTGCTCGCCGCCGGCGCAGCGCTGTTCGGCGCGCCGTTTTCGACGCTGACGCTGGACCTGCCGCAGCAGGTCGCCGAACGCCAGATCGACGAACTGATCGCCGCCTTCAAGCCGACCCAGGTGCTCGCCATCGAGCGCCCTGGCAACGCCCGGGATGGCCATCGCTACTCGATGCGCGGCGAAATCCTCGACGACCTGGTTCCGGCCGCCGATCGTCTGCTGGCGCCACAGCCTTCATGCCGCAGCATCGCCATCGGCGACGGCGGCAACGAACTGGGGCTGGGCAGCTGGCGCGACTCGCTCAAATCGCGCGTCGCGCACGGCGATCTCATTTTCTGCGCCACCCCTGCCGATTACGTGATCCCGGCGGGAATCTCCAACTGGGGCGCTTGCGCGCTGGTCGCCGCGCTCTCGCTGCTCGCCGGCCGCCTGTTGCTGCGCCCGCCCGAGCACGAACTCGCAGTGCTGCAGGCGCTGCTCACCGCCGGCGCGGTCGACGGCTGCACCAGGAAAAACGATCTTTCGGTCGACGGTTTGGGTTGGCAAGACTACGCGCAGACGCTCGCCGAGATCTACCAGGAGACGGTGAACACGCTCGAAACCGCCGCACAGCACGACGGCCTGAAGGCTAACGCGATTCCTTGACGATCCGGCCGAACCCCGGCTGCACCGGCCGCGCATTGGGCTTATAGAGGCGCTGGAAAATCGCCAGTTGCTCGGGCGATAGCTGTTGAGGCTGCTTGAGCACCAGCCACAACACGTCCTCGGCGCACGGCGGCGTCGTCAGCGAACCCATGAAGGTGAAATAGCGCCGACTCTCGGGCAACAATTGCGCGACGTCGAATCCCTGCCCGGGCGGCGCGACTTCGCCGCCCTTTTCGAGCGGCAGGTTGTTGAGCACCATCTGGATCAGCGGATTCTCGACGCCGCTCTCGAGCAGCACGACGACGATCGCCAGCTTGCCATCGTCGGCCTGGTGCACCAGTTGCGCCTCCATCTCGAAGGCCTTGCCGCCGACGGTGATCTCGGAAGGCCGATGAAAAACGATGCGCATCAACTCGTAATTCTTGCCGAGCAGCGCGAAGCTGGCGCCTCGCACGTCGACCTGCAGGCTGCTGCCCGCATCGACGACGCGGTACGGCACCGGCCAATAGGCAAACTGGATCGGTTCAAGATCGACCGCGATGGCATCGCGCAGATCGATCGGCGACTGCCGGCGACCGGCGCCGCAGGTCGCATAGCTGGCCTTGAGCCGGCTCCAGTTCTCGGCGGCGCCGTCACCTTCGTACGACCACGCGACATTCGCCGGACGATCGGCTTTGCGGTTGCGCTTATGCGAAGCCGGCGACGCCGCATGCACTGCGACCGCCCGCTGCTCCTTCTGCAGCTGTTTCTCGACCAGCGCCTCGTTCTCGCGGCGCAGCGCGCCGGCGGCCGCGCTAACCTTCTCGGCGGTCTTGCTGGCCAAGGCGAGCGACGGCGTTGCGGACTTCGGCCGGCACACTTCGCGCAGCAGCTTGTCGTCCGGCGTCCCCGAACGCACCGGCATGTCGAACGGGACCCTGACTTCCTCCTGCCGCACCAGTGCGCCGTCCTCCTTGAAGTAGCTACGCTTGAGCGTCGAGTACGTGCGCTCGGCGCAATCGTAGCGGTTCATCACCTCGATGATGCGATAGGCTGACGACGTTTTCGGATCGACGATCGACTTGTCGAGGACGATACGCCCCTTGGCGGTCGTCTCCTTGCCGGCCTCGTTGGTGACGATGCTGGCACGGTCGATCTCGACGCGCTTGCCTTGTTCGCTGGCGACCAGCTGCCAGTCGGCAGCCACCAGCGCTGGCCAGGCAACAGCGCTCAGTGCCAGGATCAGCTTGGCGCAGCGGACGGCACTCCCGCCATGGATTATCGGTCTCATCTTCTGTTTCACGGAAAAGCTGGCGAATACTTTAGGCCAATTCTCGAAAACGCCGGGAACAAACTGCGCCGGGCACGCATCCAATCCCAGCGTGTCTTGCTTAAAGTCTGCAAATCCAGTAAGTTGCACAGTCACGTTAGGGGTGCCGCGCCGTCATGGCGTCGCTGAGATAGACCCTTTGAACCTGTACGGGTAATGCCGTCGTAGGGAAGCGCAAGGCCGATCATTTCATCCGCCCCCTGCCCGACATCCCCGTAGTGCCCGATGCCTGCCGTCACGTTTTGCCATGTCACGCCCTTTGTCAGGAAACACCATGAACGCCTCTGAAAAATTCATCGCCTCCGATGCCCACGTCGACGCCGCAGCGATCAAACCGCTGCCCAACTCACGCAAGATTTACGTCGCCGGCAGCCGCCCCGACATTCAGGTGCCGATGCGCGAAATCTCGCAGTCCGACACCGACACCGCTTTTGGCGGCGAAAAGAACCCGCCGATCTACGTCTATGACTGCTCCGGCCCGTACTCCGACCCGCAGGCCAAGATCGACATCCGCCACGGCCTGCCGGCGCTGCGCGCGCAGTGGATCGCCGAGCGCGGCGACACCGAATCGCTGGCCGGCCTCACTTCCGAATTCGGTCGCGCTCGCGCCACCGACAGCGCCCTCGACGAACTGCGCTTCCCCGGGCTGCAGCGCAAGCCGCTGCGCGCCAAGCCGGGCTGCAACGTCAGCCAGATGCATTACGCGCGGCAAGGCATTATCACGCCGGAAATGGAATTTATTGCGATTCGCGAAAACAACAACCGCCGCGCCTACGTCGAATCGCTCAAGGCCTCCGGCCCGCAGGGCGAGCGCTTCGCCGAAATCCTCTGCCGCCAGCATCCGGGCCAGCACTTCGGCGCCAGCATCCCCGAGGAGATCACGCCCGAATTCGTCCGCTCCGAAGTCGCTCGCGGCCGCGCCGTGATCCCGGCCAACATCAACCATCCGGAAGCCGAGCCGATGATCATCGGCCGCAATTTCCTGACCAAGATCAACGCCAACATCGGCAACTCGGCGCTCGGCTCGTCGATCCAGGAAGAGGTCGAGAAGATGACCTGGTCGATCCGCTGGGGCGGCGACACGGTGATGGACCTGTCGACCGGCAAGAACATCCACGAGACGCGCGAGTGGATCATCCGCAACAGCCCGGTGCCGATCGGCACGGTGCCGATCTATCAGGCGCTCGAAAAGGTCGACGGCAAAGCCGAGGACCTCTCCTGGGAGATCTTCCGCGACACGCTGATCGAACAGGCCGAGCAGGGCGTCGATTACTTCACCATCCACGCCGGCGTGCTGCTGCGCTACGTTCCGCTGACCGCCAAGCGGCTCACCGGTATCGTCTCGCGCGGCGGCTCGATCATGGCCAAGTGGTGCCTCGCGCACCACCAGGAAAGCTTCCTCTACACGCACTTCGAAGAAATGTGCGAGATCCTCAAGTCCTACGACGTCGCCTTCTCACTCGGCGACGGCTTGCGCCCCGGCTCCATCTACGACGCCAACGACGAGGCGCAGCTCGGCGAACTCGAAACGCTGGGAGAGCTCACCGACATCGCCTGGAAGCACGACTGCCAGGTGTTCATCGAAGGCCCGGGCCACGTGCCGATGCACATGATCAAGGAGAACATGGACCTGCAGCTCAAATACTGCAAGGAAGCGCCTTTTTACACGCTCGGGCCGCTGACCACCGACATCGCGCCGGGCTACGACCACATCACCAGCGGCATCGGTGCCGCGATGATCGGCTGGTTCGGCACCGCCATGCTGTGCTATGTCACGCCCAAGGAGCACCTGGGTCTGCCCGACAAGAACGACGTCAAGGAAGGCATCATCACCTACAAGCTCGCGGCGCACGCCGCCGACCTCGCCAAGGGCCACCCCGGCGCGCAGATCCGCGACAACGCGCTCTCGAAGGCGCGCTTCGAGTTCCGCTGGGACGACCAGTTCAACCTCGGCCTCGACCCCGACAAGGCCAAGAGCTTCCACGACGAAACGCTGCCCAAGGAATCGGCCAAGGTCGCGCATTTCTGCTCGATGTGCGGCCCGCACTTCTGCTCGATGAAAATCACGCAGGAAGTTCGCGACTTCGCCGCGGCACAGGGAATCGACGAGAAGGCCGCGCTCGAAAAGGGGATGGAGGTCAAGGCCGTCGAATTCGTCAAGGCCGGCGCCGAGGTTTACCGCCGGGTTTGACAGACCCTGCAGGACGCTCAGGCGCGTTTGAGGCGCCTGAGCGCCGCGCGCAGCCAGGCCCGGGCAAAAACAGTCGCGACGGGGGCCGAGCCCGGAGCCCCGTCGTCGGCGCACACCACGCGGTTGCGTCCGCCGTTCTTGGCCTGATAGAGCGCCTGGTCGGCAGCGGCAATCAGGCCTTCGGCCAGTTGGGGCGGTGGCGCGGATGACGTCTGTGCGTCGGGCAGCATCGACAGCCCGATCGAGATGGAAACCTTGATGATCTGTCCAGACAGCGCTTCGACCTCGGTTTCTTCGATGCAGCGGCGAATCCGTTCGGCGATCTGCCGCGAATGGTGGATCTCGGAGCGCGGCAACAGCACAACGAACTCCTCGCCGCCATAACGCGCGATGGTGTCGCCGGCGCGCAGCTGCGACTGGATGACATGAGCGACGCGGCGCAGCACCTCGTCGCCGGTCTGGTGACCATGACTGTCATTGATCCGCTTGAACTTGTCGATGTCCAGGAACATGCACGCCAGCGGATGCTTGTAGCGGCGCGCCTGGCTGATTTCGACCAGGCAGCGGTGCTCGAAGTAGCGGCGGTTCTGCACCCCGGTCAAGCCATCGGTCAACCCGGCCAGCTTCAAGCGTTCCTGGGTCAGCGCGCTTTCCAGGCAAATGGCGATGATTTGCGCGAGCCGTTCGAGAAAATCCGTTGCGCAGCCGGCGCGATAGCGATCAGGGTCGGCGCTGCCAAAGTGCAGGCTGCCGATCAGTTCGCCCTGACGCATCAATGGCAACAGCGCGACCGAAGCGATGGCATCCGGCGCAGAATTGAAGTGCGGCTGATGATCGGTCTCGCTGAAAGCGCCGACAAAAGGTTGGCGTGATTCGCGGTACAAGGCCTCCAGCGGGGCGGCCGACGGGAGCAGCGTCAACCCGCTGCACGCCGCGCCCAGCCCCCCTTCCAGGATGCGCCTCGCCTCATGGTCGCGGTCGAGCAGCGCGAGGGTGACAAACTCGAGTCCGAACGCCAGCTTGTACTCGGTGAGCAGCAGGCGGACAAGCTCAAGCAGCGAGCCCGCGCCGATCAGCAAACGCTCAAGCTGATCGAAGCGGCGCATTTTGTCTTCGTTTTGCCGGGCCTCGTGCAACAGGGTTTCCAGCCGTCGCCGCAAAGTGGAATTTTCTGCCTCGAGAGCGCTGTTCGTGGTCATGGGGGCATGCTACCACCAATAGTCGACGGCGATGTCCGCCGCAACAGGCGGTCAATCGGGGCAAATAGAAAGCCGCCGGCTCGCTTGAGTTCTATAGAATGCGCGGCATGGAATTACGCAATGCGCGCCGCTCGCTCTGGCTAGCGGTCGGCACCTCGCTGCTGCTGCACGCGGCCGTTCTGTTTATCGGCTTCTCCTCGCCAGGCCCTGCCACGACAGGCGGCACGGCACGCCTGCAGGCCACGCTAAGCAGCCCCGCGCCGCCGACACCGTCGATGCCTCCGGCGCCAGCCAGTGCGCCGACGCCCCCCTCCCGCACCGCGCCGCAGGCGAGCAGGCCGGCCGCATCGCGCGCGCCGGGTGAAACGCGAAAGTTGAACGCGCCGGCCGGCGCCTGGAAAGCCCCTTCATGGACCGCCGCCGAACGCGCTGACATGAATAAATTTCTCGACGAACTGGCCGCGCAGGCCAGGCCGCCAAGCGGCCACGAATTGGCCGAAAAGGCCCGGGTCATGGCCCGGCAGATGCGCTCGCCGACGCCGGACGACGAGCCGGCCGATCCGTCAGGAAACAATGCCGTTGAACCCTACAGCCTGGAGATGTATTTCGATGCCTTTGTCAAGAAGCTCAACCGCAGCGCCGCTTTTGTCAAAAATGATCCGCGCCCCCCGGGATCGCGCAAGGCCTTGGTACAAATCGCCCTCAACGCCGACGGCTCGCTCAAAAGCTACCGCGTCCTGCGTTCCGGTGATCAGGCCGCCGAAATCGCCTACATCAGGAGCGTCATCGAGCGTGCATCTCCGTTTTCAGCGTTTCCTCGCGACATCCGCCAGGTCAGCGATTCGCTGTCGATCCTGATGTGTATTCTTCCGGCACGCGCGGGCGCGGGCGGCGGCTTCTCACGCAGCTTCGGCGCTCAGGATTGCCGGGACTGAGCGTCAGCCGCCCGCGGCAACCCGGCGGCGGCCACGGTCACGCGGTTGCGTCCCTGATTCTTGGAGACGTAGAGCGCGCCGTCGGCGCGGTCGATGAACTCGCGCGCCGTTTCGCCAGCACAATAGCCGGCGACGCCAAAGGACACCGTGATCTGTGCGATTTCCTGACGGTTGTCGGCGCGTCGAATCCGGCTTGCCTCAATCGTCGTGCGGATCTTTTCGGCGAGCGCGCAGGCGCCGTCGAGGGTCGTTTCGGGAAGCAGCACGACGAACTCCTCGCCGCCGTAGCGGGCCGCCGTATCCCTGCCCTTGATGTTGGCCTTGAGAATTTTGGCGACGCTGCAGATGACCTTGTCGCCAAAGAGATGGCCGTAGGCGTCATTGACCTTCTTGAAATGGTCGATGTCGGCGATCAGCAGGCAGGGGCCGTGCTCAGCCAAGTCAATCGCCGCTAGACAGGCGGCCAACGCCAGATCGAATCCGCGGCGGTTGACCAGCCCGGTCAGACTGTCGGCGATCGCTTCTTCGCGTGCCCGGCCGACTTCCTGGCGCAGCATCTCGATCTCGTTCTGGCTTTCGTCGAGGCGCTCCTTGAGGGCGGCGATGGCGCCCTGCATTTCTCGGGTACCGAAGAGCAACCGGTCGATTCCCTCGACGACGCTGGGATCCGCTGCTGAGCCCCCCAGCTCTTCGCTCCACTGCGCCAGCTCCTGGCCAAAGAGTTCGGCGCGATCTTCGGCGTGCGCCGCCGACTGCGCCATGTCGCTCAGCACTTTATGGAGACCGGCGCGCAAACGCTGCGCCGTCTTCTCGTCGATTTCAGCGATGTATTTCCGGAAAAGCTCGGCGGTAGACGCTTCATCGAGCACGGCACCGTCTTTGCTGAGCTCGTCGATCGCCGCCTTGAGCGGCGGGTTGATTCCCGCCACGTACTCATACCAGACCGCGTAGCTGATCGGATGCAGCGCAGCCGCCTGGCGCGACATCAGGGGCAGCGACAGCCTCAGATACTCGGCGCTCTGATTGACGGTTTCGCGGTATCTGCTCATCGGGAAGAACCTTGTTTGGCCAAATCGCCGACCACGGCAAGCGAGGATCATTACATAGCCCCTTGAGAATATCCAGCCTGTTGCGGTGCAAAAAATCGATGGCGGCGCAACATTATTTGACCTGCGCGTTTACTGTATATAATTACAGTACTTATCCACGGAGTTGACCATGCTTTCCGCCGCCCCCGTTTCCCTTGCTGACGTCCTGGCCCGACCCGACGTCTGGCGTGCCAACGGTCTGGCCAGCGCGGCCATCCCGACGCTGGGCAGCGGCTTTGCTGCGCTCGACGATGAGCTGCCGGGAGGCGGCTGGCCGCGTGGCACACTCACTGAAATCCTCTCGGACCAAGCCGGCGTCGGCGAGTGCTCGCTGCTGATGCCGGCCCTCGCCCAGCTTGCCGACCAAGGAAAATTCTCGCTGCTGGTCGCGCCGCCGCAGGCGCTCAATGCGCCGGCCTGGGCGTCGTCGGGGATCGATCTGGCGCGGCTCATCGTCGTCTCGCCAAGCCGGGCGAGCGAGTCCTTGTGGGCCGCCGAACAAGCCTTGGCGAGCGGTGCGCTGGGCGGCGTATTGTGCTGGACGACGCGCATCGACGCGCGCCAGGTCAGGCGCCTGGAGGTCGCCGCCGGCAACGGCGAGACGCTGGCCTTCGTGTTTCGGCCAGCGCGGGCGCGCGCCGAGTCGTCGCCTTGCGCGCTGCGCCTCTTGCTCTCGGCCGGTGCGCGCGGCACGCTCGCGATCGATCTGCTCAAGCGCCGCGGGCCACCGTGCGCGCGAACGCTCAATCTCGCTGTCGCACGCCCAGTCGAATGGCGCGAAGACCATGCCCCCCAATCTGCTCTGGCTCGCGGTCAGTTTCCCGCACCTGCCGCTCGAAGCCAACGCCCCGCTGTGCTCGCCTAGCGCGGTGGTCGAAGACGGCCGCGTCGTGCTCGCCGACGCGCTCGCCCGTGCGGCCGGAATCGACCGCGGGACCGGCGTCGCCGCGGCGCGCATGCTGGCCCCGGCGATTACCCTGCTGGCGCGCAGCCGTTCGCGCGAAGCCGCTGCGCTGCAAACGCTGGCGGGTTGGGCGGGCCGCTTTACGTCGCGCGTGAGCGTCACGCCCGACGCCTTGCTGCTCGAAGTCGGCAGCTGTCTGCGCCTGTTCGGCGGATTGGACAAGGTGGCCAACGCGGTCGGCGAAGGCGTGCAGGCGCAGGGGTTTACTGCCGCGCTGGCCGCCGCACCGACGCCGCTGGGCGCGCAATGGCTGGCGCAGGCAGGAACGGCGGCGCGCTGTAGCGACGGCGTCGACCTGCGCCGGCAACTCGATGCCCTGCCGCTCGACGTGCTGCCCGAGCGGATCGCGACGGTGCTGCACGGTTTCGGCGCCAGCACGCTGGCCGACGTGCGCCGCTTGCCCGGCGCCGAACTGGCGCGACGGATCGGCGTCGGCTGTCGGCAGTTGATGGCGAAGGCGTTCGGCGAGTTGCCCGACCCGCGCGCCGACTTCGTTTTTCCCGACCGCTTTGCGCTGGCGATCGAACTGCCGTCGTCGGTCGAAAATGCTGTCGCACTGCTCTTCGCCGCGCGGCGCCTGAGCTTCGCACTGTCCGGCTGGCTCGCCGCACGGCAGTCCGGCGTGCGCGAGTTCAGCCTGCACCTTTTGCAGCGCCAGAACGAAACCCGACTGTTGCTGCAATTTTCAGCGCCGACTGCCGATCAAAGACGTTTCGAACGCGTGCTGCGCGAGCGACTCGAACGCACGACGCTCGCCGCACCGGTCGACTCGCTGCGCCTCGAAGCGACGCAACTGACCGCGCTGCCGGGGCGCAGCCAGACGCTGTTCAACGATTCGAACGACGACCGGGAGGCGATCGGCGTCTTGCTCGAGCGCCTCGCCGCACGACTCGGCGAAGCGCAGGTTTATCGCGTCGCGGTGCATGACGATCATCGCCCCGAATGCGCGACCAGGCAGCTCGCACTGTCCGCAGCGGTCACGCCCGCGGCGCGTAGCACCTTGCCGCGGCCGCTGTGGCTGGTCGCTGCGCCGCAGCAGCTCGCTGAGATCGATGGCCGCCCTTGCCGCCGTGGCCCGCTCAGGCTGCTGGCCGGACCCGAGCGAATCGAGTCGGGCTGGTGGGATGAGGGCGAAGCGAACGGCGACATCCGTCGCGATTATTTCATTGCGCTGGCGAGCGATGGCTGCTGGCTGTGGATCTATCGCGACGCCAGGCTTCCGGGCGGCTGGTTCCTGCACGGCTACTTCGCGTGAATCAGATCGAACCACAACGACACAACGGACACAACGAAAGTCCTCAATATTGAGAGATATCAGGTCTCACCTATCGGTTGATTCATCGAAACGATTTGGCTCATTGTTTTTCCGCCGTGATCGTTGTGTTCGTTGTGGTTAAGCGCTTTTCAAGGACAAAAACACTCATGAAGCTGCCCGACTACGCCGAACTGCACTGCCTCTCGAATTTCAGCTTCCTGCGCGGCGCCTCGCACGCCGATGAGCTGGTCGGACGCGCCAAGGAACTCGGCTATTGCGCTTTGGCGATCACCGACGAGTGCTCGTTCGCCGGAGTCGTTCGCGCGCACGTCGCGGCCAAGCAAGCCGGACTCAAACTGCTGATCGGCAGCGAACTGGTGCTGACCGACGGCATCAAGCTGGTGCTGCTGGCGCAGGACCGCGCCGGCTACGGCAACCTCTGCGCGATCATTACGCTGGCGCGGCGGCGCGCCGCGAAGGGCAGCTATCGGCTCGGCCACCACGACCTGGTGCGCGGCGTTCCGGGCTGCCTGGCGCTGTGGATCGCTGGCGCGCAAGCGACGCCCGACGACGCCGGCTGGCTGCGCGACGCTTTTCCCGGGCACGCCTGGATCGCCTTTGAACGCCATCTGCAGCCAGATGACAAGCGGCGGCTCGCCGCGCTGCGCGAACTGTCGGCGCAAAGCGGCCTGCCGCTGGTGGCCTGCGGCGACGTGCATATGCACGCGCGCGCCCGCCGGCCGCTGCAGGACGTGCTCACCGCGTTGCGCCGCAAGACCAGCGTCGACGACGCCGGCGGCGCACTGTTCGCCAACGGCGAGCGTCACCTGCGTTCGCGCCTGCGCCTGGCGCGTCTCTACCCGCCCGAGCTGCTCGCGCAAACGCTGCGCATCGCCGACCTCTGCAACTTTTCGCTCGACGAGCTGCGCTACGAGTATCCGCAGGACGACGTCGTCCCGGCCGGGCAGACGCCGGCCGCCTATCTCAAGGCCGAAGTCGACCAGGGTCTTGCCGTGCGTTACCCGAGCGGCACGCCCGCCAAGGTCCGCCAGCAGATCGCCTACGAACTCGCGCTGATCGAGCAGATGAACTACGAGGCCTATTTCCTGACCGTCTATGACATCGTGAAGTTCGCTCGCGCGCACAAGATCCTTTGTCAGGGCCGCGGCTCGGCCGCCAACTCGGCGGTGTGCTACGCGCTGGGGATCACCGAGGTCGACCCCGCGCACTCGGAGATGCTGTTCGAACGATTCATCTCCAAGGAGCGCAACGAACCGCCCGACATCGACGTCGATTTCGAGCACCAGCGGCGCGAACAGGTGATCCAGTACATTTACGCCAAATACGGCAGAGAGCGCGCGGCGCTCACCGCCGCGGTGATCAGCTACCGCACGCGATCGGCGCTGCGCGATTGCGGTCGCGCGCTTTCTATCGACAGCGACCGAATCGACGCGCTGACCTCGTCGCTGGCCTGGTGGGACGACCCCGACCAACTCGCCGAGCGCTTCGCCGAAGTCGGCCTCGACGCGAACAGCCCGCGCGTCGAGAAGTGGCTGATCTTGAGCAAACAGCTGATCGGTTTCCCGCGTCACCTGTCGCAGCACGTCGGCGGCTTCGTGATCAGCCGCGGCCGACTCGACCGGCTGGTGCCGATCGAGAACGCGGCGATGGCCGAGCGCAGCATCATCGAGTGGGACAAGGACGACATCGATGCGCTCGGGCTGATGAAGGTCGATGTGCTGGCGCTCGGCATGCTCAGCGCGATCCGCCGCGCGCTCGACTCGATTTCGGCGCGCGACGATCGGGCGTTTCGCATGCAGGATATTCCGCGCGACGACCCGGCGGTCTTCGCGATGATCAGCCGCGCCGACACCGTCGGCGTCTTCCAGATCGAATCGCGCGCGCAGATGGCCATGCTGCCGCGCTTGAAACCTTGCTGCTTCTACGATCTGGTGATCGAGGTGGCGATCGTTCGCCCCGGACCGATCCAGGGTGGCATGGTTCATCCCTACCTGCGCCGGCGCCAAGGACTCGAACCGGTGAGCTACCCTTCGCCCGAGGTCGAGTCGGTGTTGCAGCGAACGCTCGGCGTGCCAATCTTCCAGGAGCAGGTGATGCAACTGGCGATCGTCGCCGCCGGATTTTCGCCGGGCGAGGCCGATCACCTGCGCCGTTCGATGGCGGCGTGGAAGCGCCGCGGCGGCGTCGGTCATCTGCGCGAGCGGCTGATAACCGGAATGCTCGAGCGCAACTACTCGCGCGAATTTGCCGAGTCACTCTTTCGCCAGATCGAGGGCTTCGGCGAATACGGTTTTCCCGAATCGCACGCCGCGAGTTTCGCGCTGCTCGTCTATGTCTCGGCATGGCTCAAGCATCACGAGCCGGCGGCCTTTCTCGCCGGCCTGCTCAATTCCCAGCCGATGGGCTTTTATTCATCGTCGCAACTCGTTCAGGACGCGCGCCGCCACCGCATCGAGATCAAGCCACCGGACGTGCAGCACAGCGACTGGCCGAGCTCGCTCGCAGGCAGCTCGGCGCTTCGCCTCGGCCTGCGTCAGATCAGCGGGCTGGGACGCGACGCCGGACAACGCATCGCCGCCGCTCGGCCGTTCATCGACGTCGCCGACCTCGCGCGACGCGCCACGCTAAGCCGCGACGACCTCGACCAGCTTGCCGCCGGCGGCGCGCTGGCGACGCTCGCCGGACATCGCCGTCAGGCGGCGTGGGCGACGGCGGCCGTACCGCTACAGCGCGATCTGCTGCGCGAAGCGAGCGCCAGCGAAACGGTGATCGCACTGCCCGCGCCGAGCGAGGGCGAGGACCTGGTCGCCGATTACGCCAGTCTGCAACTCACGCTCGGCCGCCATCCGCTCAAGCTGCTGCGCGCCCTGCTCGAGGCGCGGCGCTACGTCACGGCAGCGACGCTACGCGCTTACGGCAACCACCGGGTGGCGCGCTGCGCCGGAATCGTGACCGGCCGCCAGCGTCCGGGAAGCGCGAGCGGCGTCGTCTTTCTGACGCTCGAAGACGAGAGCGGCCTCATCAACGTCATCGTCCACCCCAAGCTTGCCGAACGCCAGCGCCGCGAATTGCTGAGCGCCAAGCTGCTCGGCGTGTTTGGCGTACTTCAGCGCGAAGGCGAGGTGGTCCATCTGATCGCCAAACGACTCGTCGATCACAGCGATCTGCTGGGACGGCTACCGACCAGCAGCCGCGATTTTCACTGACGGCAGCCGAAATAAAACGGGCCATTCCGGCGCAAGCCGGAATGGCCCGTTTTCAATCAGCGCTGCCGATCTTAATATTGCTTACCATCCATCTGCTTGAACGCAAGTTCTCTAGCGACGACCTCCGGGCAAAATGGGCGGCCAAAAGGCCGCTTCTATGCCGGCACGGACTGAGTTTTTCACTCAACGCTTGGGAGTACGCCCGGGGCTGTAACACAAGCTGAAAACGGAGTTGTCGTACGTGCTACTCCGGCACAGACATCCTGAAATTCGTAGCTAAATCCACCATCCGGCCTCATAACCCAGTTGAGAGCTGCAGACGACCGGATAATGGCATTGGTTGAAGCATTTACAAAAAATGCCTGCATGAATATATTGCTGCCTGTGGGTTTCCAAGATTCGATATTAAAGCTCGCTGTCGCAACTCCTGGGACGCTGCATTTCGCATTACTACTGAGTGCCGTTGCGACTGGAAAGGCGGCATTGGCATAATCAACGCAGAGCTTATACGTGTTTGGCACGACAGTTGCTATCGACCCGGGGCCGACGGTACTAGGCACTGTTACTGCTCTGACTTTTACCGTCGAATATCCGTAAAACTCAACCTGCGCCGAGTCTAAAAAATATCCGTTGATAGTGAGCTTGGCTAATTGAGTGGATTTTTCTGAAAAAACCACGTCATCGACGCGCAAGACATGTAGATTTCCATCGCAAGATAGTGCTTTCTTCTGCCCCATCACTTCAAGTTCGCAGGGCAAGGACTGCACGTCTTCTACTTTGTAACTAATTTCCAGAGGATTGTATTTTCTGGCAATGGCTCGCAAAGATAGCACCCGGGGAATCGTGCATTGTGCTGGATCTTTTTGGCGACGGCTATTTCCAACAGGATTTATGTTACTTGCGATCTTAGAAGAACTCGTCAGACAGTTTCCAGAAAGTGAATAATAAGCCCCGTCAGCCAAACCTGAAATATCCAGATCTCGTAAATAATTGTCGTACACGGTCACATGCAGAAGCTTGCTCAGGCCAGCCAGCGATTTCAAGCTCGTCAGTGAGTTACCGGAAAGATCAATTTCCTCAAGATTCCGGAACTGCTCGATGCCTTGCAAGGACTTTACACCCTTGCGCGAGCAATGTAGCTCGGTCACGGAATCCATGATTGATTGTGTCAGCTCTCCTGGATCCTTGTCGAAGGCGTCCCATACGCAACCCAGCAACGCCGGATCGGCAATACCCGTCTTATCCAGCGATGCAATCAATTTTCTTGCTTGAATAAGGGTATTGGCGCTGGTGGTTTTGCTTGCATTCAAATCACCGTCGTCTGAAAACTCCGCGACGAGGCTCGAAAAGCCACCGGCGTTTTCTGTCGCCAGCGCAATGCCTTTCAAGACGTTGCTGGGCGAATCGCCTTTGACCAAATACATGGCCCCGGGAAATATCGCCTGTACTGCCGTCGCCTTGGCCAAATATTTATTTGCATCGCCTGCTGCGTAAGTTTCAATACCCGTACTGATCGCTGAAACAACTATCTGCCTGCTCTGATCAGCCAGAGACAACGCTGTTAGTGTGGCCGTGTTGGGACGTTGATCATTGGTCGTGGAGGACAGGCCATCCACATCCTGGACCCCCCCCGTGATGACGACTCTGTAGTTTTGTCCTTCGTTGGCACTGGTCGAAAAATAGCCGAAATCGCCGCTTGTCGTCGTAGCGACGACATTGCCGGCGGCATCGTAAACCTTCACCGTTCCATTCAGAACGTAGTCATCAACAACATACCCGCTCAATACACCGGGAGTTTCACCCCCAGCCGGCTCCGAGTTTTCGCCACTCCCGCTACCTCCTCCACAGGAAAAGACAAATGGAACGGTCATTATAAAAAACAAAATTCTATATTTATTCATTATCGCCTCCAAGCATGACCGTTTAGTTGAATTGGTAAATTCCGTTTTTGTGCAGTATTCTTACGACACGAATGTAGGCGCCATCCGAGACGGTGCGGGTCGTTGCGTTTTTTGGCACCAACAGCCGTTGTCCATTCTCGAAAAGAACATCATAGTAAGAAATCGCCAAACCTTGCCCGGAAGCATCGTCGGCATTACAGGCAAAATATTTACCAAAACTGTAGCCCCCTTCCATCCACATGGAATATGGTTGATTATCCGTCCCAACCATAGATACGTTTTTAACCTTGGCCAGTGCTTCCAACCTGCTCAGGCTGCTATTCCAGACATAGCCGTACTCTGAAATATCGACCACAAAACCGCTTAGGCAAGGCGAATAAACCTGCTCTCCGGCATCACCGATTACCCCATACAATGCACTATATCCGGACAGAATATCTTCTGCTATATTAAGCTCGGTACCAACAAATGTTCCAATGGGACCGCCGAAATTGGTAATCATATACTTTGTAAAAACGTACGACTGCGCACTGTTTGTTTGAATATCGGTAGCTTGAGTTAACTGGCAGGCGCCAGCCAGACTATTGAGAAATTTTGAAATTCCAATCTTATTCATCGCAGAAGAGACTCTTTTTATATTCTCCGGCAACACCTTGATTTTTGACAAAAACTCGGCCGCTTTCGCAGCATTCCCGTAATTTTTCAAATCGTCACAGTCGGCCACAGCCACATCTTGATCCTGATCTCCAGCAAAACTTTTTCCGGCAACAAGAACAGCTAAAATAAAAAAGACTTTTCCGATTGAATGGCGCGGCAATGAACTCAGCCCGAACTTCATTTCTCTCTCCATATATTTGGCGATTGCAAAGGGTTTGTTGAAGAATCAGATTCTTGGAACCTACAGACCCAATAACTCTTTCTGGGTCGAGGTGAGGCGCAATAGGGAATATATTTCTCGTTTCAAACTAAGTACATAAATACACTTGGGCTTTAATCCGAGATGGGCGAGCGACGGTTTATCCGACGGTGGCCGGTTGAGCAAACGCCACCAGGAAACCCGAACCACATAAACCAACACCGCCGCGGCACTCATTACCCCTACAGTTCTTACGGAAATAACGCACGAGGATAGGGTTATTTTCATCGTTTTACAAAATGACACTTGTGACATAATTGCGGCCACCCACTCACCCGAAACCCCGTCGATGAAGTTGCTTTACCAAGAACGCGCATACGCTTTCCGCAGCCCGGGGCTCTTCCTCTTCCTGAAGCTTTTGCAGGATGCTTATCCGGGCTGGGTCGACAAGGCGGCCATCGAAAACCGGATGCCGGGCGTCGATCCGCGCCAACTGGCGCGTTTCGTAGACCTTCTGGAAGCCGCTGATTTGCCGCTGGTCGTTTATGAAACGAAGACGCGCGGCCGCTTCTGGCTGGCGGTCGCGCCTGAGCTGGTCGCCTTCTCCGGCGATCAGTTGGCGAAACCGGAAGCATCGCCGGTCGCCGCGCTTCCTGCCAGGAATGCGACGCCGCTCGCCGTTTATCAGGACGAAGCCTGGGTGCTCTGGATGGTCGCGCTGCTTCATTCAGCGCTGGCGGTGCACGCCGGCCATCTGGGCGGCGACGACGGTGCGCTCGACCATCTGGATACCGCCGAGGCCGCGGCCGCGACGCTCCCTTTGTGGACGCTAAGCGTCGTGCACCTTCGCCGCGCCTTCACGCTGACCCGCGCGTCGCGTTACCGCGAAGCCGCCCGCTCGCTGCGCCGCGTCGACACCGCGGTGCGCCACGGCAACGCCCATCCGGCCTGCCCGGGAGCGGCGCAACTGGTTCGCGCCAAGATTCGCTATGACCAGGCGCGTTACGATCAGGCGCTGCATATTCTCGACTCACCGCCGCCAGCGGTCGGCCAGCACTGTCCGCACTGGCTCAATATGAACGCATTGCTCAGCGGACGAAAATTCCTCGTCGCCGGCGCCCCCGACGCGCCGGCGCTGCTCGCCCAGACGCTGGCGGCGCTCGCCGAAGCGTTCGGCTACGTGTTTCTGTGGCAGGGCGACAGCAGCCTGCTCGACGCGCTGTGCTACAACTTTGGCAACAACCTGCTGCGCGGCATCAAGCGCGGGCTGATCCCCAAGGCCAGCGCCGACGCGGTGATGCAGTGGCTCGCCGCCAATATGCTGGTGTGCCGCAAGCTCGGTGTTGGCGAGGACTCGGTCCTCGCCAACCTGCTGCTGATCGATGTCGCGCTGGAACACGGCAATTCGCTTGGGAACTGGCCTGCGCTACGGCGCTACGGCGCCGATTTCTGTGGCGATCTGGCCACCCTGCTCGACAAGACGCTGGCCCAGGCCAGGCTGACCGGCAACGGTCTGGAAATCGCACAGTGCCTGCGCCGCCAGGTCCAGTTGAGCACCAGCGCCGAAGATGCCATGCCCGCCTATCTTGAGGCCGTGGCCTTGTTCGGCGAGCAGGGGAAAAAAGATGTCGCCGCCGAGTTGGCTGAGCGATGGCGCAGCCAGTTCGGAAAATCGCCGCCGACGCCCACCGCCGGGCGCTGAACATAAGAACGACACGGGGAGAGAAAGTGCGGGAAAAACGCAAACGGTGGCACGCCGCAGGGCTGCTGTGGGTCGGTGCGTGCCATCTGGTACACGCTGACGACAAGGTGCAGGAGGTCGAGTTCATTCAGGTCCAGGCACGGTCCTTTGCCAGCTCGACGACGGCGAGTCTATCGGCGACGCCGCTATTCGAGCTGCCGCTGTCGGCGACGACGCTCAGCGCGGCGACGTTCGCCGATCGGCTGCCCAAGGATATCGCCGATCTGGCTGATTATTCGGCCGGCGTTTCGCGCCGATCGAATTACTGGGGAATCGATACGCCGACCTTCCAGCTGCGCGGCTTCAACGCCGGTGACTCGACGGCGTATTACAAGGACGGCTTTCGCTATCAGGGACGCGGCCCGCTGTCGATGGCCAATATCGAAGCGGTCGAGATCCTGCGCGGTCCGCAGTCAGCGCTCTACGGCTGGTCGGAGCCGGGCGGCGCCGTGCAGCTGCGCGTCAAGCAGCCGACCGCACAGAGCGTGCGCACGGCATCGCTGCAAGTCGATGGCTGGGGCAAGACGAGCAGCACGGTCGATCTGGGCGGCGCCTTGAGCGAGACGAGCCGCTTCCGCTTCGTCGCCGCGCGCGAGCAGGGCGGCAGCTTTCGCGACCAGCAGAACGGCGAGCAGACCTTGCTGGCGCCATCGATCGCCTGGGATTTTTCCGGCGGGCGGCAGCTCTCACTCTCGCTCGAATGGCTCGACGACAAGCGCAGCACCGATTACGGCATCCCCGCGATCAACGGCGCGCCGGCCGACGTGCCGGTAAGCCGCGCCTATACGGAGGAATGGGGTAAGCAGCACTCGCAATCGACGCGGCTCGCCTCGCGCTGGCAGCAACCGGCGTGGGAAGGCGACCTTTCGCTGGCGCTCTCTTATTACAATTTCAACTATCTGGAATACCGCGACGCCGAGCCCTGTGCGCTGAGCGGAACCAGCGTCAAGCGCTGGTACGAGAGCTACCCCGAGCGCTATCGCTGGCTGACCGGTTACCTTGACTGGTCGCGCGAATTTGTCGTCGGCAATGCCGACAACGCCGCTGCACACCGAATTTCAACTCGCCTTGAAACGGCGCGCGAATCGCGCTCGCTTGACCGCGGCGTGCTCGACGAGTACGCGCCAATCGATCTCTACCGCCCAATCTACGGCCAAGCGTGGACGCCGACCGCCGATTTTTCCGTCTATGACCAGACGTGGACCAATCAAAGCGTCGGCCTGGTTTTTCAGGACGAGATTCGCACCGGCAACTGGACCTGGCTGCTCGGCACGCGCTTCGCTTATCTGCGGCAAGTTTTCGATTACGCCGAGTATTCGCCGATTCCGCTGCAGGATCACAGCATCCAGCGCGATCGCTCGATCACGCCGAGAGTCGGCGTGAACTGGCGAGCAATGCCGTGGCTCGCGCTCTACACCAATTATTCGGCCGGCGCCATGGCGACCTTGCCGCAGAGCCGCTCGTTCGGCGGCGGCGCGTTTAGCCCACTCGCCAGCAAACAGGTCGAGGCCGGCGTCAAGTTGCAACCGGTCGACGACGACTGGCTGGCTTCTGCGGCGGTCTTCAATATCGAAAGCAGCAACGTGTTGACGCGCGATCCCGAGCACCCGACGTATTCCATTCAGACCGGCGTTCAGCGCTCGCGCGGACTCGAAGTCGAGTGGCAGGGAAATCTGGCACCGAGGTGGCGACTGACGGCACAGGGGACCTGGCTCGACGCCCACCTTGCCGAAGACCAGCGCTACGCGCCCGGCAATCGCCTGCCCTACGTTCCGCGCTTTGGTGGATCGGCCTGGCTCACCCATCGCCTGGCGGCCGAAGGCGACGGTCGCTGGAGCGTTTCCGGGGGCCTCGTGCATCAAGGCGATCGTTACGCCGATTTTGCCAACAACACGCGGATTCCCGGCTTCACTCGCATCGACCTGGGGGCGACTTACCGCGAGAAAAAGTGGACGACGACGCTGGCGCTCGAGAATGCGACCGATCGGCGCTATTACGTCAGCGGCGTCGAGAACCGGCCGGCGGTGATCTACCCGGGAGCCCCGCGAACCGTGTCGATGAAGCTCGCTTACGACTTTCGTTGAGCGCCGGCTTGGCTCGTCGGCAGACCGTGCTGGCCGTCACGACGCTTAGCCGCTAGCATCTGACTTTCTCTTTCAAGGAAACGATCATGACCCACTTCACCCAGACCATTCTCTACACCGATAGCGACGGCCGCGCCAAGTTCCGCGACGAGCCGATCGCGCTTGACCAAGGCACGCCGGCGACGCGTCTGTCGGCGATCCTGCCGGCCAGCGGCGTGCAGTTTCGCGAAAGCCCGGTCGGCTTTCGCAGCCAGGTGCACTGCACCGGTGCGCCGCAGTGGGTATTCATCCTCGGCGGCGCGATGGAAATCGGACTGGCCGACGGCAGCTCGCGGGTGTTCACCGCCGGCGAACATTTCTATTCGGCCGACACGCTGCCCGCCGGCGCCACGCTCGACCCGTCAATCCACGGCCACTGGAGCCGTCAGGTCGGCAACGCGCCGCTGGTCACGCTGTTCATCAAGGGCTGATGCCGGTCGGGGGGCAACACTTCCCATAAGTAGGGTTGCCCATCGACGATCGGCCGCGGTCCAGGAAGCTGCGGCGCACGATCCCCGGACGCCATCGACTGGGCAGAAGCGGCTTAGACGGTGATTCCCTGCTCGCGGATGTAGTCGCGAATGATCGTCTCGACGTCCGCATCGGCCGAAAAACCGAGCTTCTGCGCACGCGCATTGGTAAAGCGCACCGGCCACGACTCGACGATGGCCTGGATTCGCGCATCGGGCTTCATTTGGACGAGGTTGGCGACCTGGTCGCCGGCGATCTTGCGCAAGGCGTCGATCATCTGACCGACCGACGCGGTATTGCCCGGCAGGTTGACGACGCGATTCGTGCCCCAGGCCGACGACGGCAGATCGTGGGCGTGAATGAAGGACTCGACCACCTTGCCCGGAGAGAGCAGCCAGATGCTCGTCTGCGCGCTCACCGGGCACAGCGAAACGACGCCGGCGAGCGGCTCGCGAATGATTCCGCTGGCGAACGACGAGGCCGCAAGGTTGGGCTTGCCGGCACGCACCGAGATCGTCGGCAAACGCATCGTGCGGCCGTCGATGAAGCCCTTGCGCGTGTAATCGGTGGTCAGGTACTCGCAGCAGACCTTCTGCGCGCCGTACGAGGTCTGCGGATTGGGCGTCGTCGAATCGTCGAGCACCGGCGGCAATTCGCCGCCGAACACCGCGACCGAGCTGGCGAACACGTAGCGCGGCGGGCGCGCCTGCCTGCGGCAGGCTTCGAGCAAGGCGCGCGAGCCGTCGAGATTGACCTTGTAGCCGAGGTCGAAATCGGCTTCGGCGCCGCCTGAAACGACCGACGCCAAGTGGAAGACCGACGCGGTGTCGGTGCCCATGATCTGATCGAGCAAGGCGCTGTCGGTGAGGTTGCCGGTGACGCATTTGATTCGCGGATCGACGGCGACCGGGAAGCCGATGTCGAGCAGGACGATCTGCGTGATCGCCGCCTGCTGGCCGTTGGCGTCGGCCAAGGTAGCGCGCTTGAGCAGCGCATGCGCCAGTCGATGACCGATGAACCCGCCGCCACCAGTGATCAGTACTTTCATGTTTGTCTCCCGTGTTGATTCGTCAAAATCCGGCATTCCCGGTTCCCTCATCCGTACCGGGAATCATGCCGGCAAGCTAAGCCGGAACGACGTGAACACCCTCGCCTTAAACGCCAGCCGGGGCGTCAGTTCAAAATATTCGGTCTTGTGCAGAGAATCGTATCAAGCGATATTATTACTGTATATTGAAAGTATTTGATGCATCGATATCCTTAGGTTATCAATTCAGGCTATGACCAGTTCCACCCCCCAGCTGCTCAACCGAATGCGCATGCGCCAAGTCGCCTTGATGCTGGCGATCGAAGAACACCGTACGCTGCGCGCTGCCGCCCAACAGCTCGGAATGACCCAACCGGCGGCGAGCAAGATGCTGCACGAACTCGAGGACGCGCTCGGCGAAGCGCTGTTCGACCGCGCCGGGCGCGGTCTGCAGCTCAATCCGGCCGGCTTGGCGGTGATGAATACCTTTCGTGGACTGCGCAACAGCATGGCGGCGCTGGGCCATGAACTCGACGAGTTGCGCCAGGGCAGCAGCGGCAAATTGTTCGTCGGCAGCATCATGGTCGCGACGACGACCTGCCTCTGCGAGGCGTTGATCGGACTCAAAAAGCGCTATCCGCTGCTCTCAGTCGAAGTCAGCGTAGACACCAGCGACCGCCTCGTCGAACTGTTGCGCAGCGGCAATCTTGACGTGGTGCTCGGGCGAATGCCCGACGCCACCAGTGCGGCCAACCAGGACTGCCTGTTCCAGCCGATCGGCGAAGAAGCGATTGCGGTCGTCGCCTCGTGCACCCATCCCTTGGCGCGGCAGGCCAGGAAAACCCGCGTGGACTTCGAGTCGCTGCTGGCGTATCCATGGATTCTGCAACCGCGCGGCAGCCCGTCGCGCGAAGTGGTCGAGCAGGAGTTCCTGAGCCACCACGCGCACCAACCGCTGGGGCTGATCGAGACGACGTCGATCCTGATCGCCGCCAGCCTGATTGCGCGCAGCGAAATGCTCGCCGTGATAGCGCAATCGATCGCCAGCCACTACGAAGAACATGGCTTGTTGCGCATCATCCCTTATTCGTTCACCCACTCCCTGACCGCCTGGGGCAGCCTGGTCCATCGCGATCGCGCCGTCAATCCGATCACCCGGCAATTCATCGAACTGCTGCACGCCGCGACGGCCAAGCCGGGGAATTAGCTCGCCACAGTCGCATCCGCGGCAAACTCGCGTTCGACCAGCGCGCGCGAGATCTGCCAGCCGTTGTGATGGTGGGCGCACAACAGTTCGCGCAGCAAGGATCCGTTGCGCGCCTTGAGCGCGCCGAGGATCTGCTGGTGCTCGGCGAGCGCTCGGTCCCAGCGCTCGTGGCGGCGGTTGCCGGCGTAGCGGTAACGCCGGATTCGTGCGCACTCGGCAGCATAGACTCGCGACAGCACGCGGTTGCCGGCGGCGTCGACGATGTGCTGATGAATCGCCTGATTGAGCTCGAAGTACTCCATCAACTGCTCGGCGCGGTAGGCCGCCCCCATGCGCTGGTGCAGTTCGTCGATTGCGGCAAGGTCCTGTTCGCTGATTCGCGCGCAGGCCGGCTCGGCAGCCAGCCCTTCGAGCCCGACCAGCAGCTCGATGGTGTCCTCGACCTCGGCCATCGACAGCGCGGTCACGCTCGCGCCGCGATTCGGCGAGATCGTCACCAGCCCTTCGGCAGCCAGGATCTTGAATGCTTCGCGTAGCGGCGTTCGCGAAATGCCGTCCAGATGCTCGCCGATCTCGCGCTCGGAAATGCGCTGCCCGGGCGCCAGATCGCCGGCGACGATCATCTGCCGCAAGCGGGTGGTGACCACTTGCGTGCGATTGCCATGCATGTTTTCGCTCATCGGAATTCCAACGTCTCTTGACCAAATCGATAAAGCAGGATTATTGCATGCAATCTATTGACAGCGAGTCTTTCCGTCGTGTAGAAAGTCACTTCTGCCGGCAGATTGCATGCAATCTTTGCCCAGCATTCTCCCGCCCTTTTCAACAAGGAAACCTAATGAACCATCTGGATTATTACGCCGGCGCAAAGCGCCCGGTCGAGACCTGCGTCGTCGGCAGCGGCGGCTTCGGTCGCAGTTTTCTGGCGCAGGGACTGCGCGTTCCGTTGATGAACGCGCGCATCGCCGTCGATGTCGACGCGTCGATCGCCGCCGCGGGATTCACCGCGCTCGGCGTCGCGCCAGCCGACGTTGCGCTCTGCCGGAGCGCCGAGGAAGCCCATCTGGCCTGGGCCGCAGGCAAGTACATCGCAGCCGCGCAGCTCTCTATCGTGCTCGGCCTGCCGATCGACGTCGTCGTCGAGGCGACCGGCAACCCCGAGGCCGGCGCCCGCCACGCGCGCCTGGCGATCGAAGCCGGTCATCACGTGGTGCTGGTTTCCAAGGAAGTCGATAGCGTCGTCGGCCCCTATCTCGCGCAGCTCGCGCGGCAACATGGCAAGGTCGTGACGCCGGTCGACGGCGACCAGCCGAGCCTGCTGATCGGGCTGATCACCTGGGCGCAGACGCTGGGTTTCGACATCGTCGCCGCCGGCAAATCGAGCGAATACGATTTCGTCTACGATCAGGCGGCGCAAACCATGAGCTGCGACGGCAAGGCAGTCGCCATCCCCGGTTTCGATTGGCATTGGACGATGGGCGAACGGCCGCTCGGCGAATTGGCCAGCGCGCGTGCCAAGATCTGCGCCGCACTGCCGCAACGCGCCGTACCCGATCTGTGCGAACTGCTGGTGGTCGCCAACGCCACCGGCTTTGCCCCCGATCGCGCCGACCTGCATGCGCCGATCGCGCGCATCGCCGAAGTACCGAGCTTCTTCGGACCGCTCGCCGAAGGCGGGCTGCTGGCCAGCGAACGCGCGCTCGACGTCTTTCACTGCCTGCGTCGCCCCGACGAAGCGAGTTTCGCCGGCGGCGTCTTCGTCATCGTTCGCTGCACCGATCGCGTGAGCTGGGACCTGCTCGCCGCCAAGGGCCACGTCGTCTCGCGCGACGGTGCGCGCGCGATGGTCTATCTGCCGCGTCACCTGCTCGGTCTCGAGGCGGCGACCAGCGTGCTCGACGCCGCGGTGCACGGCCGTTCGAGCGGCGCCCAGTCGCCGCAGCCGCGGCTTGATCTGATCGCCCGAGCGACGCGTCGGCTGACCGCCGGCAGCATGCTGGCGATGGGCGGCCACCATCACACGATTGACGGCACGGCCGCCGAACTGCACGCGGCGAGCCCCTTGGGCAGCGGCAACGCGGTACCCTTTTACCTCGCCGCCAACCGGCCGCTGGTTCGCGACGTCGAAGCCGGCGCAGCGATCACGCTCGATGACATCGAGCTCGATCCGGACTCCGAGTTGCTCGCGCTGCGCCGTTTGCAGGATCAATTTTTCTTCGGCCAGTGGTCTGCACGCCAATAGGCACGGTCATCCTGGCGATGCCTGCCGGGAACGCCAGGCGACATGCGCCTTCCCTGGCATACCCCGCCAGGATGACCTTTCGATGCGCTTCTCCGGGCAGCCGTAGGGGCGAATGAATTTTCCTGAAAGTAATCCCTCTGGGGAGCGCCCCTACCGGCCCATAGCGCCAAGGTAAAACGGCGACTGAACCGGGGGCACCCGGTTCAGTCGCCGCGACCAACTACGCTTTGGTTCAGCGTGCCAATGCGGTCGCCACGACCTTGGCGCAAAGCGCCAGAGAAACGGCGCCGGCATCCGGATGACCCAGACTGCGCTTGGTATGCGAACGCGCGCGCCCCATCTTGGGCGCCAGCTGCGCCGTCGCGTCAGCGGCCGCCTTGGCCGCAACGGCAGCCTCGGCCCACGCCGCAGGCAAAGCCAGGCCCTTGGCGACAGCACTGGCCAGAGTCGTCGCGAACGGCTCGAAGGCATCGACCAGCGTCTTGTCGCCGACGCGCGCCCGCCCGAGGCGCATGATCGCCTCGAGTCCGGCGCGCGCGCCGCGCGCGACAGCGTCGGGCGTAATCGCCAGCTCGTCGCTCAGTTCGTTGCTCCAGGTGCGCAGCGCCAGACCCCACAAGGCGCCAGAGGTACCGCCCGCGCGGTCGGCCCAGCCGTCGCCGGCCGCCGCCAGCACACTCGCTGCACCGGCACCGGCGGCCACCGCCTTTTCGGCGGCTTCGGCCGCCGCCGCCGAACCACGAGTCATTCCCATGCCGTGGTCACCGTCGCCGGCCAGCGCGTCGATACGGCCGAGTTCGGCCTCGACGTCGCGCAAGGCATGCGCCAATTCACCGATCAGGCCGGCAATGCATTTGCCGTTTTCACGCGATGCCGGCGACGCCGGGCCAAACGCGCGTGGCCCGTCGTCCGCCTCGGACAGCGCCGGCGCCGGTTCGGTCGCGATGATCGCGCCGCGCCGCAAGACCGGCGTATCGGCCGGAGCGCGCCAGAATTTTTCGAGTTCGTCGTTAAGCCAGGTCAGCGTCAGCGAGCAGCCGGCCATGTCGAGGCTGGTGACGTATTCGCCGACTTCGGGCTCGACCAGCGTCAGGCCAGCCTTCTTGAGCAGCGCTTCGATACTGACCCAGAGAACGAAAAGCTCTTCGTACTTGGTCGCGCCCAGGCCGTTCAAGACCACCGCGACGCGTCCGTCGGACGACGCGGGGCGCTCGGCGACCAGGCGGTCGACCAGCAGTTTGGCGAGCGCCGGTGCGGGCAGGATGTCGTCCTCGCTGATCCCCGGTTCGCCGTGGATGCCAAGGCCGATCCCCATGCGCTGCGCCGGGACGGTAAACAGAGGCTGCGTCGCGCCGGGCAGCGTGCAGCCCGAGAAAGCGACGCCGAACGTGATGGTCGCCGCGTTGGCGGCAATCGCGATGCGTTCGACGTCGTCAAGCTTGAGCCCGGCTTCAGCAGCGGCGCCGGCAATCTTGAACACCGAGAGGTCGCCGGCGACGCCGCGCCGCAGCAGCGGCGTTTCGGCCGGTCCGCTGGCGACGTCGTCGGTGACCGGCAGGATGCGCACGTCGATTCCTTCGGAGCGCAGCCGCTCGGCGGCCAGGCCGAAGTTCATGACGTCGCCCGCATAGTTGCCGAAACCGAGCAGAATGCCGCCGCCGCGGTGCGCCAGACGAGAGACGTGCGCGACAAAATGCGCCGAAGGCGAAGCGAAGACGTCGCCGGCGATCGCGGCATCGGCGAGGCCCGGGCCGACAAAGCCGGCAAACGCCGGATAGTGCCCCGAGCCGCCGCCGACGACGACGGCGACCTTGCCGGCCGGCGTCGCGGTCGAGCGAACGACGCCGCCAGTGACCGCGCGCACGGTGCGCGAATTGACCGAACAGAAACCGGCGATCGCCGTCGTGGCGAAGACTTCCGGGTCATCATAAATGCAGGTCATGATATTTCCTCAAGTGATTTGTTTACGGGTGCTGCTTGAGTTTTCAGGCCGTCTGGCCGGTGCCTTTGTTCTGTGCCGCGCCGGCGACAATTTCGACGATCCGCGCGAAGCCCTCGGGCGTCCACGCCGCACGACCGACGAACAGGCCGTCGACGTCGTCGATGGCGATCAGCTGTGGTCCATTTTCGGCCGTCACCGAACCACCGTAGATGATCCGCGTGCGATCGGCGGCATCCTGACCGCGATGTGCTTTGAGGTTGTTGCGCAGAATGGCGTGCCGCTCGGCGACGTAGTCGGGCGTCGCCGCCTGCGCGCCGCCGATCGCCCAGCGCGGCTCGTAGGCCAGGATCACGTCGGCAACGCGAGCATCCGGCTGGCCGGCGAGCGAAGTGAGCACCTGTTCGAGCAGCACATCGTCGGTTCGCCCTTCGCCTTTTTCCTGCGCCGTCTCGCCCAGACAGATGATCGGCGTCAGCCCCGAGCGCAGCGCGCTGTCGACCTTGCGCCTGACCAGTTCATAGCTTTCGGCAAAGTGATAGAGCCGCTCGGAATGCGCGAGCTCGACGTAACGGCAACCGGCTTCGACCAACATCGGCGCCGAAATTTCGCCGGTCCACGCGCCGGATTCTTCCCAGTGCATGTTCTGCCCGCCGATCGCCACCGGCGTCGCGGCGAGCGCGGCGGACGCCGCAACCAGCGAGGTAAACGGCGGCAGCACGAAGATATCGACCGCCGACACGTCGATCTGCGCGAGGCGCAGCGCCAGCTCGCTGCCGTAGCGCGTCGCCTCGGCGGCGCCGATATTCATCTTCCAGCCGGTTCCGGCGACCAGTCTTCTCATTGCCATTCGCCCATCCCCTTATCCGACGCAGCGCGCTACTTGTGGTACTTGCGGTCGAGTTCGTCGATCGCCGCGACGTTGCCGGCTGATGCGCCCTGCGCGTCGAAGTCGGAGGCCAGCCAGGCATTGACGATGGTCTTGGCCAGTTCGGGGCCGATCACGCGCGCGCCGAGCGTGATGATGTGCGCGTTATTGCTCTTGGCGGCGCGCTCGGCGGAAAAAGTGTCGTGGGTCAGCGCGGCGCGAATTCCCGGCACCTTGTTGGCCGAGATCGACATGCCGATCCCGGTTCCGCAACAGAGGATTCCGCGGTCGTATTCGCCGGCCAGGATGGCGCGCGCGACGCGTTCGGCGACGCTGGCGTAATACTCGCTCTTGCCGCTCGGTTCGCGGCTCAGGTCGGCGACCTCGACGCCCTTGCAATTGGCCAAATGGGCCGCCAGAACTTCAACCAAGGAAACCCCGCCGCTGTCGCCGGCTATAGCAATTTTCATGTCGATCCAACCTTTCGTGATTACGGCAAAACGCCTGATGGATCGCAATATAATACATTTGTATTCCAATAACAACATATGTATATTCCGTCCATTGAGTACTTCGCCGCGAACAATCGCTCATGCGCGGTACACTGTCGGCAGTTCGAGAGGCCATAGATGAACAATGACGAAGCGGCTGCCCTGGGCAGCGAGCAGATGCGCGCACGGATCGCGTGGTACTACTACGTCGCGGGCCTGACCCAGCAGGAAATATCGGATCGTCTGGGAATCGCCCGGGCGCGCGTCAACAAGATCGCCGGACAATTGCGCGCCGACGGCTCGGTGGTCGTCGACATCCGCTTGCCGCTGGTCAGCTGCGTCGAACTTGAGGAGCAGCTCAAGGCGGCCTACGCGCTCAAGCAGGTCGCCGTGGTCCCCTCGGTGGCCGACGACGAGCAACTGCGGCGAATGATCGGCGACGCCGGCGGCATCATGCTCGATGCGCTGATCGCCGATGGCCAGTGCATCTCCGTCGGCTGGGGACGCACGCTGTCGGCCAGCATCAAGCGCTTGCGCAGCCGTCAACTCAAGGACAGCTCGGTGGTCTCGCTGATGGGCGGACTGACGCGCGGATCGGAAACCAATACCTTCGAAGTGTCGACCGAACTGGCCAAGACGCTCGGCGCCGATTGCTACTACGTCACCGCGCCGATCTACTGCCCGAGCATCGAGAGCCGCGAAATCCTGCTCACCCACAGCGGCGTCAACGAAGTCATGGAACGCGCGCGCAAGTCAGACCTGGCGATCGTGTCGTGCGGCGATCTGTCGCACAAGACCGCGCTGACGGCGATGAGCAGCGTCGGCGAACGGCTTCCCGACCTCAAGAAAAGCGGCGCCGTCGGCGAAATACTGGGAACCTTCCTCGACGCGCAGGGGCTTCCGGTCGACCACATTCTCAACCAGCGGGTGATCGCCATGCCGCCGGCTGACCTCAAGATGATCCCGAACAGCATCCTGATCTCGGGCGGCCTCTACAAGGCGGACATCATCGAGGCCATCCTCTGCGCCGGCTACGTCAATTGCCTGGTGACCGACGAGGCCGTCGCCCAGCGCCTGGTCGCAAGCCGTCGCTGACGGCCGGCGATCAGATCTCGCTGTGGATGCGTTCCCAGCTTCCCGCCAGATGGCCGACCATCGCTGACGACAGCCGCGCACCGTCGCGCGCTTCGAGTGCGGCGATCATTTCCTCGTGTTCGCGAACCGCCGCCGACCACGACTCTTCCTTCTGATCGCCGATGTAACGGATTCGCTTCATGCGCGTCTGCAGGATGTCGTGCACCAGCGCCAGCGATTCGTTTCCCGACAGCGAGATGAGCAGCGAGTGGATCTGCTGATTGCGCTTGAAATACTGCAGTCGGTCACGCGCCGCGTAGAAGGCCAGCATCTCCTCGTGCAAGCGCCGCACCTCGCGAATGTCCTCGTCCGACGCGTTCTGGCAGGTCATCGGTCCGGCCAGGTTTTCGAGCGAACTGAGCACACCGAGCATGTCGTGCGCGTCCTTGACGGTCAGCTTGCGAACGAAGGCACCACGGCTCGGAATCAACTCGATCAAGCCCTCGGTGGCCAACACCTTGAGCGCTTCGCGTAACGGTGTTCGCGATACGCCAAGCTGCAAACCCACCTGCCCTTCATGGATACGCACACCGGCCGGCAACTGGCCTTCGATAATCATGTCGCGCAAACGCGACACCACTACATTGTGCAATGTCGGACGCTCGATTCGCGCCACCTCAGGCTCGACGACAGCGACGTCGTCCGAGCCCCCCAATGCGTTCAGTTCAACATTCATCGCCACCCATCCACCTCGCTCAAGCAAAGACTATGTACTGCACTCGGCGCGCCGTCAACGAGACGTCAGGGCCGCAGCCAATATCGTGGTTTTCGGCGATCGTCGAATTCTTGAGGAAGGCGCCAAGATCGCCGGAGTGACTCTCGACGTGACCTATGTCGCACCCGACAGCGCTTTCGACGCCAGCCAGCGCCCGGTCGTCATCGATCTTGGCCATCTCGCACCGGCCGACGTCAAGCGCGGCGAAGCGACCGTCGAAGGCGGCGCCTTCGCGCTCGAAAACTTCCGGCGCGCGCTGATCATGGCCAAGCAGGGCAAGGCCGACGCCGTTTGCTTCACGCCGTTCAACAAGAAGGCGATGCGCTATGTCTACCCGGGCTACGACGACGAGATTCGTTTCATCTCCGAAGTCATCGGCTTCACCGGCCATGCGCGTGAATTCAACGTCCTCGACAAGCTCTGGAACGCGCGCGTCACTTCGCACATCCCGCTCTCCCAAGTGGCCTCGACGATCACCGCCGAGGGCATCCTCTCCGAGTTGGCGCTGACCGACCGCACGCTGCGCAACGCCGGCTTCGATAGCCCGCGCATTGCGGTCGCTGCCTTGAATCCGCACGCCGGCGACGGCGGCAATTTCGGCGATGAAGAAATCGACGTCATCGAACCGGCGGTGAACACCGGAATCGAGCGCGGCTTCAACGTTTCCGGGCCGTATCCGGCTGATACGGTCTATGTTCGCGCCAAGGGCGGTGCCTTTGACGCGGTGCTGACCATGTACCATGATCAGGGACAGATCGCGATGAAGCTGATGGGCTTTGATCGCGGCGTGACCTTCATGGGCGGCCTGCCTTTCCCGGTATGCACGGCGGCGCACGGCACCGCCTACGACATCGCCGGCAAAGGCATCGCCAACATCGGCGCCAGCCGCGAGGCGGTGCTGTTGGCCGCGCGCATGGCGGCAAAAAATCTGGCGTCGCAGAACGCCTGAAGCAGTAAGCCGTTTCGATAGAATCCTTCAACCGAACGTCAACACCACAAGAGGAGTCATGCGATGTCAAAAACCACGTTGATCACCACGCTGCTGGCAAGTGCTCTTTATGCCACGGCCGCTAGCGCGGCCTGGGTTCCCGAAAAGCCGGTCGAATTTGTCGTCGCCTCGGGCGCCGGCGGCGGGACCGACATCTTTGCCCGAACGATCCAGGCTATCATCCTCAAATACAAGCTGATGAACGCGCCGGTGGTCGTCGTCAACAAGGGCGGCGGCGCCGGCAGCGAAGGCTTCGTCTACGGCTCGGCGACCGCCGACGATGCGTACAAGCTGACCTTCGGTACCAACAACGAATACCTGCTGCCGCTGGTCGCCAAGATGGGCTACACGGCCGACAGCCTGATCCCGGTCGCGGCGATGGCGCTCGACGAATTCCTGATCTGGGTCAACGCCGAGTCGCCCTACAAGGACGCCAAGAGCTTCATCGAGGCGGCGAAGAAGGGCGAGGGCCTCAAAATGGGTGGATCGCAGTCCAAGGACACCGACCAGACGCTGACCAGCATGATCAGCGAAGCGACCGGCGCCAAGTTCACCTACATCCCGTTCAAGAGCGGCGGCGAAGCGGCAGTTCAGCTGGCCGGCGGCCACATCGCCGCCAACGTCAACAACCCGAACGAAAATCTCGGCCAATGGAAAGCCGGAATGGTTCGGCCGCTCTGCGTCTTCAGCACGCAGCGCATGGCCGCCGGTCCGAAGGTCACCAAGGACATGGGCTGGTCTGACATTCCGCTGTGCAAGGAATCGGGCGTGCCGATCGCCAACTACCAGATGCCGCGCACCGTATGGCTGCCCGCCAAGGTATCGCCCGATGCGGTCGCCTTCTACACGACGATGCTCAAGAAAGTCAGCGAAACGCCCGAGTGGAAGTCGTACATCGATAAAACCTCGCAAAGCGATCGCTTCCTGACCGGTGACGAACTGCGTGCCTACACCAAGCAGGACGCCGAACGCGCGACCGAGGTCTTCAAGCGCGAGAAGTGGATCGTTCAGTAAAGACGTAACCGGAACATAACCGCCGCCGGTGCTTTTCGGGGCAGGCCAGGCCTGCCCCGTTCCGTAACTATTGTGGAGTCTGACTCATGCGTAACCCATCCGGGACCTTACTGACCCGATTGACGATGGAAATTGCCGTAGCCTGCGCCGCCGCTCTGGCCGGCGCCATCGTCTGCTACGGATCGCTCGAAATCGGAACCGGCTGGGGTGACGCCGGGCCGCAACCCGGCTACTTCCCGTTCTATATCGGCCTGTTCATCGCGCTGGCCAGTGGCGCAGTGCTGATCGAGGCGGTGATCGAGCAGCGCCGCAGCAAGCAAGTTTTCCTGACGCGCGAGCAGGGCCACCGGATTCTGAGCTTCTTCCTGCCGATGCTCGGCTTCGTCGCGATCTCGATGGTGCTCGGACTGTACGTCGGCCTGGCCATCTATCTCTTCGGGGTGATGACGATCCAGGGCCAATGGCGTATCGCTGCTGATCCCGCTGACCTTCACGATGGATCCGATTTCGGCCATCATCCTGCTCACCAGCATGTACTGGGGCGCGCTGTTCGGCGGGTCGACGACGTCGATCTTGTTCAACATTCCGGGCGAGCCGTCGTCGGTGGCCACCACCTTCGACGGTTATCCGATGGCGCAGCAGGGCCAGGCGACGCAGGCGTTGACGCTGGCCTTCATGTCAGCCGGAATCGGCGCGCTGTTCGGCGTCACCGTCATTACCGTGCTCTCCGGCTGGGTCACCCAGTTCGCGCTCAAGTTTTCCTCACCCGAGTATTTCGCCGTCTATCTGCTGACCTTCTGCAGCTTCATCGGCATGGGCAGCAGCTCGCCGTTCAAGGCCATCGTCTCGATGATGCTCGGCTTTGCCTTTGCCGCCGTCGGCATGGACGGCATGTCGGGCAATATGCGACTGACCTTCGGAATCACCGAACTGATCAAGGGAATCAGTTTCCTCGTCGCCGTGATCGGACTGTTTGGCCTCGGCGAGTTGCTGCAAACGATGGAAGAAGGGCTGCGCTTCGACGGCATCCACGCACGCATCAGAATCCGCGACGTCTTCGCGGCGATCATCTCGCTGCCCAAGCACTGGGTGACGCTGCTGCGCAGCGCGCTGGTCGGCTGCTGGATGGGAATCACGCCGGGCGGTCCGACCGCCGCGTCGTTCATGAGCTACGGCCTGGCCAAACGCTTCTCGCGCAAAAAGGACGGTTTCGGCAAGGGCGAGCCGGCCGGTGTGGTGGCACCCGAAACCGCCGACCATTCGGCCGGAACCTGCGCCATTCTGCCGATGCTCGCGCTCGGCGTTCCCGGCTCGGCGACGGCGGCAGTGATGATGGGCGGACTGATGATCTGGGGACTGACGCCCGGACCGATGCTGTTCATCGAACGCCCCGACTTCGTCTGGAGCACGATCGCCAGCATGTACATGGGCAACGTGATGGCGGTGATCCTGGTGCTGGCCACCGTGCCGCTGTTCGCGGCGATCCTGAGAATCCCGTTTTCGATCATCGGCCCGATGATCGTCGTCGTCTGCTTCATCGGCGCCTATCAGATCAGCGGCGCCCGCCTCGATCTGTGGCTGGCGCTGGCCTTCGGCATCGCCGGTTACCTGCTCAAGAAACTCGATTACCCGATTGCGCCGATGGTTCTGGCGATGGTGCTCGGCGACAAGACCGAGGACGCCTTCCGCCAGTCGATGATCTTCTCCAAGGGCTCGCTCGGGATTTTCTGGACCAATTCGACGCTGGTCGCAGCGATCATGAGCATCGCCATGCTGCTGCTGTTCTGGCCGCTGATCGGCAAGGGCCTTCAACGTCTGCGCCAGGCCGCCTGAATCGCACCGGGAGAAGACGGTGAGCAGCGCTGAGCGCATCGGCTTCATCGGCGCCGGCCTGATGGGCAGCAAAATGGCGGGGAATCTGCTCAAGGCCGGCTACCCGCTAACGCTCTATCTTCGCCGCCCGCGCCAAGGTCTCGAGCACCTTCTGGCGCAGGGCGCCGAGCACACCGACGATCTGCCAACGCTGGCCAGGCAGTCCGCAGTCATCATTCTCTGCGTCGATAACGCCGATACGGTGCGCAGCGTGGTCGACAGCCTGTTGCCCGCGCTGCGTCCCGGGCAGCTGCTGATCGACGCCACGACGTCCGACCCGGCGGTCACTCGCGCGATTGCCGAAAAGCTGCGCGCGCGCGGAATCGACTACGCCGACGCGCCGGTCACCGGCGGCCCAGCCCAGGCCGAAGCGGGCGCGCTCGGCTCGCTGGTCGGCTGCGCCGAAGCGTCGTTGCCGCGCATCCGGCAAATCGTCTCGGGCTATTCGAAGACGGTTCAACGCATCGGCGACGTCGGCAGCGGACACTACGCCAAGCTGCTCAATAATTTCGTCACCCAGGGAACCACCGCGCTGCTCGCCGAGGCCTATGGCCGGGCGCGCGACAACGGCGTCGACTGGCAGGCGCTCTATTCCGTAATGAACGCCGGCGCTGCGCGCTCGGGAACGCTCGAGAAGATGGTCAAGCCGGCGCTCGACGGCAATTTCGACGGCAGTCAATTCACCATCCGCAACGCGCTCAAGGACCTGAGCTACTACTGCCGGCTCGCAGCGGCGTCTGAAGGCGGCGCCAGCCCACTTGCCGAGGAGATCCGCAGCGTCTTCGCCAAGGCCGTTGCCGCCGACCTCGGCGAGCGCTATGTCAGCGCGCTGCTCGCTCCCAATGCCCAACGCAAGGACGCACAATGACCATCGCTCAACGACTGATTGCCTTGATTGTCGCATCGATCGCCTGCCTGCTGCTGCTGTCAGGAATCGCCTACTTCCAGATGAATAAGGTCTATGGCGCGGCAAATTACGGCAACGAGAAGACGGTGCCCAGCCTGCTGACGCTCAACAAGGCGATCATTTCCTACTTCCAGATCCAGACCCAGACGCTCAGCCACGCCGTGACCAACGACCCGAAGATCAAGCTGGGCATCGAAAAAACGCTTGAGGACGCGATCGCGCAGATGGAGAAAGACCTCAAGGATTACGAGGCGCTCGTTTCCAGCGACGAAGACAAACGGCTGCTGAACGCCGAGAAGGCGACGCTCACGGCCTACCTCAACGTTGTCGACGTAATTCGTGCCGCGTCGAGGGATTACCGCAGCGAAGATGCGCTGACGGAGGTGGCCAACGGCAGGCCGGTGAGCGACAAGCTGACCAACGAACTTCTGGCGCACATGAAATTCAACGATCAGCTCGGCAAGCAGGAAGCCGCCAAGGCTGCTGCCGAGAAAAGCACCGCCACCGTCGAAGCACTCGTCGTGCTGCTGCTGGCACTCGCCGCGCTGGCCTTGATCGGCGTTGCCACCTTGCGCCGCCTGACCGGACGCATCGCCCAGGCCAACGCGGTCGCCGCGCGGATCGCCGCTGGCGATCTCACGTCATCGACGACGCACGCCCAGGACGCCAACGACGAGATTGGGCAACTGCTCAAGTCGCTCGACAAGATGCGCGCAGATCTTGCACAGACCATCGGCGAAGTCGTTGCCAATGCGCAGAGCGTCGCCGCTTCGGCCGACCAGTTGTCGACCTCGGCGCAACAGGTGGCGACCAGCAGCGAAAGCCAGACCGCATCGACCGCTGCCGCAGCCTCTGCGGTCGAAGAAATGACGGTCAGCATCGATCATATCGGCACCAACGCCAATGACGCGAGCCAACGCGCCGTCGAGGCCGGCGAGCGGGCGGTGCAAAGCGTTGAACACGTCGACTCAGCGGCCACCCAGGTCGCCCAGGTCGCCGACCAAGTCGAAGATACGACGCGGCAGATGCAGACACTGTCCGAACAGGTTGAGCAAATTGGCAGCATTACCGTCGTCATCCGCGAGGTCGCCGAACAGACCAACCTGCTGGCGCTCAATGCCGCCATCGAAGCGGCACGCGCCGGCGAGCAGGGGCGCGGCTTCGCGGTGGTCGCCGACGAAGTCAGAAAGCTCGCTGAACGCACCACGCTCTCGGTCAAGGAGATCAGCACGGTGGTATCGGCGATTCAGGACGGCGCGAGCGCGGTACTCGGCAGCATGGAGTCGAGCCGCAGCGTCGTCGCCGGAGTCGTCGTCGCGGCCGCCAAGGCGAGCAGCGCAATGGGCGAAATCAGCGCTTCGACGGCCACCGTAGGACAATCGATCGAGAGTATTTCCGACGCATTACGCGAACAGAAGGCGAGCTCAGCCGACCTCGCGCGAACGGTCGAGTCGATTGCCCAGATGTCGGAAGAAAACTGCGCTGCCGTCGAATCGGTTTCCGGCACCGCTCAACAGCTGGTCAACCTTTCGGATGAACTGAAGTCGAGCGTCGCGCGCTTCCAACTCTGACTCATCGGCCGCCGCGACGTCGTGCCGGTGCGGCGGGTCAGGATTCAGCGCGTTCGGCACTTTCCCAGGCAAGCGAGCGTTCGACGGCTTTTTTCCAACCCAGGTATTTCTTTTCGCGAATCGGCGCCGGCATCGCCGGAACGAAGCTGCGCTCGACCTTCCAGCGCGCCGCGATTTCGCTGCGGTCCTTCCAGAAACCGACCGCCAGACCGGCCAGGAAGGCGGCACCGAGCGCGGTGGTCTCGGTCACCGCCGGACGTTGCACGGTGACGCCCAGGATGTCGGCCTGGAACTGCATCAGGAAGTCGTTGGCCACCGCGCCGCCGTCGACCTTGAGCGATTTGAGCGTGATTCCGGAGTCGTCCTGCATCGCCTGCAGTACGTCGCGCGTCTGAAAGGCAATCGATTCGAGCGTGGCGCGGACGATATGGTTGCGGTTGGCGCCGCGGGAGAGGCCGACGATCGCGCCGCGCGCGTACATATCCCAGTACGGCGCACCCAACCCGACGAAGGCCGGAACCACGTAAACGCCATTGCTGTCATCGACGGCCTGCGCCAGTTGCGCCGACTGCGCGGCGTTATCGATGATCCGCAGTTCATCGCGCAGCCACTGCACCGCCGCGCCGGCGACGAAGATGCTGCCTTCGAGCGCGTATTCGACCTGCCCGCCCTGGCCCCAGGCAATGGTCGTAAGCAGGCCGTGACGCGAAGGAACGATCGTCTGGCCGGTATTCATCAGCATGAAGCAGCCGGTACCATAGGTGTTCTTTGCCATGCCGTCGGTAAAACACGCCTGGCCGAAAAGCGCCGCCTGCTGGTCTCCGGCGTCGCCGGCAAGCGGAATCGTCGCGCCGGGAAAAATCAGCGGGTCGGTCTGCCCATAGACACAAGACGACGGCTTGACCTGCGGCAGCATGGCCGCCGGGATGTCGAGTTCGGCGAGCAGGCGGGAATCCCAGCACAACTCGCGGATGTTGAACAACATCGTGCGCGACGCATTGGAATAGTCGGTGACATGCAGCTTGCCGCCGGAAAGCTTCCACATCAGCCAGCTATCGACGGTGCCGAACAGCAGTTCGCCCTTGCTGGCGCGCTCGCGCGCGCCAGCAACGTGGTCGAGCAGCCATTTGATCTTGGTCGCCGAGAAATAGGCGTCGACGATCAGCCCGGTCGTCTCGCGGATATACGATTCGAGGCCGCGCGCCTTGAGCTCGTCGCAGATCCCCGCAGTGCGCCGGCATTGCCAGACGATCGCGTTATGGATCGGCTGGCCGCTCGCCTTGTCCCAGACGATGGTCGTTTCGCGCTGGTTGGTGATGCCGATCGCCGCCAGTTGCTCAGCGGCGATTCCGGTCGCAGCCAGGACCTCGCGCGCGACGCCGATTTGCGTCTCCCAGATTTCCAGCGGATCGTGCTCGACCCACCCGGCTTGCGGATAGATTTGCGTAAATTCGCGCTGTGCGACGCCAACGCAGCATCCCGCCCGATCGAACAGCATCGCGCGCGAACTCGTCGTCCCCTGGTCGAGCGCCAGTACATAATTCCCGGTCATCGTTTTCTCTCCGTAGCCTGATCCTGCGGCAAGCGCTGGCACAAATCAAGGCGCAAAAAAAAACCGCGCCGGCCATTGCTGGCGGGCGCGGGAATCCAGACGAAGCTTTTCGGGAAAGGCTAGAAGCCCAGGCCGAGCAGAACGACCGCCGAAATCACCGTTGCCAGCAAGGGGCCGCCGTAGCAGATCAGCTTGCCGAAGAATCCACCATGGATGCCCAGTTCGTGCAGCGAATGGAAGATACGGTGACCGGCGTGCCACAACATGAACGCGATGACGGCGAAGATGAACGCCTTGCCGACGAAGTTCTGGGCAAACGCCAGCATCTTCGCGTAGCTCATCGTGTCCTTGGGCAGCAGCAGGCCAAGCGGAACGGCGATCCCGGTGATGAACACCAGCATCGGTCCGAACAGGCCGGCCAGCATGCCACCGGCGCCGAACAGGCCCCAGAAAATCGGGGCATTGGAACGCTTACGTGTTTTCATGCTGCAATCCTCCAAACCAGACCAAGCAGGGCAAGCGCGGCGACGATCGCTGCCGTCCAGCCGCTACCGACAACCACTCCGGGCTCGAGCCGTTTGCCGCCGACCATGATCGGCGGCATCGTGAGCGGGAAGAGCTTGAACCAAGTGAATGCGTGGTAGGCAATGGCGACCAGGAAAGCCACGTGGCAAACCAGCGACAGCGGGCTCTTCAAGGCTTCGAGCCAGCCGTTCCACGCCGCTTCACCCTGGCCCAGGCGAACCAGACCGACCAGCAGGGTAATCGCGTAGGCGGCGACGAACAGCGCCGTGCCTTCGTGAATCATGTACTCGACGTAGTAGGGGTTCTTCTTCCACCAACCGTCCATCGAACGGACATAGGGCTTACGCTTGCTCACTTGGAACCCCCTTTCGGCGACAGGAAGCGCAGGAAGTAATCCTTCGCCGCCTCGATCTTGTTGATATTAACGGCGTTGCCCGGATCGACGTGCTTCGGACAGACTTCGGAACAGTAACCCACCGCGCTGCAGTTGTAGACACCGTCTTCCGAGGCCAGCAGTTCCATCCGCTGCGCCGTGCCGCCGTCGCGCGAGTCCATGTTGTAACGGTGCGCCAGAGCGATCGCCGCCGGGCCGATGAAGTCGGGGTTCAATCCGACCTGCGGACAAGCCGCGTAGCACAGCGTGCAGTTGATGCACGAGGTGAACTGGATGTACGCATTGAACTGCTCGGGCGTCTGCAGATATTCGCCCTGCTCGAGCGTGCGCGGCTCCTTCGGGATGATGTAGGGCTGGATCGCTTCGAGCTTTTCGATGAAGCCGGAAAGGTCGGTGACCAGATCCTTCTCGATCGGGAAGTTGGCCAGCGCTTCGATGCTGATCCGGTTCGGGTAGTAGTCGCGCAGGAAGGTCTCGCACGACAGCTTGGGAATGCCGTTGATCATCATGCCGCAGCTGCCGCAGATCGCCATCCGGCACGACCAGCGGAAGGTCAGCGAACCATCGAGGTTGTCCTTGATGTACTGGGCGCCCTGCAGCACCGACATGTCGTCAGAAAACGGGACTTTGTAGATCTCCGAATGCGGTGCGGCGTCGCTCTCCGGAAGGTAGCGCAGAACCTCGATTTCAATGACTTTTTGGCTTTCAGACATGGGATGCTTTCCTTTCCTGGTCTGCTTTTTCGCCAGCCGCGCCATAGACGCGCGCCGCCGGTTGGGACGTGGTGATCTTGACGTCGCCCAGCGCGATGCGCGGTGCGCCGCCGGCAACATAGTAGGCTTCGGAGTGCTTGAGGAAGTTGACATCGTCGCGCAACTTGTAAGCGCCGTCAGGACCGTCGAGACGCTGGTGAGCACCGCGCGATTCCTTGCGGTTGATCGCCGAATGCGCCATCGTCTGCGCGACGTCGAGCTGGTAGTCGAGCTCGATGGCCGTCAGCCAATCGGTATTCCAGACGCTCGACTGGTCGTCGATGCTGATGTTCTTGAAGCGCTCACGCAGTTCGGCGAGCTTGTCGCAGGTCGCCTGCATGGTGTCTTCCATGCGATAGATGCCGCAACCGTCTTCCATGCTCTGCACCATTTCCTTGCGGATCGTGGCGATTCGCTCGGTGCCGCCCTTTTTGGTCTTGAGCGCCATGACGCGCTGCTCGACGGCCTGTGCCTGCTTGAGCAGGCTGGCCGAATTGCCCGGCGTTTGCGCCTTGGCATTGGCGGCGGCCTGGACACCAGCGACCTTGCCGAAAACCAGCAACTCGGTCAGCGAATTGGAACCCAGGCGGTTGGCACCGTGGATGCCGACGCTCGAACATTCACCGATGGCGTAAAGGCCTTTGAGCGACGACTCGCAGTTGCCGTCGACCTTGATCCCGCCCATCGTGTAATGGACGCCCGGGCGAACCGGGATCGGTTCCTTGGCCGGGTCGATGCCCATGAAGGTTTCGGCCATTTCGTAGATCAGCGGCAGGCGCTCGCGCAGATACGCTTCGCCGAGGTGACGCAGATCGAGATGGACGACCGAGCCAAGCACCGGGTGCTCGATGGTGCGGCCCTTCTGCTGCTCGAAGTAGAAAGCCTGGCTCAGACGGTCGCGCGGACCGAGTTCCATGTACTTGTTCTTCGGTTTGTCATTGAGCGGGCCGAGGCCGTAGTCCTGCAGATAGCGATAGCCGTCCTTGTTGACCAGATAGCCGCCTTCGCCGCGACACGCTTCGGTGAACAACAGGCCGGTGATCGGCATGCAGGTCGGGTGATACTGGACGAATTCCATGTCGCGCAGCGCGACGCCGTGACGGTAAGCGAGCGCCATGCCGTCGCCAGTGACGATGCCGCCGAGCGTGCTTTCGCGGAAGACGCGACCGGCGCCGCCGGTGGCGATGATCACCGACTTGGCTTCGATCATGGTGAATTCGCCGGTGCCCATTTCGACGACGACGGCGCCTTGGGCGCGGCCGTCTTCTTCGAGCAGATCGACGCAGAAGTGTTCGTCAAAGCGCTTGATCGACGGATACTTGATCGAGGTCTGGAACAGCGTGTGCAGGATGTGGAAACCCGACTTGTCGGCGGCGAACCAGGTGCGCTCGATCTTCATTCCGCCGAAGGCGCGCACGTTGACGTGACCGTCTTCGGTGCGGCTCCACGGGCAGCCCCAATGCTCAAGCTGGGTCAGTTCGACCGGCGCCTGTTTGACGAAGTACTCGACGACGTCCTGTTCGCACAGCCAGTCGCCACCACCCACGGTATCGTGAAAGTGATACTCGAAGCTGTCGGTCGGCTTCTTGACGCCAGCCGCTCCGCCTTCCGCCGCCACGGTATGGCTGCGCATCGGATAGACCTTCGAAACCAGTGCGATCTTCAACTTCGGATCGGACTCGGCGACGGCGATCGCTGCGCGCAAGCCGGCCCCCCCTCCGCCCACGATTACTACATCAGCCTTGAAAATTTCCACGCTCAATCCTTTCTCGCTATAGGCGAATTGCACGACGACTAGCGCAAATAAAACACCGACAGAACGAATACTGACGACGCTTGATGCTCAACAGCCCGGGATTATCGCGGTTTTTCCGTGTACCAGCAACTTTTGGCAAGCGTTGCTGTCGCGAAAGCGCTGTCTAAACATCAACATCGGGCGATCGGCCGCTGCTCATTTTGTGTCCGGCGAGATGGCCGCCACACCCGGCGGCAGCAGCGAGAGTGCGTTGGCCGACGTCGCGGTCAGTATCTCGGCAGGCGAAACGCCCCTCAACTCGGCCAGGGTGGCCGCGATACGCGGCAACTCGGCGGGCGCATTGCGCCCGCCGGCAAGCCAGCAAGGCGGGATGTCGGGCGCGTCGGTTTCAAGAACGAGGGCTTCGATCGGCAAGGTGCTGGCGAGCTTACGGATACGCGTCGACCCGGGGTAGGTCATGGCGCCGCCGAAACCGAGTTTTAGACCAAGACGAATGAACTCGTCGGCCTGCTGGCGACTGCCGTTGAAGGCGTGCGCGATGCCGCGCTTGACGCCGATCCGGCGCAAGCATTTGAGCACCTGGTCGACGGCGCGCCGCACGTGCAGCAGCACCGGAAGATCGAAATCGCGTGCAATTTTGAGCTGCTCGACGAAGAAGCGCTGCTGATTCGCTGCGTCAAAACCCGGCGCATAAAAATCGAGCCCGATCTCGCCGACGGCGACCGGCGGCGTTGCGCCGCCCAGTTCGCTCGCCAGCCAGTCGCGCAGGATGACCAGATCGGCGTCGCCGGCGCGTTCGAGATAGAGCGGGTGCAGGCCGTAGGCCGGAAAGCACCCGGCGTAGCGTTGGCAGCTGTCGCGAACGGCAGAGAAATTGGCCGTCGCGACGGCCGGAATGAGCATCGCCGCAACACCGGCAGCGCGCGCCGCGGCAACGATCGCAGCGCGGTCGGAGGCGAACTCGGCGGCGTCGAGATGGCAGTGGGTATCGATCAACATGCGCGGCGATCACGCCTGGCCGTAGACCGGTCGGCGTTTTTCGAAGAAAGCGGCGAGCCCTTCGGCAAAATCGGAATGCGCGGCGCAGTCGGCGAAGCCGCATTGCTCGGCGAGCAACTGCGCTTCAAGCGAATGGTCGAACGACTGGTTGAGCAGCGCCTTGGTGCGTGCCAGCGCCAGCGCCGGGCCGCAAGCCAGGCGCCGGGCGAGCTCTTGCGTCCCACTCGCCAGTTGCCCGGGCGCCAGCAGACGGTTGACGAGTCCCAACTCGTAGGCGCGCGACGCGTCGAAGCGCTCGCCGAACAAGGCGATTTCCATCGCCCGCTTGAGCCCGACATGGCGGACCAGCGACCAGCTCGCACCGCCATCGGGAGAGAGCGCGATATTGCTGTAAGCGAGCGTGAAGTAAGCCTTTTCCGACGCCAGCACCAGATCGGCAGCCATCATCAGCGACAGGCCGAAACCGGCCACCGCGCCATGGACCGCGGCAATCACCGGCTTGTCCATTTGCCTGAAGTTGAGCACCGCCGCCTGGACGCCTTCGATCAAGGACGCCAAGCTTTGGCGACAGTCCTCGGCGGGCAAGGCCTGCTGCTCACGAAACCATTTGACGTCGCCGCCGGCCATGAAATGCTCGCCGGCGCCGCGCACGATGACCGCGCGCACTGACGGATCGCTCGCTGCCTGCGAACTGCTCCCCAGCAAGCCGTCGATCATCGCCGGGTTGACCGAGTTGAGCGACTGCGGCCGATTCAGCGTAATGGTCGCGACCCGGTCGCCGACTTCGTAGAGCACCGCACTCATACCATCGCCCCCCAGGAGAACTTCGTTTAGCTGCTGCGCAAGCGGACCTGCGGCTCCCGGCCATCGACGATATCGGCGAGCGCCGTACCTGAACCGCAAGCCATGGTCCAGCCCAGCGTGCCATGGCCGGTGTTGAGATAGAGATTGGCCAGGCGCGAGCGCCCGATGTACGGCACGTTGGACGGCGTCGACGGGCGCAGGCCGCACCAGAACTCGGGCTCGCCGGCCGGGTGCAGTTCGGGGAAAAGCTGCTGCGTCCGCTGCCACAAGGCAGCGCAGCGAACGTCGTTGAGCTCGGTGTTGTAGCCGTTGAATTCGGCGGTGCCGGCGATCCGCAGACGCTGGCCAAGACGCGAAAAGACCAGTTTGTGCCCGTCGTCGGTCATCGCCACGCTCGGCGCGACGCTCGACGGCGAGAGCGGAACCGTCGCCGAGTAACCCTTGGCCGGATAGACGGGAAGACCGATTCCCAGCGGACGCAGCAGCAGCGGCGAATAGCTGCCGAGCGCGACGACGTAGGCATCGGCGCTCACCGACTCGCTGCCGGCGGCGGTCTTGAGCACGGCACCGCTGATGCGGCCGCCGGCGCTGAGCAGTTGGTCGACCGTGGTGCCGTAGCGGAACTCGACGCCGCGCGCCGCGCACAGCGCGGCAAGCTTGCGCGTGAAGGCCTGCGCATCGCCCGATTCGTCAGCCGCGGTATAGTCGCCGCCGACCAGCAAGGGACGCGCGGCCTTGAGCGCCGGCTCGATCGCCACGCACTCGTCGGCGCTGATCGTCTGCCGATCGCAGCCGAACTCGCACATCAGCTTGGCCGCGCCGATCGCGCCGGCGAACTCCTTCTCGTCGGTGTAGACGTGCAGGATGCCGCGTTCGAGATGATCGTATTCGATCGCCGTTTCGGCGCGCAGCGCCTTGAGCTGATCGCGGCTATAGAGCGCCAGCGCGACGATGTCGCGCATATTGGCGTAGGTCCGTCCCGGCGTGCATTCGCGCAGGAAGCGCAAGCTCCAGTCGAACAGCGCGGTATCCCAGCGCAGGCGAAAGAGCAGCGGTGCATCCTCGCGTCCCATCATCGCCAGCGCGCGCAGCGGCGCATGCGGATTGGACCAGGGTTCGGCGTGCGAAACTGAAATCTGACCGCCGTTGGCGAAACTGGTTTCCAGCCCGGCGCCCGGCTGGCGATCGACAACGGTGACTTGATGACCGGCTTTGGAGAGATACCACGCGCTACTGACGCCAACGACACCGGCGCCGAAAATCATGACTTTCAAAACTACTCCTGTTCACGAACGATACGCACAACGTCGGAAATACGGCGCAGCCCGCGCATCAATAAGGCCAGTTGCGGACGGCCTGAAACCTGGACGAGAAAGTGCAACTCGGTGTACAAGCCGAGCGTTTTCTCGTCCATGCTGACATGCTCGATGTTGACGCCGGCCTGCGAAATCCCCGTCGCGACGCGCCCGAGCACGCCACGAACGTTCTTGGCGGTGACCCGGATGCGCACATCGAAGAGTTGTCCGGGAGCCGGCTCCCATTCAACGTGAATCCAGTTCTGCGGCTCGCTGCTGCGCGATTTTCGGGCCGTCTGACAGGCATGGGTATGGATGCGCAAGCCCTGCCCCTTGCGCAGCAGGCCGATGATCGGGTCGCCGGGAATCGGCTTGCAGCACGACGCCAGTTGAATGACCACGCCCTCGCTGCCGCGGATCACCAGCGGCTTGGAAACCGCAGGGTCGGTCTGCGGCACTTCGTCCTGGGCCGCCAGGCGATGCGCCAGAACGCCGGCCAGGCTGCGTCCCAGGCCGATATCGGAGAACAGTTCGCGGCGCGATTTTTTACCCGAATCGCGAATCACCTGATCCCAGACGGCGACCGGGATCGCCGAGGGGGTCACGCCGAGCGTCTGCAACTCCTGATTGAGCATGCTTTCGCCGAGCGCACTCGAGCCGTCCTGCTGGATGGCCTTGAGAAACTGGCGGATCTTGCTGCGCGCGCGGCCGGTCTTGACATAGGTCAGCCACGCCGGATTCGGGCTGGCATGCGGCGCCGTAATGATATCGACCTGATTGCCGTTGGCTAGTTCGGCGGACAACGGAATCAGCTCGTGGTCGATGCGTGCGGCGACGCAGCGGTGGCCGATGTCGGTGTGCACGGCGTAGGCGAAGTCGATCACCGTCGCGCCGCGCGGCAGCGCCAGAATCTTTCCCTTGGGCGTGAACACATAGACTTCGTCGGGGAAGAGGTCGACCTTGACGTGCTCGAGAAACTCGGACGAATCGCCGGCCGAACTTTGCAGTTCAAGCAGCGACTGCAACCATTTGTGCATCTTGACCTGCAGGTTGGCGCCGGACTCCTCGCTGTCCTTGTAGAGCCAGTGCGAGGCGATTCCCTCTTCGGCCAGATGGTGCATGCTCTGCGTGCGGATCTGAATTTCGATCGGCGTACCGTAGGGGCCGATCAGCGTCGTATGCAAGGACTGATAGCCATTGCCCTTGGGAATCGCGATGTAATCCTTGAATTTTCCGGGAACCGGCTTGTAACGCGAATGCAGCGCGCCGAGCGCCAGGTAGCAGCTCGGAATATCTTTGACGATGATGCGAAAGCCGTAGATGTCGAGCACCTGGGAGAAACTGAGGTGCTTGTCGACCATCTTGCGGTAGATCGAATAGAGGCTCTTTTCGCGGCCGAACACGCCGGCTTCGATGTTCGCCTCGGCCAGCTTGCTGCGGATGCCGTCGAGGATCTTGCCCAGCAGTTCGCGCCGATTGCCGCGCACCGCCTTGATCGCGCGCGTCAGCACGCGAAAACGCAGCGGATAGATCTGCTTGAACGAGAGGTCCTGCAGTTGCCGCGAGATGTTGTTGAGTCCGAGCCGGGTGGCGATCGGCACGTAGATTTCGAGCGTTTCACGCGCGACGCGCCGGCGTTTGTCAGGCCGGACATGCGCCATCGTCTGCAGGTTGTGCAAGCGGTCGGCGAGCTTGATGAGCACGATGCGCAGGTCGCGCGCCATGGCCATCAGCATCTTGCGGAAGTTCTCGGCCTGCGCGTCCTGATACGACTGGAATTCTATTTTTTCGAGCTTCGACAGCCCGTCGACCAAGTCGGCGACCTGTTTGCCAAAGCGCGCCGTGATCTCGGCTTTGGAGACCGCGGTATCCTCCATGACGTCATGGAGCAGCGCGGCGACGATCGCCTGCGCGTCCATCCGCCATTCGGCGAGCGCGCCGGCGACCGCCAGCGGATGGGTGATATAGGGTTCGCCCGAGAGGCGCTGCTGCCCTTGGTGCGCCTGCTCGCTGAAGCGATACGCCTCGACGATCAGGGCTATTTCGTCGGGGTCAAGATAGCTTAGGGTATCGACAAAGACCCGGTACGCCGGATCCTCGTTCTGGTAGACGGTCTTATCCGACGGTGGGGCGCTGGCAGAGTTGGCGGCGTCGGGACTCACGATGAAGCACCACGTACCTGCCGCGGTCGGTCAGGCGTGACCGCGGTTGAGAACTTCCAGACCGTACATGCCCAGCGCCAGCTCGCGCAGCGCAATCACGGTTGGCTTGTCGCGGTCGGCATCGACCATCGGGGTGGCACCTGAGGTGATCTGACGCGCGCGATAAGTCGCCGCGAGAGTCATCTGGAAACGGTTGGGAATGAACTGTGTGCAGTCCTCTACGGTGACTCGTGCCATGTTTCTCGTCCTAAAGTAGTGTCGCGAACAACGCCGCGTGTCGCTGGCGCTGGGTTTTATACTGAAGTCGCGAGGCGCTGACCACGCAGATCAGATTGCCGAGCGCCTGTTGCAGATCATCGTTGATGATAACATAGTCGAATTCATCCACATGCCGCATCTCGTCTCGCGCCGCGGCAATTCGGCGGGCGATGATCTCGGCAGAGTCGGTACCCCGACCCGACAACCTTTGCTTGAGCGCCTCGAGCGAAGGCGGCAGGATGAATATCCCGACCGCTTCCGGGAATGATTTGCGCACCTGCTGCGCGCCCTGCCAGTCGATCTCGAGCAACACATCGCTGCCCGCGCTCATCTGCGCTTCGATCCAGCGCTTCGAAGTCCCATAGTAGTTGCCATGGACCTCGGCCCACTCGAGAAACTCGCCGCGGCTGACCATTTCGAGAAAACTCTCGACGTCGACGAAATGGTATTCGCGGCCGTCCTCTTCGCCAGAACGCGGCGCCCGCGTGGTGGTCGAAATGGAAACGCGAATTCCCGGGTCTTTCTCGAACAGCAAACGGACCAGCGTCGTTTTTCCTGCGCCCGACGGGGCGGCGACAACATAAAGATGACCGATCATGAACTTGGACCTGAGCTAGTGGAACACTATTGACTGGCTGAATTGTACCCGCGAACGCAGGCGAATCTCTTTCCTGGACGACACCGGCGATAAAGGCGAGAATCAAGGCATCGTCGGGTTTATTGCACAGGAAAGATCCATGTCGAAGAGAACGCTGTTGCTGCTTGCGGCCTTGATCGCCACCGGCGCCACTGCCGCTCCGGTAAAGATCGTCGGCTTTGACGACATGTCCTGCCGCGCGTGGGTCAAATCGAAGGACGATGGTGAGCAAAGAAAAATCTACCTGGCCTGGATACGCGGCGTGCTGACCGGACACAACTATGCCAACCAGGGCCAGCAGGTGTCGTCGATATCGAGTGGAACGGTCGAGAACTTCATCGACCGTTACTGCGTCGAGAAGCCGCTTGGCGAGTTTTCCGACGCCGCGCTACGCATGAGCGACAAGTTTTCCGGACGCAACGAGCCGATCAGCAAGTAAGCGGACGGCCGCCATCAATCACTCGCAACACCGGTCACCGAGCGCGATAGGCCGGACTTCTCAGCGCGTCCAGATAAAATGGATTGACGATCCATTTTTCACGACATAGAGTGTGAACCGTGCGCGGGGTGGCAGTGCGAGCTTGGAGACTCGTGCTACCGGTTGCCACGCAGCATCCCATCCCAAAACAGCATCAATAAAGAGGAGTTAGACCCATGAAACGCAGAACAATGCTTGTCGGTATTGTGGCGATGGTCGCCAGTGCATTCGCCGCTCCGGCGATGGCCGCCTTCCCCGAAAAACCGGTTACCGTGATTTGTCCGTGGGCTCCCGGCGGCGGTACCGACGTCCTGCTTCGCGCGCTCTCTAAGGAAGCGGAAAAATTCCTCGGACAAAGCATTACTGTCGTCAATCAAACTGGCGGCGCCGGTGCCATCGGCCATAACGCCATCCGCGCAGCGCGGCCTGACGGATACACCGTCGGCATGATTACTTTCGAACTTAACTCGCTGCCGCCGCAAGGCTTGGTTCCCTTCACCTGGAAGAATTTTGATCCGATGATGCGCATCAACTCGGATCCAGCAGCGCTGACCGTCAGAAAAGACGCGCCGTACAACACCGTTCGCGGCTTCATCGACTATGCCAAAGCGCACCCCGACGAAATCACTATCGGTAACTCGGCACCAGGGTCCGTATGGCACATCGCCGCCGGCCTGGTCGCCGACAAGACCGGAATCAAGGTCAAGCACGTGCCGTTTGACGGCGCCGCTCCGGCCGTAACGTCTTTGGTCGGCGGCCACCTCACGGCGGTCGCCGTTTCGGTAGCGGAAGTACGCGGGCAGGTGCAAGCCGGCAACCTCAAAATTCTCGGCGTGATGTCCGCCGAACGCGACAAGATTTTCCCTGACGTGCCGACTTTCAAGGAACAGGGCGTCAATGTCGAGTTCTATACGTGGCGCGGACTCGGACTGCCCAAGGGCGTTCCGCCGGCGATCAAGACGAAGCTGAGCGACGCGTTCAAGAAAGCCATGGATGCTCCGGCGTTCAAAGAGCTTGCCGCCAAGGCTTCGCTCAACCTCGCTTATCAGGACAGCGCTGACTTCACCAAGTTCCTTGACCAGAACTACAAGGATGTCGAGGCGGTGATGAAGAGTATCGGTCTGGCTAAAAAATAGTCTTTCGTCATAAATAACCCCATGAGGCAAGCTGCTTGATGGCTTGCCTCTTTTTATAAGCTTGCTTCAACGGCATTTGTAGCCAAGGAATCATTCAGAGGGAATAATGAAAACTGCGGACCTAATCGGTGGCAGCTCAGGAATTGCGCTGGGCGCCTACGTTTTGTATGAGGGCTCAAAAATGCCGGCCGATCTGATCATGAAGATCGGGCCCAGCTATTTTCCAGATGTTCTGGCCATCGGCCTGATTTTTTTCAGCCTCATCCTAATCATTTATGCGCTGCTCGGACGTGCCAAAGGCCAAGCAGAGGCGATCAGATTCAAGGACAAGGGCATTCAGCGGGCACTGATTTCTCTGCTCGCCATCGTCGCCTACGCGGTGTTGCTTGACCAGCTGGGTTATCCGATCGTAACCGTCTTGTTGGTCGCTGGCATCATGATCTTGCTCGGCAAACGTAGTCCGCTGCAAATTGCCGGAGTCTCGCTGGCAACGACGTTTGTGGTCTGGCTGCTTTTCGCCAAGTTGCTCATGCTCTCGATGCCGATGGGTATCCTCGAAGATCTCGTTTAGGCCAGCCAACTATTTCTGGAAGTAAAAAATGGATTTTGATTTCGCACTTCTTTATCACAGTTTCGGCAACGTCATGCTCGATTGGCATGTACTGCTGGCGATTTTTATCGGCGTGACCGGCGGTATCACGATCGGCGCATTGCCGGGACTCACCGCGACGATGGGCGTCGCGCTGCTGGTTCCCTTCACCTTCGGACGGCCGCCGGTTGAGAGTCTGGGAATGCTGCTCGGCATCTATTGCGGCGGGATGTACGGCGGGTCGATTTCGGCGATCCTGATTCGTACGCCCGGAACGCCGGCGGCGGCGGCAACGGTACTCGAAGGTTATCCGATGGGGCAACGCGGCGAAGCGGGCCGCGCGCTGGCCATGGCGCTGTTCGCGTCGTTTAGCGGCGGCATGTTCGGAGCGCTGGTGATGACCTTTTTGTCGCCCTATGTCGCGGGGGTAGCACTCGAATTCAGCTATGTTGAATACTTCGCACTGGCGCTCTTTGGCCTGTCGGTCATCATTTCGATTTCCGGCACATCGATCATCAAGGGCGTCATGGCCGGACTTTTCGGCCTGGTACTGTCGACCATCGGCATGGACCCGATCTCGGGCTATCCGCGCTTCACTTTTGGGGTGATCGATCTGATGGAGGGGCCGTCGTTCATCCCGACGCTGATCGGTCTCTTCGCCGTCGCCGAGCTTTTCTCGAATATCGAGAAGATGGGCGTGACGGAGAAAATCAAAGCACGGATAGGGCAGTATTTTCCAAGTTTGGCCGACATCAAGACGTCGGCGCCCAATATCCTCAAGTCGAGCGCAATCGGTACCATCGTCGGCGCTATCCCGGGCGCTGGCGGAGATATCGCGGCCTTCGTTTCGTACGCCGAAGCCAAGCGCTCGTCCCGACATCCTGAGAAGTTCGGCACGGGTCTCATCGAAGGCGTCGCCGCGACCGAATCGGCGAATAATGCCTGTTCGGGCGGCGCCATGATCCCGTTGCTGTCGCTTGGCGTTCCCGGCGATGCGGTGACGGCGGTACTGCTCGGTGCTTTCATCGTTCAGGGGCTGCAACCTGGCCCGCTGCTCTATAAAGAGCACATGGACATCGTCTATAACGTTTTCGCCGCAATGATCGTCGCCAACGTCGCCATGCTAGTCGTCGGTGCTTTTGGCGTGCGCTTCTTTGCCAGAGTCATCGGCATCCAGAAGGAAATCCTGATTCCGATCATCTTCGTGCTCTCGCTTTGCGGCTCCTATGCCATGCGCCAGAACGTTTTTGATGTCTATCTGACGATCGGCTTCGGTGTCATTGGCTATCTCATGCAGCGTTATGATTACCCGCTCTCGCCAATTCTGCTGGCGCTGATTCTGGGCCCAATGGCTGAAGCCAACTTGCGGCGCTCGATGGTCGTCTCCGGTGGCGATTGGCACATCCTCGTCAGCCGCCCGATTGCCGTCAGCTTGATGGTCCTCGGCGTGGCCTTCATGGTCGCCTCGGTGTTCAATCACAAGCGCATCGAAAAGCGCCTCGCCGAAGCGCGCCTAGCTGACACTACCCCTTGACAGGATAATGCTTCAGAAAGGGCCGGTCCGACTTGACGTCGCACCGGCCCTTTGGCATTTCCGTCAGCCCGTTGTCCACGCTCTCGGCGCGTCGAAGCGCCGGCGCACGTACCCACCGAACTGACTTTTACACATTTTATTTACATATTGACAGCAGAAATCGAACTTTGAATAATCGTTGTGTAAACGTTTCCACAACGAGGGCGCCAGATCGTGACCACGCCGGCCAAGGCTAGAAAATCGGTGACCATCAAGGACGTGGCCAGAAAGGCCGGGACGTCGATCGCTACGGTGTCCTACGTCTTCAGCAATGCCGAACGCTATCTGCGGCCCGAACTGCGAGAGCGGGTCCAGGCCGCTGCCGCCGAGATCGGCTACGTCAAAAATGCCGCTGCCAGCAGCATCAAGGGGAAGCGCCGTGGGATCCTGGCCATTGTCGTCGCCCAGTTCGGCAACAGCTTTTTCACGCGCATGTGCGTCGAAATCGTTTCGATTGCGCGCCAGGCCGGCTATGTCGTCACGCTGTGCAACAGCGACGAAGACCCCGAGCAGGAACGCATCATTCTCGAACGCCTGGTTGAGCAACGAATCGACGGTTGCATCCTCTGTCCCGCGCTTTCGCTCGAAGCGAATACCGAGTTACTGCGCCGTCACCGAATTCCCTATGTCATTCTCGAACGGTCCTTTCCCGACTCGTCGATGACGCACAACTTCGTCGGTCACGACAATTTCCAGTCGGGTTATTTGGCAACGCTTCAGCTGCTCGCAGCGGGGCACCGGCGAATCGCCTTTTCCGGCTGGGACTCGCCGATCCCCAATGTTCGCGAACGGGTCGATGGCTATCAGGCCGCGCTACGCGAGTATGGCGTCGCAGTCGACAATGAACTGGTGCTGACCGACGAACTCTCGGCCGACGCTGGACGGCGGATGGGCGCCCAGTTGATGGCCTCAGGCGTCAGCGCGGCGGTACTCGGCCATCACGAAACCGCCAAGGGGGCGCTGCTGCATTTTCAGGATCATGGACTTCGCTGGCCTGAGGACCTGTCGCTGGTGATGATCGGCACTCCCGAATGGGCGGGGGTTCTGCTGCCCCAGCTGACCTGCATCGAGCGCCCGGAACACGAAATGGCCGTCGCCTCGGCGGAGTTATTGCTCAGTTCAATAGAAGCGCCAGATCACCCGCCGCTCAGCCAGTTGTTCCACTGCACGGCAAAGGAAGGCAAGTCGGTTCTCGCAAGGTCGCAACTCCCGTAGTTCAAACGAACGATTTTTACTGGTGGAGGTATTCAACTATGAGCAAGAAGATTAGCTGGCGAATTCCTGCAGTCACCGTCCTCGCTCTGGCCACCCTGTGGTCGCCAATGAGCAGCGCGCAGACGCCCAAATGGCCGACGCAGGACATCTCGATCGTCGTCCCCTACCCCCCCGGAGGCGGTACCGATCTGACCACTCGCGCCATCGCCGAAGAAATGGGCCGCGCGCTCAAGACCACCATTTCGGTGATCAACCAGCCGGGCGCCGCCGGGTCGATCGGCACGCTGGGCGTCTGGAACAAGCCGCACAACGGCTACACGATCGCCGCCAACGGTCTGCTGGCTTTTGCTTCCTATCCGGTGATGGGCCTCGGCGAGAAGACCTACAAGGATTGGCATATCTGGATCGCCACTTACTCGCCCAACGCCATCGTTACCAAGGGCGGCGCTGACGCCAAGTACAAGACGATGGCCGACCTGCTCGCCGCGCTCAAGGCCAAGCCGGGCGAAATCACCTTCGGCACCGCGGGTGTCGGCAGCGGCGGCTACATGGGCGCCGAAGTGCTCAAGCTCGGGACCAAGCTCGCCTACAAGCACATCGCCTATCAGGGCGGCGCGCCGGCGATCATCGGCGGACTGTCGGGCGAGGTCGACGTCGTTCCGCAACTGTTGATGGAGATGGTCGACCACATTCGCGCCGGAAAAATGAATGCGCTGGCAGTGTTGATGGATCAGCCGTTCAAGCTCTCGGGCGCCGCCGACATTCCGCCGATCACCGCATCGGTCCCCGAAATCAAGCCCTACCTGCCGATGGGCGAATCGTTCGGTATCATGGTGCCGAAAGACACGCCGGCCAACGTCGTGCAAGCGATCGACGGCGCCTTCAAGATCGCCGTCGCGAGCGATACCGTCAAGAAATTCGCAGCCGAGAAGGGATCGGTCGTGCTGGCGCTCAGCGGCGACGAAGCTCAAGCGCACGTCGCCAAACTGGCGTCTATCGTTTCCTGGACGCTGTTTGACGGCGGCACCGCCAAGATCTCGCCCGAGAAATTTGCCATCCCCAGGCTCAAGTAAGACTTGGCGTCCGGCCAGTGATCGACCGCGTCGGTCGCTGGCCGGCGGTTTTTTGAGCAAGGAGTTGGTCCGTGGACAAAAAAACGCATTTTGATTTTGTCACCAGCATCGGCCTGATGATCCTGTCGCTGGTGATGATCGTCGACAGCTATCGCATGGGCGTCGATGTCGGCGGCGCGCTTTACGCCTCGCCCGGCATGCTGCCGATGGTCCTGGCCTTATTGCTGTTGCTGACCAGCGCGATGCTGCTCAAGCGCAGCATCCGTAACGGCGGCGCCAGACAGAATCTGGCCGGATTCGTTGCCTGGTTCGACATTTTCAGAAAGTCCCGGATGGCGCGCGAAATGATGGTCGGCGCGCTGATCCTGGCGCTCTATACCTTCGTGCTGGCGCCGCGCCTGCCGTTCTGGATGTCGACTTCGATGTTCATGATCCTGCTCATGGCCATTCTCAAGGCGACTTCGCTGGTCAAGAACCTGATGATCACCGCGCTCGTCGTCGGATCGATCTACGGCGTCTTCCAGATGGTCTTCCACGTTCCGCTGCCATAGGGGTGTTCTTCATGGATTGGCAATATTTTCTCGGCGTGCTGCACTTCGTCGTTCAGCCAGTGAGCTTGTTTACGATGGTCGTTTCGGTTTTCTTCGGCCTGATCGTCGGCATGCTGCCCGGGCTGACCGCGACGATGGCTGTGGCATTGCTCACCGGGCTCACTTACAAGCTCTCGAATGAAGTCGCGATCCTCTCTCTGATCGCCGTATATATCGGCGCGATCTCGGGCGGTTGCCAGTCGGCGATCCTGATGAACATTCCCGGAACACCGGCGTCGGCAGCGACCGCCGTCGATGGCTTTCCGATCGGCCAGCGCGGCGAGGGCGGCCAGGGAATCTTCGTGGCGACCATGTCGTCGTGCGTCGGAACGCTCACCGGGACGCTCTGCGTGCTGCTGCTGACGCCGCCGCTGGCGACTCTGGCGCTCAAGTTCGGCGCCTTCGAGTTCTTCCTGCTGGCGCTCTTCGGCGTCATGATCTGCGGCCAACTGACCGCCGGAGCCGACCCGCTCAAGGGCTGGATATCGGGGATTCTCGGGCTGGTCGTTTCGCAGATCGGCATGGACGGCATGAATGCCTATCCACGCTTTTCGTTCGGCGTAATCGACCTGATGTCGGGGATCCCACTGATTCCGGTGATGATCGGCCTGTTCGGCTTTCCCGAAATCCTCTACGGACTGGTTTCGAGCACCGCGCGTGCGCAAGTCAAAACGACCTCGCTCGAGGTCAAAAAGGGCTTGGGCATCCTGCTCAAGAACAAGCTCAACATGATCCGTTCGTCATTCATCGGGGTGGCCATCGGAATCATTCCCGGCGTCGGCGAAGACGTCGCCGGCTGGCTCTCGTACTGGGCCGAGAAGAAATCGAGCAAGACGCCGGAAATTTTCGGCAAGGGCGCCTACGAGGGCGTCGTCGCCGCCGAAGCCGGAAATAACGCGTGCATCGGCGGCGCGATCATTCCGGTTCTCTCGCTCGCCGTTCCGGGCAGCGCGCCGGCGGCGGTGCTGCTCGCGGCGCTGTGGCTGCACGGCCTGCGTCCCGGCCCCTTGCTGATGAGCGAGACCCCGGGGTTCGTCGTCGACATCAGCGTCTATATGGCGCTCAGCGCAATCACCATGGTCTTGCTGGCGCTCGTCGTCTCCAAAGCGACGGTCAGGATTCTGGCGGTCAAGAGCACGATCCTGATGCCGATCGTCTATGTGCTGTGCATGGTCGGCGCCTTCGTGATCAGCAACAGCATCTTCGACATCTACCTGGTCTTCGTCTTCGGCGTGATCGGCTTGCTGCTGCGCGGCATGTCGTACCCGGCGGCGCCTTTCTTGCTCGGCATCATCCTCGGTCCGATGGCCGACAACAGCCTGCGGCGCGCGCTGATCCTGTCTTCGGGCGACCCGACGCCGTTCTTTACGCGGCCGATCAGCCTGATCTTCGCCAGCGCGATCATCCTGATGGCGCTCTCCCAGCTCAACGCCTTCGGCTGGCTCAGAAAGCTGCTGGTGCATGAAGAACTCAAGGAATAGAAGCGTCGTCACATCAGGACCTGACAATGATCAACTCTCCGCAACTACGTTTCGCCGTGATCGGCATCGATCACCGCCACATCTACGACCAGGTCGCCAGCCTGCTGGCAATCGGCGCGCAATGCGTCGGCTACTGGACGCACGACGAGGTGCGAACGCTCGACGGCTTCGTCAAACGCTTCCCGCAGATTCCGCGAGTCGCCGACCGGCGCACGCTGCTCGACGATCAGAATATTGAGCTCATCGTCTCGGCGGCGATTCCCTGCCAGCGCGCGCAAGTGGCGATCGACGCTATGCGCCACGGCAAGGACGTGATGGTCGACAAACCGGGAATGACGACGCTCGCCCAACTCGACGAGCTGCGCCGCGTTCAGCGCGAAACCGGGCGGATCTTCAGCGTCAATTTCACCGAACGCTTCGAGGTACGCGCGGTGACCGTCGCCACCGAACTCGTTCGCGCCGGTGCGATCGGCACGGTGCTGCAGACCGTCGGGCTCGGTCCGCACCGGCTCAACCGCGCGCTGCGTCCGCCGTGGTTCTTCGACCCGCAGGCCTACGGCGGCATCCTCAGCGACCTCGCTTCGCACCAGATCGACCAGTTCCTGCACTTCGCCGACGTTGATGATGCGAGCATCGTCACCTCGCGCGTCGGCAATCTCGGCCATCCCGACGATCCGGGACTCGAGGATTTCGGCGAGATCGTGCTTGCGCACGGACGCGCCAGCGGCTACATCCGCGTCGACTGGTTCACCCCCGACGGCCTCGACACCTGGGGTGACGGACGATTGACGATCCTCGGCAGCGAAGGGACCATCGAACTGCGCAAGTACATCGATATTTGCGGACGCCCGGGCAAGGACCATCTGTTCCTGGTCAACCATGAAGGCAGCCGCTACATCGACTGCTCGTCGGCGCCGCTGCCCTACTACACAGACCTCTGGCGCGACGTCTTCGAACGCACGCAAAGCGCGATGACGCATGACCACTGTTTCAAGGTCTGCGAGCTCGCCCTCTGCGCCCAGCAACAGGCCGAAAGGATTACCCCATGACCCGGAAAAAGACGATCGGTTTCGGTATCGTCGGCACCGGCATGATCGCCAACTACCACGCCAAGGCGATCAGCGCGCTGAGCGCGACGCACGACATCCGCCTGGTCGGTGCGCTCGACAGCGCGCCGGGTCGCGCGCGCGACTTCGCGAACAAAAACGACGTGCCGTTCCACACCGATTCGGCCGAAGTCTTTTTCGCCAACCCCGACATCGACGTCGTCTGCATCACGACGCCGAGCGGCGCGCATCTTGAGCCGGCGCTGCAGGCGATCGGTGCCGGCAAGCAGCTGATCGTCGAAAAGCCGCTCGAAATCACCGTCGAACGCGTCGATGCGCTGCTCGATGCGGCGCGCCAGGCCAATGTCAAAGTCGCTGCGATTTTCCAGGCCCGCCTGTCGCGCGGCGCGCGCGTCCTCAAGGAAGCGCTCGACGCCGGGCGTTTCGGGCGGCTTAGTCTGTGCAGCGCGTACATCAAGTGGCACCGCTCGGCGGCCTACTACAGCGGTTGGAAGGGAACGCTCAAGATCGACGGCGGCGGCGCGCTGATCAATCAGGCGATCCACGCCATCGACCTGCTGCAATGGCTGGCCGGAATGCCGCAGGAGATCTTCGCCTTCAAGACGCGCCGCGTGCATCTGGGAATCGAGGCCGAAGACACCGCCTGCGCGGCGCTGCGTTTCGGCAGCGGCGCGCTCGGCACGATCGAGGCAACCACTGCCGCTTATCCGGGCTGGGAGCGGCGAATCGAGATCTGCGGCGAATTCGGCAGCGCGGCGATCGAAGACGAGCGCATCGTTCGCTGGGACTTTCGCGACGCGACACCGGCCGACGCCGAGTTACTCGCTTCGCCGGACAATGCGTCGTCCGGATCGGGCGCCGGCGCGCCTGACCAGATCGACTTTTCCGGACACCAGCGGCAGATCGAAGACATGGTTCGCTCGCTACGTAACGGCACGCCGCTGCTGATCGACGGCGTGCAGGCGCGCAATACGGTGGTGCTGGTACGCGCGCTCTACCAATCGGCCGAGAGCGGCCTGCCCGTCATGCTGGAAGTATGAATTCGCCGAGTGCGCGACGATGAGATTTTCCCTGTGCAATGAAGTCCTCGCCGAAATGCCGTTCGAGCGGCAGTGCGAGCTCGCCGCGACGCTGGGCTATCAGGGGCTCGAAATCGCCCCGTTCACGCTCAGCGACACGCCTGAGCAAATCACTGCGCGCGAAGCGGCACGTATCCGAGCCACCGTCGAATCCTTCGGACTGACCGTCACCGGACTGCACTGGCTGCTGGTCAAACCGGAAGGGCTGTCGCTGACCGACCCCGACGACGCGCTGCGCGCGCGAACGCTGGGCGTGATGCGCCGCTTGACCGGCCTGTGCGCCGAACTGGGCGGAGCAGTACTGGTGCACGGATCGCCGAAGCAGCGCCAGATCGCCGCCGGCGAGACGCTCGAAATTGCGCTCGGCCGACTGCGCGAAGCGCTGGCCAGCGTCGCCGACGCAGCCGCCGCCGACGGCGTGACCTACTGCCTCGAACCGCTGTCGGCGCATGAGACACCGGTCATCAATACGATTGCGCAGGCCGCCGCGCTGGTGCGTAGCGTCGATCATCCCAATCTGCGCACGATGATCGACTGCAGCGCCGCCGGTCTCGGTGAAAGCGAGCCGGTTGCCGATCTCATCGATCGCTGGCTGCCGACCGGACTGATCGGCCACATTCAGGTCAACGACCCGAACCGCCGCGGGCCGGGCCAGGGCGAAATGAAATTCGCGCCGATCCTCGCGGCGCTGCAACGCCAAGGCTATCAGGGCGCGATCGGCGTCGAGCCCTTCGCCTACGTTCCCGACGGTCCGACGACTGCCGCCTTCTGCAGCGGCTATCTGAGAGGTTTGCGCGAAGCGCTGGGCTGATCGCCGGTGGACCCGCGGGTTCTGCATGCTCGCATCTTTGCGAACTGTAGACGACACAAAGCCCTCGATGCATATGCAAGGAGGGCTTTATGAATGAGGAGCCTGGCGGTGACCTACTTTCGCACACGTAGTATGCACT
>JAGTRW010000064.1 GCA_018262095.1 Pseudomonadota bacterium
TCTCGCTCGACAACCGCAGTGGATGACGATTTGAATCAGGAAAAAATGATGAACTAAAAAACCAGAATGGCGCTTGCGTTTTGGGGAAGCCCTTGTAGTAGAGCTAACCGGCGCTGCGCGGCTTTATCGCGCAGCGTCCAGCGACCAAAGGGAGCGAGGTTGAGCGCCATGTTAGAGGTTGCCAAGGCTCAACCACTCCCTTGCACGGACAGGCGGCTTGACCTTGGAAAAGCCAGACAAGCCGTAGTTGTAGTGTTGGCCAACCGAATTTTCAGCAATAACGGTTGCCGATTCGTCAGGAATGAGCGCAACTTTCTCGGTGAGTTTTGAGAATGCCTCAGGCGACAAGACTTCATTCTTCAAGTGCTCAATGTAGCCAGGCGTTAAGCGAATAGCAGAAGGCCACTGGCCATAAGTGACGAAGAAACCCTCGATTGCCGCCAGTATTCGAGCGAGGGTTTGGCCACCGGTGATTGTGCTCAATTTGAACCTCTAACGTTAAATCTTCGTCAAATCGACGATTTATTGGTTTATTTATCAAAACGATACCCCCCGACAAGTGGCTGGCCGGAAAGGCATCGCTGATTTTTGGTGGGCTTCATCATGACGAATAACACTTCTCATGACAAGGAGTTCGTCGGTGCGTGTCGGTGCTGCTTCGCTCCAAGGGGCGCGGCTCTCAGCGTGATCGACGAACTTTTCGGCCAAGCGAGCCTTAACCACCAAGCACTACAAGTTCGCGCGTCGCCCGCGTCATCGCCACGTAGAGCAGGCGCGCGTCGTCTTCCGTTCGCTTTTCGTCGGCGGCGAGCGTGCCGATTCCGGGGATTGCGACCAGCGGGAATTCGAGTCCCTTGCAGCTGTGCATGGTCAGTACTTTGACCGTGTCTTCGCTCGCGGCGAAGCTGATGTCCTTGAAGAAGGTTACCGGGATGCTAAGGCGGCGCAGCGTCGCCAGCACCTCCTTGCCGACGCTCGCGTAGTCGTGATAGATGACGGCCATGTCGCTCCACGGCGTGCCGTCCTGGTGCGCCGCCTTGAGGTGCTTGGCGATGTACTCGCCTTCTTCGCGCAGCGTCGGCAGCTTGATGAGCAGCGGCTCGGGGCCGTGGCGGCCGGCGCTGATCGGGGCGATCAGCGGCACCCCGTCCTCGTCGGCGGCGCTGGGTTGCAGTAGCTCTTTGGCGATTCCGGCGGCGAGCTTGAGCACCTCCTGGGTGTTGCGGTAGTTGATCTTGAGGATGTTGGTGCGGCCTTGCGCCTGGATGCCGAGCTGCTTGAAGCTCAATTTGCTGCGCCGCGCGCGGCCGTAGATTGCTTGCGCGTCGTCGTAGAGCACCAGCAGCGCGTTGGTTTCGGGATTGACCATCTGCGCCGCCAGCTTGAGCCAGTGCGGCTCGAAGTCGTGGCCTTCGTCGATCAATACGCCGTCGTATTGGCCGGCGGGGACGAGGCCAGTGTCGACGGCGCGGATCAGCTTATCGACCATTGCCGAGCTGAAAACGCTATTGTCGCTGTCGTTCGCCGGTAGTCCGACGTTGAAGGCGATCAGTTGCGCGCGGCACCACTGGTGAAAATTATGCACGCTGACTTTGTCGGCGAGCCCCCTGGCGGCCATCGTGCGTTCGAGCCTTCTCGCCAGCGTCTTGTTGTAGCAGAGCACCAAGATCGGTCGTTTGCAGATCTGCGCCAGGTGTTCGGCACGGTAGGCGAGGATCAGCGTTTTGCCGCTGCCGGCGACGCCGTGGATCACGCGGTGGCCTTCGCCCAAGCTGCGCGCCAGCTGCTCCTGCTGGATGTCCATGACGCGAACGATGTCGGGAATGTCAGCCTCGTCTTCCTGGACGTCGAACAGGCCGCCTTGCGGCGACGCGGCGATGCGGATTTCGGGGAAGAGATGCCAGCGCATGCGGTCGATCTGCGGCAGCGAGAGCGGCACGCTGCGGTGGAACGGGAACATCGCCCACAAGCGCTGCTGGAAAGCTTCGACGTCGGCGTTCTCGGTCATCTCGTCGCTGCAGATCACGCGGTGCGCTTCGATCACCTGGCCTAAGTCGGTGTCATCGAACTGCCTGCGGCTGATACTGGCGAGCACTACGCCGTAACCCCAGGGGAAAAGCAGCTGACCTTGCTGGCAGCCGCTGGAGATGGTCAGCTGCGAGTCGGTCTTGAGCACGTCGACGACCTGGTGGGCGTACTGGCGCGCCTGTTCGAGCGGGTTGATCTTGCGCTGGAGGCCGTCGCTGGTGATCAGATCGACCGACTGGCGGTCGATCGCGGCGATGGTGTCGATCCGCCAGTCCTTGACCTCAAGCACCAGCAGGCCGCGCCGCGGATTGAAGACGACGAAGTCGGGATGGACGTTGGCGCGACCGACCGGAACGTCGTACCAGATCAGGTAGTCGTCTTCGAGCTTGTCCTCGAGCCGTCGCGCCAGACGCTTTTCGCCTCCGGTCATGCGCGACAGGCAACTGCCGATCGCCGGTATGAGCGAAGCCACTTGGATCCTCCTTCTCGTTCAACGCGAGTAGTAGGCAGTCATGAAGAAAACAATGGATAGCCACGTCATTCCGGCGCAGGCCGGAATCCGACCGTCGGGAGTGCAGGGCCAGTAGCACCCCCTGGATTCCGGGTCAAGCCCGGAATGACGGAATCTGATAGGTCTTTCTGATTCATCTTGACTGACTAGTAGATTGCCGTAGGCATTATGTCACGGGTTTGCCGGGGCGGCGTATCGGCCGCCGCCTGCGGCGCTGCGCTATACTCGCTCGCTTTGCACGGGCTGGGGGCGAGTGATGTCGGAATGCCGGGAAGTCATTGGTGAGGATGATGCGGGGTCGCGTTGTACGAGCCCAGCGCGTGTCGACGCGGTCGTTTTCGATCTGGGCAACGTGCTGATCCCGTTCAACCCGCGCTGGCTGTTCCGCAAGCTGCTGCAGGACGAGGCGAGCATCGACCGCTTTTTCGAGGAGACCGGTTTTGACGCCTGGAACACCGCGATGGACGCCGGGCGTCGCTTTGCCGACGGCATCGCGGCGCACAGCCGGCGCTTCCCGCACTACCGAGCGCTGTTTGAGGCCTTCTTCGCGCGTTGGCACGAGACCGTCGGCGAGCCGATCGCCGAGTCGGTCGAGGTCCTGCGGGTTCTGCAAAAGGGCGGCATACGCACCTATGCGTTGACCAATTTCTCGGCCGAAACGTATCCGCTGGCGCAGGCGCGCTTTCCCTTTCTCGCCGACTTCGACGGCGCCGTGGTCTCCGGTCATGAAGGCGTCATCAAGCCGGATCCGGCGATCTACCAGCGGCTCGTCGAGCGCTATTCAATCGTTCCGGCGCGCGCGGTGTTCATCGACGACAAGCTAGAGAACGTCGAGGCGGCGCGCCGTCTCGGCTTCAACACAATTCATTTCGGCGATCCGGCGCTGGTGCGTCCCGCCTTGCGCGCGCTGGGTTTGCCGGTCTGAACGCCGCCGCGGCTACCTGGCCTTCTTCTTGTTGTCGAACTTGCTCCAGTACTGGAACTCGTCCTCATAGACCTCGAGGTCGATCTCCTGGATTCTGGCCTGAAGCCGTTGCTGAACGTCGGCGACCGCCTTGTTGTAGACCAGCGGGCCGATCTCTTCGAGGAAAAAACCGAGCAGCGCGCCGGCGGTGATGTTGCCGATCGGCTCGTCCATGTTCTGCTTGAAATAGCGCTGAAGCGACGCGACGGCGGCTTGCTGCGCCGCATTGGGTAGTTTGATGGTCATCGGCTGTCCACGGGTTCTGTTCGGCAAGGCGCCGGAGCGGTTCGGGGCGGTGGCAACAGCCCCGCCTCACGTGAGATTTTCGCACACCCGGCGCGTGGCCGACCGGGGTGCTCGATCCGCCTGCGGACTTTATTTGCCGGGGGCGCCAGCGCGCATCATCAACGCCTTCGCCAAGCCAAGGCTTCGGGTCGCGAGGCGGGTGTAATCGCCGATCCGGTGGTCTGCACGATGTGCTTGAGCGGTTTGCCAAAATCGTAGAGTTGCCCGTAAAGCCGCTGCAGCGAGACGTTCATGTCGCGGGTGGCGCTCTGGTAGTCGTAAAGCGCCTTGAGAAATGCATGCGCCGCTTCATTGACGCTATATGCCGGTTTGCTCATGTCGTTCTCCAGAAAGGTTGGCCTCAGTGCACGCTAAACGGTTTGTGTGACATTCTTGTGGCATGCGGCGACAGCAATCCCGGGCCTCGTTGTCGTCACGCAAATCTGAGTCTCGAATCCGCGAGGCTTTGCGCACCCGGCGCGGCTGCGATCTGCGCTGGCGCGTGGCCGATCAGTCGCCGGGAATCAATTTAGCAAGATCTGCCTCCTCTACCAACGATAAAAATTGCATTTGCATATACTCGGCGCGGGGAATTGGCCGGCAAGAACCGACGGTCGCCGGTTAGCGCTGCGCTGAGGTTTGCCGGCACGGCGCAATCGCGGGCGATCGTCGCGACTATTGCGGTGTTTACTGTTGTGCAAATAAAAATTAAAATAAAACATTAATAAATGAATGGAGGTCGTTATGGTCTTGTCTTCGCCACTTCCCGTTGAACACTCGCTGTCGCGTTCGGCCCGGCATTTGTCGCGCTTCGCGACGACGCTGGCCTGGTTGATTCCGCCGCTGGTCGTCGCCCAGTATCTGTTCTTCAATACCGAATCGTTTCCGGTGCCGTACGGCATGGCGTCGCTGCTGGCCGGGCTCGAATGGACCCTGGACCAGCGCCTGCTGGCGGCGGCGGTCGGTTTGCTGCCGGCGCTGGCGCTGATGCTGGCGCTCTTCGCGGTTGGCCGAATTTGCCGTGAATACGCGGCCGGGCGCCTGTTTTCCGACGCCGTGCTCGGCGCTTATCGCCGTCTCGCGATGACGCTGGTGGCGACGACCGTCTTGCACTGGCTGCAGCCGACGCTGCTGGGCCTGGCCTTGGCGCTGACCTTGCCGCCAGGCAAGCGTTTCGTCACGCTCGGCGTGAGTTCCGACGACCTGTTGCTGGTGCTGGTGACGGCGCTCGTCTTCGTTCTTGGCTCGGTGATGCAGGTCGCGCAACGCGTGCAATCCGAAAACGCCGAGATCGTCTGAGCCCGCCATGCCGATTACTGTCAATCTGGATGTGATGCTGGCGCGGCGCAAGATGCGCTCGAAGGAACTGGCCGAGAAAGTGGGAATCAGCGAGCAGAATCTTTCGCTGCTCAAAAGCGGCAAGGTCAAGGGCGTTCGCTTTTCGACGCTCGAGGCCATCTGCCATCATTTGCAGTGTCAGCCGGGCGATCTGCTCGAGTACCAGCCTTCGGCCGAGGGGATGGCGCCCGCCGAGGGCGGCGATGGCGGCGACGGCCTGCACTGAGCGCGTCTCGCGCCGCTGCCGGGCCGCGCGGCCACGGCGGCTCTGGCGTTTCGCTCTGGGCGTCTCGCTGCTGCTGCACGGCGCGCTACTGTGGCTGCCGGTGCGTGGCTTGCGCGATGGAAGCGCGAGCACTGCGCCCTTGACCGCGCTGACGCTGACGCTCACGCGGCCGACACCGCGGGCCTCGGTGCCGGTCGCCAGGTCATCGCCGGTCGCGGTTGCGACGGTGACGCCGCGTGGCGTTCCGGCGCGCGTCAGCTCTTCGCTCCGCCCCTCTGCCGTTCCTGACGTCGTAAAGCCGGAATCCGAAGCGCCGCAGGGCGCAGCAGAGCGACGTCTGGATATCGATGAGCTGCGCGAGCAGGCGCGCGACCTGGCGCGCGTTCCTGCTGACCGGTTGGGGCGCGGCGGCGATCGCCGGCCGGTGTCGCCGGAAGCCGTCCCCGATCTACTCGACCGGCCGCTGCTCGCTGCGCTGTCGCGCCGTATCGGCAAGCCGTTGCAGGTGGCGAGCGAACAGCGTCTGGCCGACGGCAGCCGAATGATTCGCTTCGCCGGCAACGTCTGTCTGCATGTTCCGCAGCAGTTGCCTTTGGGGCAGGAAAACGCGTTCGGACCGACCTTGCTGGTGCCGACCAACTGCAGTGACTAGCGCTGGCGCGCCGTGAGCAGATGCAGGAAGGCGCTGATCCTCCTGGAATATTTTTCGCTAAATGCCGTTTGGCTATTTGTGGCATTTTCTGGACAGCCCTTGGCGCAAGGAATAGCATCGCGATGCTAATGGATTACGGAATGTCGCAATCTATTGAGGAATTCTCTGCTTCGATAATGAAAGGTTGTCTTAAATGCATGCAATCGCCAGCACTCCAAGAAGCCCGATTGGCAACGGCGCATCCAAATCGCCCGCCGCCGAAAATGGCTCCAATCGCAATAACACGATGGAGCAGGTCAAAAAACTGGTGAGCGGACTGCAGGCGAGTTCAGCAGAGATCAGCACGGTCGCTGAGGTCATCAACCAGGTTGCCAAACATACCAATCTGCTGGCCTTGAATGCCAACATCGAAGCCGCGCGTGCAGGGGAGGCGGGGCGCGGGTTTGCGGTCGTCGCCGACGAGGTGCGCAAGCTGGCTGAGCGAACGACCAAGGCGACTGCCGATATCAGCCGCATGGTGCTTTCGATCCAGCAGGAAACCACGCAGGCGGCGGCTGGCGTCGAGCAGGCCGAGCGCGAGTCCTTGTTGCAGACCGCCAACCTGGTCGTCGCCGCCGAGGCGTCGCGCCTGGATACGCGTTTCACGCGTCTGGCGGCCGCCATGCACGGCATCAAGTACGTGATCGAGGGCTTGAAAGATGCCGGCCTCGGGCCGACGCGCGAGCTCCTCAACGTTGTTCTGGCGACCAACCTCAAGGCCGACTCCGACCTGCTGGCGTATTCGTGCTGCATCGAACCGAATGCGCTCGACGGCCGTGACGCCGACTATGTCAACACGCCCGGTCACGATGGCTCCGGGCGATTCATCGCCTACTGGAACCGCGCCGCCGGCAATGTCGCGCTTGAGCCGCTGGCCGACTATGACCAGGCGGGAATGAACGACTGGTACGAATTGCCGCGCCGCGCGATGAATGACGTGATGATGGAGCCCTACGACTATCGTGTCAGTGGCAAAACGGTGCGCATGACCTCGCTGATGGTCGTGCTCAAGTCCAAGGGCGCGTTCATCGGAACCCTGGGCGCCGACTTCGCGCTCGACAGCCTGCAGGCCGAGTTGTCGAACCAGCGGCCGTTCGGCGTCGGCCGTTTTGCGCTGATTTCCAATCAGGCAGCGTATGTCACTCACGCCGATCCGCAAAAAGTGGGGCAAGCGGCGAACGACCTGTCCGGCGAAGCCAAGCAGGCGATCAAGGCCGGGCAGCCCTACGTCAGCGTTGACGACCACGGCGTCGCCCGCGTGTTCCACCCGATTCATACCGGCAGTAGCGAAACGCCGTGGTCGCTGATGGTGATCTTTGATACCGCGAAGGCTTTGACGGCTTAAAGCCGATGCGCTGTCCAACGAGGCGCACCGCGTCGGTGCCCGGCGTGCGCCGCCCTGGGGCGGATCGGGTTGCAGCGGTCGTTGCTCCGGTGGCCGGCAGAGCAGGCCAAACGCAATTGTTCCGAACCCTTGGCTGGCTTGGGACTAGAATGTCCCGTCCGCTCGCCGCACCCCGTTTGCATGGCCCGGATCATGCTTTTCGGACCATTGGTTACGGCAGACGGTCGGTCGCCAAAAACCGTGGGCCAAAGGTAATCGGCACGATGACTCGCTCTTCATCAATATCAATAAAGCTGCAATCATTCGGAGAACACCATGCATCTTAGTTCCTTACGTACGCTGTTCCTGGCGCTGTCCCTGGCTTTTTGCGGCAGCAGCTATGCGCAAAAAGACGAAGCCTTGCTCAAGGCGGTCGATGGCAGAAAAGCGGGTTTCATCACCGATCTTGCAACGCTGGTCAACATCGACTCGGGCACCGGCGATGCGGAAGGACTCTCCAAGGTCGAAGCGATCCTGGTCGCGCGCCTCAAGGCGCTTGGCGCCGAAGTGACGCTGCTGCCGTCGGACAAGCCGGTGGTCGGCAACATCATCGTCGGCACGCTCAAGGGCAAGGGCAGCAAGAACGCCATGCTGCTGGTTCACTACGACACCGTCTTCGCGCCCGGCGACGCCGCCAAACGGCCGTTCCGCATCGAAGGCAACCGCGGCCGCGGGCCGGGCGTCGCCGACGCCAAGCCGGGCCTGCTGTTCATCCTCAATGCCGTCGAATTGCTCAAGGAACGCGGTTTCGATCAGTACAAGACGATTACGATTTCGTTCAACGCCGACGAAGAGAAGAGCTCGCTGGGCTCAGCCGCGGCGATCAAGAAACTGGCCGCCGATCAGGACCTGGTGTTGTCGTTCGAGCCGCCGGAGAAGGAACAGGTGATCATTTCTACCAACGGCATCGCCTACGTCTACCTCGACGTCAAGGGCGTCTCGTCGCACGCCGGATCGGCGCCGGAAAAAGGACGCAACGCGGTGATGGAATTGGCCAATCAGTTGCTGCTGCTCAAGGATCTGGGTGACCCGGTCAAGGGGACGACGGTCAACTGGACCGTGCTGCAGTCGGGCGATCGCGTCAATATCATCCCGGAAAAAGCCGCGGCCAAGGCCGATATGCGCCTGTCGGTATTGTCCGAAATCGAGCGCGTGCAGCAGGACGCCAACCGCCTGAGCCAGAAAAAGATGATCCCCGACACCGAAGTGACGGTGCGTGTCGAAAACCGCCGGCCGCCGTTTTCCAAGAACGCCAATACCGACGCGCTGGCGATCAGCGCGCAGGCGATCTACAAGGATCTGGGCAAGACGCTCGAACCGGTTGCCATGCGTTTTGGCACCGACGCGGGGTTTGCCTACAATCCGGCCAATCCCAAGCAGATCGTTCTCGACGGCATGGGAATTGTCGGCGACAAACTGCATTCGGTCGACGAATGGGCCGACCTCGACAGCATCGTTCCGCGCCTCTATCTGACGGTCAAGTTGCTCGAGAACACGCTGTCGGCGAAGTAAGCGAGCGGTCGAAGCCGCGCGTGGTGGCCGCGCGCGGCTGTTAAACTCGCGCTCTTTGTGCGAAAGAAGAGCGCCATGAGCATCGGATTCGTCGGTCGGCCGGGCCGGCCCGTCACGTGGGGCGGGCGGCTCATTGGCCTGGCTTTTGCCGCCGCGCTGCTGGCCGGCTGCGCCGGGCCTTTGCAGAAGCCCGAGATCAGCCTGGCCGGTGTCGAGTTGGTCGGCATCGGGCTGGTCGAGCAGCGTCTGCTGCTCAAGCTGAGAATCAGCAATCCGAACGACGTCGATCTGCCAATCAAGGCGCTGAGCTTTGACCTCGACCTTGATGGACAGCCTTTTGCCAAGGGCGCTTCCGAGCAGCCGGTGGTGGTCGCTCGCCACGCCGAAGCGCAGCTTGACGTCAAGGTGGTGAGCCGGCTCGGCGATGTCTTGAAGCAGCTGCGCGCGGCAAGGGAAAACGGCAAGCTCGGCTACCGCGTCCATGGGCGAGTCGAACTTGAGGGCGCGCGCAGCGTCGCCTTCGACCGTTCGGGCGAAGTGCCTTTGGCCGCGCTCGAGCGCTTCGTTCCGAAATAGCGGGCCGCCCGGCGCACAGCTGAAACGTCACTGCCGCGCCATTCCCAAGCGCATGCTGGCGGCGTATCATTTCCAGCTTTTAATTCCTGGTGTAGCCACTCCATGCGGCTTGAGCGGAGGGCGAAGACAATGAAGAAATTGCTCTTGATGCTTTTGGTTGCGATGTGCGCGCTGGCCTAGCGTAGCGAGTCGATCATGCAGCTGCTCGGCATGGCAAGCAGCGTCGCCTCGCCGCAATCCGCTTCGCTCCAGTCCTTGACGATTCCGGCGAGCAGCAAGGCGAGCGGTGGCCTGTCGCTGACTGAATACGCGGACTTGGCCAGAACCGACCCCGACGCTTACCGCAAGTTGTTACAAAGTCATCAGCAGGAGAAGGAACGCAGCGAAGTCGACAAGCTGATGAATTTCTTCACCCGCTTGAAATACGAATAGCGCTAGCGACCGCGCAGCGGGTCGAGCAGCGACGACAGACCGTTGTGATCGAGCTCGTGCATCAACGCGAGCAACGCGCCGAGTTCGCCGTGCGGGAATCCTTCGCGCGCGAACCAGTTGAGGTAATTCCCGGGCAGGTCGGCGATCAGCCGCCCCTTGTACTTGCCGTAGGGCATCACGCGGCTGACCAGCAACTGCAGGCTTTCCGGATTCATTGCCGCGCGCGGCGGGCGAGCCGGCGGACTATTTTCCATCGTTGCGCGCGATCGCTTCGGCGATCTTGATGCCGTCGATTCCCGCCGACAGGATGCCGCCGGCGTAGCCGGCGCCCTCTCCCGCCGGGTAGAGTCCGCGGATGTTGACGCTCTGGAAATCGTCGCCGCGCGTGATGCGTAGTGGCGACGAGGTGCGCGTCTCGACGCCGGTGAGCACCGCGTCGGGCAGGTCGAAGCCTCTGATCTGGCGCCCGAAGGCGGGCAGCGCCTCGCGCATCGCGGCAATCGCGTAAGGCGGCAGCGCGGTCGAAAGATCGGTGAGGTGGACGCCGGGCTGGTAAGACGGGACGACTGACCCCAATTGCGTCGACGCGCGACCGGCGAGGAAGTCGCCGACCAGTTGCCCGGGCGCCTCGTAGTTGCCGCCGCCCAGTTCGAAGGCGCGCGACTCGAGTTCGCGCTGCAGCGCGATTCCGGCCAGCGGCCCGCCGGGATAATCTTCAGGCGTGATGCCGACGACGATTCCGGCGTTGGCGTTGCGTTCGGCGCGCGAGTACTGGCTCATGCCGTTGGTCACCACGCAGTTGGCTTCCGACGTCGCGGCGACGACCTGGCCGCCCGGGCACATGCAGAAGCTGTAGACGGCGCGGCCGTTGCTGGCGTGATGGACGAGCTTGTAGTCGGCGGCGCCGAGCAGCGGGTTGCCGGCGTTGGCGCCCAGGCGCGCGCGGTCGATCAGCGACTGCGGGTGCTCGATGCGGAAACCGACCGAGAACGGCTTGGCCTCCATGAACACGCCGCAGGCATGCAACATCTCGAAGGTGTCGCGCGCGCTGTGGCCGAGCGCCAGAACGACGTGATCGGCTGCGATCTCCTCGCCGCTGGCGAGCACAACGCCGCGCACTTGTCCGTGCTCGATATTGAGTCCGACAACGCGGCTCTGGAAGCGCACTTCGCCGCCCAGCGACTCGATCTCGCGGCGCATGTGTTCGACCATGCCGACCAGGCGGAAGGTGCCGATGTGCGGCTTGGCGACGTAGAGGATCTCGGCCGGCGCGCCGGCCTTGACGAATTCGGTCAGCACCTTGCGTCCGAGGTGGCGCGGGTCCTTGACCTGGCTGTAGAGCTTGCCGTCGGAGAAGGTTCCGGCGCCGCCTTCGCCGAACTGGACGTTCGATTCGGGGTCGAGCACCTTGTTGCGCCACAGGCCCCAGGTGTCCTTGGTGCGTTCGCGAACCGCCTTGCCGCGCTCCAATACGATCGGTTTGAAACCCATCTGCGCCAGCACCAGCGCGGCGAAGATTCCGGCCGGGCCGAAGCCGACGATCACCGGCCGCGTCGCTCGCGCTGGCGGCGTGTCGATGACAAAGTGGTAGCTCGTGTCGGGCGTCGGTCCGATCTTCGGGTCGGCAGCGAATTTCTCGAGCAGCGCGATCTCGCGATCGACCTCGACGTCGACCGTATAGATGAAGGTCAACGCGTCTTTCTTGCGCGCGTCGTGGCTGCGCTTGTATACGGCAAAAGAGCGCAGCTCGGCGACTGGCATGCCCAGGCGCTTGGCGATCGCTGCCGGCAGCGCTTCCGACGGATGGTCGAGCGGCAGGCGAAGTTCAGTGATGCGGATCATGGAGTCCTGTGGCTGAGTTGAGTCGGACGGAAATCAGTGGCTGTCGGAAACATGGCGAATCTCCGGGTAAAAGCTGCTCAGACCGTCGGCAGCGCAGACGCCAAGCTCGGTGATGAACTTGGTGACCAGTTGCGCGGGGGTGACGTCGAAAGCCGGGTTGAATACCGCTTCGTCGGCGGGCAACTGGCGCAGCCGCTCGATCGGACCGCTACCCTGGCCGATGGTGCGACCGTGCAGCACGCGCAGCTCGTCGCCGTCGCGTTCCTCGATCGGGATTTCCCGGCCGCTGGCGCAAGCAAAATCGATCGTCGAGCGCGGCGCCGCGACGTAAAAGGGAACGTCGGCGGCGCGCGCCGCGAGCGCCTTGAGATAGGTGCCGATCTTGTTGGCGACATCGCCGTTGGCGGCGATGCGGTCGGCGCCGACGATCACCGCGTCGATCTGGCCGGCGCGCGCCAGCAGCGGGCCGGCGGCGTTGTCGGCGAAGAGCGTGTGCGGCACGCCGCGTTGTTTCAATTCCCAGGCAGTCAGCAGCCCCTGGTTGCGCGGACGTGTCTCGGAAACCCACACATGCACATCGATCCCGGCTGCGCACGCCGCGTAGATCGGTGCCAGCGCCGTGCCGTGA
>JAGTRW010000065.1 GCA_018262095.1 Pseudomonadota bacterium
CGCGCGTGTTGGCGCGCTGGTCGCCGAACTGCGGCGCGGCATCGACGAAGCTTGCCGAGGTGATGCATGAGCTGGCTCAACAAACTGCTGCCGCCCAAGATCAAGCGCAACGAGTCCGGCGTCGCGCGCAAGTCGTCGCTGCCCGAGGGGCTGTGGAGCAAGTGCCCGTCGTGCGAAGCGGTGCTCTACGCGACCGATCTTGAGAAAAACGCCAACGTCTGTCCCAAGTGCGCGTACCACAATCGCCTCGATGCGCGTGCGCGGATCGACCTGCTGCTCGACGCCGAGGGTCGCTTTGAAATCGGCGCCGAAGTGCTGCCGGTCGATTCGCTCAAGTTCAAGGACAGTCGCCGCTATGCGGAACGTCTGCTCGACGCTGCCGAGAGCACCGGCGAGACCGACTCGCTGGTGGTCGTCCAGGGCGCGATCAAGACGCTGCCGGTGGTCGTTGCCGCGTTTGAATTCGGCTTCATGGGCGGTTCGATGGGTTCGGTGCTCGGCGAGCGCTTCGTTCGCGGCGTGCAGGCCGCCGTCGAGCAGGGGCTGCCGTTCATCTGCGTCACCGCCTCGGGCGGCGCGCGCATGCAGGAAGGGCTCTTTTCGCTGATGCAGATGGCCAAGACGACGGCGGCGCTGACCAAGCTTTCCGAGGCGCAGTTGCCGTTCATCTCGATCCTCACCGACCCGACGATGGGCGGCGTCTCGGCGTCGTTCGCCTTCATCGGCGACGTGGTGATCGCCGAACCGGGTGCGCTGATCGGCTTTGCCGGGCCGCGCGTGATCGAGCAGACGGTTCGCCAGACGCTGCCCGAGGGTTTTCAGCGCGCCGAGTTCCTGCTCGAGAAGGGCGCCATCGACCTGATCGTCGACCGCCGCGCAATGAAGGACAAGCTCTCGCGGCTGCTCTGCTTGCTGCAGAAGTTGCCGGCTGCCGCCTGACGTTCCTGAACCGCTGATGCAATCTGGCCGGCGGCCAGATTGCATCACGCGGCGTTCTTGCCTTATGCTGTCCATTCCGGGCTTCGCTGGTGCCGACCTTTCTTGATGCGCGAGTGGCAACCAGTCGTCGCGGGGGAACGGAGCGGGCTATGGCACTTTACGAAATGCGAAAGTTTGTCGCACCCGAGTTCATTTTCGGCGTCGGTGCCAGGCACCGCGTGGGGTTTTACGCGCGCAACATGATGGCGCGCCGGGTGATGGTGGTCAGCGACCCGGGAGTGATCGCCGCCGGCTGGCTTGACGGCGTTCTGGCCGACCTTGCCGAAGTCGGCATCGAGGCGGCGGTCTTCAAGGACTTGACGCCCAATCCCAAGGACCACGAGGTGATGGCCGGCGCGGCGTTTTACGCGCGCGAGCGCTGCGATGTGATCGTCGCGCTCGGCGGTGGCAGCGTCATCGATTGTGCCAAGGCGATCGGCATCGTTCATACCAACGGCTGCAGCGTTCTCGCCTTCGAGGGCACCGATCAGGTCGAGGTGCCCGGGCCGCCGCTGATCTGTATCCCGACCACCGCCGGAACGGCAGCCGATATTTCGCAGTTCTGCATCGTCGTCAATTCCGATGAGCGCTACAAGATGGCGATCATCAGCAAGACCGTGGTTCCCGATGTCGCGCTGGTCGATCCGGAAACGACGCTGAGCATGGACTCGCGACTGACCGCTTGCACCGGCCTCGACGCGCTGACGCATGCGATCGAGGCCTACGTGTCGACGGCCAGTTCGCCGGTGGTCGATGTCCATGCGCTGGCGGCGGTCAAGCTGGTCTGGAACAACATCGAGACGGCGCTCGCCTTGCCGGGCGATATGCCGGCGCGCGAAAACATGCTGCTCGGCAGCCTGCAGGCCGGGCTGGCCTTTTCCAATGCCAGCCTGGGCGCCGTGCATGCGCTGGCGCATTCGCTCGGCGGTTTCCTCGATCTGCCGCACGGCGAGTGCAATGCGCTGCTGCTCGAGCACGTGGTGCGTTTCAACATCGCGACGGCGCCCGAGCGCTATCAGCAGATCGGCGAAGCGATGGGGCTCGACCTGCGCGGCATGAACGAGCGCGAACGCGCCAAGCGGATCACGGCCGAACTGGGAGCGCTGCGCCAGCGCCTCGGGATCGCCGACAGCCTGGCGGCGCGCGGCGTGCGCAGCGCCGACATTCCCGAACTCGCGCAGCATGCGATCAACGATGCCTGCATCGTGACCAACCCGCGGCACGCCTCGGTCGCAGACGTTAAGGCGATCTATGCCGAAGCCATCTGAGCGCGACGACTGGGAGACACGCAAGGATCGCATCATCGGTCTTGGCGAACGCTCGTTCCGCAAAAGCTATTACCCGCAGTTGCGGCACAACCTCGACCGGCTCGAGCGTTTTCATACGCTGCTCGATCACACCTCGGATTTCGTCGTTCTGCTGTCCTTGCCCGAGGGCATCATCACCGACGCCAATGCGGCGCTTGGCGAGCTGCTCGGCGAGCCGGCCGAAGCGCTGGTCGGCCGCTCTTTTGCTTCGCTCGGCCTGGGCGACGCGGCCGCCGTGCTCGATACGCTACGCCAGGAGATGTCGCTGCTTGGCGAACGCACGCCAACGCCGAGCCATTCGGTGGTCACCGAGTTCTGTCGCGCCGCTTCCTTGCTCTGGCTCGAGTTCTCGTATCGTGTCGCCGGGGTTGACGGAACCTGCTACGGCGTCATGGTCGGGCGCGACGTCACCGAGCGCAAGCGCAGCCACGAGATGGTCGCTGCGCTGCTCGCCGAAAAAGAGGCGCTGCTCGAGAACGCGCTGGTCGGCATCATCATGGTTCGCGAGCGGCGGGTCGTCTCGTGCAACCGGCGCTTCGAGGAGATTTTCGGCTATCCGGCCGGTTCGATGATCGGCCAGTCGACGCGGGTGCTTTACCAAACCGACGAGACCTTCAGCTCGTTCGGCGAGGAGGCTTATCGTTCGCTGGTTTCCGGCGAGGGCTTTACCGCTACCGTGATGATGGTGCATGCCGATGGCCACGCCTTCTGGTGCGATCTGACGGGGAGTGCGCTCGATCCCCTGCATCCCGAGAACGGTGCGATCTGGATTCTGACCGACGTGACCGAGCGCAAGCTCGCCGAAGACCGCGCCAAATTCCTTTCCTACCACGATGCGCTGACCGGCTTGCCGAACCAGTCGCTGCTGCAGGACCGCTTGCAGCAGGCAGTGGCGTTTTCGCATCGCGGCGGAACCAAGGTCGCGCTGATGGCCGTCGACCTCGACCGCTTCAAGGCGGTCAATGATTTTCTTGGACACCGCGCCGGTGATGAGATGCTGGTCGAAGTCGCGGCGCGCTTGAAGAGATGCATGCGCAGTACCGATACGGTGAGCCGTCAGGGGGGCGACGATTTTCTGCTGTTGCTGACCAATATCGCCGAGCCCGATACGATCATCACCTTCCTTGGCGAATTGTTGCGCCATTTTCTTGAACCGTTCCAGATCGACGGCAAGGAGGTGACAACCTCGGTTTCAGTCGGCGTCGCCATCTATCCCGAGGACGGCGCGGATTTCGAAACGCTGCACCGCAAGGCGGACATGGCGATGTATCGCGCCAAGGACGCCGGGCGCAATACCTATCGTTTCTTCAATGAAGAAATGAACGGCGACGCGCTTGAAAAAATGACCATGCATTCGGGCCTGCGGCGCGGGCTTGAAGCGCAGCAGTTCGTGCTTTATTACCAGCCACAGATCGAGATCGACAGCGGCCGGCTGGTCGGCGCCGAGGCGCTGATCCGCTGGAATCATCCCGATCTCGGCCTGGTCTCGCCGGGACGCTTCATCCCGGTCGCCGAAGAAAGCGGTCTGATCGTCGAAATTGGCGACTGGGTTCTGCGCGAGGCTTGTCGGCAGGCGGTGAGGTGGCGGCAGGCGGGGATGCGCGCGCCTTTGGTGGCGGTCAATATGTCGGCCTTGCAGTTCAAACGCGGCGACATCGAAGCGTCGGTCGCCGGCGCCCTCGAATCGTCAGGACTCGACCCGGCGATGCTCGAGCTCGAACTGACCGAGTCGATCCTGATCGGCGATACCGAGAACGTTCTGGCCACCGTCAAGCGTCTCAAGCAGATGGGCGTCAAGCTGTCGATCGACGACTTCGGTACCGGTTATTCGAGCCTTTCTTACCTCAAACGTTTCGAGGTGGACAAGCTCAAGATCGACCAGTCGTTCATCCGCGATCTGGCGACCGACGCGGAAGACGCCGCGATTGTCCGGGCGATCATCCAGATGGCGCGCAGTCTCGGTCTGCGCACGATCGCCGAAGGCGTCGAGACAAAAGAGGTGCTCGATCTGCTCGCCGTTCATCGCTGCGACGAAGCGCAGGGTTATTTTCACGGCCGCCCGATGCCGGCTGACGACTTCATGGCCTTCATCGCGGCGCGCCTGGCGAACGGCGAAATGGCCTGAGCGCTCGCCATGATTTGCCGCGCTGGCCGCCTGATGGTCTAATCGGCGAGTTGGTGAGTCAGTTTCGCTGCGCCGCACTTTCCAGGCCAGGCGTGCTTGGCTTCAATCTTCGTTGCTCCCGGTATTGAAAGCATTCTTATGAACTCGTTCGCTGATTGGTTGACCCACCTCGAAAGCCTGCACCCCAAGGGGCAGGCCGGGATCGAACTGGGCCTTGAGCGCGTCGGCCGCGTCAAGACGGCCTTGCAGCAGAAGCCATGGTGTCCGCTGATCGTCGTCGGTGGAACCAACGGCAAGGGATCGACCTGTGCTTATCTGGAAGCCATCTACACCTTCGCCGGTTACCGCGTCGGCTGCTACAGTTCGCCGCATTTGCTCGATTACAACGAACGCGTGCGCATCGACGGCGTCGCGGTCGACGACGCGTCGCTGTGCGCGGCGTTCGCTCGCGTCGAAGCGGCGCGGCAGTCCGCCGGACCGGTCGCGCTGACCTATTTCGAGTTTGGCACGCTGGCGGCGTGGGAAGTTTTCGCGGCGCGCCAGGTCGACGTGCTGATCCTCGAAGTCGGCCTCGGTGGCCGGCTCGACGCGGTCAATGTCTACGACGCCGATTGCGCCGTGGTGACCGGGATTGCGCTCGATCACACCGACTGGCTGGGTTCGACGCGCGCCGCGATCGGCTTCGAGAAGGCGGGGATCTATCGCGCCGGCCAGCCCGCTTTCTGCGCCGACCCCGAGCCGCCGCAGTCGCTGTTCGATCACGCCGCGGCGATCGGCGCCGACCTGCAGCTGCTCGGCCGCGATTTTGGCTATTTCGGCGACCAGACGCAATGGACTTTCTGGGGGCGCGACGGTCAGCGCCGCGGCGGTCTGGCCAACCCGGCGTTGCGTGGACGCTTCCAGTTGCGCAATGCGGCGGCGGTGCTGGCCGTCGTCGAGTCACTCAAGGATCGGCTGCCGGTATCGATGCAGGCCGTTCGCCGCGGGCTGCTGGAGGTTGAGCTTCCCGGTCGCTTTCAGGTGTTGCCGGGGCGTCCGTCTATCGTTCTCGACGTCGCGCACAACCCGCAGGCGGTTGCCGGACTCGCCGACAACCTCGGCGAGATGGGTTTTTTCGAGCGCACCATCGCCGTCGTCGGGATGCTCGGCGACAAGGACATACCCGGTGCGCTGGCGGCGCTGGCGGGAAAGATCGACGTCTGGCTGCTGGCCAGCCTCGATACGCCGCGCGGCGCGCCGGCGCAGGCGCTGGCGGCGGTGATCGCCGAACAAAAGCTGGGTGGCGCCGTCGAATCGTTCGACACGCCGGCCGAAGCATTTGCGTGCGCCGCCAAGCTGGCCGGGGAAAATGATAGAATCCTGGTCTTTGGGTCGTTCTACACGGTGGCGGCGGTGCTGCGTGCGCTGCAACTCCGTCGCTGATTCCGGCCCCTCGTCGCAACCCTCTCGACTCTAGCGAACCCGATGTCCGATTCTCCTGATCTGCAGTTGCAGTTGAAAAAGCGGGCGCGCCGTCGCCTGATTGGCGCGATTGCGATTGCCGGTCTGGCCGCGGTGGTGTTGCCGATGGTGATGGACGAGGAACCCAAGCAGCAGGTTCAGGATGTCCAGATCAGAATTCCCGGTCAGGATCAGACGCCTTTTTCCCCCAAGGTGAGCAAGCCGAACGCCGCTCCGGCGGCGAGCGACAAACCGGTCGCGCCGGTGGCCGCCGAAGTGCCGGCCAACAAGCCGGCAGAGAAGCCGGCCGAGAAGGCAGTCGAAAAAACAGTGGAAAAAGCTGCTGAAAAACCGGCGGAAAAGAAACCCGAGAAAATGCCTGAAAAGGCCGTCGACAAGCACGCTGACAAGCCGTCGCCCAAACCGGCGGAGAAGCCGGCCGAGAAGTCGGCCAAGGCCAACGACAAGGCTCACGAGAATGGGCAGTATCTGATTCTGATCGGCGCTTTTTCCAACCCGGCCAACGTCAAGCAGTTGCAGACCAAGATCGGCGAACTCGGAATCAAGGTCATCACCGAGCCGCTCGACTCGCCCGAAGGCAAGAAAACGCGCGTTCGCGCCGGTCCCTTCGCGACTCGTGAAGCGGCCGACAAGGCGCTCGAGAAGATCAAGCGAATCGGCGTCGGCGGGGTCGTCGCGGCCCGCCAATGACGGCTTTTGATTACGTCGTGATCGCCGTCGTTTCGGCGTCGGTGCTGCTCGGTGTCTGGCGCGGCGTGGTCGGCGAGGTCATCGCGCTGGTCGCCTGGGTGCTGGCCTTCTTCGCCGCCAAGTGGTGGGGCGGCGAGGTGGCGCAGGTCGTCTTTGCCGGCATCATCGCCGACCCGGCGCTGCGCATCGTCGCTGCCTGGGTCGCGGTGTTCGTCGTCGTGCTGCTGCTGATGGCGCTGTTGCGTCTGGCGGTGCGCGGCCTGCTCAGGGCGCTCGGATTGAGTCCGACTGATCGCTTGCTCGGGGTGATTTTTGGCCTGGCGCGCGGTCTATTGATCGTGCTGGTGCTGGTTGCGCTCGGCGGCATGCTGTCGATGGCGAAGGAAAAGTGGTGGAGCGACGCGTATTTCTCAGCGCCGCTCGAAACAGCGGTGCTGGCCGGCAAACCCTGGCTGCCGCCGGAAGTGGCTAAACGGATTCGATTCAGGTAGGAATTACTATGTGCGGGATACTCGGAGTTGTCGCGACCTCACCGGTCAATCAGCTGCTCTACGATGGCCTGATGGTGCTGCAGCATCGCGGCCAGGATGCGGCGGGAATCGCCACCGGCCAGGGCGATGCGTTTCACATGCACAAGGGCTCGGGACTGGTGCGCGACGTTTTCCGCACGCGCAATATGCGCGCGCTGCCGGGCAGCATGGGAATCGCCCATTGCCGTTACCCGACCGCCGGTTCGTCGTCGGATTCGTCCGAATCTCAGCCTTTCTACGTCAACTCGCCGTTCGGTCTGGTGCTCGCGCACAACGGCAATCTGACCAACACGGAACAGCTGCAGGAGGAGATGTTCAGGCAGGATCTGCGCCACATCAACACCAATTCCGATTCCGAAGTGCTGCTCAACGTGCTGGCGCATGAATTGCAGGAGTCGGCCAAGAGCTTCCGTCTCGACCTGGATACCATCTTTGCCGCCGTCGCCGGCGTGCACCGTCGCTGCAAGGGTGCTTACGCGGTGGTGGTGCTGATCGCCGGCTATGGCCTGCTCGCTTTCCGCGATCCGCACGGCATCCGCCCGCTGGTGATCGGGACCAATGAAACTGACAAGGGTACCGAATACCTGTTGGCGTCCGAGTCGGTCGCGCTCGATACGCTGGGTTTTCGCGTGCTGCGCGACGTCGAACCGGGCGAGGCGATCTTCGTCGATATGGCGCATCAGATGCATTCCCGTCAGTGCGCGCAGAACCCGGTGCTCTCGCCGTGCATCTTCGAATACGTTTATCTGGCGCGCCCGGACTCGGTGATCGACGGCGTCTCGGTCTATGAGACGCGTCTGCGCATGGGCGAGCACCTCGCCGACAAGGTCGCGCGCGAAATTCGCATCGAGGAGATCGACGTCGTGATCCCGATTCCCGATTCAAGCCGTCCGTCGGCGATGCAGCTGGCGCAGCGCCTCGGACTTCCGTATCGCGAAGGCTACGTCAAAAACCGCTACATCGGCCGCACCTTCATCATGCCCGGCCAATCGACGCGCAAGAGCTCGGTGCGGCAGAAACTCAATACCGTGGCGCAGGAATTCAAGGGAAAACGCGTGCTGCTGGTCGACGACTCGATCGTTCGCGGAACGACCAGCCATGAGATCGTCGAAATGGCGCGCGCCGCCGGCGCGCTCAAGGTCTATTTCGCTTCGGCTGCGCCACCGGTGCGTTACCCCAACGTCTATGGCATCGACATGCCGACGCGCAGCGAACTGATCGCCACCGGCCGCGATGTCGAAGAGATCGCGCGCGAGATCGGCGCCGATGCGCTGGTCTATCAGGATCTGGACGCGCTCAAGGCGTCGGTGCGCGAACTCAGGCCATCGCTCAGCGCGTTTGACTGCTCGTGCTTCGACGGCCTGTACGTGACCGGCGACGTGACGCCACAGTATCTCGACGCGATCGAACAGGCGCGCGAAGGAAAAATCGCGACAACCAAGACGGACGACGGCGATTCGCGGCAGTTGCACCTCAATCTCAAGTCGGCGGGTTGAAAGCGACGACTGGATCGACGCGAAGCGCCCGATGATCGGCGCCGGTGCCGACCCGGCGTCGATTCAGCCGGCGCTCTTGAACGACCGGGGCAGCATCAACCAGGTCAGCAGGCTCGATCCGGCGCAGAGCAGCCAGAACATCAGAAAGCCGATCGAGTAGGTGGCCATCGACGACAGCGCAACGGGCTGGCCAAACAGAAAGAGTTGCTGCGGATCGATCACGGTGAAGAAAACGATCTCGCCGATTCCCGCGGCGACGAACGCCGGCCAGAGTACCCAGATGATGTGTTTCATGATGCCCTCCCGGAAACGGACCTGTAGCGCACAGCGCTGCTGACTCAGAGTCGTCGCCAGCGAGCAGGTTCCCCGCGCATGCCGGGTGGCCATGAAAAACGGGAGACCTGTCTGGCCTCCCGTGCTGACGCTCGGCGATTGCGGTGCCGATCAATATTCCATGAAGATGCGCTGCAGTTCGCGGCTGTCCTGCGTCGAACTCAGCGCCACCGACGCCAGGATGCGCGCCTTTTGCGGGTTGAGGTCATGGGCGACGATCCAGTCGTACTTGTCGTCGGGCTGTTCGGCGTTGCGCAGAACGAAGCCGCCGGCATTGACATGCGACGAACGGATGATCTGGATTCCCTTGCCGCGCAGTTCCTGCAGTACCGGAACCAGCGGGCCGGCGACCGAACCGTTGCCCGGGCCGGCGTGAATGATCGCCTTGGCGCCGGCATTGGCAAACGCGCGATAGGCGGTGTCGCTGACGTTGCCTCCGGCGTAGGCGATTTCGACGAGCGGCAGCGCGCTGATCTTCTCGATGTCGAATTCGGAGTTCATGGTGTGCCGCTTGTCGAGCTTGCGGAACCAGTAATTCTTGCCTTCGACGACCAGACCGAGCGGGCCCCACGGACTCTTGAACGCTTCGACCTTGATATTGACGGCCTTGGTGACGTCGCGACCGCTGTCGATTTCGTCGTTCATGACGACCAGCACGCCTCTGCCGCGCGCATCCTTGCTGCCGGCCACGCTCACTGCGCTGTACAGATTGAGCGTGCCGTCGGCCGACATCGCGGTTCCCGGCCGCATCGAGGCGACGACGACGATCGGTTTTTCGGTGTGCACGACGAGGTTGAGGAAGTAGGCGGTCTCTTCGGTCGTGTCGGTACCGTGGGTGATCACGATGCCATCGACGTCGTCCTGCTTGGCGAGCGCCGCGACGCGTTTGCCGAGCGTCACCAGGTTGTCGTTGCGGAAGCTTTCCGAGGCGATCTGGAAGACCTGTTCGCCGCGTACTGCGGCGACGTTGTTAAGCTGCGGAATTCCGGCGATCAGTTTGTCGACCGGTACCTTGGCGGCCTGATAAGTGGCGCTGTTGGTGACGTCGGCGCCGGCGCCGGCGATGGTTCCGCCAGTGGCCAGGATGACGACGTTCGGTTTGCTCTGGGCGATCGCCGTGCTGCTGACGATGATCGCTGAAGCGATCGCCAACAGCCAACGCATTGCGGATTTTTTCATCATGGTATTGATCCTCGGGTTGTTTTCGACAAAGGCTTTCCGGAAGCGGTGCTTTCCGACCGCGCGACGGTTTTGTCGCCACGGCGCGTGGTCGTATGCAAGTATCGTGCAATGAGACGATTTTGCAAGCCGTTGATTTACTGTTGTCGCTTCCACCCCCGTGGCGTGCGCCGGTCGGGTTTCCGGGCAATTGGCCTGGCCGGCGGTTCGGCTATCCGAACGAGCTGCGGCAGGCGGCCGGCTGATCAAGCGCGCACCGTCAGTGGGCGCCGTCGATCAACTCGGTGCGCGCTGCAGCGCCAGGCTCAGGCACGAGGCGCCGATGATCACCATGCCGATCGTCGTCATCAGGTCGGGGAGCTGGCCGAAGACCAGCAGGCCGAGCAGCATCGCCCACACCAGCTGAACGTAGAGCAGCGGTGAGAGCGTCGACGCCGGTGTTTGGCGGAAGGCGCGGATCAGCAGGAAATGGCCGACGCCGGCGGTCAGCCCGAGCGAGACGATGAGCAGCCCCTGGCCCGCTGTCGGCAGCAGCGCGTTCCAGTAGGTCGGAACGATCAGCGACATGGCGAAGGCGCCGACGAGCGCGGTGTAGAAGAGCTGGCGCATCGCCGGCTCGGTCGCCGAGAGCTTGCGCGTCAGGATCTGGTAAGCGGCGTAGCACAGCGCGCTGCCGAGCGCGTAGGCGACGCCGCTGGCCGACATCACGCCGCCCGGCCGGGCGGTCAGCAAGACGCCGCAGAATCCGGCGATGGTCGCCAGCCAGCTCTTGAGGCGGACCTTTTCGCCGAGCAGCGGTCCGGCGAGCAGCGCGACGAGCAGTGGCGTGATGAAGATGATCGCCGTCGTTTCAGCAAGCGGTAGCGCCTTGAGCGCGTTCTGGAAAAGCAGCGAAACGCCGACCAGCGTCAGCGCGCGTAGCGTCATCAGCCACGGACGAGCGGTGACGAAGAGTTCGCGCCCCATTCCCGGGGCGACGGCGATCAGCATGATCGAAAGGTGTACGACGTAGCGCGACCAGACGAGCAAGGGAATGGCGAAGAAGGCGATCAGATACTTCGAGGTGGCGTCGTGGATCGCGAAAAGAAGCGTTGCCGTGAGGAACAGGATGATGCCTTGAAGTTTAGCGTTCACTGGCGGCGTAGATCCATTGGTTGAGGCAGGCTCGGGCGCTGTCGATCAGTTCGCCGGCGGTGAGTCCGAGCGGGCCGCAGCCTTGGGCGACCAGAGCGTCGGCGGCGGCGCCGTGCAGGTGCACGCCGGCGAGCAGCGCGGCCTGCGGCGGCCAGCCCTGGGCGAGCAGCGCGGTGACGATTCCCGAGAGCACGTCGCCGCTGCCGGCGGTGGCGAGCCCCGGGTTGCCGGTGGTGTTGATGAAGCGGCTGCCGTCCGGCGCGGCGACGATCGTTCCGCAGCCCTTGAGCGCGACCCAGGCGCGGTAGTGACTCGCCAGTTCGCTCGCCGCGGCGAGCCGGTCGGCCTCGACGGCGGCGACCTGACAGTCGAGCAGCCGCGCCGCTTCGGCCGGGTGCGGCGTGAGCAGCGTCGGCGCGTCGCGCGCAGCGAGCGCGACCTGCAACTCGCCTTCGCCGGCGAGCAGGTTGAGCGCGTCGGCGCAACAGCCACAAGGGAACGAACGGCAATGCCGGCATTCTCGGCGGCGCAGCGACCATGGTCGGCGGCGCGTTCTTGGCGGCGCGTGCCG
>JAGTRW010000018.1 GCA_018262095.1 Pseudomonadota bacterium
CGTTAAGGGTTGTCGGATGCCTGCCCTCGTGCGCGGACACGTCAAGCAGGCCCGGACTTGGCGGGCAGGCGTCGGACAAGCCTCGAGGGAGGAAACCGCGGGATGCTGCGTTGCGGTTTGAAACGTTGATGGTCTATGGGGATTTGAAGAAACGCACGATGGCCTGAGCAGGTGATCGTGGGTCCAAGCGGACGAAGATGGTGTTTAGTCGTGGGGCAGCGCCGCTGATTCGGCAGGTTTTGCGGCCGTCCGTCGGGCCAGAAACGACGGTCGGCCAGGGTAAGGCAAAGCCATCCGCTATCGGCACGGGGTGACGAAGAGCCGACGGTCGGAGGGCGTATCGGGAAGTGCTCATGGCGTGCCTCGCTGCGGTGGCGCACGGATCGGTCGTCCACGTGCACGTGCACGTGCAACGATTTCGATGATGACCATCGCCGCACCACAAGCTCGGCAAACGAAGGTCGGCTCAGAGGCGCCGTCTGGCGCGTCGGCCGCCTGAAGCTGGGCCTTGGCCGGGACGACGTGAAGCAACGCACGCACCTTGGCAAGATTCTCGGTGCGCCCGCCGTTGGCGATCAGTCCGTAGTGCCGAATGCGATGAAACCCGCTGGGCAGAACGTGGAGCAGGAAGCGCCGCATGAATTCACCGGCGGCGAGCGTCATAGTCTTGTAGCGCGTACGTCCCTTGGCCCGGTAATCCTTCCAGCGGAAGGTGACACCGCGCTCGTCGAGGGAAACGAGCCGCTGATTGGAGATCGCGACGCGGTGGGTATAACGCGACAGATACGCCAGTACCGCCGCCGGTCCGGCAAACGGGCGCTTGGCATAGACCACCCATTCGCAAATCCGCAGCGGCGCCAGCCAGTCGGCGAAAGCGGTGGCGCCGCGTAGCGGCGCAAACTCACCAAAGAACTGCAACTGGCCGGCGCGCTGCGCCTGGACAAGTTCTTCGAGGAAACGCCGGCGAAACAGCCGCGAGAGTACGCGGACCGGCAAGAAGAACCCCGGCTTGCAGGCCACCCAGCGTTCGCCATCGGGGGATAGGCCGCCGCCGGGGACGATGCCGTGGACGTGAGGGTGATGTGTCAGCGCCGATCCCCAGGTGTGTAGCACCAGCGTCGCGCCAATCTGGGCGCCCAGATGCTTGGGGTCGGCGGCGATCGTGCGCAAGGTCTCGGCGGCGACCTCGAACAGCAGACGATAGATCACCGCCTTGTTGGTATAGGCGATGGCACTGATCGGCGCGGGCAGCGTAAAAACGACGTGGTAATACTCGACCGGCAACAGATCGGCCTGCCGGGCCTCGAGCCAGCGTTGTGCGGCTTTGGCCTGACACTTCGGGCAATGCCGGTTGCGGCACGAGTTATACGAGATCTCGATCTGCTCGCATGCTGGACAGCGCAGCACATGGCCGCCCAGTGCCGCCGTGCGGCACTGCTCGATGGCCGACATGACTTTGAGCTGACCGAGGCTCAGGTGAGCGTGCTGCGATTGGCGCCAGGCCGGTCCGTGGGCGCGGAAAATGTCCGCGAGTTCCAAGGGGGAACGCCCCATGGCATGGCTTTAAGCGGAGTGTAGTTTCTCCAGGGGGCTGATCACCTCGCGCAGAAGGTCGGTGGCGACCTGGGCATAAAGGGCGGTTGTTTCCAACTTCTTGTGGCCCAAGAGCACCTGAATTACACGGATATCGACCTTCTGTTCCAGCAGGTGCGTGGCGAAACTGTGCCTCAGGGTATGCATCGAAACCCGCTTGTTGATTTGCGCCGTCTTGGCGGCGGCATGGATGGCCCGGTTGAGCTGACGGGTACTGAGCGGGTCGATCGGGTTCTGGCCGGGAAACAACCAGCCACCGTTGAGCATCTTGCCCTGGGCACGGGCGACCCGCCACCAGGCTCGCAGGCGGTCGAGCAGCACCGGCGGCAGCATGGCATACCGGTCCTTCTGCCCCTTGCCGCGCTCGACGCGCAGTGTCATGCGCTGGCTATCGATGTCGCCGACCTTCAGCCCGGCCACTTCGCCGGCACGTAATCCGGCGCCATAAGCGACCGAAAACGCGGTTTGGTATTTTAGGCTTCCCGCCGCAGCGATCAGTCGGCTCATCTCGTCACGGCTCAGCACGACGGGCAGCGTACGGGGTACGCGGACCTTGCTCATCCGGTCCATCAGATCGCCGCGACGAAGCGTGACCTCGAAGAAAAACGTCAGCCCGGTGATCGTCGCATTGAGCGAGACGGGGGACAGCCCGTGATCGACCAGATACAACTGATAGCGCCGCATATCCTCGTCCGTCGCCGTATCCGGCGAGCGTTTGAGAAACCGGGCCAATTGAAAGACCGCGCGAATATAAGCGCTCTGCGTCTTGTCGGAAAGCTTGCGCATCCGCATGTCGTCGATCATGCGCTGACGCAATTCAGAGATGCCTTGCGTTGATGATGTCATGATTCCGCTCCTGTCAGAAAACGAGGCGGATTGCCTCATTTCCCAACATAGTCAGAACCACGATTTCAGCGATTCCCCAACGGCAATTTGGAGCACCCTACCGCGCGAGCGGTTTAGTCCCTTCTGGAAATCCGCATCGCCGAAACGAGTAATCAACATGAAGACATATGATAAAGGCATTGTGCTGGCCTACACTGCTATGCGCGTCGTTGATTTTGCGGCCCATGGGGCCTATCGTGTCATATTTATTTCACCAGGTATCGGAGCGCCGAATGATCATTCGTCTTCTAGTTGTACTCAGCAGCTTCTTCTCACTCCTCGCGTTCGGAGCGACGCAGACCGAGGACATTTATTCGGTCGAATATCAAAAGCAGAAGATCGACTGCATGGCGAAGTACTACAAAGTACTGATTGATACCGCTAAGCAAAGCGGCGACGAACAAGCGCGAATTCTTGCCGCCGAAGCGAGCGGCAATTGCATGGACAAGTATGTTCCCGCCTCAACTACTCCCCGCGAGCTTTCTTCTGAGCATCCCCTTGAAGACAAGCGTCCGGCAACCATCAAGGCGGGCGCTGAACCGAAAGCCAAATATAGTGCAACCAAGATCGGCTTCTCCGAGGAGGTAAACAGGTTCTTAGAGAACGCGCAATCCGCGTTGGCTGCCTATGGGCAAAATGATAGTGAAGCCTGGGAAAAGCTGGTGTGTCAAAGTCCGACAAAGCACACCTTCGAGTACGTGCGTCGCTTTATTGGCAACTATGAGAACGTTCGCCTTGTTACGGTAATGGATAAGCGGTCTGCGGCCAACACATCTCCGCAGCAATGGATCGAGGTGGGGTTCGAGGGAAAGGCAGACAATTATCCGATGCCCGATCACAAACTGGTCGTTAAGTTCGCGGATGTCGGGGCCGGATGCTTGTCCATTATGTGGTAGCAAGACAGACAAAAACCGGAGTTCTGTGACCGCGGGTTAATCTTCTCGGCTTGTGCTGACCCTCCTCCCCATCGCGGTTGGCCGCGCTAACGACCGCTTCGGGAAAAATTCGTCACGGTCCGGTTGTGGCCGCTTGCAGCCCTCGCGCCGCCCCCTACTTGAGCGCCAGCGGCAGTCCGGCAGCGACCAGCGTGACCTTGTCGCAGACCGCGGCGACGCGCTGGTTCAAGCGACCCTGTTCGTCGGTGAACAGGCGCGAGACGGCGCCCATCGGCACCAGGCCCCAGCCGACTTCGTTGGAGACCATGATGATGCGCCCGGGCAGCTTGGGCAGCGTCTCGATCAGCGCCTGCACTTCGCCCGAGAACAAGGCGCAATCGACCGCCTCGCCGGCCTCGGCCTGCTTGGCGGCGACGCCGGCAAAGAGCATGTTGGAGAGCCATAGCGTCAGGCAATCGACAAGCAGGCAGACGCCGGGCGCGGCGTTTGCGATCAGCGTCTCGGCCAGACCGAGCGGCGCTTCGACGAGGCCCCAACTCGCTGGACGGCGTGCCTGATGCAGCGCGATTCGCCTTTCCATCTCGCCGTCGAGCGCCTGTGCCGTCGCCACGTAAATGACGTGCAGGCCGCTCTCGACGGCCCGTTTTTCGGCGAGCGTGCTCTTGCCCGAACGCGCCCCGCCAATGATCAGTTCTCTCATGGCGCAAGCTTAGCATGGGAGGCGCGGCGTATAATCGCCGGCCTTGCCCATTGCCCCAAGCCGCCCTACCCCATGACCTTCGACATTCCCGCCCTCGACCACGCCCTCGATTCTGCGCTGCAAAGCAAGATCGACAACAAGACCAAGCCGCTGGGATCGCTCGGCCGGCTCGAAAAAATCGCGGTCCAGGTCGGACGCATCCAGAAGACGCTGACGCCGCAATTTGCCAATCCGCACATGCTGATCTTCGCCGCCGACCACGGCGCTGCGGCGGCCGGAATTTCGGCGTATCCGCAGGACGTGACCTGGCAGATGGTCGAAAATTATCTGGCCGGAAGCGCCGGTGCCAACGTCTTCGCACGCCAGAACGGCTTGAAGCTCAAGGTCATCGACGGCGGCGTCGCGCACGATTTCAGCGCGAGCGACAAGCGGCGCGTCGAATTCATCGACGCCAAGATCACGACGACCGGAACCCGCAACTATCTCGTCGAAGCGGCGATGAGCCTCGAACAATGCGAGCAAGCGCTGGCCACCGGCGCACGAATTGCCCATGACGCGGCCGACCAGGGCTGCAATGTGCTCGGCGTCGGCGAGATGGGGATCGGCAACACGGCCTCCGCGGCGTTGATCACCCACGCGCTGACCGGCGCGCCGCTCTTCGACTGCGTCGGACGCGGTACCGGCCTTGACGACAAGGGACTCGCGCGCAAGCGCAAGCTGCTGGCGCAGGCGGTCGCCCGCGCCAACCTCGCCGCCGACGCCGGCGTCATGAAGGTGCTCGCCGAGTTCGGCGGTTTCGAGATCGTGATGATGGCCGGCGCGCTGCTCGGCGCCGCCGAGCGCAGAATGACGCTGCTCATCGACGGCTTCATCGCTTCGGCATCGCTGTTAGCAAGCTCGCGCATCGCGCCGAACATTCGCGACTATTGCATTTTCTGCCACCGCTCGGTCGAACCGGGTCACCTCGCGCAGTTGCGCGACTTGGGCGGCGAGCCGCTGATCGACATCGGCATGCGCCTGGGCGAAGGCACCGGCGTCTCGGTCGCCTATCCGTTGGTCCGCTCGGCGCTGGTCTTCGTCGAGGAGATGGCCAGCTTCGAATCGGCCGGCGTCAGCAAGGCCGTCCGTTAGACTGCGATGACGGCGCGCAGCGAACTTCACTCACTGCTTGGCGCGATCGGCTTCTTTACGCGCCTGCCGGTTCCTGGCCAGCACGGGGCGGTCGCGCTCGAACGCGCGATCCGCTACTTCCCGGCCGTCGGTCTGCTGGTCGGCGCCATCGCCGCGCTCGTTTTCGTTGCCGCCTCGCTCGTCTGGCCCAAGACGCTGGCGCTGGTCGCCGCGATCGCGGTGGCGATCGCCGTCACCGGAGCGATCCACGAGGACGGCTGGAGCGATATGGTCGACGGCTTTGGCGGCGGCGCGAACCGCGACAAGGTGCTGGCGATCATGCGCGACTCGGCGCTCGGCAGTTTCGGCGCACTGGCGCTCGCCATGCTCATCATCGCGCGTTTCTTTGCGCTGCTCGAAATCGACGCGGCCTTGCTGCCGATCGCGCTGATCGCCGGCCACGCGGTGTCGCGGCTGTGCGCCACCTTCGTTCTCGGCGCGCTCGACTACGCGCGCAGCGAAGGCAAGGCCAAGCCCTTTGCCAATCGCCTGGGCCACGGCGAACTCGTTTTCGCGACGCTCTGCGCGCTGGCGCCGCTCGCCTTGCTGCCGCCGTGGCCAGCGCTCGCCGGCCTGCTGCTGGCGCTGATCGCGACGCGCTGGCTGGCTCGCCTGTTCAAGCAGCGCATCGGCGGCTATACAGGGGATTGCCTGGGCGCGACGCAGCAACTCGCCGAACTCGCCTTCTACGGCGGACTGCTCTGCCGGTTTTCGTAAGGTCGCAGCGTCAGGCGACTTCGACGCGGTCGCGGCCGGCAGCCTTGGCGCGCAGCAGCTGTCTCTTATACACATCTCCGAGCCCACGAGACATCTCAGGATCCCGCAGTGGTCGTATTCGCGAACGTGTTCCTGAATGCAGTGGGCGATCCGGCACAATGCCTGGTCGCCGGCGCCGTGCCCATAACTGTCGTTCACCGCCTTGAAAAAATCGATGTCCAGCATGGCAAGCGCGTAAGGTGAATTTTTTCGGTTCGCCCGCTCAGTTTCTTCATTGAGCCGATCGGCCAGGAAGCGCCGGTTGCCCAGGCTGGTCATCGGGTCGTGCAGAGAAGCTTCCCTGAGCGCTTCGCTCATCTCGCGCAGGCTGGCCTGATAGCGGTCGGAAATTCGCGCCAGCTTCTCGAGCCGCCGCAGTTGTCGGTCGTACTGCTCGGCCAGGGTCTGGCTATCGCTGCGCGCGGCGGTTTGGTAGCCGTCGGAAATCCGCACCAGGCGCTCGAGCCGATGCCGCTGGCCCTGGCTGTGCTCGAACAACTGGGCGAGCGGCTCGCGCAATGGATTATCCTGATACGCCGCCTGCGCCAGCAGTCCTTCGATGCGCAGAATCAGCGCTTCGTCATCGTGCAGCGGGCGCGGTTCACTGCTCATCGGCAGCGATCTCGAAGGGGAAGCTGCAGTCTTCGCGGAACTCGTCGGCCAGATCGAGTACCCGTTCGTTGCGCGGATCGTAATACCAATTGACGCTGACCTGCCGCCCCCGGCCGTGGGCGTCTTCAAGCAGGTCAAAGATGTCCATCATGGCCTTGACCGAACTGGTATTCATGTAGACCAGGCGCAGTTCGAGGTCGAACGGCGCTGCGGATTCGCTGAGATAGCGTTCGATCCAGTCGATCACCGGGCCGAAAAATTCAAATGAATTTTCCGGGTACGAATCGCCCTGCATGATGAGGCGTCCGAGATCCCAGTCGGCAAAGATGCTGGGGGTCGATTGGCTTCCTTCGATAGTCAAAGCGTTCATTCGTTCTGCACCTGATAACAAACTCATATAACGGCACGCAGCGTAAAAAAAGAGCGCGTCTCGCTGCAGCCCACCAGGCTGGCAGCGAGCGGCTGCGCCGACTTGCGCGCCACGTCGATCAAACCGAGCCCGGCGCCGCTCGCAGCGTCTTCGTCCCGGGGCTGGCGCAACTGGGTTTTGTAAGCGGCCTTGAGTTGCGCCTTGTCCATTTTCGCCAGTTCGTCGAGTCGCTGCAGCAAGGCCTCGCCGTCGCGCACTTCGACCAGATTGCCGGCCTGTACCACGTAGCGGCCCTCGGCGTCCCTGGCGACGACGATGGTCGCCGAGCTGTCGAGTTCGTCGTAACCGCGCGACAGCGCGTAATGGCGGATATTCTGGGTCATTTCCACATACGCGCTGAAGACATCCATCGCTGCCGAAGGCAAGACACTGTCAGCCTGCAGATAGTTCTTGAGCGCGTTGCCGATTTCTTCGATCAGGCTGCGTGAAATGGGACCGTTGAAGCAGAGCAGGATGCGGCTGCGATTGAAGTGCTCGCGCAGTCCGAAAAGATCGATGGATTCCATGGTTTCCCTGTCTAGTCAAAACGGAAGGAGAGTATCGTAATGTCGTCGCGCTGCGCATAGTCGCCCTGGTAGTCCTTGAGCGCCTGGTTGAGCGCGCTGGCTTGCTCGGCCATCGGTAGCCGGGCATGGCCAAGCAGCAATTGGGCAAAGCGCGTGTTGCCAAAACCATAACCCATTTCGCCGCCCGCCTGGTCGAGAAAGCCGTCGGTCGCCAGATAATAGGTCACGCCGGAGCGCAAGCTGACCAGCGTGTCTTCATAGTCCCCCTGATGGCGATCGCCGAGCGCCCGGCGCCCGCCCTTGATCTCGCCGACCTCGTCGCCATCGCTCCAGTAGAGACTGATCCTGGCGCCGGCGTAACACAGGCGGCGCTGTTCCCGATCGATATAGGCCAGGCCGACATCCAGATTGGTCGCCAGCGCCCGCGGTTGCTCGCAATCATGCAGCATGTCGCGCATGGCGCGGTCGGTATGCGAGAGAATGGCGGCGGGGCGATCGATGCCGACCTGGTTCATGGCGTGGTCGAGCGCCGAACGCGCGAGCATGGTCATCAACGCACCGGGGACGCTGTGGCCGGCGCAATCGACGACGCCGAGCAGATAGCGCTCGTGCTCGGCGCGAAAAACGTAGAAATCGCCGCCGACGACGTCGCGCGGATGCCAGATCACGAAAAAGTGCTCACCGAGCGCTTGTCGCAGTTGCTGGTCGGGCAGGATCGCGCGCTGGATCAGACTGGCGTAGTCGATCGAATCGTTGATCTGCCGGTGGGCGAGCTGCATATTCTGATTGACCGCTTCAAGCGCCTGCGTCCGCGCTTTTATCCGGCGCTCCAATTCAGCCGTATTGCCGCGAATCTGGTTGGCCATGACGGAAAACGCCCGGCTCAGGTCGCCCAACTCATCGCCACCGGGCGGCGGCAGCGAAACGTCGAAATCGCCCTGCGCCATCGCCGCAGCGGACAACTGCAGCTTGCGCACGGAGCGCAGTACCAGTTTTTCCACCGCGTAGCCGAAGGCCAGCAGCAGGATCACGATGACGGCCACCAGCGCCGCGATGGCGGCATTTCGCCAGTTCTTGTCGAGCACCTGAGCGGCCTGCAGGTCGACGGCGGAGACGATGTGCCATTTGAGCTCCGGAATGTACGACAGCGCAAGCAGTTGCTCTCTGCCGTCGAGCGTGACGCGCAGCGTGCTCACTGCGCCAGGGTGTTCCATCGCTCGCTGCATCGACTGCGTCAGTTCGTCGCGCTGCGGCCCTTGCGGCAACTGTCCGGCCAGTGTCTGATCGACGCGGGTCGAGCCACCGGCCTGGTTGATCGCGATCAGCGCCTGATTGCGGTGCGCCTGGATCGCGCCCGCCTGATTGACGATGATCGGCGTCACCCCGGCTTCGGCGGTCGACATGAATTCGCTGAGAAATCCGGTGAGGTCGATGCCGGCGCCGGCGATGCCGATTTTTCGCTCGTCGTGGTCCCGGATGCTCACATTGAGCCAGACCCGCGTGACCTGGAGGTGGGCGTCGTAATTGACATTGATGTTGTAGTCGTCGGCCTGCGCCAACGACCTGAAGAACCACGAGTCGGCCGGCTTGGCCGAATTGAGCTCGTAGCGCGGCTGATCGCTGTACGACTGGTCGCTGTCGTTGGCGTAAAAACTCCGGGACAACGCGCTGGAGATGAAATACGCGTGATCGCGAAAATCCTTGCGGTAGCCCTCGGCTTCCTCGAAGAACAGCGCTTTCTTCGCCGGATCATTTTCGTCCACCAGCCATTGCCGAACCAGAACCGAGTTAGCAAAACGCCGCGACAGCGCCAACTCGCGCGAGAGAGGCGCCAGGATGCTCTGCCGCTTGAGCTGCGTGAAATTGACCGCGTAGGCTTCGCCAAAATGGTTGCGTACGCTGTCCAGAACTTGCCAGCCGATCAGGCCGGCCGGAACGAAAGCCAACAGCGTGGCGAACACCAGCGCCAGCATCGCTTTGGCTCGCAGGCCGAATCTCCAGGTTGCCATCAAAGCCTCAGTGACGTTTTTACCGCGCCGATTATAACGTGCCGACGTGACCCCGATGCGGCAGCCCGTCTTGCGTGCTCATGGCCGGCGTCGCGACTGACTTGTCTTGGCATCGGCTATCTGCGTCTTGAGCAGGCTCAAGGCGATCGCCATTTCGGCCACCGGCGACTCCCAGTCGCCTCGCTTGGGCTGACGGAAGAGGCGAGTTTTTGGATACCAGGGATTGTCGTTGCGCCCACGCAACCAGCGCCAATCCGTTTTGAAATACGGCAGCAGAATCCAGCACGGCACGCCCAGGGCGCCGGCCAGATGCGCTATGGCGGTATCGACGGTAATCAGCAGATCTAGCTGGCTGAGCAGTGCCGCCGTATCGGAAAAATCATCGATGGCCGGCGCCAGATCGAGTAAAGGAAGCCCGGAAGGAACGCCCGGTAGAAGATCATCGCTTTTTTGCAGACTGAAAAATCGCACGCCAGCGACCGACCACAGCGGCGCCAGAACCGCCAGTCCGGGCAGCGAACGGTCGCCATCGTTCAGATGCTGCGGATTGCCTCGCCAGACGATGCCGACGCGCAGTCCGTCGCCCGCCAACAAAGTGGCTTGGGCGGCGACACGCACTGCGTCCGGCAACAAATACGGAATCTGCGCCGGAATATTCGTCAGATCCGTTCGCGCATGAAGCGGCAAGCTCAGCAGAAAAGTCCAATAATCGTGGTTTCCGATCGGCGGCTTGAGGTCGGCCAGCGAGATCACCTCGTCCGCTCCGGCCAGCGTTTCCATCAGCGCCAGCTGACTCGGCCAGCACACCAGCGTCACCCGAGACGCGCCCTGCGCCTTGAGCCAGGGAAGGTAGCGGCAAAATTGAATGGCATCGCCCAGACCCTGCTCGGGAACGACCAGAATCGACTTCCCCGGCAACGGCTCGCCCTGCCATTGTCGGCAACTCGCATTGCTCGGTGTGCCCGGCGTGGCATGAACGAACAGACGCCCCTCGTAAAGCGGCCATCCTTCGGCAAAGCGCTCCTGCATCAACAGCAGCAGACCCAGATTCATCCTGGCCGGCTGAAAATCCGGTTCGATCGCCAAAGCCGTACGATAGCAGGCCTCTGCCTCCGGCTCGCGCCCGAGGTCGGCAAGCAAGGCGCCAAGGTTGGAATGCGCCGCAGCATAATTCGGACTGAGCTGAAGAGCGGTCCGATACAGGGCCTCAGCCTCAGCGCTTCGATCGAGACGCTCAAGCAGAATGCCAAGATCGCTGTAGGCATACGCTGTCGATGGCGCCAGCTCGATGACGCGTTGCCAGCAAGTCGCCGCATAGGCGTAATCGGCGAGTTGCGTGGCGCAGTTGGCGGCAAATTCCCACAGCGCCGGATCATCGCAATACAGCGCCAGCCCCATGCGGGCGATGCGCAAAGCCTCGGGAAAATCCCCCAGCAGCAGCTGTTTTTCGACCTCGGAAACAAACGGGTTAGCCATGAAATCTCTTGCCAAACGCCATCATCCAGAGGAAACGCCTCGGCATGACGTTTTTGTCGCGCCGATTATAACGTGCCGACGGCCCGCTGGCCGGTAGACGTCCACCGCGCTGATCCGCACTGCGCGCTTGCGCTTTGGTCGTATGCCGCGGTACTGTGGCGACATCCCCGCATCGCGATGTTTCGGCCATTTCGACATCAGCTCTTCGCTGAATGAAGCACGTCCCGGCAAAGGAAGCGATTTACCCAATGCATCATTGCTACTTCGATCCAGACAAGCTGACCGACGCACAGCGGGCCCGCTGGAACCATGCCATCGCCGAATACGACAAGATTCTTAATCGCAATGTCGAGCGTCAAATCGGGCGAATGTCCGACCATGACAAGAAAAATTTCCTGCTCAGTTTTCCGACTTTCAGCGCCGGCGACGAGTCGATCGAAGAAGACGTCCGACAGGTTTTGCGGCTGTTCTATGGGATGTCCGGCGGCGCTGAAGGCAACCCCCGGTCGGCGCTGCTGGCCCGCCTGCTCGACGGAAAACCGCCACTGCGCGCGCCCCCGCCGAGTACTTTCCACCGTCCGTGGTACGAGGTCATCGAGGATGACGGTCCGTTCGAAGTGATCGTAAGCGACGCGCATTTGTCGTGCGCACCGTCCGATCATGGCGAGCATGACGCGACCCACAGTCTTTGCATCGATCGCTGTCCGTGGCTGGTGGTGCACATGAACGGCGCGGCGCGCCGGCTCTTCGCGATGCAGCAACGACTCGACGGCAAGGCGCGCCGGGAGCGCGGCGGCACCGCTTTCGGCTGGACGTCGGCACTGCTGAGCGACGTGCTCGCCGCCTACCGGGACGGTCCCGAGTTCATCGTGCGCCACGAAGAATGGCCGCCCTATCGTTTGGGGCTGCGCCGGCGTGAATCGATCGGTCATCCGGACCTGGTCATCCAGGACGCAACAGCGGAGTCATTGCGGCGCACCGAAACGGTTTTTGACACGCAAGCCTTGCGCCTTGGTCACCGTGTGCTGGGTACCGAGGACGGCACCAAGCTGCGCTACGAATGGCAAGGCTGGCTGCTCGAGAAGACGCAGTAAAGGCGTCTTCGACCTGGCTCGCCGGGCTGCTCCGAATTCAAAGACTCAAACGTCGATGACGTGGCTTTCCTTGGTTTCTTCCATCACCACATAGCTGCGCGATTCGATCGCCATCGGTAGCTTGAGCAGGATGCGGCCGAGCAGACTGCGGTAATCGCGCATGTCGGGAATGCGCGCCTTGATCAGGTAATCGAACTCGCCGGCGACCAGATGGCACTCGAGAATCTCGGGAACGAAGGCCAGTTCGCGCTTGACCGAATCGAAGATCTCGGAGGACTTCTTGGACAACCTCAGTTCGACGAAAACCAGGATGCGCAGGCCGAGGCTCTGCGGATTGAGATGCGCGTAGTAGCCGGTGATCACGTTTTCACGCTCGAGCCGCTTGACGCGTTCGCTGACCGGCGTCGCCGACAGGCCAACGCGCGCGGCCAGTTCGGTGATCGAAATTCGCGCCTCGCGCTGCAAAATCGCGAGAATCTTGCGGTCGGTTTTGTCCAACTCAATCATTTCACTGCTCGGATCGAAATACCGACGAAATTATAGCGACATTCTCTTCAATTGATCTAAAAGCAAGTCACTTTCACTACATAGTGCTCAATATACTTCACCAAACCGCCAACGTGGTCTGGGTCGCTCGGGACCGATCGAGCCGTCCTGGCAGCAAGCCGGTCCCGTGCAGTCCTTAATCCCATTTTGGAGCATGCCATGTTTGTCGGAATCCCGAAGGAAATCAAGAATCACGAGTACCGCGTCGGACTGACCCCCGCTTCGGTGCGTGAATTGGCCGAACACGGTCACACCGTTCTCGTCGAAAAATCGGCTGGAATGGGAATCGGGGCGAGCGACGACGACTATCGCACGGCCGGCGCAACCATCGTCGCCAGCGCCCAGGAGGTCTTCGCCAAAGCCGAATTGGTGATCAAGGTCAAGGAGCCGCAGGCGGCCGAGCGCGCGATGCTGCGCGCCGATCAGGTGCTGTTCACCTACCTGCATCTGGCCCCCGATCCAGAGCAGACGCGCGATCTGTTGGCCAGTGGCGCGACCTGTATCGCCTATGAAACGGTGACCGCGGCCGACGGCAGCCTGCCGCTGCTGGCGCCGATGTCCGAGGTCGCCGGGCGAATGAGCATTCAAGCCGGCGCACATTGCCTGGAAAAGGCCGTCGGCGGGCGCGGCATACTGCTGCCGGGCGTTCCGGGCGTCGAACCGGGCAAAGTGGTGATCCTCGGCGGTGGCATCGTCGGCAGCAACGCCGCGCTGGTCGCCGTTGGCATGGGCGCCGACGTCACCGTGCTCGATCGCAGCCCGGCGGTATTGCGTCGGCTGACGGTGCAGTTCGGCACCCGCGTCAAGACGCTGCACGCCAACCGCGATTCGGTCGAAGCCGCGGTACGCGACGCCGACCTGGTGATCGGCGCCGTACTGGTTCCCGGCGCGGCAGCGCCGAAGCTGGTGACCCGCGCCATGCTGTCCACCATGAAACCCGGCGCAGTGATCGTCGATGTGGCGATCGACCAGGGCGGCTGCTTCGAAACCTCGGAAGCGACGACGCACGACGATCCGACCTACGTCGTCGATAGAGTCGTGCATTACTGCGTGGCCAATATGCCTGGCGCCGTCGCGCGTACCTCGACCTACGCGCTCAACGCGGCGACGCTGCCGTTCGCGCTGGCGCTCGCCGACAAGGGCTGGCGCGCGGCGCTGCGCGACGACGTACACCTGCGCCAGGGCCTCAACATCTGCGCCGGCAAGCTGACCTACCAGCACGTCGCCGAGGCGCTGAACCTGCCTTACACGCCGGTCGACGCGCTGCTGTAGCGAACGCCCTCGGCGCCGCCACACGGCCAAGAGCTGATCGAACACGCTAGCGCAGGTGGAATCCGGACTCCGAACAGCGCGTTCGAATCAAGGGGAGTCCGTGCGGCTCCACGACTTGAGCTTCCAGCCGGCACGGGTGCTGCACGCGACGGTGGCGCCGACCGCCCAGAAAACGCTGGCGACGCCGATGGTCGCGCCGACCGCGCCGAAGACCATCGGCATCAGCACGCTCGAGACGTTGATCGACATCAGGCGCAGGCCGAGCGCCTCACCCTGGCGGTGCGGCGGCGTGATCAGATGCAGCGCGCTCATCACCATCGGCTGCACCGAGCCGAGCGAGAAGCCCAGCAGTACCGAGCACAAGCCCATCGCCAGCGGCGAACGCAGCAGCGGATAGACGCTGAAAATGAGCGCGGCCGCGACCATCGCGGCGGTAATCACCGCCCACTCCTGCAGGCGCGCCGCCAGCATCGGCATCACCAGACGAACGGCGGTGGCGGCGATGGCGAAGGCGCCGAGGATGGTACCGATCGCCGAGGCGCTCAATCCGCGTTCGTAACCGAGTACCGGCAAAACGAAAGTATGCACGTCCCAGCACGAGGTCAGCACCCAGTTGATCAGCAGCAGATGCCGCATGCGCGGGTCGGCGAGCAGGTCCCAGGAACGGTCGCTCGAATCGCCGGCGGGTTCCGCCCGCTGCTGCGGAATCTCGGGCGTATTGCGCACCAGCAGCCACGAGCACAGCGCGAGCAGCGCCATCAGCGCGAAAGCGGCGCGAAAACCGAAGTGGTCGATCATCAGACCGGCAAAGAAGGGGCCGACGAAGTTGGCGATCGCCGGCGCGATCGCCAACCAGCTGAAGACCTGCTTGAGTTGCGTCGGGTCGTTCGCCAATCGCCCCGCATGCCGTTGCAGCGTGATCACCACGGCGCCGGTCGCGCCGCCGGTGAGCAGCGCCGTGACGCAGAGCACTGGGAAAACCGGCCAGACCGCGACCAGAGCGGCACCGAGCACGCAAAATCCCATGCCGATGCCGACCAGGCGCTTGAGGCTGTGACGGTCGGCATAGCGCCCGGCGGGGATGGCCAGGAACAACTGAATGAAGGCGAACAGCGCCAGCAGCACGCCGACCGCCGCCGCGCTATAGCCCTGGCGCAGGGACAGCAGCGGCGCCGCCATGCGAATCCCGGCCATGCACCCATTGATGCAGACCTGGACGCCGATCAGGCAGAGCAGCGTCCGGTTCAAGCGAATATCGGTCTTCATTTTTATTTTTTCGATGATGCGCTGCGGCGTTGCGCAAGCGCAGACAGCGTCCTGCCCCGCGCAGACCGACACTATATACGAATGAGCGGCCCGAGACTTGAAAGCACACCAAGACGGCAGCGAATTTGCGCCACGGGTTCCCTTGGCGTAGACTCGCCGGATGACATCGATACAGCACGGTCCGGCCGCTCGGTCGGGCGCAGAATATTTGGCAGGCAACGGCCGCGCCAACACCCAACTGGCTAGCCCCGAGTTCAACAACGCCCGGCGTGCCCTAGCCAGTTTTTGCAGACCGGAAAACCTGGCAGCCCTGCGTCAACGAATGGCGGCAGAAGGCCTCTACGAACAGGCGTGGCAATCCGCATCGCGCCTGCTCGGCATCACCTGGGATGACGCGCCTGCCTACGTCAATATCGAGGTTAAAGGTGAGCTTGGTTTTTTGGTCGAGCGCCGAGTCTGGCAAAGCGCCGTCTTCGCCACTTTTGTCAAGTGCAATATCAACCCGACCTTCAGGCGTGGTGCGGTCGTTGAGTGGTGCCGGGCCGCTTTGGGCAGACGCACCGATTTTGCGATACTTCAGGAGTCAAAACACCTGCTGCCGCGCGAAGAAAACAAGTCGCTGCCCTGGGCCCCCCGGGCAGTCCGCGCCTACCTGCGGGCGTTGGTCAAATTGGGCTTTCTTGCCGCGCGTGGCGGCGGTCACTACGAGATCTTGCGCCGCTGAATTGGAGCGGGGACTGCCGGTAGCCCCCTGACCTTGGCCGCATTGCAGCTGACTTTCGCCACGTCGTAGCGGCGATCAAGCTACGACAGTCGCCTATTGAGTTCGTCACCCGCCCTCGTGCGCCGCAAATGAAACAAAAAAAATCCCAAGCCGTTAGGCTCGGGATTAAAGATCTCATCGTTGCGATGGATCAAGGAGGGGTCAAACATTGCCAGCGGGGGACGCTGAAGCAACGGGCGAGCACGAACACTACGCCCAAGGCGCCTCTTGCAAGACGAAAAACAGAGGGGATCTGAGTAGCAGATTTCCCGTTTAGCTGGTGCCGACGATGAGACTCGAACTCATACGACCGAAGTCACTACCCCCTCAAGATAGCGTGTCTACCAATTTCACCACGTCGGCTAAGAACTACGGGCTGCTCTGCGATGGTGCCCAGGAGAAGACTCGAACTTCCACAGTGTTGCCACCACCAGGACCTGAACCTGGCGCGTCTACCAATTTCGCCACCTGGGCATCGCAAGAGGGCGCGATTCTAGCGACATTTTTCGATTGTCGCAAAAGAATATTAATTCCACGCGATGTCCGAGAGCGAAAACCTTGCCCAAAAATCGGCCAAAAAGGCTCTGCGACAGCAGTCTAGGCCAGGTATTTCCTGAAGTGCGCCAGCGTCCGTTGCCACGAGAGCTTGGCCGCGTCGTCGTTGTAGCGCGGCGTTGAGTTGTTGTGAAAACCGTGCTGCGTGCCGGGGTAGACGTACACCTGATAGTCGACGCCAGCCGCCTTGAGCGCGGCCTCGAAAGCCGGATAGGTCTTGTTGATCTGCTCGTCCTTTTCAGCCAAATGACACAGCAACGCCGCCTTGATTTTGCCGACGCTGGCGGTGTCCGCGGCGACGCCATAGCAGGGAACTCCCGCGATCATCGCGTCACCCAGCGCCGCGGCCAGGTAATTGACCACCCCGCCGCCATAGCAAAAACCGGTTACGCCGAGTTTGCCGGTCGACAGCGGGTGACTCTTGATGAAGCGCGCGCTGTTGAGCAGATCGATGCGCAGCTTGGCTTGATCGAGGCCGGCCTGCAAGGTGCGGCCGTCGTCGTCGTTGCCCGGATAGCCGCCGACCGGGAACAGACCGTCGGGGGCAAGCACAAGGAATCCCTCGCTGGCCAGGCGCCGGGCCACGTCTTCAATATAGGGATTGAGTCCACGATTCTCATGCACCACGAGGACGGCCGCAAACGGCCCGGCGCCGGCCGGTTGCACGAGATAGCCACGCATCGTTCCCGAGTTGCCACCGGGCGAAGGATAGCCAACATACGACGCCTTGATGCGCGCATCGGCCGACGAAATCGTTTGTGCTTGCGCATAACGCGGCAACAGTGCCTGCGCCATACCCAATCCGCCGACCACCGCCAAAGCCGCCGCGCGCGCCAGGAACTCGCGCCGGTCGATACGACCGTGACAGTACTCGTCGTAGAGATCGAACACTTGCTGGTCGATTTCCAATTGCGTGATACCGCGATCCGGCGTCGTCGCGGCCACTTGCGCGTTGCCCATGTTTTGGCTCCCTGAGTAAGCTGAATGCTGAGTCAGCGTCAGTTGAGATGCTCTGGTCAGATTCTCCAGGCGTATTGCCCGTTCTCGGCTCAAGGACCATTGACCGCCACAGCGCTTCGCCAGTTCCCCGCACCCCGGTACGCTTTCTTTCGCGTCAAGAAGACCTTGCTGCGCAAACGTCCGGCGGCACCTGTTTTGCAGTCGCAGCGCGAATCAGGCAAAGACGGCGCGCTCCCAGCCATGGTTGATGCGGGCGCTTGCCAACTTCATTCTGGACGGGCACAAAAAAAGGGCCCGCGCAGTTGCAGGGCCCTTTTTTCGATTTCGCGCAAGTCCGACAGACTTTACTGCTTGCGATCGAATCAGCTTACCAGTTCGGTTCGCGTTCAGGAGTCGCCGTGATTCGATGGATTGAAAGGTCAGCGCCATCGAATTCTTGCTCGCGGTCGAGGCGCAAGCCAAAGGTCGCCTTGAGCAGGCCATAGACCATCGCACTGCCGGTCAGCGCGACCGCGATTGCCAAGCCGGTCATGATCAGCTGCGGCATGAAGGCGATGCCGCCAGCGCCGCCCAGCGCCTTCTGCCCGAAGATACCGGCGGCGATGCCACCCCAAGCGCCGCACAGTCCGTGCAAGGGCCAGACACCGAGCACGTCGTCGATCTTCCAGCGATTCTGCGTCAGCGTGAACATCATCACGAACAAGGCACCGGCGACGCCGCCGACGACCAGTGCGCCCATCGGATGCATCACGTCGGAACCGGCGCAGACAGCGACCAGCCCAGCGAGCGGGCCGTTATGCACGAAGCCCGGGTCGTTCTTGCCGAGCACCAGCGCGACTAGCGTCCCGCCGACCATGGCCATCAGCGAGTTGATCGCGACCAGGCCGGAAATCTTGTCGAGTGTTTGCGCGCTCATGACGTTGAAGCCGAACCAGCCGACGGTCAGAATCCACGCGCCGAGCGCCAGGAAGGGAATCGACGACGGCGGGTGCGCCGAGATCCGCCCTTCCTTGGTGTAGCGTCCGTGCCGCGCACCGAGCAACAGCACGGCGGGCAGCGCGATCCAGCCACCCATCGCATGCACCACCACCGAGCCGGCAAAGTCGTGGAACTCTTCGCCAAAAGTCGCCTGCAGCCAGGCCTGGATGCCGAAGGCGTGATTCCAGGCGATCCCCTCGAAGAAGGGGTAGATGAAGCCGACGATCAGGAAGGTCGCGATCAGTTGCGGGTTGAACCTGGCGCGCTCGGCGATGCCACCCGAGATGATCGCCGGAATCGCCGCCGCAAAGGTCAATAGGAAAAAGAAGCGGGTCAGCTCGTAGCCGTTGCGCTGCATCAGGACTTCGGCGCCCGAGAAAAAATTGACGCCGTAGGCGATCGAGAAGCCGACAAAGAAATAAGCGAGGGTCGACACCGAGAAGTCGACGAGGATCTTGACCAGCGCGTTGACCTGATTTTTCTTGCGCACTGTCCCCAGTTCGAGAAAGGCGAAACCCGAATGCATGGCGAGCACCATGATGCCGCCCAGCAGAATGAATAATACGTCACTACCCGATTTGAGCGCTTCCATGTGGACTCCCGAAAAACGATCCGGGCACGTATGCAAGCTTCGTTCCACCAGACAGCACGCTATTTATTCAAAGACTTAGGGATCACCACCCGAGCCCGCCGCACCAATCAGGCGCACTTGGCCCAGTTTGAGCACCACAATGGAACGCGCTTGATGAACCCGCCTTCGCTGCCTCGTTATGGTGCAGCACCCGGCGGCAACAGTACCCACATCTGTCCCTGCTGCTTCATTTTCCCGGCCTGGCTGCCTGCGTCTGCGCCAAAGCCCCAGAAAAAGTCGGCGCGCACCACACCGCGAATCGCACCACCGGTGTCCTGAGCCAACATCAATCGCCGCAGGGGCGCCGCGCTGGCAGGTTGCGTCGTCGCCAGGAAGACCGGCGCGCCGAGCGGGACCTGGCGCGGATCGACGGCGATGCTGCGCTCGGCGGAAAGCGGCACCCCCAGCGCGCCTTGCGGCCCCTCGTCGCCCTTTGACTGCACTTCGCGGAAGAAGACGTAGCTCGGATTGGCGTTGAGCACGTCGTTAAGTTTTTCGGGGTTGGCGCGCGCCCAGGCCTGGATGTTCTGCATCGACGTCTGCTCGATCTTGAGTTCGCCGCGCTCGGCGAGCACGCGACCGATCGCCTGGTAGGGGTAGCCGTTCTGGTCGGCGTAACCGATGCGCACCATGCTGCCGTCAGGCAATTTGACCCGACCCGAGCCCTGGATCTGCAGGAAGAAGAGCTCAACCGCGTCGTCCACCCACAGCAGCACACGATCGGCGTAATTGGCCTCGCGCGCATTGATGTCGGCGCGCGAGTAGTACGGAATGACCTTGTTGCCTTGCAGACGGCCGCGCAAGCGCATTCCCTTGAGGTCGGGAAAAACATCGGCGAGCTCGATCGTCAACAGGTCGGACGGAACGCCGAGCACGGCCTGCGAGAAGGTCGTGCTGCGTCGGCGCGAGCCGTGCAACAACGGTTCGTAATACCCGGTGATCAAGCCGCTGGTCGTCGCGTCAGGGTTGGTCAGCAGATAGGGTTCAAAACGCGCTTCGAAGAAACGGCGTTGCGCTGCGCCGTCGTTGGTAGCGATCCCCTTGGCCTCGGTGCAGGCGGCGCGCCAGAGCAGCCATTTCGGTTTGCTGGCCAGCGCCCGGCACGACTGCAGGAAAGCCGGCCAGGCGGCGGTCAGATCATCGTCGGCCCAGCCCGGCAGATCGGCAAAACGCGCGACCTGCATCGGTTTGGCCGGCGGCGCCGTCGGAACCGCCGCCGGACAGGGCACGCAGGCCGGGCACGCCGGACAGGCGGGTGATGCGGGCGGCGCCTTGACCGTCGTACAGGCGGCGAGCAACGCGCCGATCAGTATCGCGGCGAGCAGGGAAAATGGTCTCGTTTGGCTTTTGCTCATGGTTTGGCTACAGTGCATGGGTTTTTGACCTCGCGAAGTATACTCTGCCCCGATGAACGACCCGACCTTGCAACTTGCCAGTTTTCTCGCGCGCGCCGAAAGGCTGCTCGAACGCATCGAGCCGCTGCTGCCACCCGCCTCGCCAATGCCCGACTGGAACGCGGCAATCGCCTTCCGCTGGCGCCGACACGGCAATTCCGGCTATCTGCAGCCGATCACCCGGCCATCATCGATGCGTCTTGCCGATCTGCACGACATCGACGAGCAAAAAGCGCAAATCGACGCCAACACGCGGCAGTTTGTCGGCGGCCGGCCAGCCAACAACGTGCTGCTCACCGGCACCCGCGGCTCGGGCAAGTCGTCGCTGATCAAGGCGCTGCTCAACGAGTACTCGCCGCGCGGATTGCGCGTCATCGAGGTCGAGAAGGGTGAGCTCGTCGACCTGCCCGACATCGTCGACCTGATCGACGGTCGCCGCGAGCGCTTCATCATCTTTTGCGACGATCTGTCGTTCGACGCTGGCGACGCGACCTACAAGGCGCTCAAGGTCGTACTCGACGGCTCGCTCGCCGCGGCGCCCGACAACGTGCTGATCTACGCGACGTCGAACCGCCGCCACCTGATGCCCGAGTATTTCGAGGAGAACCTCAAAGGCCAGCGGGTCGGCGACGAAATTCATCCCGACGAGGCGGTCGAGGAGAAAATTTCGCTCTCCGAGCGTTTCGGTCTCTGGCTTTCGTTCTACCCCTTCGACCAGGACGCCTACCTCAACATCGTCGCGCACTGGCTCAAATCCTTCGGGTGCGGCGACAAGGAAATCGCCGGCGCGCAGCGCGATGCACTCAACTGGGCGCTGATGCGCGGCTCGCGCAGCGGTCGCGTGGCCTGGCAGTTCGCCAAGGACTGGGCCGGAACGCACCAGCGCGCCAGCGCCAAGCGCCGAAAATGACCAAGATCGTCGAGGTCGCCGCGGCGATTTTGCTGCGCGACGGTCCCGCGGGCACCGAATACCTGCTCGCCTGCCGCCCTGAAGGCAAAGTCTACGCGGGCTATTGGGAATTTCCGGGCGGCAAAGTCGAACCTGGAGAGTCCATGCGCCAGGCGCTGGTTCGCGAACTGCAGGAAGAGCTCGGAATCACCATCGACTGCGCCTGGCCGTGGCTGTCGCGCACGCACACCTACCCGCACGCCAGCGTTCGCCTCAAGTTCTTTCGCGTCACGTCGTGGCACGGCGAAATCAAACCGATCGAGCACAGCGGCCTCGAGTGGACAAGGATCGGCGATGCAGCATCGGTCGCACCGGTCCTGCCGGCTAACGGCCCTATCCTGCGCGCACTCGAACTGCCGCCGCTCTACGCACTGACCAACGCCGAGCAAAACGGCATCGATGCCGAGCTTGCGCGACTCGCCGGCGCACTGGCGCGCGGCCTGCGTCTGATCCAGATTCGCGACAAGACACTGATTCCCGCGCAGCGCCTGCAGCTGGCGCGCGGCGCGATGGCGCTGGCCAGCGACTACGACGACGCCTGCGTGCTGGTCAATGACGACGAAGATCTGGCGCGCGCCGTCGGCGCGCACGGCGTGCACCTGTCGTCTGGCCATCTAATGAGAACCGCTCAGCGTCCGTCGTTTGAGCGGGTTGCCGCCTCTTGCCACACGGCCGAAGACCTCGCGCAAGCGGCAGCGCTGGGCCTCGACTTCGCGCTGCTCAGCCCAGTGTTGCCGACGGCCAGCCATCCGGAAAGCAGCGGCATCGGCTGGGACGATTTTTCACGCCTGATCGAACGCGCGCCGCTACCGGTGTTCGCGCTCGGCGGAATGCGTCCGGAGATGCTCGAAACAGCGCGTTTGAACGGCGCACACGGCATCGCGCTGATGCGCGGCTGGCGCTAACTACTCGACAGGCGGCGGTTCTGACAGCGGATCGGCGCTTTCCTGCACCGGAACGCGGTACGCTTCGGACGCCCAGGCGCCTAGATCGATCAGCTTGCAGCGCTCAGAGCAGAACGGACGATACTTGTTGTCCGCGCTCCACAGCGACTCGCCACCGCATTGCGGACAGCGCAGCTTGAGCGGCCCCTTGACCATCAGAGGTTGCAGAAGACCATGTCGAACTCGACGTCGGTCTCGGCGTGGCGCGGCCGATGGTCGTAGTCTGGACAGGTAAAGCGGATATTGAGCGCGTACTTGTTGGCGCTGATTTCCGGAACGTAGGCGATCTGCGGCTTGAGCGAGACGCGAACCATCTGCGCCGCGCTACCGCCGAGCATCATCTGGAAAGCGCCGCCTTCGGCGACCTGATGCTCCGAACGCCCGCTGGCGCGCAATAGCCGCAGCACGATCGCCAGACCGCTGCGCAGCGGCATGAACGGCTTGAGCCAGTCGAGCAGCGCCGCGCGGCGCGCCTCGGGGTCCTGGTGCTGCCAGTAGTGATACGAAGGCAGGTCGAATTCGCAGACGCCGCCCGGAATCACGGCACGGCTCTTGATCCCCATCAGCCAGTCGTTCTCGCGCAGGAACTGGCCGATCTTTCCGGTCATGCCGAGCAACGCTGCCGAGCACTGCTCGATTTCGTAGAGCGCACCCGACAAAGCCTCTTCGGAAATGTCCGGATTATTGCGAAAGATGAGCAGCGATTGACGCTGACGTTCGAGCTCCTGAATCAGGTCCATCTTGAGGTCGGCGCGACCGGCCACTTCGAGAATTTCGAACAGTGCCAGCAGAACGGCGTGATGTTCGCGCGAGCCCTGTTGCTCGAGGAAGTAGCTCGCCTTGTCGAACAAATCCTCAAGGCGCAGCAAGGTGCGTATGCGCTCGTTGAAGGGGTATTCGTATGTAATCACGCCGTCGCCAGGTAAAAAAACGGGAATTTGTCATTATTCTGAGGCATTTGCGACAAAACCTCAACAGTCTGCATTAAGTTATACGCGCTTTCCCGGCCAGCGCCGCAAGCTCAAGGTAACGCCGATGCAGCGCCACGACCTGAGCGTTCAAGTCATCGCGCCCGCCGCCGTTGAACACCACATCGTCAGCGACCGCCAATCTTTCAGCGCGCGACGCCTGGGTCGCCATGATCGCCTGCGCTTCCTCGGCTGAAAGGCCGCTGCGCGCAATGACACGCGCAAGTTGCGTCGCTTCGTCGCAATCGACGACCAGGATCCGGTCGACGCGCTGGCGATACGCGCCAGACTCGACGAGCAGCGGAACGACCAGCAGCACGTAAGGTGCGGCCGCCGCCAACCGACAGCGCGCTTCGCTCTCGCGCTGGATCAGCGGATGCAGGATGGCCTCGATCCGGCTTTTGGCTTGCGCATCGGAAAAGACCAGGCGGCGCATCGCGACACGATCCAGAGCGCCGTCATCACCGACCACCGAAGGACCAAAAGCGGCAGCGATCTGACCCATGGCGGCGCCTCGAACACCGGTCAACTCGTGCGCGATGACGTCGGTATCGACCACCGCGGCGCCGCGCGCGGCCAACAGATCAGCGACCGTACTCTTGCCGCTGCCGATGCCGCCGGTCAGGCCAACGATCAGGCTCACGGCATTGCCGGCTTCTTGCAGGCAAGCAGCCGGCCGTCCGGCAGCAGTTCGGCGATCGCCTTGCGCAGCGAATCGACCTGCGATTCCGGCCCGCGGATCTCGAGTTGGGCGGTCGCCGGTTTGGCGTTGCGCTCGCCAACCCGCGCCGACTTGACGCCCTGGTTGCGCAGCGCATCGAGGCGCGCCGCCGCGGCCTCCTTGGTCGAAAACAGCCCGAGCGAAATGGCCCATTTGTACGGCCCGCTGTCCTGCACGATGAAAAACTCCGGGACGCGCAGTTTTTTGAGCTCGGCGACCTTGTTGTCGGCGTCCTGTTTGCTCGCCAGCGCGGGAATATAGACCCAGTAGCTGGCGCTGCCCTCGAGCGTCGTTCGCTGCGCCTTGAATGCAGGCCACTTCTCGGCCAGCAGGCTTTCCACCCGCCCGCTGTCGGCGAGCGGCAGATCGGCGAGCGACAGGCACTGCTCGGCCACCGCTTCGGCTTTCACCGGCTTTTCAGCCTTGACGCTTTCCGCCGGCGCTTCGTCGCGCGCCACCACCTTGATCTGATCGGCGAGCAATTGCTGTTGCAGGCGAAAGGCGTCGGGGTCGGAAGACGAACCGAAATAGCCCTGGGTCCACGCCAGGAACAGCAAATTGGCCAGGATCAGCAGGAAGACCAGCGCGCGCATCGGGACTCAGCCGACCTTGGGCAGGTGACGCAGCGATTCCTTGATCGCCGCTTCCGGATAGTCGAAGTCTTCGAGTTCGCCGGCGAAATAGCGATCGTACGAGCCCATGTCGAAGTGACCGTGCCCGGTGACGTTGATCAGAATCGTCCTGGCTTCGCCGCTTTCCTTGCAGCGCAATGCCTCGTCGATTCCGGCGCGGATCGCGTGATTCGATTCCGGCGCCGGGATGATCCCTTCGGCGTGCGAGAACATGACGCCAGCTTCGAAGGTGGCAAGCTGGGGAACCGACACCGCCTCGATCAGGCCTTCATGGTAGAGCTGAGAGACGAGCGGCGACGCGCCGTGATAACGCAGACCACCGGCATGGATTCCGGGCGGCATGAAGTCGTGGCCGAGCGTGAACATCTTCATCATCGGCGTGAAGCCCGACGAATCGCCAAAGTCGTAGGCATAGTCGCCGCGCGTCAGCGACGGGCACGAGCTCGGTTCGACGGCAACCAGGCGCGTCGGCTTGCCGTGACGCCCGCCGGCGGCATTGTCGGCGATGAACGGGAAGGCGATCCCGGCGAACGACGAGCCGCCGCCACAAGGAGCGAAGACGACGTCGGGCCAGTCACCGGCGAGTTCGAACTGCTTCTTGGCTTCGAGGCCGATGATCGTCTGATGCAGTGCGACGTGATTGAGCACCGAGCCGAGCGCATAGTTGGTATCGGCACGCGAAGCGGCTTCCTCGACCGCTTCCGAAATCGCCAGGCCCAGCGATCCCTGGTTGTCGGCGTTAGCAGCCAGCGCATCACGCCCCGACTGCGTCATATTTGACGGACTGGCGAACACCTCGGCGCCCCAGGTCTGCATCATCGAACGGCGGTAGGGCTTCTGGCCGTAGCTGACCTTGACCATATAGACGCGCACTTCGAGACCGAACATCTGGCCGGCCAGCGCCATCGAACAACCCCACTGTCCGGCGCCGGTTTCGGTGGTGATGCGTTTGATCCCCGCCTGTTTGTTGTAATAGGCCTGCGCGATCGCGGTGTTGGGCTTGTGCGAGCCGGCCGGCGAGACGCCTTCGTTCTTGTAATAGATTTTCGCCGGAGTGCCGAGCATCGCTTCGAGCCGCGCGGCGCGAACCAGCGGCGAAGGACGCCACAGTCGATAGATCTCGCGTACCGGCTGCGGGATCGGAATCCAGCGCTCGGCCGACATTTCCTGTTCGAGAATCGCCTGCGGAAAAATCGCCCCCATCTGCTCCGGCGTCGCCGGCTTGCCATCCGCGCCGAGCGGCGGCAGCGGCGCATTGGGCATGTCGGCGACGACGTTGTACCAGTGCGTCGGGATTTCGGATTGGGGCAGCACGAAGCGAAGCGATTCCATTGAAGTTCCAGGCCAGTGATTGATCGGAAAGGTGCAAGTATAGCCGCGGCCGGATGCTGATGCAGCAGGCAGCGCTTGAACGCCGCCGCACGGCGTCAGATTATGGCGCGGCGCCGAAGCGCACCAAGCCATCGAGAATCAGATTCTCGACCTGCAGGAACGGGATCTTCAAGTGCGGCACCAGGCTCGGCGCCGCGCCGCCGGTGAGCAGACAGAGCGCGCCGGGTTCGGCGGCGAGCTTGGCATACATGCGTTCGATGGCGCCGAGCTGGGCGTGCAGGCAGCCGCTGACGATGGCGTCATTGGTATTGCGCGGCGCGCAGCGGAACTCGCCTTCGGCGAGCGGCAGTTGCGCCGTGTTGCGCGCCAGCGACGCGCGCATCAGGTCGACGCCGGGCAGGATCAAGCCGCCGCGAAACTCGCCGTCGGCGGCGAGCCAGTCGACGGTCGTTGCGGTACCGACGCAGACCACCAGGCAGGCGCTGATCGTCTGCGCACGCGCGCCGATCAGCGCCGCCCAGCGATCGGCGCCAAGCCGTTCGGGTTGCTCATAAGCGTTGCGTACGCCGCAGCATTGCGCACTCGAGCGCAGCCAGCACGGCGCGCCGAAGCGACTCGTCAGCGCCGCGCTGATCGTCGCTCCCACCGCCTCGCCGGCGACGTTGCAGGCGACCACCCGCGAATCGCCAGGCCAGCCGGCCGATACTTCGGCCAAGCGTGACACTTCGCCGGTCGGCAGCGCGCCCTGTTCAACCCACGCGGCACCGTCGTGGATGCCCCACTTGATGCGCGTGTTGCCGGCGTCGATGGCGATCATAAGGCGCGCAGCGTGAGGTCGCCGGACAGGCAGCGTTCAAGCCCGGTCGCCGTCTGCACCAGCAAGGCGCCGTCGACATCGGCACCACGGCAAACGCCGGTCATCACCACACGACCGTCGCGCAGCAGCCGCACTGGCCGATCCTGCCAGGCGTGACGCGCCTGCCAGGCTTCGCGCAGCACGGCAAAGCCACCGGTGGAAAAATCGTCGAAAACCTGCGCCAGTTCGATCAGCAGCCGGGCAAACAGCAGGTGACGGTCGGGTAGCTCGGCGAGCGCGTTGGCGAGCGCCGCAACGGGCAAAGCGACGCCATCGCGCTCGATCTCTCCGTCGGGCAGCGTCAGATTGAGGCCGATGCCGATCACCGCCAGCGCGCTGTCGGGGTCGTTCTGCGGATTGCTCTGTGCATTGCTCTGTAACTCGACGAGAATGCCGACCAGCTTGGCGTCAGCGTGCAGCACATCGTTCGGCCACTTCAGTGCAATTCCCGCCGCGCCGCAGCTTTCGAGCGCGCGGACGACAGCGAGCCCGACCGCCAACGAGAGTCCGGCCAGCCGCTCAAGACCGCCGTCGAAACGCCACAGCACGGAAAAGGTCAGGCTTGCCTGCGGGCTCGCCAGCCAGTGGCGTCCGCGGCTGCCGCGTCCGGCGCTCTGCCGGTCGGCGACGATGACGCTGCCCGACGGCGCGCCGCAAGCGGCGCGGTCGAGCAACAGCGTGCTGGTCGAGGTGCACTCGGCAAGCGAGTCGACGTCGAAGCGCCCACGCGCCGCGCCGAGCAGCGCGGACAAGCGCAAGGGGTCGATCAGCAGGGGAGAAGAGGAATCAGTCATAGCGTCGGCTTCGTGCGAAGCCGGCATTATCACTGATTATCAGGCGGCTTGCTCCGGATCGTTGTTGCGTCCGCCGTCCAGACCCAGATCCTGGATCTTGCGCGTGATCGTATTACGGCCGATGCCCAGCGCCTGCGCCGCTTCGATCCGCCGTCCTCCGGTATGGACCAGCGCCCGCGCAATCAGCACCCGCTCGAAGCTGTCGGTGAGCTTCTCGTGAACCTGGCCGCTGCCGCCCGCCAGCAAGCGGTCGACCTCGAGCGCCAGGCCGCTCTCCCAGTCGGACGCGGTGGCCAGCGGCGGCGTGTCGCGCAGCTCGGGCGGCAGGTCGGCGAGGTCGACCTGTTGCCCCGGCGCCATCACCGTCAGCCAGTGGCAGATATTTTCGAGCTGCCGAACGTTGCCGGGAAAATCGAGCGACGCCAGATGCTTGAGCGCCGCGTCGGAAAAGCGCTTGGCTTCGACGCCCAGATCCTGCGCGCTCTTTTGCAGGAAATGACGCGCCAGGATCGGGATATCCTCGCGCCGCTCGCGCAGGCTCGGCAGACGCACGCGGATCACGTTGAGGCGGTGGAACAGATCCTCGCGAAAGAGGCCTTCCTTGACCCGAGTTTCGAGATTCTGATGCGTTGCCGCGATGATCCTGACGTTGGCCTTGATCGGCGAATGACCGCCGACGCGGTAGTAATTGCCGTCGGACAGCACGCGCAACAGACGGGTCTGCAGCTCGGACGGCATATCGCCGATCTCGTCGAGGAACAGCGTACCGCCCTCGGCCTGCTCGAAGCGTCCGCGCCGCTGCGCTGCGGCGCCGGTGAAAGCACCGCGCTCGTGGCCAAAGAGCTCGGATTCGAGCAAGTCCTTCGGGATCGCCGCGGTATTGATGGCGATGAACGGCTTGTCCGAACGCAGGCTATGCCGATGCACGGCGCGCGCGACGAGTTCCTTGCCCGACCCCGATTCGCCGGTGATCATCACCGTCGCATTGGACTGCGAGAGGCGGCCGATGGCGCGAAAAACCTCCTGCATCGCCGGCGCCTGGCCGAGGATCTCGGGAACCAGTCCCGGCTCGCTCGACGCACCAACCTGGTGCAAACTCTCGTCGATCGCGCGCCGGATCAGTTCGAGCGCCTGGTCGACGTCGAAAGGCTTGGGCAGATACTCGAAAGCGCCACCCTGGAAGGCAGCGACCGCGCTGTCGAGGTCCGAGTAGGCGGTCATGATGATCACCGGCAGCGACGGAAAGCGCGTCTTGACCTGCTTGAGCAGGTCGAGCCCCGACTCGCCGGGCATGCGGATGTCCGAGACCAGCACCTGCGGCGGCTCGGCGCCGAGGTCGAGCTGCGACAGCGCTTCGCTGGCCGAGGCAAAACTCTTGAACGGCACCTGCTCACGGGCCAGGGTCTTCTCGAGCACCCAGCGAATTGACTTGTCGTCGTCGACGATCCAGACAGGTTTCATTGTTTTACCAGACATCATGAGGAGTATATGGAAGCTATAGCAAATAGCTTGCCATCACCCTGTGATCAGTGGCATTCGGATCGTGAAGCAGGTATAGCCCGGGCGGCTCTCGCATTCGATCGTTCCCTGGTGCTGTTGAATGAAGCTCTGCGCCAGCGTTAGCCCAAGACCGCTACCGCCTTGGCGGCCGGAGACCAGCGGGTAGAACATGCGCTCGCGAATGTCTTCGGGGATCCCCGGCCCGTTGTCGATCACCTGTAATTCGAGCGCCAGCCGGTGGCGCCGCTTGGCCAGCGTGACCTGCCGGTCGACGCGGGTGCGCAGCGTAATCTGGCCGCCCCCGGGTTCGCCGCTGGGCGCCCCTTTGATCGCCTGCGCAGCATTGCGCGCGATATTGAGAACGGCCTGAATCAATTGCTCGCGGTCGCCGATCAAGTCGGGCAGGCTGGTGTCGTAATCGCGCCGCACGGTCAACGTTTGCGGGAACTCGGCGGTCAGCAGGCTGCGCACGCGTTCGAGGATTTCGTGGATATTGACCGGCGCCGGCTGCATCGGTCGATGCGGCGAGAGCAGCCGCTTCATCAGGTCCTGCAGGCGGTCGGCCTCCTTGATGATGACCTGGGTGTATTCGCGCAGACCCGGGTTGTTGAGTTCGTGTTCGAGCAGCTGCGCCGCGCCGCGGATGCCACCCAGCGGGTTCTTGATTTCGTGCGCCAGATTGCGGATCAGCTCGCGGCTCGCCAGTTGATCGGAAATCTGCCGCTCTTCACGCGTCGCCTTGAGCTGCTGATCGATCGGCCACAACTCGACGAGCAGGCGCGCCTGTGGCGAATCGGTCGGATTGACCGTACAGTTCAGATGCAGCACGACGCCATCGTTGCGCGTCAGCCTGATGCTCTGACCGGTATAACTCCAGCCCTGCGTGAAGGCGTGATCAAGCGCTTCCTGGAGAGCGCCGGGGAATTCGACGACGCTGTCCAGACGAGCCCCGGCAAAGGTCTTGTTGCTGATCTCCAGCAGATTTTCGGCCGCCGAATTCATGTAGCGAATGGCAAAATTCTCGTCGAGCAGAACGACCGACGACGACAGCAGATCTAGCCCGCCAAAGGGGTTGGACGAAGTATCAGGCATGTTTTTCAGGTGACCCGGGAATCAACGCAGTTTTGCAATTTCTTTCTGGATGGCCTCGATATTGCGCTCGTGCAAAGCCACTTTGTCACGGTAGGGGGCAATTCGCTCCTCGACCTTGCCGCCGCTGATGCCGCCATGCTGCATTCGTTCGTTGGGCAGAATGATCGCTTCCTGCTCGGCCAGGGCCTTCTTGGCCTCGTCGAGATTCTTCTGCTCGGCCGCCAGTTCGCTGTCGAGAATGCGCCGGCGATCGGTATCACGCGCCTTCTGCGTGCTGTCGTCGACCTTCGGAAAAGTCGCCGGCGTCGGCGTTTTCGCCGCCGCCTTGGGCGCTGGAACGGTCACCGGCGCACCCAGATCCATGGCGGTGCACTTGGCCCCCTTGGCCGACGACTTGATGTTCGAAAACGATTTGTGGCCGCCTTCATCGACGCATTGGTACATGACATCCGCCTGAACCGGCAGCGCGGCCAACAAGGCGGTCAAGAGATACAGCCGCTGAAAATTCATCGCGTTCCTATCCTTTGGTGGTAGCCAGCATCGTGGGGCTGATCAGGGTACCAGTGTATGGGACGGCCCTGGGAAATACAAACGCGCAAAACCCGTCGACGGTAGACAAAAAAAGGACGGGCAAGCCCGTCCTTCGTGCCTGCAAGCGAACGAACGATCAGCAGCTGTAGTACAGGTCAAATTCGACCGGGTGTGTCGTCATGCGAACCTTGTTGACTTCTTCCATCTTGAGCGTGATGAAAGCATCGATCCAGTCGCTCGAGAAGACACCGCCCTGGGTCAAGAAGTCACGATCCTTGTCGAGCGCATCCAAGGCTTCTTCGAGGCTGGCGCAAACGGTCGGGATCTTGGCATCCTCTTCCGGCGGCAGGTCGTAGAGGTTCTTGTCGGCCGCATCGCCCGGGTGAATCTTGTTCTGGATGCCGTCGAGGCCGGCCATCAGCAGCGCAGTGAAGCACAGGTAAGGATTGGCGATCGGATCGGGGAAGCGGGTTTCAATGCGGCGCGCCTTGTCGGAAGCGACGTGCGGAATACGGATCGACGCCGAACGGTTCTTGGCCGAGTAGGCGAGCTTGACCGGCGCTTCGTAGTGCGGAACGAGGCGCTTGTACGAGTTGGTGCCGGGGTTGGTGATGGCGTTGAGCGCCTTGGCGTGCTTGATGATGCCGCCGATATAGAAGAGCGCCAGTTCGGAGAGGCCGGCGTAACCGTTGCCGGCGAACAGGTTCTTGCCATCTTTCCAGATCGACTGGTGCACGTGCATTCCCGAACCGTTGTCGCCGACGATCGGTTTCGGCATGAAGGTCGCGGTCTTGCCGTACTGGTGTGCGACGTTATGCACGACGTACTTGAGGATCTGCGTCCAGTCGGCGCGCTTGACCAGGGTGCTGAACACGGTACCGATTTCGCATTGGCCGGCGGTCGCCACTTCGTGGTGATGGACTTCGACCGGAACGCCAAGCGCTTCGAGCGCCAGACACATCGCCGAACGGATGTCGTGCAGGCTATCGACCGGCGGAACGGGGAAATAACCGCCCTTGACCGTCGGCCGGTGACCCGAGCCGCCGCCGCTCTCGCTCTTCTCGCCCGAGGTCCAGGCGGCTTCCTGCGAGTAAATCTTCAGGCTGCAACCCGACATGTCGACGCTCCAGTCGACCGAATCGAAAATGAAAAATTCGGGTTCCGGGCCGAAGAAGGCCGTATCACCGATTCCGGTCGACTTGAGGTAGGCTTCGCCGCGCTTGGCGATCGAGCGCGGGTCGCGGTCGTAGCCACTGCCATCGGCCGGATTGACGACGTCGCAGGTCAGAACCAGCGTCGTTTCGTCGAAGAAGGGGTCGATATAGGCAGTCGAAGGATCGGGCATCAGCTGCATGTCGGAGGCTTGAATCCCCTTCCAGCCGGCAATCGACGAACCGTCGAAGGCGTGACCATTCTCAAACTTGCCTTCGTCAAACGCGCTGACCGGAACAGTGACGTGCTGTTCCTTGCCACGGGTATCGGTAAAGCGGAAATCGACGAACTTGACGTCGTTTTCCTTGACCATCTTGATTACGTCTTGCGGGCTTGCCATTTTCGAAGTCTCCTCAGCGGATGCCGGTAATTTCCGGCGACAATAAAAAGGTGCTCCCGGTAATTAGCAGAAACCATGCCAATCGATGCGCGGGGAACTTTGCATTGTGCCATAAGGCCTTATCACTGACCTGGAGTATTTTTACGCACCGACATGGTGCGCAACATCCAGGAGTCGCACCACAACAGTGCACAACCGCCGCGTACCGAGGAAACGGCACGTGCCGGGCAAGTGATTTATACTTTGAACTCTCCACCAGGACCTCAATGCCATGGGAAAACTCGCCGACCTTCTGAACCTTGCCCAGGCGCGCGCGCGAGAACTCGGGCTACCTTACGCCGGCGCGCTGACGCCGCGTGAAGCCTTTGAAGTCTGGCAACTGGCGCCCGGCGCCAAGCTCGTCGACGTGCGCACCCGAGCCGAATGGGATTGGGTCGGGCGAGTTCCGCGCGCCGAGGAAATCGAGTGGATAAGCTACCCGTCAAATCAACCCAACAGCCATTTCCTGGCGCAGCTCAAGCACTGCGTCGACCCGCAATCGCTGGTGATGTTCCTCTGCCGCAGCGGCGTGCGCTCGCACCACGCCGCCAGCCTCGCCAACGAGGCCGGTTACAGCGCCTGCTACAACGTGCTCGAAGGTTTCGAGGGCGACAAGGACGCCAACGGCCAGCGCGGCAAGACCGGCGGCTGGCGCCATGCCGGCCTGCCGTGGACAAACTGAGCCCCGGCATCGCAAGCACTTAAGCCACGCCTTCCGCAACCCTTTTCTGCCACCACCAGCTGCTTGACCGCAGCAACGCTCCGAGACCTGTCAATGAAGACCGCCCGCATCAATTTCGAGAATTTCAACGCACTGCAGGACGACGATTGCCACCAGCGAATTCGCAGCGCGCGCGCCAAACTGGGCGAGCGCGCGGTGATCCTCGGCCACCACTACCAACGTTCCGACGTCTATCAGTACGCCGACCTGACCGGCGACTCGCTCAAACTCTCGCGCCTCGCTTCGCAAACCGATGCCGAATACATCGTCTTCTGCGGCGTCCATTTCATGGCCGAAGTCGCCGACTTCATGTCCAAACCGCAGCAAAAGGCGATCCTGCCCGACTTGGCGGCCGGTTGCTCGATGGCCGACATGGCCAACCTGGCCAAGGTCGAACGCTGCTGGCGCGAACTTGACAGCGTGCTCGACGCCGATGAACAGTTCACCCCGGTCACCTACATCAACTCGGCGGCCGACCTCAAGGCCTTCTGCGGAGCGCACGGCGGCATCGTGTGCACCTCGTCGAACGCCGCAGCGATCGCCGGGTGGGCTTTCGCCCAACGGCCGAAGATCCTGTTCTTCCCCGACCAGCATCTGGGCCGCTGGACGGGCCACACGATGGGAATCCCGCTCGAAGAAATGATGGTCTGGGATCCCGACCTCGAACTCGGCGGCCTGACTCCGGAACAGATCCGCAAGGCCCGACTGCTGCTCTGGAAAGGCCACTGCTCGGTGCACCAGATGTTCCAACCAACGCATATCGAGAAGTTTCGCAAGCAATATCCGGACGGACTGGTGATCGCTCACCCCGAGTGCGACTTCGACGTCTGCCAGCAATCGGACTACGTCGGCTCGACCGAACTGATCGTCAAGACGATCCGCGAAGCCGCGCCGAACACGCGCTGGCTGGTCGGCACCGAACTCAATCTGGTCAATCGGCTGGCCGAGGAAGTCAAGGCCGACGGCAAAATCGTGCACTTCATGGCGCCGACCGTCTGCATGTGTTCGACGATGCAGCGCATCGACCCGCAACATCTGGCGTGGGTTCTCGAAAATCTCGCCGAGGGGCAGATCGTCAACCAGATCAAGGTTCCCGAACACGAAGCCGTCCTTGCCCGCCTCGCACTTGAGAGGATGCTCGCGGTTTCGTGAGGATCATGAAAAGCCCCCAGCTCAAAGTCGTCACCTACAACATCCACAAGGGATTCTCGCAGTTCAACCAGCACCTGATGGTGCACGAGTTGCGCGAGCAGTTGCGCTCGCTCGATTCGGACATCGTCTTTCTGCAGGAGGTCCAGGGCTGCAACAGCCGCCATGCGGCAAGCATCGACAACTGGCCGGCCGAAGCGCAGCAGGACTTTCTCGCCGAAGACGTGTGGCAGGCAACGGCCTACGGCAGCAACGTGATCTACGACCACGGGCACCACGGCAACGCGATCCTTTCTCGCTTCCCGATCGAGCACTCGCACAACCAGGACGTCACCCACCTGCGCTTCGAACGGCGCGGCCTGCTGCACTGCGCGATCAAGGTGCCGGGGCTCGATCAGGCACTGCACTGCGTCTGCGTCCACCTCTCGCTGTTCGCGCGTTCGCGGCGCCGGCAGCTCGATGCACTGGCCCATTACCTGGAAGAGATCGCCGAACCCGACGCACCGCTACTCATCGCCGGAGACTTCAACGACTGGCGCAACGAAGCCGACGAGTTGCTGGCGCACCGCCTGGGCCTGGCTGAAGTCTTCGGCGGCCTCACCGGCAGCCCGGAGACCCCCGGCCGCAGTTTCCCGGCCAAACGGCCGGTGCTGCGCCTCGACCGCATCTACGTGCGCGGCTTCTCGGTCAGCCACGCCAAGATTCACAGCGGCGCGCCGTGGTCGAAGATCTCCGATCACGCCGCGCTGTCGGCGCATTTGCTGCGCGCCAGCGGTGGCCGCTGAGTTCATTGCCGGCAACCGGCTGACGCTGCTCAACAGCGGCGCGGAGTACTTTCCGGCGCTGCTCGCGGCGATCGACGGCGCGCAGCGTGACGTGCACCTGGAAAGCTACATCTTCGCCGATGACGACACCGGCCGTGCCGTCGCCAGCGCGCTGATCGCTGTCGCCCGGCGCGGCATCGCCGTGCGCCTGCTGGTCGACGGCATCGGCTCGCCGGAATTTTCCAGGACGCTGGGCCCGGCGCTGATCGCAGGCGGCGTCATGGCCGTCGTCTATCGGCCCGACCTCGCACGCTTTCGCCTGCGCCGTCATCGCCTGCGCCGCCTGCATCGCAAGCTGGCGGTCATCGACGGCGAAATCGCCTTCGTCGGCGGCATCAATGTCGTCGACGACCTCGACCCGCAGGCGCATTTGCCGCCGCGCTACGACTACGCCGTACGGATCGAAGGCCCGCTGCTGCTGCCGATCCGCGGCGCCATGCAACGGCTTTGGGAAATCGTCATCTGGGTGCACCTGAAACGTCGCTACCGCATCGGCAAGAGCGCGGCGCCGGCCCCTTTGCCACGCGGCAAGCAACTGGCGAGCTTCGTCGTGCGCGACAACATCCGGCATCGGCGGGCGATCGAAGAAGCCTATCTGAGGGCGATCGACGCTGCGCAAAGCGAGGTCCTGATTGCCAACGCCTACTTCCTGCCCGGACGCCGCTTCCGCCAAGCACTGCGCGACGCGGCGCACCGCGGCGTGCAGGTCAGCATCGTGCTGCAGGGACGCATCGAGTACCGCCTGCAGCACTACGCGACGCAGGCGCTCTACGGCAGCCTGCTCGCGGCGGGCATCCGCATCTTCGAATACCACCACAGTTTCCTGCATGCCAAGGTGGCGGTCATCGACCGGCAGTGGGCGACGGTCGGCTCGTCGAACATCGACCCCTTCAGCCTGTTGTTGTCGAGGGAGGCCAACGTCATCGCGCTCGACCAGGACTTTGCCGGGCAATTGCACGGTAGCCTCAAGCTGCGCATGCAGCAAGGCGCGCGCGAATTGCTGCCTGAACGCTGGCAGCAATTGCCGTGGCACTCGCGCCTGCTGCGCTGGGTGAGCTACAACCTCGTTCGCCTCGCCATCGGCATTTCGGGTTACGGCGGCAAGCACTGAGCCGCACGACTAACCGTCGGCAAACAGGCTCAGGTTGGAACTCGTTGCCTGGACATTGACCCGATTGCGCCCGTCATGCTTGGCCGCATACATGGCATGGTCGGCGCGAACCAGCAGGCTTTCGACGCTATCGTCGGCGCCGCGCCATCGCTCAACGCCGATACTGGCGGTGACACGCACCTCGATGACACCGTCGCGCACTGACGAGCACTCGACCGCGGAGCGAACTCGCTCGGCCAGTTCGACCGCACCTTCCAGCGTCGTCTGCGGCAGCAATAGCGCGAACTCTTCGCCGCCCAGCCGGCCCAGCGAATCGGACGAACGCAGGCAAGCACCGACCGTCTGCGCAAAGTGTTTGAGCAGAACGTCGCCGGCGGCATGCCCATGTTCGTCGTTAACCGCCTTGAAGTGATCGATGTCGAGCACCGCCACGCAGCAAGGGAAAGCGAAGCGCGCAGAGCGCTTGAGCTCATTGTCGACTTCCTCAAGAAAATAGCGGCGGTTGCGGCAACCGGTCAGCGAATCGAAACAGGCGTGCACTTTCAACTCATCGTTGAGCGCGACGAGTTCTTCGTTGATCCGGGCAATTTCGACCTGGTGCTCGCGGCCGCGCCGCAAATAGCGGATCGCGGCGCCAACGCTGGCGATCAGCGAGGCGCCCGCGACCAGCAGTACAAGCCATAACCAACGACCTTCGCGCTGGATGCGCAACAGCTCAGAGAGATCACGGAAAACCCAGATCTTGAGCATGTCGGCCTGGCTGTAAGAGAGCGCCTCGAGCATCGGCGCGCGACGCCCCTCAAGCCGCACCAGGCGAATGCCATGCACATCGACCGGCTCGATGGCCAGCGTTTCGAACTCCCGCCGCTGGTATCGGCGCAGCTGTTCGCCCTCGCTCAAGCGCTTCACCCAGGCCCCCGGAACCGACTTCATGTAAAAACCGCGATCGCCGGCGATAATCACCACCCCGTTCTCGTCGGTAATGAAGGCATTGGCGTCGCTGACCAGCCGAGCGAGCCGCGAGACGTCGATCTTGACGGCAATCACTCCGAGAAAGCGCGATCCGGAGGTCACCGCCGCCGAGTAAAAAATCCCCGGCGTACGCGTTGTCCGGCCGACGGCGAACTGTTGCCCCACGCCATCGCGCTTGGCCTTGGTAAAGTACTCGCGGTCGAGATAGTTGACGCCAGTTGCCGTGGCGGCGCGAGGAAAACCTCCCGAGGCAATGCAATTGCCCGAATCGTCGATGACCATCACCTGGTCGACGCCAAGGTCGGCGACCATTGCCTCGAGCCGTTTGGCCAGCCTCGACAGGCCCGCATCCTTTTCCAGCAAACCCCTGAGCTGCGGCGGCGCCAGCGAAATGCGCGACATGCCGCTTCCCAGGCGCGCCAGGATCGTCTCGATTTCCGGCTGCCGGGCCAACACCTTCGGAATGTGGCTCATGTGCGCCAGGGCAAACCCGGCATTGGCGCCGACCGCCGCCGCCGCCGACGAAACGGCATCCTGTTCGCGCTCGATCAGCAGGTTCGTCCGCTCAGAAACCAGGCGTTCGGCGAGTAGCCACGACGCAAAGCACCAGGCGATGACGGCGAGCGCAATCAGCACGCCGACGCTCAGGCGACGCCGGCGCACAAGCGGGACGCCATCGACCAGCACTCCGGAATTTCCTGCCGCAGACATCCGCTCGTCACAATTCGTGCAATTGAGGCAATCGTTACCGATCTTTACCGCACCGGGTATGCCATAGTACTCCTGCCCATGGCATAAGGGTCAATTGCAAAGCTAAGCAACGTCGCCCGGAAACACGGCGCGCAGCGCCGGCACGCGCGCCATCGACCAGTTGGCGATTGCCCAGCGCCAAAATTCGGCGAGCGGCGCGCCGTGCATTTCGGCGGGCAGCGGCTGGCCGAGAAAACGCAGCGCGCGGGCGAGCAGCGCACTGCCGCCCGACGATGCGACGGCCGGCGCCTGGGTCTGCTTGGAAAGCTTCTCGCCGACCGCATTGACGACCACCGGCAGATGCGCGTAGCTCGGCGTCGGCAAGCCGAGGCGCCGTTGCAGCCAGATCTGGCGCGCCGTCGAATCGAGCAGGTCGACGCCGCGAACGACGGCATTGACCCCTTGCGCGGCATCGTCGACGACGACCGCCAGTTGATAGGCATACTGTCCGTCGGCGCGCAGCAACACGACGTCGCCAACCTCACGTTGCAGATTCTGCCGCACCTCGCCCTGGATACGATCGACGAAGCGCAATTCCTGATCGGGAAGACGCAGGCGCCAGGCGCGCGCGGCTTTGCCCGCGGCCAGACCGGCGCGACAGGTACCGGGATAAAGCAGCCCGCCATCGACCGAGCGCGAACTGGATGCGGCCACGATCTCGCGCCGCGAACAGGCACAGGGATAGACCTCGCCGTCAAGCTGCAGGCGGACCAATGCGGCGTGATAAAGGTCGAGGCGGCGGCTCTGCACCAGCACCTCGCCATCCCATTCGAAGCCGAAACCGGCGAGCGTTCGCAAAATGGCGTCGCTAGCGCCGGCCATCGTACGCGGCGCGTCGATGTCTTCGATGCGCAGCAGCCACTGCCCGCCGTGGGCGCGCGCGTCGAGATAGCTGCCGACCGCAGCGACCAGCGAACCGAAATGCAGCGGCCCGGTCGGCGAAGGCGCGAAGCGGCCGCGATAGGTCGCCGGCGCGCCGGCTAGCGAAACCGAAGAGTCATGACTCATCGTTCCCGCCGCTCAAGCCTGGTCTACACGTTGAACAGGAAGTTGAGCACGTCGCCGTCTTTGACGACGTACTCCTTGCCCTCGGCGCGCATCTTGCCCGCTTCCTTGGCGCCCTGCTCGCCGCCGTAGGTGATGAAGTCGTCGAAGGAGATCGTCTGCGCGCGGATGAAGCCGCGCTCGAAGTCGGTATGGATGACGCCGGCTGCCTGCGGCGCGGTGTCGCCCTGATGGATCGTCCACGCGCGAACTTCCTTGACGCCGGCTGTGAAGTAGGTCTGCAGCCCGAGCAGGTGGTAGCCGGTATGCACCAGCCGGTCGAGACCCGGCTCTTCGAGTCCGAGGTCGGCGAGGAAAAGCTGCTTTTCTTCATCGTCGAGGTCGGCGATCTCGGCTTCGATCGCCGCGCAGACGGCGACGACCTCGGCCTTTTCTGCCTTGGCGTGCTCGCGCACCGCGTCGAGATACGGGTTGTTCTCGAAACCGCCCTCGGCGACGTTGGCCGCGTAAAGCACCGGCTTGGCGGTGATCAGGCAGAAGGTCTTGAGGCTCGCCCATTCCTCCTTGGAGAGGTCGAGCGCACGGATCGGTTTGGCCTTATCGAGCTGCGCAAAGCACTTCTCGAGCACCGCGACGAGCACCTTGGCGTCCTTGTCGCCGGCGCTCGCCGGCTTGCGGTAGCGCGCCAGCGCCTTCTCGACGACGGCCATGTCGGCGAGCGCGAGTTCGGTGTCGATGATCTCGATGTCGCGCAGCGGATCGACGCTGCCCGAAACGTGGATCACGTTGTCGTCGGCAAAACAGCGAACGACGTGCAGCACGGCGTCAGTCTCGCGGATGTTGGCCAGGAACTTGTTGCCCAGCCCCTCACCCTTCGACGCGCCGGCGACCAGCCCGGCGATGTCGACGAACTCGGTGACCGCAGCGACGACGCGTTGCGGCTTGACGATCGCGCAGAGTTGAGCCATGCGTTTGTCGGGCACTTCGACGATGCCGACCGAAGGGTCGATGGTGCAGAAGGGATAATTTTCAGCGGCGACACCGGCCTTGGTCAGCGCGTTGAAGAGGGTGGACTTGCCGACATTGGGCAGTCCGACGATTCCGCATTTGAGGCTCATGGTGAGATTCCTGTATTTGATGCCGAAATTAACCACAACGACCACGACGGGCACAACGCCAAGCCATTCATTGGCCTACCTGGAGTCACCCCGCCAACCTGTCCCGCAAGCATTCACTGAAAAGGCATTGGTTTCCGTCGTGTTCGTTGTGCACGTTGTGGTTCATGTTAAGCCGCTTTGACGTGCGCCCGAGTGATGCGCAGCATCACGGCAAAGTACTCTTGGGGTGCAACAGCCGCTGCGCCGCCTCGTAATCGCCGGCGCCAAGCTTGGGCCAGGCGAGCAGACAGCGGTCGATCGCGCGGTCGATCAGTTCGTGCTCTTCCTTGCGCGGCGCTTTTAAAACGTAGTTGATGACCTCGTTGCGCTCGCCGGGATGGCCGATCCCCAGACGCAAGCGCCAGAAGTCGGGGGTTGCCAAGTGCGCCTGAATGTCCTTGAGACCGTTGTGGCCGCCGTTGCCGCCGCCCTGTTTGAGGCGGATGGCGCCCGGCGGCAGGTCGAGCTCGTCATGCACGACCAGGATTTCCTGCGCTTCGATCTTGTAGAAGCGCGCCAGCGCGGCGACCGCCTGACCCGAGTGGTTCATGAAAGTGGACGGCTGCAACAGCCACCGGTCGCCGTCGCGCGCGACGCGGCCAAAGAACTTGCCCTGCGCCACCGGCGACACTTTGAGATCGCTCGCCAGTCGGTCGACAAACCAGAACCCGAGGTTATGACGGTTATCCTCGTACTCGTTGCCGGGGTTGCCGAGGCCGACGATCAGGCGCGGAGGAATCATTGTGAGCTACCCTGAAAACTAAAAGCCGCCGCAGGCACCAAGGTACCGAACGGCGGCTGGTGATCCAGATGCGAAAGATCAGGCGGCAGGAGCGGCAGGAGCAGCAGCGGCGGCTTCGCCCTCGGCCACAACTTCCTCAGCCGAGGCCTTCTTGAGCGAGATCGTCACGACCACCGGGTCGTCGCCGCCGTGGATGTTCGACGCAACACCCTTCGGGAAAACCAGTTGCGAGACGTGGATCGAGTGACCGGCTTCGAGTTTCGAGAGGTCGACTTCGATAAACGACGGCAGATCCTGCGGCAGGCAGCTCACCTCGATTTCGACCAGCGACGGCGAAACGATGCCGCCGGACAGCTTGACGCCTGGCGCGTCTTCGGCGTTGATGAAGTGCAGCGGCACCTTCTGGTGAATCGCATGGGTGGCATCGACGCGCAGGAAATCGACGTGCAACACCAGCGGCCGGTAAGCGTGCATCTGCGAATCACGCAGCAGCACGGTTTCGGCTTTGCCATCGACCTTGATGGTCAGCACCGAAGCGTGAAACGCCTCTTTGCGCAGCGCCAGCAGCAGTTCGTTGTGCGGCAGTTCGATCATCAGCGGGGCAGCGGTTCCGCCATAAATGATGCCCGGTACCTTGTCAGCGTGACGCAGGCGGCGGCTCGCTCCGGACCCCTGCAGTGTGCGCTTTTGTGCGTTAAGTTCAAATTTCATGAATTACTCCTGGTTGATGCAAACCCCGCCCGCGACCAGGCAGGGGGTTAAGAAAACTATTCGATGAACAACGAGGAAACCGAATCCTCGTTGCTGATGCGGCGAATCGTCTCGGCCAACACATCGGCGACCGACAATTGACGAATTCGCGGCGAGGCCTGCGCTTCGGCACTGAGCGGAATGGTATCGGTAACGACCAGCTCGTCGAGCTCGGAATCGTTGATCCGGCTGACCGCCGCGCCGGACAGCACCGGGTGCACGCAGTAGGCGAGCACCTTCTTGGCGCCTTTGGCCTTGAGCGCGCCAGCCGCCTTGCACAGCGTTCCGGCGGTATCGACCATGTCGTCCATGATCACGCAGGTGCGGCCGGCGACATCGCCGATGATGTTCATGACTTCCGAGACGTTGGCCTTCGGACGGCGCTTGTCGATGATCGCCAGGTCGCACTCGAGACGCTTGGCCAACGCGCGCGCGCGAACCACACCACCGACGTCCGGGGAGACGACCATCAGATTCTTGAAATCCTTTTTCCAGACGTCGGCGAGCATGATCGGCAACGAATAGATGTTGTCGACCGGGATGTTGAAGAAGCCTTGGATCTGCTCGGCGTGCAGGTCCATCGTCAGCACCCGGTGCACGCCCGCGGCGGTCAGCAGGTCGGCGACCAGCTTGGCGGCGATCGGCACGCGCGCCGAGCGAACGCGTCGATCCTGACGCGAATAACCGAAGTAGGGGATCGCCGCGGTAATTCGCGTTGCCGACGCGCGCTTGAGCGCATCGACCATCACCAGCAGTTCCATCAGATTTTCGTTGGACGGCGCGCAGGTCGATTGCAGGATGAAGACATCCTTGCCGCGCACGTGCTCCTGAATTTCGACGGTAATTTCGCCATCCGAAAAACGGCCGACATTAGCGCGTCCGAGCGAAATATTGAGGCGTTTGACGACGTCGGCAGCCAACCTGGGGTTGGCATTACCGGTGAATACCATCAGGCTGTCGTAGGCCATAGCGCGCATCCCCGACGCCGTGAGGGCGCCACATAGAATCGGGCAGACCCGCTGCCCGACTTGAAATAAACAGAATGGCTGGGGAAGAAGGATTCGAACCTTCGAATGCCGGAATCAAAATCCGGTGCCTTAACCAACTTGGCGACTCCCCAGCAGTCGCTCACTAAATGCGTCCTAGCAAGCGAGGCGCGGATTATACAGTGCTTTTTCCAAAAAAAACAGGGGCGCGAGAAGTCTATCAAAACAAGCCCGGTGCGCCGCACACAGGCCCGGCCTGACTGACGCGCAGGCTACGGCGTCAACAGGGTTTCGCGCATTTCGCGTTTGTTGATCTTGCCGACGCTGGTCTTGGCCAGCGCCTTGACGAAGCGCACCTGCAGCAGCTTGCCGTGACGCGAGATGCCGGTGCTTTCGATGAGGTGCGCAGAAAAATTGCGCACTGCATGCTCGCTGATCCGGCCCTCGCAGTCGGCTTTGAGCACCACCAGCGCCAGCGGGCGCTCGCCCCATTTCTCATCGGGAACGCCGATCACCGCCACTTCGAGAACGGCCTCGTGCTGGCCGATGACGTCTTCGAGCTGCAGCGACGAGGTCCACTCGCCGGCGGTCTTGATCACGTCCTTGATGCGGTCGGTGATCTTCACGTAACCGCGCGCGTCGATGTTGCCGATGTCCTGGGTATGCAGATAGCCGCCCGCCCACAGTTCGGTCGACGCTTGCGCCGCCTTGAGATAGCCCTGGGTCAGCCACGGCGAGCGCACCACCACTTCGCCGCTGGCGACACCGTCGTGCGCGACGTCGGCCATCTCCGGCGTCACCACGCGCAGATCGACGAGCGGCAGCGGCAAGCCGGTCTTGCTGCGCAGCGTCGCCTGCTGGTCGACCGGCAACTGCAGATCATCGCTCGAAAGGTGCGCGACCGACAGCACCGGACAGGTTTCGGACATGCCGTAACCGGTAAACACGTCGATGCCGCGCGCGAGCGCCGCGCGCGCCAGCGCCGGCGACATCGCCGAACCGCCGATCATCACCTTCCAGCCCGAAAGGTCGACGGCAGCGCTGGTCGGGTGGGAGAGCAGCATCTGCATGATCGGCGGAACGCAATGCGAGAAGCTCACCTTTTCCTTGGCGATCAGCTGCAGCAGCGCCGCCGGCAGATAGCGGCCGGGATAGACCTGCTTGAGACCGAGCAGCGTGGCGACGTAGGGCAAGCCCCAGGCATGCACGTGGAACATCGGCGTGATCGGCATATAGACGTCTTCGCGGTGCAGCCGCCCCTGGCCGGCGGCAGTACCGACGCAGGTAGCGACGCCAAGCGTGTGCAGCACCAGTTGCCGGTGGCTGAAATAAACGCCCTTCGGCAGTCCGGTCGTTCCCGTCGTATAAAACACCGTCGCCTGCGCGTTCTCGTCGAAATCGGGAAAGTCGTACTGCGCGGAAGCGGCAGCGAGCAGCCCTTCGTATTCGGCGGCAAAACTGACCGGAGCATCGACCGGCGCCGCTTCGTCGTCGATCAGCACGAAGTGCTTGACGGTCGTCAGGCGCGATGCGATCGGCGCGAGCAACTCGAGGAAATCGCGGTTGATCAGCAGCACGTCGGCGCCGGCGTGATTGAGGGTGTACAGGATCTGCTCGGCCGAGAGGCGCACATTGACCGTCTGCAGCACCGCGCCCATCATCGGCACGGCAAAGAAACACTCGAGATAGCGGTGGCTGTCCCAGTCCATCATCGCCACGGTTTGCCCGGCTTCGACCCCCAACCCGGCGAGCCCGCTGGCCAGCCGCGCGATGCGCTCGCGCAAGGTCCGGTACGAGTAGCGCAGCTTGCCCTGGTAGGTAATCTCCTGGTCGGCAGCGGTAGCCAGCGGCGTGTGCAGCAGTTGCTTGATCAGCAGCGGATAGGCGTAGGCGTTCGGCGCACTCGGGATGATTTTCACGGACATGGAGGGGACTCGGTGGCGTTGATGGGTTGAGTGTTTGAATCGGTGGCGGCATTTTACCCCCACGATTCACTGCGGGAACGAATGAAACGTCTGAGCAGGCGACGCCGCATTTGTCAGTTTGGCATAAGCTCGCATTGATACAATCACCGCATTCTGCCTTCAACCCTCGTTCAAGAAAGACCGCATGGCTCTCAACAACGTCCCATCAGGCATTTCGCTACCCAACGATTTCAACGTCATCATCGAGATCCCGATGGACGCCGACCCGGTCAAATACGAGGTCGACAAGGCGAGCGGCGCAATTTTCGTCGACCGTTTCATGTCGACGGCGATGCACTACCCGTGCAACTACGGCTACATCCCGCACACCATCTCCGACGACGGCGACCCGGTCGATGTGCTGGTGCTGGCGCAGTTCGCGCTGCCGCCGGGCGTCGTCGTTCGCTGCCGGCCGATCGGCATCCTCGACATGGAAGACGAAGCCGGCGGCGACGGCAAGGTGCTCGCCGTTCCCGTCGACCAACTGACGACGATGTATCGCCAGGTCCTCAGCACGCGCGACGTGCAGCCGATGATCCTCGACCAGATCGCGCATTTCTTCGCGCACTACAAGGATCTGGAACCCGGCAAGTTCGTCAAGCTCAGGGGCTGGCTCGGCGTCGAAGAAGCCAAACAGGAGATCATGGCCGGCGTCGCGCGCTTCGAGGCTGCCAAGGAAAAACCGGCGTACTGACCGTCCTTACTCGGCGAGCGCGCACAGCGGATGGCGCTCGAGCCCGGCAGCGACCCAGCCGACCATCGTCGCCGGAAGCGCGCTGACCACCGCCTGCGCCGCTTGCTGATGCGAGAACTCGGCGAAGACGCAGGCGCCGGAGCCGCTCATTCGCGCGTCGCCGTAGGCAGCAAGCCAGTGCAGATAGTCGGCGACGACCGGAAAGCGCGCCACGGCGACCGCCTGCAGGTCGTTGCTGCCAACGCCCGGCGCCCAGTCGGCAGCAAGCATCGCCGGCGTGTCGCGCACAAGTTCGGGGGCGCCGAAAATCGCCGCGGTCGGCACCGCCACCGGCGGTTCGAGAACGACGTACCAGGCCGGCGGCAAGTCGAGCGGCTGCAGCGCTTCGCCGACGCCTTCGGCAAAAGCGTTGCGGCCGCCGACGAAGACCGGAACGTCGGCGCCCAGCGTCAGCCCGATCTGCTGCAGGCGCTGACGCGGCAGTCCGAGTTGCCACAGGTGGTTGAGCGCGAGCAGCACGGTCGCCGCGTCGGAGCTGCCGCCGCCCAGCCCGCCGCCCATCGGCAAGCGCTTGTCGACGGCAATTTCGACGCCCTGGCGGCAACCGGTCTCGCGCTGCAGCAGCCGCGCGGCGCGCACCGTCAGGTCGCTTTCAGGCGCAACGCCTGGCAACGGCGTCGCCAGCCGAACGTCGCCGTCAGCGCGCGATGAAAAGCGCAGCGCGTCGCCGTGATCGACCAGGCGGAACACCGTTTGCAGCAGATGGTAACCGTCGGCGCGACGGCCGACGACGTGCAGGAAAAGGTTGAGTTTGGCCGGCGCCGGGTAGACGCTGTGCCAGTCCCACGAACGGGTGATGGCTTTCATAAGGGATCCTTGGCAGACGGCAGCGCGGTCGGCAGAGCAATCCACTCGTCGATTCGCAAACGCAGTTCGAGACCGTCGTCGCGCTGCGCAAAGAGGCGGCTGGGCGGCGATTGCGGCTCGTCGCTGTCGTATTCGTAGTCGATTCGCCAGCCGTCGTGGCGCAGGCGCAGCGGCCGTCCGCTGTCGTCGAGTTCAAGGCTGCCGCCGGCGCCGCGCCCGCGCACCCAGTCGGTGAGCTGCGCGAGCGGCAACGGGTAGCCGAGCACCTGGCGCGTCAGCGCTTCGCTGTCGGCCGCGGCATAGACCTGACCGTCGCTCATCGTCAGTTGCGCGCCGCGCGCGCTGGTGGTGATTTGCGCGAGACCCTGGCCGAACGGCGAGGCGAGCAGCAGTTCGTCGTCGGCGCCGGAATGGTGCCAACTCAGCCGCCCGGAGTAGTTCTTGTCTTCATGGCGCAGCGAGAACCGCGCCTCGAGCGAAAAATCGTCGAGCGCGTCGCGCCGCGCCGCGCCAGCGGTTCCCGGCGACGAAGGCAGGACGGCGCAAGCAGCGCACAGCGTGCCGAGCAAGGCGGCCGCCAATAGCCGCCAGAAAGCGCGCTGAAAGCGCGTCAAAAGGTCGTTCCAGAGCATGCGGTTCAGCGCGCGAACTTCTTGACGGCGTCGGCCAGCGTCTCGTTGTCCGGGTATTTTTTCTGCGCCTCAAGCAGGACTCGCCGCGCGTCGTCGCCGCGTCCGAGCGCCGACAGCACCTCGCCCAGATGCGCCGCGATTTCCGGATCGTCGCGCTGCGCATAGGCGCGTTCGAGCTGGCTCAACGCGCCGGCGAGGTCGCCCTGGCGGTAAAGCACCCAGCCCAGACTGTCGATGATGAAGGTGTCGTCGGGAGACAGCGTCAGCGCCTTTTCGATCAGCTCGCGCGCTTCGGGCAGGCGCAGATTGCGATCGGCGTACGAATAGCCCAGCGCGTTGTAGGCTTGGGCGCTGTCCGGACGCAACTCGATCAGCTTGCGCAAACGCGATTCGAGGAGCTCCATTCGCCCGAGCTTTTCGGCGAGCAGCGCACTCTCGTAAAGCAGATCGGGCTGTTCAGGCTCCTTGGCGAGCGCCTGTTCGAGCAGATCGAGCGCCGCCTGCGTCTGCTTGGCGTCGCGCAGCAGCGCCGCTTCGGCGATCAGCAGCTGGACGCGCTCGGCGGGCGTCGCGCTGCGCGCCTGCTGCAGCTGGCTGCGCGCCGCATCAAGCTGACCCTGAGCGGCAAACAGGTGGGCGCGGCGGATCTGCGCCGCGAGGTGCTGTTCGCCGGCGCCGACGTTGGCGTAATAGGCCAGCGCCTCGTCGTTGCGCTTGGCGTCTTCGGCCAGCTGACCGAGGTAATAGTAGGCCAGGCTCTTGTCCGGAACATTGAGCGTCAGCAAATGCTTGAGTTGCGCTTCGGCGAAGGCGCGGTCGTTCTGCTGCAGCGCCAGCATCGCCGCCGGGTAGACGACCTCGGGACTGTCCGGAAAGTCCTTGAGCAACTGGTCGAAATGGCGCCTGGCTTCGCCATACTGACGCTCGCCGATCAGCACCCGCGCCAGGACCAACTCGAGGTCGCGCGCTTTCGGGTTACGCTCGAGGAATCCCTGCATCAGGCTGATCGCTTCGCTCGGCGATTCGCGCAACAGCAGCTGCACTTCGAGCAGCGCCGCCATTTCCCAATCGGGACGCAACTCGAGCGCACGCCGAATCTCGGTCAGCGCGCGTTCGCGCAGCCCCGCCGAGCTCGCCGCCATGGCCACCGAATAGTGCGCTTCGGCGATGCCGAAGAAAGGCTGACAGACCTTGTCGATCAAGCGGAAAACGGCCACCCGATCGGGATTGCGCGCGAACATTCGGTTGAGTCCGAGCAGGTTCTCGGCCAGCGCGTTGCGGTCGGACTCGAGCATGCGAACCAGCGTTGGCGCCAGCTCGTCGAGCTGATTGGAAAGGATCATGACGCTGACCAGCAACTGTTGCGCGCGCTTCGATTCGGGCTCGACATCGACCCACAGCCGCGCAGCCTCGAGCGCCAGGTCGAAACGGCGCGCGTAGCCGGCGACTTCGACCGTTCGTTCGAGCACTTTCGGGTCGCGCGTGCGCAAGGCGAGATCGGCGTAGGCCGAGCTCGCCAGTTGCACATCGCCGCGCTGCAGCGCGATTTCGGCGAGCAGCACCTGATAGACGAGCTGGCCGGGCTGATCGGCGTAGTTGGCATCGCCGGCGCGCGGCGCGGCGGCGTCAGGTCGCTTGACCTCACGTGCCGCCGGCTTGCGCGCGACAGTCATGCCGTCGGCGGCCAGTGCGGACAGGCTGAAGGCCAGGATTAGCGCGGCGAAAGAGAGAGTCGGTCGAATGTGTGTCATGGATTCCTTGCATTGCTCGGTCAAATCACGTGAGCTTGGAGCACTTTGCGGCATAATGGTTTTATGCATGTTATGGACTTTTGCCGGTAGCAGCAATGCCAGAACTCCCTGAAGTCGAAGTCAGCCGCCTCGGATTGTTGCCTTTCATCGCCGGGCAAACCATCGCCGGCGCCATTTTTCGCACGCCCAAGCTGCGCCACGAGCTGCCGCCAGGCCTCGTCGCGCGCCTTAGCGGCCTGCGCGTCGACGCCATTTTGCGGCGCGGCAAGTATCTGCTCTTCGACTGCCAGAGCGCGCATGGTGGCGGCTGGCTGATCCTGCACCTGGGCATGTCGGGCAGTCTGCGGCTGATCGCGCCGGCAACCCCGGCGCAGAAGCACGACCACGTCGACCTCATCTTTGCCAAGACCAGCTTGCGCCTGCGCGACCCTCGCCGCTTCGGCACGCTGCTCTGGCACGAAGGCGACGGCGTCGAAGCTCACCCGCTGCTGGCCAGCCTCGGGATCGAACCCTTGAGCGATGATTTCGACGGCGACTGGCTGTTCAGACAGACGCGTAAACGCAACGCGCCGATCAAGCCGCTGCTGATGGACAGCCACCTGGTCGTCGGCATCGGCAACATCTACGCCGCGGAGAGTCTGTTCCGCGCCGGCATTTCGCCGCTGCGCGCGGCCAACCGGATCAGCCGAAAACGCTATCAGATTCTCGTCGCGGCGATCCGCGCGACGCTCGAAGACTCGATCGCCGCAGGCGGTGCTAGCGTTCGCGACTACGTCCATAGCGACGGCGGCGCCGGCAGCTTCCAGCTGTCCTGCGCCGTCTATGATCGCGCAGCCGAGCCCTGCCCGAGCTGCGGGCAGCCGGTTCGCGCGCTACGCCAGGCCGGCCGATCGACCTTCTACTGCCCGCGCTGCCAGCGCTGAACCTGCTACACCGATGTCGCGACCACTCGATCGCCCATGGCCAATTCATCGCCAACGCTTTTCCAGACCTCGTCGGGCCAATTGCCAATCCATGCCGGCAGGGCTTGCGCCGGCATCGGGCGGGCGATGCCATAGCCCTGCACCAGCGCGCACCCCAAGTCGAGCAACGACCTGGCATGGGCGATCGTTTCAACCCCTTCGGCGATCACCGTGCGCTCAAAGGCCGCGGCCAATCCGATCACCCCGGAAATAATGGCCTTGTCGCCCGCATCGACCATCATATTGCTGACAAAGGAGCGATCGATTTTGAGCGTATCGGCCGAAAGCCGGCGCAGATAGGTCAGCGAGGAATAGCCGGTACCAAAGTCGTCGAGCGAAAAACCGACGCCCAATTCGCGGCACGCGACGATGATTTGCTCGACCCGGACGACGTCTTCCAGTGCCGAGGTTTCAAGCAGCTCGATTTCAAGGCGACCGGGGGGAATCGCCGGGTGCTCGGCGAGCGAGGCTTGCAGACGAACCATGAAATTGGGCTCAAGCAAATGCTGCGCCGCGATGTTGACGCTGATCGCCAGATCAAGCCCCGCCTCGCGCCAACGATCCATTTGCGCCAGCGCTTCGCCGATCACCCAGTAACCCAGATCGATCATCACCACGTGGTCCTCGATCATCGGCAGAAAAGCCCCCGGAGGCAATACGCCGCGCTCAGGGTGCTGCCAGCGGATCAAGGCCTCGGCGCCGACGACCTGCATCCGTCTAAGGTCAACCTTGGGCTGGTAATCGAGGAAAAATTCGCCACGCGCCAGCGCCATGCGCAGCTTGTCGATCGTTTCCCGCTTGGCGCGCACCCGCTTGTCGCTCTCTGGATCGAAACGGCGGAACAGCCCTTTGCCGCCTTGCTTGGCCAAAATCATCGCCTGCAAGGCATGGCGCAGCAAGGTGTCTGAATCAGCATCGTCGCGCGGGTAGGCCGTCACCCCGATCGTCGCCGACAAGGTCACGGCAGCGGTGTCCGAAATGAACGGCTCGGCAAGCCGTGCCTGCAAATCGACCAGAAAGCGATTGACCTCGTCGTCGCTGCGGGTTCCCAGCACGAGCAGCGCAAATTCGTCGCTGCCGATCCGCACCAGGGTATCGCCGCCGCGCAGACATCGGCGCAGGCACTCGGCCGTGTTGATCAGCAGGTGGTCGCCAACCGTCCGGCCATAGGTTTCGTCAAGGACAGAAAAATCGTCGATATCGAGGTAGCAGACGACCATCCAGCAACCGGTCAATTGCGCCTGGAGCAGACCCTGTCGCATGCGCTCGTCGAGCAGTGTCCGATTGGGCAAGCCGGTCAAGGCATCGTAGTGCACCGACAATTCGAGTTGCTGGCGATGCTCCTTGGTCGCCAAGCGCAACTGCTCTTGCGCTTTCCGGCGTTCGCTGGTGTCCTGCAAGATCAGGATTTGCGCGCGACAGCCCGGGGTGTCGAAGCGCTGAACGACGCCCTCGGTTTCGATCCAGGAGCCATCGCCATGCTGAAATCGCAACAGCCCGGTCGCTACCGCCTCGGTGGCACCGCCGGAGAGCTCGCGGGCCAGCGAATAAAGCGCTTCACGTTGCCCACTCTCGACGGCAAAGCCCAGCGGCTGTTCGAACCAATGTTGCGCCGAATAGCCGAGGCTCCGGCGGCAAGCCGCATTGACTTCCAGAACTCGCCAGTTGGCGGGGTCATAGACCATCAGCAGCAACGGGCTTTCTTCAAACAGCACGCGGTTGCGCGACTCGCTCTGCGCCAACGCCCGCTCGAGCTTGGCGAGCTCAAAGCGGTGCGTCGGGATCTCGCCGAACTCATCCATCAAAACCTCTCAATGCTCTTTCATCACCGACCCAACGAAAGCCGTCACCAGGACGAAGCGACCGACCCCGCCGTCAGCCACCCGGCCCAACGGCTAGGCTGCTGAAGCGCTGTTCGCGCGGCGCAGCTCGTAAGCCTGCAGATGCGAGTACGCGAGGCGCAGCAACGGAACCTCGACGCCCTGGGCCTGGGCACGGCTGACCATGTCGCCGAGGATATGATCGGCCTCGGTCGCGCCGCCGCGTTCGACGTCGCGCAACATCGACGCCATCAGGCCCGAGCCCGCTTCGGTGAGCTGCTTGCCGTAGGCCGCCAGCGGCGCCGGCCCGACCGGATGGCCGCAGGCCGCAGCGACGCTCACGCATTCGCCGAGCAGGCCGTTGATGAATTGCTCGCCGGCGACCGTGCGCAGAATGTCGCCGACGCTGGCGCGCAGCGTGCAGGTCGCCGCCGCGAGCGTCGTCAGGAAGACGAACTTGTCCCACATCGTCTGCTCGATATTGTCGGCGAGAACGAACTCGAATCCCGACTCAGCGAACAATTGCGCCAGCGGTGCTAGCCACGCTGACGGCGTCGCCGTCAGCGAGCCGGCGGCCAGCCGGTGCATCGCGTTGAGGTGTCTGATTTCGCCCGACGGCGCGAGCATCACCGAGATGAAGGCGACGCCGCCGAGAACGCGCGCCTCGCCGAAGCGCGCAGCCAGCGTCGCGATGTGCGAAACGCCGTTCAAGAGCGGCAGAATCACGCTCTGCTCGCCGACCGCCGGCGCGATGGCATCGATCGCCGAAGCCAGATCGTAGGACTTGCACGACAGTACAATGACGTCGAAGTGACCGCCGCCAGCCAACAATTCGTCGCGAGTCACGACCTGCGGACTGATCTTGATGTCGCCGTGCGGGCTGAAAACCTGCAGCCCCGTTTTACGCAACTGCGCCGCCCGTGCGGGGCGCACCAGAAAAGTGACATCGCCGCCGGCAGCATGAATCCGACCGCCAAAATAGCCCCCGATGCCGCCCGCCCCCAAGACAAGAATACGCATCGCCAACCTTTCAAGAACAGTGATAGAAGCGAAACTCTACTCCATTTGCCTTCGCCACGACGCTCAGCTGAGCTTTCCGGAAATCGACCGTCGACCGTCAAGTCATCCCGCGGTGGTCAGCCGGCCGGCGGTCGGCGGCGCTGACGCGCCGCCGCGCTATTCGGAACGCAGAATGCTCAAGACCGTCGCCATGTCCTGGGGGTTGGTCACGTATTTCGAATAGAGCTTGACCGCGTAGGTCTCGATCCCGCCGACACCCATCTGATGCTTTTCGATGATCACCACGCCCTCCTTGCGCGCCTTGGCGAGCGCCTGGCTTTCCGCTTCGGCCCACAGCTTCTTCATGTACTCGGACGATTCGGCGGCGGCACTTTTGACCGCTTTCTGCTGTTCCGGGGTCAGACTGTCCCAGGTTTTCTTCGCCATCAGCAGCACTTCAGGAACCGACGAATGCTCGTCGAAGCTGTAGTAGCGCGCGTATTTGTAATGCTCGGCGGCCATGTACGACGGCAGATTGTTTTCGGCACCGTCGATCTCGCCGCTCTTGAACGCATCGACGACCTTGTCGTAGCCGACGACCACCGGCGTGCCGCCGAGCAAAGAGATCAAGTCCTTATATACCGGGGAATTTTGCACCCGGATGCGCTGGCCTTCGAAATCGGATCGGTAGCGGATCGGCTTCTTGGTCGTGTAGAACGAGCGGCTGCCACTGTCGTAGTAGGCGAGAACGACCGCACCGGTCTTCTCGACTTCGGCGTCGATACGCTTGCCGAGTTCGCCGCCGAGCACATGCCACATGTGCTCGCGCGAACGGAAAAGGTAGGGCAGGCTCAGGATTTTTGCAGCAGGCACATCATTGACCAGCACGCCGAAGTTGATTCGCGTGATGTCGAGCGAGCCGTTGCGGACATTGTCCCAATACTGGTTCTCGTTGCCCAGTTGCGCGCTGTGCTTGAGCTGGATCTTGAGATCACCTTTGGTCAATTCGGCGAGGCGACTGGCCATCAGTTCTTCCGACTTGACGATGACGTGCCCCGGGGCGAAGACTTCCGCTACCACCAGATCCCGAGCCGACGCCGCCGACATTCCGGCCAAAACCAGCACGGACACGCCGAGCCACTGCTTCCAGACTTGTTTCATCAAGGCCTCTCCTGTTCTTGTCGAAAATGCGCCCCCTGCCGCAGGCGTCGATTATCCGCTCTTCGCGCGGCTTGCGACTCAAATATCGGCAAACGCCTGGTCCAGACCCGGGCAGTATATCGAGCGGTCTTAGCCCCCGGCTTTCAAGGGTATACTCGTCGCCTTCGCCACCCGTCTGCCGATCGAAATGTCCGACCTGTCAGCAGCATCCCCGAGGATGCCCAGGAAATCTCAGAGCAAACGGAGATTTAGGCAGAATCAGCGGCCGCGCAGTGACCGGAGTGCTGGCGCTTTCGGCGGTCATGTCGTGCGAGCACAATCGGTGCAATAGGCCAAGAGCCTTTTGCCTCGTCCTGCTAGCTAGACGACTTTTCGGCGACTCTTTGCTACCGACAGAGCCACCGGCACAGACTTCACCTCTCTTGGCTTCCGCAACTCATTAAAAACTTCCGGCAGCATAACTGTCTGAAGGCTGCGCTGGCTGAAGACAAAGCGTCCATCAACAACAAACCCTAAGTCCGACCAAGGCACAGAAGTGTTCAGCAGCTCGATGGCTCGGGGGATATTCATCCCTTCGATCTTTGGGAAGAGCGCCAGGATGGACCCATCGTAGGCCTCACATACGTGCGTAAAGAATGGTGCCAATCTGCGCGTTCGTCCGTTCACATAGATCCGCGGGCTACCAGTCGCATCATGGAAAACACGCCCCCACATCCACCAATTGGTTTCATCGAATGTCTTGACCCGGCGCCGGAGAAGCAAACCCTTATGCCGCCTTAGCGCAGGATGCCTAGCGTTGTAGATCATTCGCCGAGTCTGCCCCGTATCAATGGTCTTCGAGCAGACGAATTCGCGATTACCTTCGGGATGTTCAAACACGCGGTCAGCACCAGAGACCGCTCCCACCTTAACGTCAAATAGGCTTGCCAACGGCACGCTCAGCTGCTGCTTGGGAAACGTCAGCTGCCCGTCCATCGCCACGAACTTGCGCGTCTCCCATACCCCTGACCATTCACGGTACTCAGTATTTCGACTAAAGTTGCCAAGTTCGTATCGAAAGATCGCGCAGTTGGGTACTGCGCCCTCGAACAACCGGGTGTCCCCCGTCTCAATCCAGTGCGTGATTGTTCCTTGTTCAAACAACCACTGGTTGAGTTTCCGGGCTGCTGTAAGTTTGATGAATTCGCGAGGCACGATGAAAATCAGCTCTCCACCCGCCCGTAAATGCCGTACAGCTTTCTCGATGAAAAACAGTGCTAGGTTGGAACGGCCATCAAAGAGCGTTCCATCAAGCAATCGCTTGGTTTCGGGCCCGATATCTTGGTACTTCACATAAGGAGGGTTGCCGATGACCGTCTTGAACCGCTCGGTTAGGGGGTATGCGAAGAAGTCCAGATTGAGTGCGTACTCAGGCGCAACGCGCGAGTCCAGCTCAATTGCAACGCAACCGGACAAATGACGCGAAAAAGCGCCGTCACCACAGCTAGGCTCCAGCACTCGGCCACGGTACTTCCGCAAGCCCAACATCAGTTCGACGACTTGCGTCGGCGTAAAGACTTGGCCGAGCCCTTCAACATCTAGTTTGCGCTTCAATCCGACTCCCCCTCAACAACGGGTCCGTCACCACCCCACTCCATACGCAGCTCAGTACTCAGTTTGGGCACGATATGATTCTTAAAAGACTGGAGGGCTTTAGCTCTCAGCACGAAAGTCTGACCGACAACGCTCAGCAGGTAGTCGACCGCCTCAGACCGATCCCTGCCAGAACGCTCCATGTTCTGGCTCCAGCATGCCTGGAACGGTGGGTTGCTTCCATTCGGTGTCACAGCACTCAACTGCAGTAAGCTCGTCCAGAATACCCGTCCAACGCCCGCCACGCTCTTCTCCACGACTAGGAAGTAGTAGTCACTCGCGCAGTTCTCACGCTCAAGCTTGGTTGCGAGGTTCTCGCAGAACACATCCCAGTTGCGGATTACTGAGTTACTCGGGCGTACCCCGGTCATGGCGTAGAACAAGCCAGCCTTGGATGCCACATTGTCGTTGCCCAGAAGGTTGGAGACCTTCAGATTGATAGGCATCCAAACGCTGCCATCTGGAGATTCAACCAGAAAGTCATACCAAGCCCCATTGGTAGCTACAGAGAATTTCAGGTTTTCCTGAAACCAAGGATGGCCTGCAGCAAAAGCCCTCAAGGAGTTTCCGATGATCTCCTCATTCTCCGTCGACTCGCGTCGAGCTTGTCCCCTCCCGTACGTAACAAGGGTGATGAAGCCTTGTTCCAAGCCGCGCCGAAGCTGCGTCGCAAGAGTGTTGAGGATTTCGTCGGCCGTTATAGGCATGAAGCGACAGTAAAAGGGGAGACAGCGTATTTTCCGAGCTTCGCGAGAAACAATCAACGCTTCGATCGCATCTGCATTGAATTGCCTAGGGAATTGAGGAGACTCCAGTCATGAACAAGTCAAACAGGTATTCACCGAAAGTCAGAGAGTGCGCGGAACGGATGATACAGGAAGCGTGCAAGAACTACTCATCGCAATGGGCGGCGGTCGAATCGATTGCACCCAAGATTGGCTGTGCGGCGGTCACACTGCATGATAAGGTGAAAAAGCGCGAAATCGATGCAGGCCGATGTGACAGTGGGACGATATCGGATAGAGGAGGAAATCTGCGAGTGCAAGATGGAAGGCAAATCAGTGTCTTTGATAAAATGGGCTATGAACTAGTGGACAATTCGCCTGCGGCGAACTGAGGCGCTTGCGGTAGACAACCCTTTGGGTTACCTACCGCACAGGGCCGACCTGGGCTTCATCTGCGACGGGCGCTTCCTCTTTACCCAGCGTTCGCTCGAGCAGACGCCGTTGCCGCGGGCCTTCGAGTCGTTCCTGCCGCAAGCCGGTGTAACATGGTGGGACAAACTCAAGAAGCTGTTCTGACACTGATCAATCGCGCGTTGGCGCGCGATGGAGAGATACACCATGGTTCCACATCTGAAAACAGCACTCTGCGGCCCGCTGCTCGCGCTCGAGGCGAAATTCCTCGACTCCGCGCCGACCATCGAGCGCTGGCTGCGTGGCCAATGGCAGGAGCACACGCCGCCGTTCTACGGCTCGGTCGACCTGCGCAACTCGGGCTTCAAGCTGGCGCCGGTCGACATGAACCTGTTTCCGGGCGGTTTCAACAACCTCGATTCGGCCTTCCTGCCGCTCTGCGTCCAGGCCGCGATGAGCGCGATCGAGAAGATCTGCCCGAACGCCAAGAGCCTGTTGCTGATCCCCGAAAACCACACGCGCAACCTCTTCTACCTGCAGAACGTCGCGCAGCTCGTCACCATCCTGCGCCTGACCGGACTCGACGTTCGCCTCGGTTCCTTGCTGCCCGACATCGTCAAGCCGACGACGGTCGAGCTACCCAACGGCAGCTCGCTGCTGCTCGAACCGCTGGTCAGAAGCAAGTATCGTCTCGGCCTCGCAGGCTTCGACCCGTGCGCGATCCTGCTCAACAACGACCTGTCGGCCGGCATCCCGGAGATCCTCACCAATCTCAACGAACAGTTCCTGCTGCCGCCGCTGCACGCCGGCTGGGCGGTACGCCGCAAGTCCACCCACTTCGCCGCCTACGACGAGGTGGCTGGCGAGTTTGCCAAGCTGCTCGACATCGACCCCTGGCAGATCAACCCTTACTTCTCGGTCTGCGACAGCGTCAATTTCCACGAGCGGCAGGGCGAGGACTGCCTGGCCGCCAACGTCGACGCGGTGCTCGGCCTGATGCGCGAGAAGTACAAGGAATACGGCATCAGCGAGACGCCGTACGTGGTCGTCAAGGCCGACGCCGGCACCTACGGCATGGGCGTGATGACGGTCAAGGACGCTTCCGAGATCACCGGCCTTAACCGCAAGCAGCGCAACAAGATGTCGGTGATCAAGGAAGGCATGAGCGTCTCGCAGGTGATCATCCAGGAGGGGGTGCACACCAACGAGCGCGTCAGCGACGGCGTCGCCGAGCCGGTCGTCTACATGATCGACCGCTTCGTCGTCGGCGGCTTCTACCGCGTGCACTCGGGCCGCGCCAAGGACGAGAACCTCAACGCGCCGGGAATGCACTTCGAGCCGCTGGCGTTCGAGACGAGCTGCTGCCTGCCCGACCAGTGCCAGACCCCCGACGCGCCGCCCAACCGTTTCTACGCCTACGGCGTCGTCGCGCGCCTGGCGCAGCTCGCCGCGTCGCTGGAGTTGGAACGCACGGCGCCAGTCGAAGAAGCGCTGGCTTCATGAAAATATTAACCACGGAGAAAAAACCAGTCTTTTGCCTTTCTCCGTGCACTCCCTGGTTCCATTTTTAAGGTATTTCTATGCGCTTTGCTTTCATTCTCGACCCGCTCGACTCGCTCAAGGCCTACAAGGATTCGAGCATCGCCATGATGCGCGCGGCGCAGGCGGCCGGCCACGCGGTGTGGGCGATCGAGCAGCCGGCGATCCACTGGAGCGCGCTGCACGGCGTCTGCGCCGAAGCGGTGCACATCGAGCTGCTCGACGGCGACGCGCCGTGGTTCACCGAGATCGACCGCCATATCGTCCCGCTGCGCGACTTCGCCGCGGTCGTCATGCGCAAGGACCCGCCATTCGACATCGAATACGTCACCACCACCTGGCTGCTGTCGCGCGCGCAAACCGAGGGCGCACGCGTTTTTAACCGGCCGCAGGCGCTGCGCGATCATTCGGAAAAACTCGCGGTGATGGAGTTCGCTCAGTTTTCGGTGCCGACGCTGGTGGCGCGCGACGCTAAAGAGATCCAGGCCTTCGTCGATCGGCACGGCGACACCATCCTCAAACCGCTCGACGGCATGGGCGGCAGCCAGATTTTCCGCGTCCGCGAAGACGACCCCAACCGCAACGTGATCGTCGAGACGGTGATGCACGAAGGCGCGCGGACGATCATGGCGCAACGCTACATCCCCGAAATCAGCGCGGGCGACAAGCGCATCCTGATCGTCGGCGGCGAACTCGTCCCCTATTGCCTAGCGCGCATTCCCAAGGCCGGCGAAACGCGCGGCAACCTCGCGGCGGGCGGCACCGGCGTGGCGCGCGAGCTCTCGGCGCGCGACCGCGAAATCGGCGAGACGCTGGCGCCGGTGCTCGCCGCACGCGGCCTGCTCTTGGTCGGCATCGACGTGATCGGCGACTATCTGACCGAAATCAACGTCACCAGCCCGACCTGCATGGTCGAAATCGCCAACCAGACCGGCTTCGACGCGGCGCTGATGTTCATCACCGCGCTCGAGCGCGAGTGCCGGAAAAATTGATGCGAAAACATGAAGCGCGTCGATGCGAACCTCCGAACCACGAGAAGTGGTGCATCTGCGTTGACGGCCTACCCGGCCCAGAGTTTTGGACAGAGGGACAAGCTAGAGCAGAAGCTGAGCACCTCCAGGCATCTTGGGACGCAATGCTTGAGCGGGTCAAAGATAAAGCTGGCGTGTTGCAAGAGATCAATATCGGAAAGGGGTTGTACATTGGCAAAGTACTCAATGCCGACGAGCAGCACGCGTTGCAATGCGTTGGCCCATTGACCTCTACCTACGCAGTCCACTTGCAGGCCGCGTTATCTCAACCGTTGGTTGTTGGGACAATTGCCAAAACCACCAACCGAAACGGTCGCGGTTTCATCGCAGGAAACCAAGAGCACGACATCGCTCGTGGTCGCTAGCTTGGGAAACGGGACCTGGCTCACATTCAATAATCTCCACAAACGCATGGCGCGTCACCGTCATTCCCGCGCAGGCGGGAATCCAGAAAGACCGGAAGGAAAGGGGCGCCACGATGGAGAAACAGGCTGCGGTATACCTCCTTGCCAGTCAACGCAACGGGACGCTCTATATCGGTGTGACCTCCAATTTGGTCAAGCGTATTTGGGAACACAGGAACAACGCCGTCGAAGGTTTCACTAAGCGCTATGGCGTGCACACTCTGGTGTACTACGAGCCACACGCCACGATGGAGGCCGCCATCACGCGCGAGAAGCAGCTCAAGAAATGGAATCGTGCGTGGAAACTCAGGCTTGTCGAAGAACGCAATCCAGACTGGCGTGACCTATGGCCCGAAATTGTCGAATAGGTGACTGGATGAGCTCGTTCACCGCCGACGAGCCACGAACACTGGATTCCCGCCTTCGCGGGAATGACCGGATCTTTGCACGGGCGCAGCGGGATATGAATGAAAGCATGGCCCGGTCTGGCGTCGGCACGCATTTCGCTACGCACTGCTCAGCACGCCCCCGTGCGCCAAAACCGGAGTAATTGTTTGCCTTTGTCGTCATTCCTGTCGCCTTTGCGACCATCCCGCCTTGGCGTTTTTGCGCTCGGCTGTTGCCTTTTGCTGCTCTCTGGCTGCGCCAAGGCGCCGCTCTATCGGCAGGAGTCGTTCGTCTTCGGCACTCGCGTCGAGCTTTTGATCGCCGGGCTCGACGAAGCGCAATCGCGTCCGGCGGCGACCGCCGTGCTGCGTGAATTCGACCGCATGCATCGCACCTACCATGCCTGGAAGCCGTCAGAGCTCAGCGAGCTTAACGCGGCGATCGCCGCCGGCAAGAGCGCCACGGTGAGCGCTGAAATGGCTTCCCTGGTTGCCGACGCGCAGCGCCTCGCAAAGCTCGGCGACGGGCTTTTCGACCCCGGCATCGGCCGCCTGATCGGCCTCTGGGGCTTCCAGTCCGACGAATTCAAGGCGCAGTTGCCCGATCCGGCAGCGCTCGCCCAATGGCGCGCCAGCCGGCCGGGAATCGCCGATCTGCAGCTTGACGGTACGCGCGTGAGCAGCCGGAGCCGTGACGTTGCGATCGATTTCGGCGGCTATCTCAAAGGCGTCGCGCTCGACCGCGCGGCGCAGATCCTCAGGGCCAACGGCGTCAATAACGCGCTGATCAACATCGGCGGCAACGTGATGGCGCTCGGCACCAAGAACGGCGAGCGCTGGCGCGTCGGCATCCAGCATCCGCGCCGGCCTGGACCGCTGGCGACGGTTGCGCTCGAAGACGGCGAGGCGATCGGCACCTCGGGCGATTACCAGCGTTTCTTCGAGCTTGACGGCAAGCGCTACTGCCACCTGCTCGACCCGCGCAGCGGCGAACCGGTGACGCACACGCAGGCGCTGACCGTTCTCGTCACCGCGCGCCCGGCGGCGGGGACGCTCTCCGACGCGGCGTCGAAGCCGCTGTTCATCGCCGCTACGGGCTGGCCGGCGCTGGCCAAGAAACTGGACATTGACCAGGTCCTGCGCGTCGATCAAGACGGCCACATCCAGGTCAGCGCGGCGCTGCAGCGCCGCCTTGAATTTGTCGACATTGACGCAAAAATGCTCGAAATTATCCGCTGAGGCGATTGCGGCGCTGCCGAATCGCCCGGAAACCCTTAGAATAAGGGCTGGTTTCCACAGGAACGCGAGATGATTGGCATTCTGCTGATAACGCATGGCACGTTTGGCGAAAGCCTGATTCAGAACGTCTGCCACGTTCTCAACAAACGCCCGCCGCTGATCGGGCAGTTCGGCGTCGCCGCGCAGGACGATCCGCTCGACATTCTGCCGATGGCCAGGCTGCTGCTGGGCGAAGTCGATGGCGGCAAAGGCGTGCTGATCATGACCGACATCCTCGGCGCGACGCCGTCCAATCTCGCGCTCAAACTGCTCGATCCGGGCCGCGTCGAGGGCGTTGCCGGGGTCAATCTGCCGATGCTGCTGCGCGCCCTGACCTATCGCAAGAACGGCATGGAAACGCTCGTACAAAAGGCCATCAGCGGCGGCCACGATGGCATCATCAACATGCAACGGCGCTAATTTAGCAATCAACAGGACCTTTCAATGGCACGTGCTGAAATCGAAATTTCCAACAAGCTGGGCCTGCATGCCCGCGCTTCGGCCAAACTCACGCAGCTGGCCGGCAGTTTTGCTTCCGAAGTCTGGATCGAGAAGGGAACTCGCCGGATCAACGCCAAGAGCATCATGGGCGTGATGATGCTGGCCGCCGGCAAGGGCTCGCTGATCGCCGTCGAGACCTCGGGCAGCGACGAGCAACCGGCGCTCGAATCGCTGCTCAAACTAATCGCTGACAAGTTCGGTGAAGGGGAGTAGTCAACCTATGAGCTTCACTCTGCACGGGCTTGCCGTTTCAAGCGGCATTGCGATCGGCCAGGCGCACCTCATCTCGCAGGCCACGCTCGAGGTGTCGCACCTGGTGATTGCGCCGCGCCTGGTGGAGAAAGAGGTCGCGCGCTTCGACGCGGCGGTGGCGCAGGTGCGCAACGAGTTTGTCTCGATGAAGGCGAGCATGGAAGGTTCGCCGACCGACATCGGCGCCTTCATCGACCTGCACCTGATGATCCTCGCCGACCCCGAACTGTCCGAAATGCCCAAGCAGATCATCCGCGAGCGGCGCTGCAACGCCGAATGGGCGATCGTTCAGCAGATGGAAGTATTGGTCGCCCAGTTCGAGAAGATCGACGACATTTACCTGCGCGAACGCAGTTACGACGTTCGTCAGGTCGTCGAACGCGTCGTCCGCGAACTCTGCGGCCGCCCCGGCCACGTGGGAGTCAAAGCGCCGAAAACGGCCAAGGGCGAAAACCTGATCGTCGTCGCCCACGACCTGTCGCCGGCCGACGTGATGGCCTTCAAGGACCAGCATTTCGCGTCCTTCGTCACCGATGTCGGCGGCGCCACCTCGCACACCGCGATCCTGGCACGCGGCATGGGAATCCCGGCGGTGCTCGGCCTGCACAACGCGCGGCAGCTGATTCGCGACAAGGAAACGATCATCGTCGACGGCACGCGCGGCGTGCTGATCGTCAATCCGGACCCGCGCATCCTTGAGGAATACGAACTCAAGAAGAGCCAACTCGAGATCGAGCGATCCAAGCTCAGACTGCTCAAAACCGCGCGCGCGACGACGCTCGACCGCGTCAAGATCGACCTCCTGGCCAACATCGAGGAGCCGAGCGACGTCGGTGCGATGATCGAGTCCGGCGCCGACGGCGTCGGCCTGTTCCGCACCGAGTTCATCTTCCTGGGCCGCGGCGACATGCCCAGCGAGGAAGAACAGTTCGAGGCCTACCGCAAGACGGTCAAGGGCATGCAGGGACGGCCGATCACCATCCGCACCTTCGACCTGGGCAACGACAAGCGGGTGCTTTCGGACGATTCGGCCGGCGAGCGCAAGCGCGACAACCCGGCGCTCGGGCTGCGCTCGATCCGCCTCTCGCTGGCCGACCCGAAGAGCTTCCTGGCGCAGTTGCGCGCCATTTTGCGCGTCTCCAAGCTGGGCAAGGTCAAGATCCTGATCCCGATGCTCTCGCACGCGGTGCAGATCGACCAGACGCTGGCGCTGCTCGAACAGGCCAAGTCGAGCCTGCGCGGCGAACGCGTCGCGTTCGACGAAAACATCGAAATTGGCGGGATGATCGAGGTACCGGCGGCGGCGCTGGCGGTCGGAATGTTCCTGCGGCGACTCAATTTCCTGTCGATCGGTACCAACGACCTGATCCAGTACACGCTGGCCATCGACCGTGCCGACGAGCAGGTCTCGAACCTCTACGATCCGCTGCACCCGGCGATCCTGATGCTGCTCGCGCACATCATCAGCACCGCCGAGAAAGTCAATATGCCGGTCTCGATGTGCGGCGAAATGGCCGGCGACCCCAACCTGACCCGCCTGCTGCTGGGAATGGGATTGCGCCAATTTTCGATGTACCCGGCGCAGATCCCGGCGGTCAAGCAGAAGATCAAGCAGAGCGACATTTCCGAAATCACGCCGATCGTCCGCCGCATCCTGCGTCTTGAGGAGCCGGGAAAAATCCAGGAACAGCTCGACCGCCTCAATATGTGACGCACCGCACCGGGCAAGGAATGGACAAGGCACAAGCCAAGTCGGCCCGGACCACCTATTGATGCCGACCGGGCATTTTTTTAATTTACGAATGCATATGTCACCAGAAAATTCTGTCGGAGTCGTTGCCGAGCAGCGGGTCCGTTTCAACGCGCCGATGACCTTGAAAAGCGGCGCACAGTTGCCCGGTTTCGAGCTCGCCTTCGAGACCTACGGCACGCTCAATGCGGCGCGCAGCAATGCCGTTCTGGTCTGCCACGCGCTCTCCGGCGGCCATCACGTCGCCGGCGTCTACGCCGACCAGCCGCAAAACGTCGGCTGGTGGGACAACCTGATCGGTCCGGGAAAAGCGCTCGACACCAACAAGTTTTTCGTCGTCGGCGTCAACAACCTGGGCGGCTGCTACGGATCGACCGGGCCGCTGTCGATCAATCCGCAGACCGGCAAACGCTACGGCGCCGATTTCCCGATGGTCACCGTCGAGGACTGGGTCGCCGCGCAAGCGCGGCTCGCCGACCACCTCTCGATCGACACCTGGGCCGCGGTGATCGGCGGCAGTCTGGGCGGCATGCAGGCGCTTGAGTGGTCGCTGCAGTTTCCCGACCGCATCCGCCACGCGCTGGTGATCGCTTCGGCGCCCAAGCTCTCGGCGCAGAACATCGCGTTCAACGAGGTGGCGCGCCAGGCGATCATTTCCGACCCCGACTTTCGCGGCGGCCACTACGCCGAACACGGCCTGGTGCCGAGCAACGGGCTGCGGCTGGCGCGAATGATCGGCCACATCACCTACCTCTCGGACGACCAGATGGGCGAGAAATTCGGCCGCCAGTTGCGCCACGGAGAGCATCGTTACAGCTACGACGTCGACTTCGAGGTCGAGTCGTACCTGCGCTATCAGGGCGACAAGTTCGCGCGCTTCTTCGACGCCAACACCTATCTGATCACCACCAAGGCACTCGACTATTTCGACCCGGCCTACGATTACGACGACGACCTCGCCGCGGCGCTGGCGCGCGCCAAGGCCAACTTCTTCGTCGCCAGCTTCACCACCGACTGGCGCTTTGCGCCGGCGCGTTCGCGCGAAATCGTTTTCGCGCTGCTGCACAACCGGCGTCGCGTCGCCTACGCCGAGATCGACTGCGCCGCCGGGCACGACTCGTTTCTGCTCGATGACGATCACTATCACGCCTTGCTGCGCGCCTATCTGGAGAACATCTCGATATGAACTTTACGGCCAAGGAACGCGAACGTTTCGACTTTGCCGTCATCGCCAACTGGATTCCGTCCGGCGAGCGGGTACTCGACTTGGGCTGCGGCGACGGACGACTGCTGCGCTATCTGCGTGAAACCCGAGATGTCGCCGGCTACGGCGTCGAGATCGATCACGACAGCGTGCTTAACTGCATCCGCAACGACGTCGACGTGATCCAGAGCGACATCGAAGGCGGACTCTCGGGCTTCGAGAACGGCTCGTTCAACCACGTGATCATTTCGCAGGCGCTGCAGGCGATGCTGGCGACCGAGCGCATCCTGCTCGAGATGCTGCGCGTCGCCGAAGAAGCCGTGGTGAGTTTCCCGAACTTCGCCTATCGCGCCAACCGCGAGGCGATCGCCGCCGGCCACATGCCGGTTTCCGAGGATCTGCCTTACGAGTGGTACGAGACGCCCAACGTGCGCTTCTTCACCATCGCCGATTTCGACGCGCTGTGCGCCAAGCTAGGCATCGAGGTGCGCGAGCGGTTGGCTTTCGACGACGCCGGGCAACTCGTGACCGACGACCCCAACCTCAACGGCAGCCTGGCCTTTTACCGCCTCGGCAAAAAATCCTGATGGCGTGCCCGGCCGCGCTGCGCGTGCTCGCCACGCGCAAGATGCTGATCTGCGTATTCACCGGTTTCAGCTCGGGACTGCCGCTTTACCTGCTACTCAACCTGCTGCCCGCCTGGCTGCGCAGCGAGGGCGTCAATCTCAAGACGATCGGCTTCTTCGCGCTGATCCAGTTTCCCTACACCTGGAAATTTCTCTGGTCGCCGCTGCTCGACCGCTACGCGCTGCCGGTGCTCGGCCGGCGGCGCAGCTGGACGCTGCTCATGCAGATCGGATTGCTGCTGTGCATCGGCACGCTCGGCGGGCTGTCGCCGAGCACCGACATCGCGCCGGTACTGTGGGTCGCGGCACTGCTCGCGCTCTTTTCGGCGACGCAGGACATCGCGCTCGACGCCTACCGCCGCGAGCTGCTCGGCGAAGTCGAGCTGGGCCTGGGCAACGCCGTTCATGTCAATGCCTACCGCGTCGCCGGGCTGGTTCCCGGATCGCTGTCGCTGATCCTCGCCGACATCCTGCCGTGGTCGCAAGTGTTCTGGATCACCGCCGCTTTCATGCTGCCCGGAATGCTCATGATCCTGCTGGTCAGCGAGCCGGTGGTCGCCGGCGCCGCGCCGAAAAGCCTGCGCCAGGCGGTGGTCGACCCGTTCAACGAATTCATCGGGCGCGCCGGCTTGCGCGGCGCGCTCTTGGTGCTCGCCTTCATCTTTCTCTACAAACTCGGCGATTCGCTGTGCACCGCACTGGCCACCCCCTTCTACCTCGACATGGGCTTTACCAAGACCGACATCGGGCTGATCGCCAAGCACGCCGGGCTCTGGCCGGCGGTGATCGGCGGCCTGCTCGGCGGGCTGTGGATGGTTCGCCTGGGGATCAACCGCGCGCTGTGGCTGTTCGGCGCCGTTCAGCTCGTCTCGATCCTGGGGTTTGCCGCGCTCGCCTGGCTCGGCCCGCAGCCAGCGATCGGCGTCGACCAGCGCCTGGCGCTGGCTGCCGTGATCGGGCTCGAAGCGCTCGGCGTCGGTCTCGGTACCGCCGCCTTCGTCGCCTTCATCGCGCGCACCACGCACCCGGCGTACACGGCGACGCAGTTCGCGCTGTTCACCAGCCTCGCCGCGGTGCCGCGTACCTTCATCAACGCCTCGGCGGGGTGGCTCGTCGAGAGCCTCGGCTGGGTGAACTTCTTCCTGCTGTGCACCGCGCTGGCGGTTCCCGGAATGCTGCTGCTGTCGCGCGTCGCGCCGTGGAACGAAGCGCCGGCCAAAGGACTCGAAAATGTCTGAGCAAACCATCGCGCAAGCGCTGATAGCTGCCGCGCGCGAACTCTCGGCTGACGTCGAAGGCCTTTCTTTTGCCGCCCCGGTGTCGCACCGCTACAATCCGCTGACCTACGCCTGGGCCGCGCACGAAGCGTATCTTCGCCGCTACGGCGCGAGTCGCAAGAAGGTCATATTCCTCGGCATGAATCCCGGGCCCTTCGGCATGGTGCAATGCGGCGTTCCGTTCGGCGAGATCGCCGCAGTTCGCGACTGGATGGGGATCGAGACGACGATCGCGCGCCCCGCCAATGAAAACCCCAAGCGGCCGATCGAAGGCTTTGCCTGCGTCCGCTCGGAGGTCAGCGGCCGTCGCCTGTGGAGCCTGTTCCAGCAGCGCTTCGGCACCGCCGACGCTTTCTTCGCCGAGCATTTTGTCGCCAACTACTGCCCGCTGGCGTTCTTCGACAACGCTCGCAACCTGACGCCGGACAAACTGCCCGTCGCCGAAGCGGCGCCGCTCTACGCGGCCTGCGACCGCCATCTGCGCGCGCTGGTCGCCGCGCTCGATGCGCAGTGGGTGATTGGCGTCGGCGCTTTTGCGCAAGTACGAGCGGCGCAGGCGCTACAAGGCATCGACGTGCGCATCGGCAAGGTGCTGCATCCGAGCCCGGCCAGCCCGGCGGCCAACCGCGGCTGGGCCGAGGCGGCGACCGCGCAGCTTGAGGCGCAGGCGATCTGGTCGTGAGCGTACCCCCTGGTTTCGCCGCAATGACGCGTCGTGAGAACAAAATGAAAGAGATGCAGCAACCCGTCGTGCGCAGCCTGCTGGAGAACGACCTCTACAAATTCACCATGTGGCAGTCGCTGTTGCACAGCAACCCCGGCGCGCACGCCGAGTACCGTTTTGTCTGTCGCAACGCGCCGGTTTTTCCGCTATCCGAGCTCAAGGCCGAGGTCGATGACGAACTCGACCGCCTGTGCACGATGTACTTTACGCAGGACGAACTCGATTACCTGTCGGGTCTGCGTTTCATCAAGAGCGATTTCGTCGATTTTCTGACGCTCTTCCGTTTCCAGCGGCGCTTCATCGAAGTTCGCGCCGTCGGCGAGACGCTCGAAGTCGTCGCGCGCGGTCCGCTGGTGCACGTCATGGGCTTCGAGATCTTCGTGCTCTACATCATCAACGAACTGTACTTTCGGCGGCTGCCGCGCGAAGGTGTCATCGAAGTCGCTCGCGAGCGCCTGCAGGCGAAGATCGAAGAACTCAAGGCCGCTGTCGTCGACCCGCTGGGCGATCACGACTTCCCGTTCGTTCTTTTCGATTTCGGTCTGCGCCGGCGTTATTCGGCAACTTGGCACGACGAGGTCGTGCAGCGCTTCGCCACCGAATTGCCGGCCCACTTTCGCGGCACGTCGAACGTCTATCTCGCCAAGCAACTTGGGCTGACCCCCTCGGGAACGATGGCGCACGAGTATCTGCAAGCCTACCAGGCGTTCGGCTTTCGCCTGCGCGATTTTCAGAAAGCCGCGCTCGAAGGCTGGGTGCAGGAATACCGCGGCGATCTCGGCGTCGCGCTCACCGACGTGGTCGGCATGGACGCCTTCCTGCGCGACTTCGATCTGTATTTCGCCAAGCTCTTCGACGGCTTGCGCCACGATTCGGGCGACCCCGTTGTCTGGGGCGAAAAGGCGATTGCGCACTATCACGCGCTGCGCATCGATCCAGCGAGAAAACGACTGGTCTTCTCGGACAGCCTCAATATCCCGGGCGCGCTCGAACTGTACCGCCACTTCAAGGGGCGCATCCAGACCGGTTTTGGCATCGGTACCGACCTGTCGAACGACACGCCGCACGAAGCGCTCAACATCGTCATGAAGATCACCGCCTGCAACGGCCAGCCGGTCGCCAAACTCTCGGACGAGCCCGGCAAGACGCTGTGCGACGATCAGACCTTCCTCGCCTACCTGCGCCAGGTGTTCAGCCACTAGCGCTGAGCCACCGCGACCGCCGTATCGTCTTCAACGCAACCGCGCGAAGGCCTTCTGGATCTGAGCACAGGCGGCTGCCAGGCGCTCGTTCGAGGTGGCAAAGGAGATCCGGAAGAAGCCGTCAAGGCCGAAGGCGCTGCCCGGAACGACAGCGACCTTGGCCTCTTCGAGCAGGAAACGGGCGACATCGCCGTCGTTTTCAATGACCGATCCATTCGGCGTTTGCCGGCCAAACAGCGCGCGACACGAAGGAAAAAGATAGAAGGCACCTTGCGGTACCGTGCAGTAAAGTCCATCGGTCGCATTGAACGCCGCCAGGCACAGGTCGCGGCGCGCCTTGAAAATCGCGTTCCAGCCGGCGATGAAGTCGCGCGGACCATTGAGCGCAGCCACTGCCGCGGCTTGCGCCACCGAACAAGGATTGCTGGTGCTCTGCGACTGAATCGTCGCGATCGCGCTGATCAAAGCTTGCGGGCCGCCGGCAAAGCCGATTCGCCAGCCGGTCATGGCGTAGGCCTTGGAGACGCCATTGACCGTGAGCGTCCGCGCCTTGAGCCGCGGCTCGACGGCGGCGATGGTCGCATGCGGCGACGCACCGTAACGGATATGTTCGTAGATGTCGTCGGTCATCACCAGGACATCCGGGAACTCGAGCAGCACGTCGGCCAGTTCGCGCAATTCATTGGCCGAATAACACGCGCCGCTCGGATTGCCCGGTGAGTTGATGATCACCCACTTGGTGCGTTGCGTGATCGCCGCACGCAATTGGCTGGCGGACAGCTTGAACGACTGCGGACAGGCGACGGTCACCGGCTTGCCTTCGGCCAGCAACACCATGTCCGGATACGAAACCCAATACGGCGCCGGAATGATCACTTCGTCGCCGGCAGACAGCGTCGCCAGCAGCGCGTTGAACACGATCTGTTTGCCGCCGGTGCCGACGGTGACTTGGCGATCCGTATACTCGATACCGTTGTCGCGCGAGAACTTGTCGATGATCGCTCGCTTGAGCTCCGGCGTTCCATCGACCGCGGTGTACCTCGTCTCTCCTCGATCGATGGCTTGTTTGGCCGCGAGCCGGATGTGCTCGGGGGTATCGAAGTCAGGCTCGCCGTTGGCAAGGCCGATGATGTTCTGCCCGGCAGCGCGCAATTCGGCCGCCAGCTTGCCGATGGCAAGCGTTGGCGACGGTTTGACGAGGTCGAGGCGAGTGGCAAGATAATCCATGTCGTTTCCAAAAAAAGAGGCATGGACGCGATAGTCCATGCCTGCGGGCCAATGAGGGACTACTTTGCCAACGCGATTCCGGCCGCCAGCAGCGCGTCTCGCACCTGCGACTGGCCCGCCGCATCGAGGTCGAGCAACGGACGACGCACGTGGCCGCCGCGCCAGCCGCGCAGGTTCATCGCCGCCTTGGTCGATTGCGGCTGGCCGAGTTTTCGCGCGGCGGCGCGTAGCGCGTACCAGCGACGGTGCAATTCTCCGGCGCGAGCGGCGTCGCCGCCGCGCAAGGCATCGTAGGTGCCCTTGACGAGTTCGGGGATGGCGCAGCTGTTGGTCGAACTGACGCCGTCAAAGCCGAGCACCAAGGGGCCGAGCATCACCAGGTCGGAGGCCGCCAGCACGCGGATGCGCAGGCTGACGCAGCCGACCAGTTGATCGACGGTCGTCGGATTGAGGTCGCCCTGCTTGAGCGCGACCACCTGCTCGATGTCGCACAATCGCTCGATCAAGGGCACGGGCAAGGTGATGCCGACGCCCGGGGCGTTGTAGATCATCACGCCGGTCTTCGAAAGCGGCGCGAGTTCCTTGAAGAAAGCGAAGATCTGATCGTCGGTGACTTCCGAGACAAACGGCGCCATCAGCATCGGCAGACCGCCCAAGTCGCTCGCCAAGACGGTGAGTTCGCGCACGACACGAACGTCGAAATGCGCCGTGCATAGCAGTACCGGAACGCGGTCGCCGACGACGCTCATCGCCTGACGGAAAAGTTGCGCGCGTTCGTCGGCGTTCATTCCGGGGAACTCGCCGTAGGTTCCGCCGATCAGCAGGCCGTCGTAGCCGTGCGCGAGTACGCGCTCGATGTTTTCGCTCAGGGCGTTCAGATCAAGGCTGCCATCGGCGCCAAAAGGGCTGACGGTAATGTTGAAGAGGCCGTGTGTACGGGCCCGGGATTCGTCTAGTGATTTCATGATTCCTCGTGGTTTCAGGGTGGTGGAACGGATTGGTGAAAATTTCAGCGCTCAAATGCCGAGCTGGCTGAGCGGGCGGATGGTGACGCCGACGTCCTCGAGCGTCTGGCGAACGGCACGCGCGATGGCGACGCCTTGTGGGTTGTCGCCGTGCACGCAGATGGTATGCACGGGCATTGCTATCTTCTTGCCGCTGACCGTTTCGACGGCCTGCTCTTCGACCATGCGCATGGCGCGCGCAGCAGCGAGCGCCGGGTCGTGGATCACCGCACCGGGCTCGTTGCGCGGCAGCGTCAGGCCGTTGTCGCCGTAGAGACGATCGGCGAACACTTCACAGGCGACGCGGATATTGCCGCGCCGCGCCGCGCGTTCGGTTTCATTGTGCGGCGTGCTGACCAGCACCAGCTCGCGGTCGAGCGCGCGCATGGCGCGAATCAGCGCCTCGGATAGATCGCGGTCCTCAAAGGCGATGGTCGCCAGCGCACCGTGCACCTTGACGTGCGTAACCCGGTGACCGACCGCCTGCGCGATTCCCTGCAACGCGGCGATCTGGTAGATCAGCATCTTCTCGATGTCGGCCGCGCTGTCGCCAAAGATCTTGCGCCGACCGAATCCCCAGACGTCGTTAAAGCCTGGATGGGCACCGAGATCGATGCCCTTTTTCAGGGCATCCGTCGCAGTTTGGTGCATCACAATGGGGTCTCCGGCGTGAAAACCGCAGGCCACGTTGGCCGAAGTCACAAGGTCCAGCATCGCCGTGTCGTCGCCTATCCGATAGGCGCCAAAGCTCTCGCCCAGGTCGGAATTGAGGTCAACTGAATTCATTTCATTGCTCCCGAAAAAAGAAATTTCTGATTTTGGTGCACCACTGGCACGCAACATGCATGCCAGTGACTCGTGCGATGCGGAGACGTTGATCTACATTGCGCAAATCACTCGTGCAGTTCATTCGTACAGATCAGGAGAGACCATGAAGAGCAGGTTGCAAAAATTGGGCTGTGTGGTGGCGTTGGCCGCAGCCGTGGCCGGCGGGGCGCAAGCCGCCGAACTCAACTTCGCGAGCTGGGGCGGCGCCTACCAGGGCGCGATTCGCGATGCCTGGCTCAAGCCGTTCGCCAAGGAAACCGGCATCAAGATCACCGAGGACACCGACCCACAGGTGGCCAAGATCAAGGCGATGATCGATACCAAGTCGGTGGCCTGGGACGTGGTGACCGAAAACAGCGCGCGCCTGACGCGTGGCATCAAGCTCGGCGTTTTCGAAAAAATCACCGCCGACATGGTCGACCAGAAACACGTGATTCCGGGCGCGCGCAACGAATACGGCGTGCCTTCGGAAATCTTTTCGACGCTGATTGGCTTCTCGACCAAATCCTTTCCGGCCGGCAAGGCGCAGCCTTCGACCTTCGCCGATTTTTGGGATGTCGCCAAGTTCCCCGGCAAACGCACGCTGCAGGACGATCCGGCGACGGTCATCGAATCGGCGCTGATCGCCGACGGCGTCGCTCCCGGCGACGTCTATAAGGTGCTATCGACACCCGCCGGTATCGACCGCGCGATGAAGCAGATCGAAAAGATCAAGCCGCACGTCGCGATGTGGTGGAAGAACGGCGCCGAGCCGGTCAACGCGCTGGGCAGCGGCGAAGTGGTCATGGCGCTGGGCTGGAACGGCCGCTTCCAGGCCGGAATCGACTCGGGTCTGCCGATCCAGATGGGCTGGGGCAATACCGTCGCCCAGGTCGGCTACTTCGTTCTGGTCAAGGGCGCGCCGCACCGCGAAGAGGCGCTCAAGCTGATGAACTACATGATCAGCCCGAAGAATCAGGCCGAGTTCAGCAAGTACATCGCCTACGGCCCGACCACCGAAGCGGCGTTCCCGCTGATCGACGAAGCGCGCAAACACCGCCTGCCGTCGACGCCCGAACGCATGAAGAGCGCGCTGTTCCTCGACTCGGAATTCTGGGAGAAGAACGGCCCGGCAATCGTCGAGCGCTACAACCAGATCCGCGCCCGCTAACGCAATCCTAAGCCTTGCCGCGCCGCCGGGCGGCGCGGCAAATCCGGGACATGACCATGGCACACCTCGTACTCGATCTTCCGCCCTCATCGCTCGCCGCGCGTCGACGTTCCTCGCCGGCCTTGCTGGCCGCCTTGCCGCTGCTCGTCTTTCTGCTGTGCTTCTTCGTCGGGCCGATCGCCGGCCTGCTCAAGGAGGGATTCGTCAGTGACGGCGCGCTGAGCCTGGCCAACTACCGGCACCTGATCGACACGCCGATCTACCGCATCGTGCTCGGCAATACCTTCACCATCGCCTTCTTTGTCACGCTGTCGTGCATCGTGATGAGTTATCCGCTGGCCTATCTGATGGCGACCGTCAGCCAGAACGTTTCGCGCCTGCTGTTCTTCGCCGTGCTGCTGCCCTTCTGGGCCAGCGCGCTGGTTCGCACCTCGGCGTGGATCGCCTTGCTCGGCAAAAACGGCCCGCTCAACACGCTGCTCACCAGCATCGGCGTACTCGACCAGCCGATGGCCTTTCTCTACAATTTCACCGGCGTGATGATCGGCATGACGCACGTGCTCATGCCCTTTGTCGTGCTGCCGCTCTATGCCTCGTTCCGCGCCATGGACAACACGCTGGTCCAGGCGGCGCAGAGCCTCGGCGCCGGATCGGTCGGCATTTTCAACAACGTCGTTCTGCCGCTGACCAGCCCGGGCGTCGTCGCCGGCGGAATCATCGTCTTCATGAACGCGGTCGGCTATTACATCACGCCGTCGCTGATGGGCGGTCCGGCGCAACGCATGGTCGCCGAACTAATTTCGTACAACATCAGCGAGGAGCTCAACTGGGGACTGGCGGCGGCTTTAGCCGGGGTGCTGCTGGTCACCGTGCTGGCGTCCTTATGGACCTTCAATCGCCTGTTCGGTCTCGACCAATTGATCAGCGGTTCGTCGGGCAAAGGCGCCAGTGCGGCGCCGGCGCGGCGAACGCCGGGCGGCCGGGTGTCGGTGGTGCTCGGTGTCGCCTGCGCCATCTTCCTGTTGCTGCCGATCATCGTCGTCGTTCCGATGAGCTTCGGCACCAGCGATTTTCCGATTTTTCCGCCGCCTCAGTACGGGTTGCGCTGGTACACCAGTTTCTTCGACGACGGCAAGTGGATGGGTGCGCTGTTTTCCAGCCTGCGCGTCGGCGTACTGGTGACGGTGCTGGCGACACTGCTCGGCACGCTGGCCGCGCTCGGCGTGCACAAGATGCAGTCCGAGCGCAAGAGCTGGCTCGACGCCTTGTTCATCGTTCCGATGTCGGTGCCGGCGATCATCACCGCGGTGTCGCTGTTCTACCTGATGGCGCCGCTCGGTCTGGTCGCCAATTCGGTGGCCGTCGTCATCGGCCACACCGTGCTGGCATCGCCCTACGTCTATATCACGGTGCGCGCCGCACTGCGCAGCTTCGACCCGGCGCTTGAACTGGCGGCGCTCAGCCTCGGCGCATCGTGGCCCGAGATGTTTCGCCTGGTCATGCTACCCGCGCTGATGCCGAGTCTGGTCGGCGGCGCCGTGTTCGCCTTCGTCACCTCGTTCGACGACGTGGTGATGGCACTGTTCCTCACCAGCATCCGTAACCGGACGCTGCCGAAACTGATGTACGAAGGGCTGGCGCACGACTTTGACCCGACGGTGATTTCGGCATCGTGCGTGCTGATCGGCGCGACGGTACTGATTCTGCTGAGCAATATGTTGCTTGAGCAGAGAAAAGGAGCTTTATGATGCATGCGTCAAGCCAATTCGGGGCCATTGCGAGTGCCGATCTCATGCCGACCATCGAACTTGCCGAACGGCCCGAGGCGCAAGGCAAGGACGTCGCCGTTGCCGGCGTTCGCAAGACCTACAAGAACACCGTGGCGCTCGCCGAGATCAGCCTGGCGGTCGCCCGCGGCGAATTCTGCACGCTGCTCGGCGCCTCGGGCTCGGGAAAAACAACGCTGCTCAAGATCATCGCCGGCTTCGAATCGCCGGACAGCGGCAGCGTGCGAATCGCCGGACGCGACGTGACGCAGATGCCGATTGCCGACCGCAACATCGGCATGGTTTTCCAGAACTACTCGCTTTTCCCGCACATGAGCGTGTTCGAAAACGTCGCTTTCCCGCTGCGCATGCGGCGCCTCAACCACGACGACATCAGGCGACGCGTCGGCCAAGCGCTCGACCTCGTGAGCCTGGGCGAGCTGCGCCAGCGCTTGCCGCGCGAGCTGTCCGGCGGCCAGCAGCAGCGCGTCGCGCTGGCGCGGGCGCTGATCTTCAATCCCGATCTGCTGCTGATGGACGAGCCGCTCGGCGCGCTCGACAAGAACCTGCGCCAGACGATCCAGCTGCAGCTCAAGAAACTGCATCACGATCTCGGACTGACCGTCGTTTTCGTCACGCACGATCAGGAAGAGGCGATGAATCTCTCCGACCGCATCGTGATCATGGATCAGGGGCGAATCGTTCAAACGGGAACCCCGGATGCGCTTTATCTGCAACCGGACAATCCTTTCGTCGCCGGCTTCCTGGGCGAATGCAACTTCATCGAAAAACCGGGCTGCATCGTCGGCGTTCGTCCGGAAAACGTCCGCATCGGCGCGCAGATCGGCGATTCCGATCTGCGCCACGACGGGCAGATCATCGCCGCGACGTTCTGCGGAATGCACTGGAAACTGTTCATCAAGTCTCACAACGCGACGATGATCGCCTATGCGCCGGTGGCCGGCGCCAGCAGCGCCAGCTTCGAACCCGGGCGAACGGTGAGCTGGGGATTCGCTGCGGCCGACGCGATGGAATTTGCCGTTCAATGAGTCTGCCGCCGAAGCAGCCGACACCGCGCTTTTTGCTGGCCGGAGACCGTGCGCTGACCGTCGAGTTCGGCCAGACCATCGATGCGCTGACCAATCGCCGCGTGCAGCAGCTCGCCGCTCGCCTCAACGCGCAGCGCGGCGACGCCATCGTCGGCGTGGTGCCGACCTACCGCTCGCTGACGGTCAGCTACGAGCCACTGCGCATTTCGCTCGACGCGCTGCGTGCGAAAATCGTCGCCTGCCTGGCGGGCGAACAGCTCGGTAGCGTGCCGTCGCGCCGCTGGCTGGTTCCGGTTTGCTACGGAGGAGAATGCGGCGAGGATCTGGAGACGCTCGCCGCGACGCACGACATGACGCCGGGCGAGGTGATCGCGCTGCACAGCGCGCCGGTCTATCGCGTCTATATGGTCGGTTTTCTGCCCGGCTTCGCTTATCTGGGCGACCTTGACCAACGCCTGCACACGCCGCGCCGTGCCGTGCCGCGGCCGCTGACGCCGGCCGGCAGCATCAACGTCGGCGGACAACAGACCGCGATCGCCTCCGTCGCCGGGCCGAGCGGCTGGCATTTGCTTGGCCGGACCCCTTGGCGAAGTTTTGATCCGCAGCGCGTAAATCCCTTCCTGTTCGCCGCCGGCGACGAGGTGGTGTTCACGCCGATCGGCGAAAAAGACTATGCACAGATGGCGGCGGCGATCGATCGCGGCGATGACCTGCCGCGCCCGGTCTCGCGCGAGCCGGAGGACGAGCGGTGAGCGTTCGGATCAAAGTGCACAGCCCCGGGCTATTCACCACGCTGCAGGATGGCGGGCGTTTCGGCTACGAGCATCAGGGCGTTCCGCCGTCGGGACCAATGGATTCGATTGCGCACCGCATCGCCAATTTGCTGGTCGGCAATCCGGCGAACGCCGCGGCGCTCGAAATGACTGCGCTCGGCGGCAGCTTTGCGGTGGTTGGCGGCGACTGCAACGTTTGCGTGAGCGGACGCGTCCAGTTGCTGGTCGATTCGCCGGGCGAGGTGCAGCGCGAGCTGGAAACCTGGCGCACGCATCGGCTGGCGGCCGGCAGCGTGCTCTCGGTCGGTTATCTCGAGCACGGCATGCGCGCCTATCTCGCGGTAGCCGGCGCCTTCGTCGTGCCATTGGTACTGGGCAGCGCGTCGACACTGACGCGCGCGCGCCTCGGCGGAATCGAAGGGCGGTGCCTCGCCGCCGGCGACGAGATTCCGATCGGCGCCGCCACGGCGGCGGTCGATTCGCGCACTTTCCCGCGCGAGCTGATCGACGCCTGCTATGGAACCGGCGCCATCGGCGTGCTGCTCGGTCCGCAGGACGACTACTTCAGCGCCGGGCAGATCGACGCCTTTCTCGGCGCCGGCTTCAAAGTCAGCGCGCAGTCGGACCGCATGGGCTACCGCCTGCAGGGACCGGCCATTGCGCACCGCCATGGCGCCGACATCGTCTCCGACGCGATCGTCGCCGGCAGCATCCAGATTCCAGGCAGTGGCCAGCCGATCATCGCGCTGCACGACCGGCAAACGACCGGCGGCTACGCCAAGATCGCCACCGTGATCGCCGCCGACCTGCCGCGGCTCGGGCAGTACCAGCCCGGACAGATCGTGCGCTTTACGGCGCTCTCCATCGACGACGCCGTCGAGCGCTGGCGCGCGCTCGTAGCGCGCCTCGGCGCTTTCGCCGCGCAATGCGGCCGTCCGATACCTTTTCCTGAAGAAAACAACATGAACCGAGGGGTGACCTACCGTGATTGAGACCAACAGCACTAATTCGTCCGCAGCGACCGGGATGTCGCTGGTCGCTGCGCAAGCCGAAATCGTCGATCTGGCGGGCGACGCCTACCGCACGCTGCTCGACATGATCCAGCTCGGCCGCTTGCCGACCGAAATACCGCTGCAGGAGCGCACGCTGGCGGCGACCCTGGGAATTTCGCGAACACCCTTGCGCGAAGCTATGAGCCGGCTGATCGGCGGCGGCTTCGCCGTGCGCACGCCGCGCGGCCAGCTGATGGTCAAGGAGCCGACGCTGCGCCAGTACCTCGAAATCCTGCAGATGCGCGTGCTGCTCGAGGGCGAGGCGGCGGCGCAGGCGGCCAGCCGGCTCGACCCCGTTGATGCCGAGCGCATCATCGCCGAGATCGAGCAGTACATGGCATCGGCCGACCATCCCAAGGACGAGAACCACCGCATCGACAATCTGGTGCACGACACGCTGGCCACCGCCAGCGGCAATCAGATGCTGGCACAGACCATCCACGACCTGCGCATCAAGTCGCGCTGCTTCGACCAGAACGCCGCGCCCAAGCGCTTTGCGCCGAGCTGCCTCGAGCACATCGCGCTGCTGCGCGCGGTGATCTCGCGCTCGCCCGAGGCGGCGCGCGAGGCCATGCAGCAGCACCTCGAGCATGTGCGCGTCGAACTGGTGACCCGCCATACCAATCTCTGACTTCAATCCACCTCGACCAAGGCCTATTTGCATCATGACTCACTGCACGCATATCAACGAAAACTCGAAGGGCGTTTTCATCATCTCGGCGACGCCGTTCGATCAGGATGGTGCACTCGATCTCTCCAGCACCGATTCGCTCGTCGACTTCTATCTCGACAAGGGCGTCTCGGGAATGACCATCCTCGGCATGATGGGCGAGGCGCCCAAACTCACCGAAGAAGAATCGCTGACTTTTGTTCGCCACGTCATCGACCGCATCGCCGGACGCGTTCCGGTGATCGTCGGCGCCAGCCACGCGTCCAACCGGCATGTGGATCATCTCGCCAAGTCGGCGATGGAGCTCGGTGCGGCCGGCGTGATGCTGGCGCCGGCGGCCAATCTCAAGACCGACGACCAGGTCCATGGCTATTACGCGACCATCGCCAGCCTGCTCGGCCGCGACGTGCCGATCTGCCTGCAGGACTTTCCGCAAGCGACCGGCGTTCATACCTCGGTCGATGTCGTGCTGCGACTGGTTCACGAATTCCCGCAAATCGTGATGTTCAAGCACGAGGATCTGCCTGGATTGCGCAAGCTCTCGCAAATCCGTTCGCGTAGCGCTGCCGAAGGACTGCGCCGGATCAGCATCCTGGCCGGCAACGGCGGCCTGTTCCTGCCACAGGAGATGCGGCGCGGCGCCGACGGGGCGATGACCGGCTTCGCTTATCCGGAAATGCTGGTAGAGGTTTGCGAGCTGTTCGCACAAAACCAGCCTGAGCAGGCCGAAGACCTGTTCGACACTTACCTGCCCTTGCTGCGCCATGAATTCCAGTACGGCATCGGCCTGGCGCTGCGCAAGGAAACGCTGCGCTGGCGCGGCGCGATTGCCAGCGCAGTGACGCGCAAACCCGGGCCGCAACTCGACGCGACCGACCAGGCTGAACTGCTGCGCCTGATCGAGCGGCTTGAAACGAGGCTGGCCGCGCGCTGAAGCGCGGCAGGCCATTTGACTATTTCACACTGAAAGGACGTTGGTCATGGATTTTGGCATCAAAGGAAAAGTGGCGCTGGTCAGCGGCGCCGGCGGCGGCCTGGGCGGCGCGATTGCCGAGGCGCTGGCGGCTGAAGGCGCGGCCGTCGCCGTATGCGACATCGACGAAGCGTCGTTGGCGGCGACGGTCGAGCGAATTCGTGCGAAGGGAAACAGCCAGGTCTTCGGCGCGGTGCTCGACCTGGGCAAGCCGCAGACGTATCCGGACGTGATATCCAGCATCGAAAACGCGCTCGGGCCGGTCTCCATCCTCGTCAACAACACGGGCGGTCCGGCACCGACTCCAGCCAGCGGCGTCGCGCCCGACGACTGGTGCCGCCATTTCATGGCGATGGCCGCTTCGGTGATCCACCTGACCGATCTGCTGCTACCTAAGATGCGCACCGCGGGCTGGGGACGCGTGATCACCAGCACGTCGTCGGGCGTGATCGCGCCGATTCCCAACCTGGGCATCTCGAACACCGTTCGCGCGTCGCTGGTGGCCTGGTCCAAGACGCTCGCCGGCGAAGTCGGACGCCAGGGGATCACCGCCAATATCGTCGTTCCGGGACGCATCGCGACGCGGCGGATCGTTCAACTCGACGAGGCCAAGGCCCGCCGCGAAGGACGTCCGGTCGCCGATGTCACGGCGCAGAGCACCGCGACGATTCCAGTCGGCCGCTACGGGCGGCCCGACGAATACGCTGCTGCGGTGGCTTTCCTGGCCAGCAGCCAGGCCTCGTTCATCAACGGCTCGGTGCTGCGCATCGATGGCGGAATGATCGCCTCAATTTAAGGGACCTAGATGTTCGATCTATGTATCGACGGGGCGACCGTCGTCGATGGCAGCGGCGCCCCGGCCTACGTCGCCGATGTCGGCGTGTGCGGCGGCACCATCGCGGCCATCGGCCAGTTGTCACAAAGCCCCGCGCAGCAGCGCATCGACGCCAACGGCCAGGTGCTCTCGCCCGGCTTCATCGACGTGCACACGCACGACGACCGGGCGCTGCTGATTGCCGGAATGATGGAAGCCAAGCTGTCGCAAGGGGTGACCACGGTAGTCACCGGCAATTGCGGGTTGAGCCTGGCGCCCGGTCGCCTGCGCGGTGCCATCCCGCCGCCGCTCGACCTGATCGCGACGCCCGAATGGCTGCGTTTTGCGCGCTTTGGTGATTATCTGCAGGCGCTCGAAGAAAGCGCCATTGCGGTCAACGCGATGTGCCTGGTCGGGCATCTGACGCTGCGCGCCAACGTGATGGATTCGCTCGATCGCGCGGCGACCGACGCCGAGTGCGCAGCGATGCGCGAACTGCTGGCCGAGGCGCTCGCCGCCGGCGCTTGGGGAATGTCGACCGGAACGTTCTACGCGCCGGCGCGCCACGCCAGCGCCGACGAGATCGTCGCCGTCGGTGAGCCGCTGCGCGGCGCCGGCGGGCTATTCACCACGCACATGCGCAACGAAGGCGAGCTGGTCGCGCAATCGCTTGAGGAAACCTTCAGCATCGGCCGTCGCCTCGGCGTTCGCGTGCTGATTTCGCACCACAAGCTGGCCGGAATCGCCAACCACGGTCGCTCGCGCGAGACGCTCGATCTGATCGCCGCCGCCATGCAACGCCAGCCTGTCTCGCTCGACGCGTATCCGTACAACGCGTCGTCCACCGTACTGCGTCCTGAATTCATCGCACGCGCCAGCGCGGTTCGCGTCAGCTGGTCGGAAAAACACCCCGATCAGGCCGGACGCCTGCTCGCCGAAATCGCCGCCGACTGGCAGTGCGACCAGGAAAGCGCCGCCAACCGGCTGATGCCTGCCGGCGCCATCTACTTCATGATGGACGAAGAAGACGTTCGCCGCATTCTCGCTTTTCCGAAAACGATGATCGGTTCCGACGGCATGCCGCACGACGACTATCCACACCCGCGCCTGTGGGGGACCTTCCCGCGAGTGCTCGGGCACTATTGCCGCGAGCAGCAACTCTTCGACCTGACAACAGCGATCCACAAGATGAGCGGCCTGCCGGCATCAGAGCTGGGATTGTCGAGACGCGGAACAATTGCCGAAAACCACGCCGCAGATCTGCTCTTGTTCGATCCGCAAACGGTCGCTGATACCGCATCGTATGACGAACCGCGCTCGGCGGCGACCGGAATCAGCCACGTCTGGGTTAATGGCAGGCTCGCTTACACGCCGGGAGTCCTGCACGACCACGGCGCCGGTCGGGTTTTGCGGCGAACGGCGCGTACTAGCGAGTAATTACAGGGAAGTCATCACTTTTTTTAGGAAGCCAATGAACTACGTCTTTTCACCGGCTGCGCCGGTCGCCATTCCCGTGAGCCAAAGCGACTCTTTTTTTCCGGTACGCCGCGTCTATTGCGTCGGACAGAACTATGCCGCGCACGCCGCCGAAATGGGCGGCGACGGCCGCCAGCCGCCGTTCTTCTTCAGCAAACCGGCCGACGCGCTGGTTCCCGGCAACGGCCCGATCAAGTACCCAACGCAGACCAACAAGCTGCAGCACGAGGTCGAGCTGGTGGTCGCCATCGGCCAGGGCGGCGCCGACATTCAGGTCGACCAGGCGCTGTCGCACGTCTTCGGTTATACGGTCGGCATCGACCTGACGCGGCGCGACCTGCAAGCGGCGGCCAAGAACCAGGGCCGGCCGTGGGATCTGGCCAAGGGCTTCGATCAGAGCGGGCCGATCGGCGCCATCGTCGCTGCGGAACAATGCGGCCATCCGAGCAGCGGGCGAATCCGGCTTTCGGTCAACGGCACGGTCACCCAGGACGGCGACCTCGCTCAAATGAGCTGGAACGTCGCCGAGGTAATCGCCAACCTCTCGACCTACGTGCAATTGGCAGCCGGCGACCTGATCTTCACCGGCACCCCGGCCGGCGTTTCGACCGTTGTTCGCGGCGACGTGCTGAGCTGCGCGATCGAGGGGATCGGCACGCTCGAGACCACCCTCGTCTGAGCGGTTTCGCTGCTCGCCGACGCTCCTGGTGCCATCGCTGGTAAGATGCGCCCCATGGAACAAGCCTCATCGACACCGCGCCCCTGCCTCGAGGGAATCACCCTTGAGACGATCGTCACCCAGCTTGCCGAGAGCATCGGCTGGGAAGCGATGGCGGCGTCGGTGCCGGTGCGCTGCTTCACGCACGACCCGTCGATCAAATCGAGCTTGAAATTCCTGCGCCGAACGCCGTGGGCCCGGCAAAAGGTCGAGCAGCTCTATTTGCAGCACGCCCGCTCGTCGGCCGCATGAAGCGTCTATTCGAACGCGTGATGCCACAAAGGCATCCGCCGATCTTCCTGATCGTCGCCAGTCTGATCTTCGTCGTCGCGCTCCAGGCCGTGCACCTGCCCGCAGCCATCCTGCTCGGCTGCATGTGCGGCGCGATCCTGCTCGCCGTCGGCGAAGCCAAGGTCAATATTCCCAGGCCCTTGTTCCTCGCTGCGCAAAGCATCGTCGGCTGCCTGATCGCGCGCAGCCTGCAACCGGCGATCGTCTTCGAGATCATCAAGGACTGGCCGCTGTTTCTCGTCGTCGTTTTCTCGGTGATCGCCACCAGCGGCACGCTCGGCTGGTTGCTGATGCGCAGCCAGGTGTTGCCGGGAACCACCGCGGTCTGGGGTCTGGCGCCCGGCGCTGCGACGGCGATGGTGCTGATGGCCGACGCTTACGGCGCCGACACCCGCCTGGTCGCCTTCATGCAGTATTTGCGCGTGCTGCTGGTGACCGTCGTCGCTTCGGCGGTGACGCGGCTCTGGGTGACGGCTCCAGCCGCGTCGATCGCCGCGGCGCCGTGGTTTCCGCCGGTCGCCTGGAGCGCCCTGGCGGCGACGCTGCTCGTCGCCTTGCTCGGTGCCGCAGCAGCGCGCCGCTATCGTATCCCGTCTGGAGCGCTGGTCGTCCCGATGATGGTCGGCGTCGTGCTGCAAGGCTGCGGCGTGCTGACCATCGAACTGCCGCCGGCGCTGCTCGCCGTGAGCTACGCCGTCATCGGCTGGTCGATCGGCCTGCGTTTTACCCGCCCGATCCTCGCCCACGCCGCGCGCGCGCTGCCGCGGGTACTGGCGTCGATCGTCGCGCTGATCACGATCTGCATCGGCTTTGCCGCGCTGCTCACACGCTTTGCCGGGATCGATCCGCTCACCGCGTATCTCGCGACGAGTCCGGGCGGCGCCGATTCGGTGGCGATCATCGCTGCGTCGAGTCCGGTCGACGTTCCTTTCGTGATGGCCATGCAGATCGCGCGCTTCTTCACCGTGCTGCTGATCGGCCCGCGCTTCTCGCGCTTCATCGCCAAGCGCTACCAGGCCAGATTGCCGTAGCGACGGTCAGCCGACCCTCAGTCGGCGCTGCATTCCTTCGTTTTGGCTACGCCAAACCTCAGTCAGCTTTGCACTTCTTCAGCTGGCTACGCCAGCCTTCAGTCGTCCCGACACATGCGGCGGATCTCGTTTTCGCGGATCGCCATCTCGACCTGCAGCAGCACCGCGTCGACGTCGGCGAGGCGCTCGTCGAGTTCGATGCGGCCGGTCAGCGGCAGCTCGGGGGTGAGCAGACCGCTCTCGAAGCGCGCCCAGATTTCCTTGCCGTACTGGGTGTCCTTGAGCGTCGGCGCGAAGGCGGAAAAATAGCTGCGCAGGTTGGCGACGTCGCGTTCGAGCATTTCGGCGGCGTTGCTGTTGCCCGCCGCGTCGATCGCCTGCGGCAGGTCGATGATCACCGGGCCGTCGGCGCCGACCAGGATGTTGTATTCGGAAAGGTCGCCGTGAATTACGCCGGCGCAGAGCATGCGCACGACCTGATTGATCAGCATCGCGTGATATTCGAGCGCCGTTTCCTCTGAGAGCTCGACGTCGTTGAGCCGCGGCGCCGGATCGCCGTCGCCATCGACGACCAGGTCCATCAGCAGAACGCCTTCGAAGCAGATATGCGGCTGCGGAACGCGGACACCGGCGGCCGACAACCGATAGAGCGCGTCGACCTCGGCGCTCTGCCAGACCTCTTCCTGCATCTGGCGACCGTAGCGGCTGCCCTTTTCCATCGCGCGCGCCTGGCGACTGTTCTTGACCTTGCGCCCTTCCTGGTACGACGCGTTGTTGCGGAAGCTGCGCTGATTGGCTTCCTTGTAGACCTTGGCACAGCGGATGGCGTCGCCGCAGCGAACGATATAGACGGTCGCCTCCTTGCCGCTCATCAGCTGGCCGACCACCTCGTCGACCAGGCCTTCCTCGACCATCGCGGCAAGTCTTTTCGGGGTTTTCATCGAATCGGCGTCAAACGCGCAGCAGCGCGATCTTGAGTGGCGACTGGCCGTCGGGATTCGGGAAGTCGGCCTCGGGCGAGATCCACTCGACTTCGCGAATCGCGCGCCCCACCTTGCGCGTGCTGCGTTCGAGCTGGTCGAGCCAGGCTTCGCGAGTCACCTCGGCGACGTTGTTGCAGCAGATCAGCGTGCCGCCCTCGACGGTGCACAAGAGCGCCGGCTTGTACAAGGCCGCATAGTCGTTGACCAGGTCGACGACGCCGAACGGGCTTTTGGCGTAGCGCGGCGGATCGAGGAAAACGACGTCGAACTGGTGCGCTTCGAGCTTGGGGAAGGGCGGCATGCGTTTGCCGCGAACCATGTTCGCCTGCCCCTGACCGGAGAGCTGGCGCAGCGCGGCAAAGGCGTCGCTCTTGACGAAGCGCAGGCGAATCGGCAGATCATTGAGACGCGCATTGTCCTTGCCGATGGCGAGGCTCGATTCGGAAAAGTCGACATTGACGACGTGCCGCGCGCCGGCCTTGGCGGCGGCGATGCCGACGCCGCAGGTGTAGGCGAAGAGGTTGAGCAACGATTTACCGACGCATTCTTGCATCACGCGCCGGCGGCCAGCGCGCAGGTCGAGGAACAACCACGGATCCTGCCCGGCGTGACGCGCCTGGAAGCGGTACTTGACGCCCATCTCCTGGAACTCGCGCAGCTCGTGCGCGCTGGCGACGAGCTCGGGAGCCAGGGCATTGGCGATGCGCGAGTTGTTCTGGCTGCGGTCGTTGTAAAAAAGTGGCAGCCCCGGGAACTCGCCAGCGTAGAAGGCTTCGAGCGCCGAGAGTTCGGCGGCGTCAAGCGATTGGTGAAAGCTCTGCACCAGCAGCGCGTCGCCGTAGCGATCGACGGTCAACCCGGCGGCGCCCTCGACGCTGCCGTGAAACAGCCGATAGGCCGTGGTCTGCTCAGCGTGCAGTTGTTCGAGCAGCGCGCGACGCGCGCTGAGCGCGGAGGCCAAAAGATCGGGAAGATGGGCAGGCATGGAAGTGTCCTCAGTGGCGAACGGGGTGTTCTGGAGTTGCCGCCGTAGAGGCCGGGTCCGTCATGATACAGGTTCAATGCACCCGAAGCATCGGCAGACGCGCTGTTCTACCGTCGGCTGTCGTGCTATTTTCTGCCTTCCCCTAGTCGAAGAGCAATGCCTATGACGCGCGATCGCCTGACCACCCTCTGCACCCTGAACGCATTTTGCATGCTGCTGGCCGCCTGCGCGACGACTTCGCCGCAACCGTCGGCCGTCAACGCGGCTCGTCAGCAAGGCGCTCGGTCGCAGCTCAAATTGAATCTGGCGAGCGGCGTCTACCGCTGCGAGGAAAACCAGCGCATCGAAATCGAGCGCGATCCTCGCCAAACGAATGCGATTACGCTCAACTGGCAGGGCCATCGCCGCACGCTGCAGCGCTACGACTCCGAATCCGGCCTGCCGCGCTACGAGGACAGGGAAAATGGCTTGCTGTGGATCGATCTGCCGTGGAAGAGCGTGCTGATGGATCTTCACAACGAACGCCCGCTGGCCAACGAGTGCAAGGCGGCGCGCGGCTGAAGCGACGCGCCGCCGTCATCCGGACAGGGCTGTGACTTAAGCCGGCGCCGAACTGCGGATCAGATGATCGAAAGCGGCGAGCGAGGCCTTGGCGCCTTCACCCATGGCGATGATGATCTGCTTGAACGGCACCGTCGTGCAGTCGCCGGCGGCGAAAACGCCGGGCAGCGAGGTCTGGCCGCGCGAATCGACTTCGATTTCGCCGCGAGCGGAAAGCGCCAGCGCTCCCCTGAGCCAGTCGGTGTTGGGCAGCAGGCCGATCTGCACGAAGATGCCTTCGAGTTCGACGCGGTGTTGCTCGCCACTCGCCCGGTCCTTGTAGACGAGGCCGTTCACCTTGTTCCCGTCGCCGGTCGCCTCAAGCGTCTGCGCGTTAGTGATTACCTTGACGTTGGGCAGGCTGGCGAGCTTCTTCTGCAGCACCGCATCGGCGCGCAGCATGGTGTCGAATTCGATCAGCGTGACGTGGGCGACGATTCCCGCGAGGTCGATCGCCGCCTCGACGCCCGAGTTGCCGCCGCCGATCACCGCGACGCGCTTGCCCTTGAACAAGGGGCCGTCGCAATGCGGGCAGTAGGCGACGCCGCGGCCGCGGTATTCCTTTTCGCCCGGGACGTTCATTTCGCGCCAGCGCGCGCCGGTCGAGATGATCACCGAGCGGCTGCTGAGCGTCGCGCCGCTCGCCAGCCGGATCTCGGTGAGTCCATCGTCGCCCTGGCTCAGCGCTTGTGCGCGCTGCAGGTTGATGATGTCGACGTCGTAGTCGCGAACGTGCTGCTCAAGACCCGCGGAAAGCTTCGGTCCGTCGGTGGCCTTGACCGAGATGAAGTTCTCGATCGCCAGCGTGTCGAGTACCTGGCCGCCGAAGCGTTCGGCGACGACGCCGGTGCTAACGCCTTTGCGCGCCGCGTAGATCGCCGCCGCCGCGCCGGCCGGACCGCCGCCGACGACGAGCACGTCGAAGACGTCCTTGGCGGCGAGCTTCTCGGCGTCACGCTGCGCGGCGCCGGTATCGATCCTGGCGACGATCTCCTCAAGGCTCATGCGCCCCTGTCCGAACGGCTCGCCGTTGAGATAGACGGTCGGCACGGCCATGATCTGGCGCTCATCGACCTCTTGCTGAAACAGCGCGCCGTCGATCATCGTGTGGCTGATCCCGGGGTTCAACACCGACATCAGGTTGAGCGCCTGAATGACGTCGGGGCAGTTGTGGCAGGAAAGCGAGATGAAGGTTTCGAAGCGGTGCGTTCCGGGAATGGCGCGGATCTGCTCGATCAGCGCGGGCTCGACCTTGGGCGGATGGCCACCGGTCTGCAACAGCGCGAGCACCAGCGAAGTGAATTCGTGGCCCATCGGAATACCCGCGAAGGCGATTCGCGCCGCATCACCGCGCGGCGCCACTGAAAACGACGGGCGGCGCGAGTTGTCGCCGTCGCGACGAACGCCGACCTTGGTCGACAGGGCAGCGATGTCGTCGAGCAGGCCGCCAAGCTGCCGCGCCGCCTCGCTGTCGTCGAGCGAGGCGACGAGTTCGATCGGCTGCTGCAGTTTTTCGAGGTAGGCCGCGAGTTGCGCCTTGATCGTGTTGTCGAGCATTTTTTATTCTCCCAATGATTGTTTCAGGATTAACCACGGCGGGCACAGCGAGCACGGCGAAGAAAAGCAAACCAAGTTTTCGCCGTGCCCGCCGTGTTCGCCGTGGTTCAATGCCTTTTCCTTAAATCTTGCCGACCAGGTCGAGCGACGGCGCCAGCGTGGCTTCGCCTTCCTTCCACTTGGCCGGGCAGACTTCGCCCGGGTGCGTCGCGACGTACTGCGCGGCCTTGAGCTTGCGCAGCAGCTCGGAAGCATCACGACCGATACCGCCGGCGTTGATCTCGATGATCTGGATCTTGCCGTCGGGGTCGATCACGAAAGTGCCGCGTTCGGCGAGTCCCGCTTCCTCGATCATCACGCCGAAGTTGCGGCTGATCGCTCCGGTCGGATCGCCGACCATCACGTAGTCGATCTTGCGGATGGTGTCCGAGCTGTCGTGCCAGGCCTTGTGCGTGAAGTGCGTGTCGGTCGAAACGCTGTAGATCTCGACGCCGAGCTTCTTGAATTCGGCGTAGTTGTCGGCGAGGTCGCCGAGTTCGGTCGGGCAGACAAAGGTGAAATCGGCGGGGTAGAAGAAGACGACCGACCATTTGCCGCGCAGGTCGGCGTCGGACACCGTGACGAACTTGCCAGCGTGGAAAGCGGTGGCGTTGAAGGGAAGGACTTCGCTGTTGATCAGTGATTTCATGAGGAGGACTCCTTGCTGTGACGGGTTGAAAAGTGAGGCGACGAACGAATGATAGGGATACGCCATGAATACATCAAATTGATTGTGTACATTGTTTCAATAGCTCCCCGCTATTTACGCTCAAGCTGCTCGCTGCGCCTAAAAAACAGGCGTCGCCGCCCGCCCTCAGCTACAAGTCAGGTACAATAGCGGCCTTTCAAATCAATGACTTTCCCGAGGTTTCACAAGTGCTCGTCGTCGCCAACATCACCATGCAGTTCGGGGCCAAGCCCCTCTTTGAGAACGTTTCAGTCAAGTTCGGCGAGGGCTTCCGCTACGGCCTGATCGGCGCCAACGGCTCGGGCAAGTCGACGTTCATGAAGATCATCGCCGGCGAGCTCGAAGCCTCGGCGGGCAACGTTTCGAAGGAAACGCACGAGCGCATGGCCTACCTGCGCCAGGATCAGTTCGCCTATGAGGACCAGCGCGTGATCGACGTGGTGATGATGGGCCACGACGACATGTGGAAGTGCATGCAGGAAAAAGACGCGATCTACGCCGACCCGGAGGCGACCGAAGAGCAATACCTGCACGCCGCCGAGCTGGAGAGCAAGTTCGCCGAGTTCGGCGGCTACACCGCCGAGGCGCGCGCCGGAGAACTGCTGCTCGGCGTCGGCATCCCGTCGGAACAGCACTTCGGCCCGATGAGCGAAGTCGCCCCGGGCTGGAAGCTGCCGCAGGCGCGACTGCGTCAGCAGAATGCCAACGCCAAGGCCAAGGAGCGCATTGCCGACCTGCAGGACTTCGTACGCCGCTTCTCGGCCAACAAGTCGAAGGCCAAGCAGGCGACGTCGCGCGTCAAGCTGATCGAGAAGCTGCGTCCGGAAGACGTCAAGCCGTCGTCGCGCCAGTATCCGTGGATTCGTTTCGACTACGACGAGAAGGAAAAGCTGCACCGTCAGGCGGTCGAGATCGAGAATCTGACTTTCGCCTACCCGGGCAGCGAGCGCAAGATTTTCAAGGACTTCGACTTCACGCTCAACGCCGGCGACCGCCTGGCGATCATCGGCGAGAACGGCGTCGGCAAGACGACGCTGCTCAAGCTGCTGATGGGCGAACTCGAGCCGCAGTACGGCACCATCAAGTGGACCGAAAAGGCGCGCCGCGGCTACTACGCGCAGGATCACGCCGACGAGTTCAAGAGCAACGAGAGCCTGACCGACTGGATCTCCGTCTACGCGCACGCGACCGCCAGCGAGGGCGACGAGATCGAGACGCTGATTCGCGGCACGCTCGGCCGATTGCTGTTCTCGGGTGACGACGTGCGCAAGCCGGTACGCGTCATCTCCGGCGGCGAGCAGGGGCGCATGATCTTCGGCAAGCTGATGCTGCAGAAGAACAACGTGCTGATCATGGACGAGCCGACCAACCACCTCGACATGGAGTCGATCGAGTCGCTCAACACCGGGCTCGAGAAGTTCAAGGGAACGCTGGTTTTCGTTTCGCACGACCGCGAGTTCGTCTCGTCGCTGGCGACGCGAATCGTCGAAATCCGCATGGACGGAACGGTCATCAATTACCCGGGCAACTACGAAGAATACCTGTCCAGCCAGGGCATCGACTAAAGGCCGACCGGCGATGACGCGCCGCCTTGCCGGGCTGATCCTCGGGCTGTTCGGCTGGCGCAGCGTATTCGCTGCGCCGCCCGGGCCGAAGTCGGTGGTGCTGGTCTATCCGCACACGTCGAACTGGGATTTCCCGCTCGGTGTGCTGTTCCGCGCCAAGCATCGCTTCGCGATCCACTGGGCGGGCAAGGACAGTTTGTTCCGCTGGCCGCTGCGCGGCGTCTTTCTCTGGCTCGGCGGTGTGCCGATCAACCGTCGTGAACGCACCGGGATGATCGCGCAACTGACCGAGGTGTTCGCGCATCGCGCGAGCTTTCACCTGTGCATCACACCGGAAGGAACGCGCAGCAAGACCGATCACTGGAAGTCGGGTTTCTACCGCCTGGCGCTCGCCGCCAAGGTGCCGGTCGGACTCGGCTTCATCGACTACGGTCGCAAGCGCCTCGGCGTCGAACGCTGGATCACGCTGTCGGGCGACGAAAAACGCGACCTGGCGCTGATCGGTGCCTACTACGCCGACAAAGCCGGCCTCTACCCCGACAAGGCAGGCGACATCCGCTTCAGGTGAGGGCGATATATTCGCCCAGCCGCCGCTGACTCACGAACCATCGCTACCGGCTGCTGTCGGAACAGCGTCTTGGCGCGACCGTCAGTCGTTCGCAGACAACCGGAGGAACTCAAATGAAAAACACTTCGCTACTGCCCGCGCTGGCGCTGGCCGCCACGCTCGCGGCATGTGCTTCCACCCCCGCGGGGCCACGCGCCGAGGCCAAGCTGGCGCCGACCGCCGGCAATGCGGCCAATGGTCTGGTGAGTTTTTCCCAGGACGGCGACAAGCTTCGCGTGAGCGCGGAAATCTCCGGCCTGACGCCGGGTCCGCACGGTTTTCATGTTCATGACAAGGGCGATTGCAGCGCACCCGACGCGACCAGCGCCGGCGGCCACTTCAACCCGGGCGGCAAGGCCCATGGCAGCCCGGAGCAGCCCGAGCACCATGCCGGCGATCTGCCGCAACTGGTCGCCGATGCCGCTGGCGTCGCGCGCTTCACGATCGACTCGGACGCGCTCTCGATTGGCGGCGGCGCGGCAAACATCGTCGGCCGCAGCGTCGTCGTCCATGCCGCGGCCGACGATTTCAAGTCACAGCCGGCGGGCAATTCCGGAGCCCGCATCGCCTGCGGCGTGATCGTCAGCAAGTAGGGGCGAATGAACTCGCCCCTACGGCGCTAGGCACTTGCCGGCATTTCCGCCTGAATCGCGGTCAGCGCGATGGTGAACACGATGTCATCGACCAGCGCGCCGCGCGACAGGTCATTGACCGGCTTGCGCAGCCCCTGCAGCATCGGGCCGACCGAAACGACGTTGGCGCTGCGCTGCACCGCCTTGTAGGTGGTGTTGCCGGTGTTAAGGTCGGGGAAGACGAAAACCGTCGCCTGACCTGCGACCGGGCTGTTCGGCGCTTTCTGGCGGCCGACGTCGACGACCGACGCGGCGTCGTACTGCAGCGGGCCGTCGAGAACCAGATCGGGGTAGCTGGCGTGGGCGATTTCGGTCGCCTGGCGGACTTTTTCGACGTCGTCGCCGACGCCAGAGGTTCCCGTGCTGTAGCTGATCATCGCGACCTTGGGCGTGATGCCGAAAGCGTGCGCGCTGTCCGAACTCTGCTTGGCGATCTCGGCGAGCTGTTTGGCGTCGGGAACCGGATTGATCGCGCAGTCGCCATAGACCAGCACCTGGTCGGGCATCAGCATAAAGAACACCGACGAGACGATCGACGAACCCGGCGCCGTCTTGATCAGCTGCAACGCCGGCCGCACCGTGCTGGCGGTGGTATGGACGGCGCCCGAGACCAGGCCGTCGACGTCATCGACGGCGAGCATCATGGTGCCGAGAACGACCGTATCTTCGAGCTGAGCGACCGCTTGTTGCGGCGTCAACCCCTTCGATTTGCGCAGTTCGACCATCGGCTCGACGTAGCGGCCGCGGATCACATCGGGATCGAGAATCTCGAGGCCATCGGGCAGCGTAATGCCTTGCGACGCGGCGACTGTTTCGATCACCGCACGCTTGCCGAGCAACACGCAGCGCGCGATTCCCTTTTCCATGCAGATCACCGCGGCACGCACGGTGCGCGGCTCCTCGCCTTCGGGCAGCACGATGCGCTTGTTGGCGGCGCGCGCCTTCTGGATCAGCTGGTAGCGGAAGGCCGGCGGCGAAAGCTTGGTGCTTTCGCGCTTGTGGAAAGCTGCCGAAATCGCCTCGGGGTCGAGGTGCTCGGCGACGCAATCGAGGACGGTGTTCATGCGGTCGATGTCGTCGCCGGGAATGGCGTTGGAAATGTCGCTGATACGGCCCGCGGTGATGAAGCTGTCGTCGCGCGTACGCAGGATCGGCAGCCCGGTATTGAGCGCCGGCGAAGCCAGCTCCATGACCGCCGGCGCAATGCTGCTGGCGTGGGTCAGCAGCAGGCCGGCGAGCTCGATGCCGCGACTGGCGGCGAGCGCGGCGGCCAGAATCACATCGTCACGGTCGCCCGAGGTAATCACCAGCGTGCCGGGACGCAGCGCCGAAATGACTTCGGGAACCGAGCGTGCGGCGATGATCGTATTGAGTACGCGGCGGGTGCGCAGGTCGCCGCGCAGCATCACCTCGGCGTTGAGGTGGCGCGCCACGTCGAGCGTGCGCGGTGCGCTCAGGATCGGCGTTTCGTGGACCACGCCCCAGACCGGCGTGCCGCCGAGCCGCAGGGCAGCGGCGGGTGCTGAAAAACTCTCGGACGCCCGGTTGAAGATCACGCCGGCGACCTTGCAGCCTTCGTTGACGTACTGGCCGATCGACAGGCGCGATTCGGTGATGGCACCCGGCACCGAGGCGTCGGCGACGACGATCACTTCGGCCTTGAGGCTGCGCGCGATGTCGATATTGAGTTGTGCGGCGTAAGGGTGCGACTCGTCGGCATGCAGCCCTTCGACGACCAGCACGTCGACGCCCTTGCTGACCATCATGCACATGGCGACGATGTCTTCGAGCAGTTCGCCCGTCTGATTGGCGGCGATGCGTTCGGCCGACTCCTGCAGCGACAGCGATTCGGTCACCGGAAAATGAAAGATGGTGCGCGCGAAGTAGTTCGACTTGTCAGTGACGTCCTGGGCGACCGGCTTGGCGAAGCCCGCTTCGACGCCCAGCCGCTCAAGGGCACGAACGATACCGAGCGCGACCGAAGTCAGCCCAACGGCATGTCGGGTAGGAACGACCAGAAAGGTTTGCGTATAACCGTGATCCATTTGCAGTTCTCTTTCGCGAAAATTCAATATGGGAGCTCAAGCATGCGATGAACGCAGGAGTGACTGTCGAGCGGTCCAACCCCTCCCGGCCTCCCCATATCCCGCCAGGGGATTTCCTTCGGGCATCAGGGGAGGAGTGCGGCCGCCCCCCTGACAAGGGGGTTGGGGGGGTTAGCTGCCGACGATTTCCTGGGTATCGCGCGCGATCACCAGCTCTTCGTTGGTCGGCACGACCAAGACCTTGATCGGCGAATCAGCCGTCGAGATCAGCACTTCCTTGCCGCGCGAATCGTTGGCCGCGCCGTCGAGTTTGATTCCCAACGTCGTCAGGCGCTCGACGATCGAGGCGCGGAAACCGATGTCGTTCTCACCGATGCCGCCGGTGAAAATGATGGCATCGACACGGCCGAGTTCGATGGCGTAGGCGCCGATGTACTTGAGCGCGCGGTGGCGCAGCACGTCGATCGCCAGCTTGGCGCGCACGTTGCCTTCGCTGGCGGCCTTGCCGAGGTCGCGCATGTCGGAACTGACGCCCGAAATGCCGAGCAGTCCGGACTTCTTGTTGAGCGCGCTGTCGATTTCGGCGAGCGACATATTGACGTTGGCGGCCAGGAAGCTGGGGATGCCGGCGTCGATATCGCCGCTGCGCGTACCCATCACCAGGCCTTCGAGTGGCGTCATACCCATGCTGGTGTCGTAGGACTTGCCGTTCTTGACGGCGGTAAACGACGAGCCGTTGCCCATGTGGCAGGTGATGCAGTTGAACTTATCCTTGGCGATGCCGAGGATTTTCGCGGCGCGTTCGGCGACGAAACGGTGCGAGGTGCCGTGGAAGCCGTAGCGGCGGACATGGTGCTTCTCGTACCACTCGTAAGGCACGGCGTAGATATACGACTCGGCCGGCATGCTGGCGTGGAAGGCAGTATCGAAGACACCGACGTTGGCGACGCCAGGCATCGCGCTCTTCATCGCTTCGATGCCGGTAATGTTGGCCGGATTGTGCAGCGGCGCGAGCGGGATGTTCTGCTTGAGCGCTTTGATCACGGCGTCGTCGATCAACACCGATCCCGAGAATTTTTCGCCACCATGAACGACGCGGTGGCCGATCGCGCCGATTTCCTTGAGCGATTTGATGACGCCGACCTTGGCGTCGGTGAGCTTGTCGAGGACATGCTTGATCGCCACCTGATGATCGGGGATGTCGGCAACGACCTTGACCTTGTCGCCGTCGGCCGGCTCGTAAGTAAGCACCGAGTCAGCCATGCCGATACGCTCGACGAGGCCGATGGCGACGCGACGTTCGTCGCGCATGTCGAGCAATTGATACTTGAACGATGAACTGCCGCAATTCAAAACAAAAACATACATGATCTATTCCTTTGTGTTGTCACCACGCCGGAAATGCCCGGCTGCTGTAGCCCTCATGCTCTTGCTTCCCCCTACCCCCACTTGAACCTAAAAAACACAATTCAAACCACAACGACACAACGGGCACAACGAGAAACATGGGTTTTAGGAAGTTTTATGCATCACCCGTTGGGTGACCCACAAAAACGATTTGGCTTATCGTTTTTTCGCCGTGTTCGCTGTGTTCGTCGTAGTTAACTGCTTTTTCCAGGTTGAATGCTTACGCTTCCTCTGCCTCGATCTGCTCCGCAAGCGTCAGCCATTTTTCTTCGTCGCCGGCCAGCTCGTCGTCGATTTTCTTGAGTTCCAGCCCGACCTCGGCGATTTCGCTGGTCGGCAGCGGCTTGGCGAGGCGCGCTTCGAGCGCATGCTTCCTGGCCTGCCGGTCGAGCATCGCCTGTTCGAGCTTGCCCTGATCGCGTCTCAAGGTCTTGAGATTGGCCGTGATCTTTTTGTTCGCCACCGCGACCGGCGCCTGGGTGACGACCTCCTTGGCGTCCTTGAGCGAGGCTTTGAGCTCCTCGCGCGCGCGCTTGGCTTCGTCGAGCAGATAACGCTGATAGTCGTCGAGGTCGCCGTCGAAGGGCTCGACGCCACCGCGCGTCACCAGCCAGAATTCGTCGCACACTGCGCGCAGCAGCGAACGGTCGTGGCTGACCAGCATCACCGTGCCTTCGAACTCGTTGAGCGCCATCGCCAACGCCTCGCGCGTCGCCAAGTCGAGGTGGTTGGTCGGTTCGTCGAGCAGCAGCAGGTTGGGACGCTGCCAGACGATCATGCACAGCACCAGCCGCGCTTTCTCGCCGCCGCTCATCGTGCCGACCGGCTGCTTGACCATGTCACCGCTAAAATTGAAAGTGCCGAGGAAGGTGCGCAGGTCCTGCTCGCGGCCGCTCTGGCCGGCCGGCAATCCTTCCTTGGCCAGGCGCGTCAGGTGGTCGAGCGGATTGTCGAGCGGACGCAACACGTCGAGTTCCTGCTGCGCGAAGTAGCCGACGTTAAGTCCCTTGCCTTCCTGAACGATTCCGGAAATCGGTGCCAGCGCGCGCGCGACGGTCTTGACCAGCGTCGACTTGCCCTGGCCGTTGGCGCCGAGGATGCCGATGCGCTGGCCGGCCATCACCGACTTGGAAACGTTGCGAACGATCACCGTCGGCGGTGTTCCGGGCGGCGCGTCTTCGGGCGGCGGGTAGCCGAAACAGGCGTCTTCCATCGCCAGCATCGGGTTGGGCAGATTGGCCGGCTCCTTGAACTCGAAGGTGAAATCCGCGCTGGCCAAGACCGGCGCCAGACGCTCCATGCGGTCGAGCGCCTTGACCCGGCTCTGCGCCTGCTTGGCCTTGCTCGCCTTGGCCTTGAAACGCAGGATGAATTTCTGCAGGTGGGCGATCTTGTCCTGCTGCTTGAGGTAGGAATTCTGCTGCAATTCCATCTGCTGCGCGCGCATGTCCTCGAAGGTGCTGTAGTTGCCGCCGTAGCGCACTAGTTTACCTCCGTCGATATGCAGCGTCACCGAGGTGACGGCGTCGAGAAACTCGCGGTCGTGGCTGATCACCACCATCGTACCGTCGTAGCGCTTGAGCCACGACTCGAGCCAGACCAGCGCGTCCAAGTCCAGGTGGTTGGTCGGCTCGTCGAGCAGCAAGAGGTCGGACGGGCACATCAGCGCGCGCGCCAGTTGCAGACGCATTCGCCAGCCGCCGGAAAAGCTGTTGACCGGGTTCGAGAGCTCGGTGGTCTTGAAGCCGAGACCGAGGATCAGCGCCTGCGCGCGCGCCTGAGCGTCGTGCGCGCCGGCATCGTGCAGCGCCATGTAGGCGTGCGCCATGCGCTCACCGTCGTCGGCGGCTTCGGCCTGATGCACTTCATTCTGCGCGGCGAGCAGCACAGTATCGCCGTCGATCACGAAGTCGGTCGCCGACTGGTCGGTCTCCGGCATCTCCTGCGCGACCTGCGCCATTCGCCACTGCGCTGGCAGGCTGAAATCCCCGGCATCTTCGTGCAGAGAGCCGTTGAACAGCGCAAACAACGTCGATTTTCCGGCGCCGTTGCGTCCGACCAGTCCGACCTTTTCGCCGGGATTGAGCGTGACAGAAGCATTATCGAGCAGCACCTTGGCGCTGCGGCGCAAGGTGACGCTCTTGAGGGTGATCATGTATTGAACCTTAAAAGCAATCAACCACAACGAACACTAAGGGCACAACGAAAACCCTCTGCTTCTTTACCTAGTTTCTCGTTGTGTTCGTTGTGCACGTTGTGGTTAAAAACGTATTTCTATCTAAAAACGACCGTCTTGTTGCCATGCACCAGAACGCGGTCTTCGAGGTGGTAGCGCAGGCCGCGCGCGAGGACGGCTTTTTCGATGTCCTTGCCGTAGCGCACCATGTCGTCGACCGAATCCGAGTGATCGATGCGGATCACGTCCTGCTCGATGATCGGCCCCTGGTCGAGTTCGCTGGTGACGTAGTGGCAGGTCGCGCCGATCAGCTTGACGCCGCGCTGGTAGGCCTGGTGATAAGGCTTGGCGCCGACGAAGCTGGGCAGGAACGAATGATGGATGTTGAGGATCTGGCCGGGAAACGCTTCGCACATCGCCGGCGGGATGATCTGCATGTAGCGCGCCAGCACCATCGTTTCGCCTTTGGATTCCTCGTAGAGGCGATGGATTTCGGCGTACGCTGCTTCCTTGTTGTCAGCAACGACCGGAACGTGGTGAAAGGGGATGCCGTGCCACTCGACGAAACCCTTGAAGGTATCGTGATTCGAGATGATGCACGGAATCTCGATGTCGAGTTCCTTCGATTGCCAGCGCGCCAGCAAATCGTAGAGGCAGTGCTCCTGCTTGCTGACGAAAATGACGACGCGCTTCTTGACCGCCGAATCGCTGATCTTCCAGTCCATCTGCAACTCTTCGGCGATCGGGCGGAAGCGCTCACGGAACTCGGCCAGGTGAAAAGGCAGCGAAGCCGCCTTGATTTCAAGGCGCATGAAGTAGCGCGAGTCGCCATTATCGCCGTCGGAGTGATAGCGCGACTCGAGAATCCAACCCTGGTGTTCGGCGATGAAGCTCGAAACGCGGGCGACGATGCCGACCCTGTCGGGACACGACGCGGACAGCGTGTAGAAGCGTTCTGAATGCATGGCTTACCGCGCGACGCGGGCGAAGGCCTTGTCGATTTCCGCGCGCAGTTGGTCGTAGCTCTGGGTCACCGGGTACTGCGGAAATTCGCGAATGACATTCTCGGGCGGATGAAAAAGAATTCCGGCGTGCGCTTCGCCGAGCATCGCCGTATCGTTGTAAGAATCGCCTGCGGCGACCACCGTGAAATTCATTTCGCGGAAACGCTTGACCGCTTCGCGCTTCTGCTCGGCCATGCGCAGGTGATAGTTGACCACGCGGCCCGAGGCATCGGTTTCGAGGCTATGACAGAACAGCGTCGGCCACGCCAGCTGGCGCATCAGCGGGTGAGCAAACTCGTAGAAGGTATCCGAAAGAATGATCACTTCGCAGTCTTCGCGCAGCTTGTCGAGAAACTCGCGCGCGCCCGGCAGCGGGCCCATCGCGCAGATCACCTGCTGGATGTCGGGCAGGCCGAGCCCGTGCTCGGCGAGCAGGCGCAAGCGGTACTTCATCAGCGTGTCGTAGTTCGGCTCATCGCGCGTCGTGCGGCGAAACTCCGGAATCCCGGTACGCTCGGCAAACGAGATCCAGATTTCCGGGACGAGCACGCCCTCAAGGTCGAGGCAGACGATTTTCACGAAAACTCCCTGTACTTTGCCATTCAATTAAGCCCGGCATTCTATCAAAATGCAGCGTCCGCGCGGCAGCGATTTGCTGCGGCGCGACAATTAGTGAGCGATCGTCGCACATCTGCGCGCTTCGATACGCTGGCGTCAGCGCGCAAAAACGTCTAGTTTACGGCCCCGGAGGACACACCCCATGCACATCCATCGTTCGCTGACCACCACCTTGCTGGTCGGCTCCATGTTGTTCAGCGCGACGTTGCGCGCGCAGGTCGCGCCGACCGTCCCAACGCCGCAAACGATCGAAGAAGCCAACGCGCAGCGCGAACGCGCGACGCAGATGCGCGACGCGGCGGAACGCAATTTCGTCGTCGAGCAGGACGCCTGTTACGACAAGTTCCAGGTCAGCAGCTGCCTCGACCAAGCCAAAAAGCGTCGCACCCAGGCACTGATCGACGCCCGCAACCTCGATATTCCGGCGCGCGAATTTCAGCGTGAGGCCAAACGCGCCGACGTCGACGCCAAGGAGAAAAAACGCGCTGATGACGCACCGGAACGCACTGCCGAGCAGCAGCAGCAGGCGGCCGAGTTTCGCGCCGATGAAGCAGCCAAAGCCGTCGAGCGTGAGAAGAAAATTGCCGAAAAGGCGAGACAGGCCGCCGAGGGGCGCCAGAAGACGGCCGCCGATCAGGTCAAGCAACAGGAGAGAGAGAAGAAAATCGCCGAAAAGGAAAAGCAGGCAGCCGAAGGGCGCCAGAAGACCGCCGCCGAACAGGCCGCCCGACAGGAAAAGGAACAGCAACGCGCCAAGCGCGACGCCGAAAGAGCTGCCAAGAAAGCTCAGGAAGCCGCCACGCAATAGCCAGAAAGAGGGTACGCAGCGCAGCAAGTGCCCTTGGGGCACGCCGCGCAGCAAGTACTCTTGGGAGCGCCGTAACGATGTTCGGTTTTCCGAACGCACAAAGGTCGAGAAAATTCGGAAACCCGACGGCCGCTCCGGACCAATAAAGACAATCGCCTCACAATCAATCGCTTAGCGCCTCGTTTCAACTGGCACGCTCCATGCGTACATCAGGCAGTCGCGCAACTTCGGCATGACGCTGACGGCAAACGAGCGCCAGCCAAGGGCCAGACTACAGTTCACGATGAGCACGCTTTGATCGGACAGTTGCGCTGTTGCCGAACAGGTCTTAGAAAAGACCCGGCCAGGGGTTGGTGAGTCAGATTTTCTTTAATTGAGGGGAGTTGCAATGAAGCAGCATACAAAATTGTTATTGGGGTTCGTCCTCGGCGTGACCTTCGGCCTGATCGGCTACTACTATCTGCCGGCCAGTCAATACAGCTTCATGTCCAAGTTCAGCGAGGTCATGACCTTCCTCGGCGCGACCTTCCTGCGCATGATCTTCATGGTCGTCGTACCGCTGATTCTGTCGGCACTGATGCTCGGAACGATGGAGCTGGGCAAGGGCGCCGGTCTCGGCAAGGTCGGCGGCCTGTCGCTGCTGTACACGCTGCTGCTCAGCGGCTGTGCGGTGATCGTCGCCGTCGTCTCGACCAATGTTCTCAAGCCCGGCGTCGGCCTGGCCTTCGACAAGGCTGCGCTGGCCAGCAACTCGGGCGTGCTGAGCATCCAGAAGAACGTCACGGCAACGCAAGGCAAGATGTGGTATCAGTACATCGTCGACCTGCTGCCGCAGAACCCGATCGACTCGGCGGCCAAAGCCTTCTCCGGCGAAATCGTCGCGTTGATGGTGTTCGCGCTGTTCTTCGGCTGGGCGCTGTCGACCGTCATCAAGGATGAGAATCACCCGATGGCGCAGGTCCTCGACTCGATCTTCCAGGCCTCGATGAAGATCATCGGGCTGGCGATGAAACTGGCGCCCTACGCCATCTTCGGCATCGTCTTCAACACCGCGTACAAGATGGGCGCGAGCTTCCTCGGCAACGTCGCCTTCTACGCCTTCGTCGTCGTTCTTGGCTTGCTGTTCCAGTTCTTCGTAGTCTATGGGCTGGCGCTCAGGACCATTGCACGGACGTCGCCGTTCAGCTTCTTCAACAAGTGCAAGGCGGTCTACCTCTACGCGTTCACGACGGCGTCGTCGAACGCCACGCTGCCGGTCGCCCTCGAGTGCGCAGAAAAGATCCTCAAACTGCCGCCGCGCATCTCGCGTTTCGTGCTCACCGTCGGCGCCTCGGCCAACCAGAACGGCACCGCGCTCTTCGAAGGCGTCACCGTGATTTTCCTGGCGCAGGTCTACGGCATCGACCTGTCGATCGGCCAGCAGGTTCTGGTGGTGCTCATGTCGATCCTCGCCGGCGTCGGTACCGCGGGCGTTCCCGGCGGCTCGCTGCCGCTGATCGTGGTGCTGATGACGCAAGTCGGCATCCCGGCCGAAGGCATTGGCCTGATCCTCGGTGTCGACCGCTTCCTCGACATGTGCCGCACGACGCTCAACGTCGCGGGCGATCTGGTCATCGCGCAACTGATCACCAACACGGTCGACCAGAAGACGCTCGACAACATGCAGAATGCGCCTGAAACGGCCTGAGTGAAAGCTTAGGCACGATCGCCATGAAGTGCCCCGGCCAAAGGAGTGCAACCTGAGGCCGGGGCATTTTTTTGCCCTGTTACAATGATCATCATCTCTTGCCAATGAGTCCATGTTGATCCGCCAACCCCTGCGCCTTGCCGCCCTGCTGCTGGCGCTCGCCATTCTGGTCGCCGGCGCTTCGCTGGCCACCTACCAGCTTAGCCAGCGCATGGGTTTTTCCGAGCTGCAGAGCACCGGCCGCCATCGCCTCGACCTTTACGCCGAGAGCCTGGAACGCGAAATCGGCAAGTACGCCTACTTCCCCGCGACGCTCGGGCTCGAGCGCGAGGTGATCAGCCTGCTGCGTGGCGCCGGATCGCCGAGCCGCGTCAACAGCTACCTCGAGCAGCTCAATGAACGCGCCGGCACCTTGGCCATCTACGTCATGGACGACCGCGGTCAGGTGCTGGCGTCGAGCAACTGGCGGCGCGCCGACAGCTATGTCGGCGAGGATCTGTCGTTCCGCCCCTACTTCCGCGACGCCATGACCGGCGGCAGCGGCCGCTTCTTCGGCATCGGCACGACGCGCAGCGAACCCGGCTACTACCTGTCGTCATCGCTCGCCGCCGAAGGTCGCATCCTCGGTGTCGCCATCGTCAAGGTCAGCCTCGAGCAACTCGAAAAATCGTGGAGCACGGTCGAAGCCCCGGTGCTGGTCGCCGACGAGAACGGCGTCGTCATCTTGAGTTCAGTTCCCGACTGGAAATTCACCACGCTGCGCCCGCTCGACCCGGCAACCCGCAGCGCCTTCGACCGGACCTTGCAATACAACCGTCGCGCGCTGCAGCCACTGGGGATCAATGAAGTCGCCCGTCTCGATCACGGCGCACGCCTGGTGCGCATGGCCGGGCAGAAGCAGGAGATGATCTCGGTCTATCCGGTGGCCGGACAGTTCCTCGCGCAATCGCAACCGCTCAGCGGCAGCCCCTGGTCGCTGACCGTGCTCTCACCGCTCGAGCAGGTCGCTGGCATGAGCGCGATCCGCGCCGCGGTGGCCGGCGTCACGACGATCCTGCTGTGCATCCTGGCGGCGATGATCAACCAGCGCCGCCGTCATCTGAGCGACCGGCTGGTGGCACGCGAAGCGCTGCAGCGCGCACACGACGAGCTCGAGCGCAAGGTCTTTGAGCGCACCGCCGACCTTTCCGCGACCAATGCCAAGCTGCACGACGAAGTCGCCGAGCGCGTACGCGCCGAACGAACGCTGCGCGGCGCCCAGGACGAGTTGATCCAGACCGGCAAGCTGGCGGTCATTGGACAACTCTCGGCCGGCATCGCGCACGAACTCAATCAGCCCTTGGCCGCGCTGCGCACCTTGTCGGGCAACGCCACGCGCTTTCTCGACCGCGGCGACCTCGTTACCGCACGCTCCAACCTCGAACGCATCGCGCAACTGGTCGACCGCATGGGACTGATCACCGGCCAGCTCAAGGCCTTCGCGCGCAAGTCGAGCGGCCAGCCGCAAGCGGTCGACATCCGTCAGGTCGTGGCCAACGCCATCGCGCTGCTCGAGCAACGCCTCAAATCAGCCAACGCCCAGGTCAACGTCCATTTCGCCGAAAACGAACTTTACGCACGGTGCGACGCCAACCGCTTGCAGCAGGTCGTCGTCAATCTCATCGGCAATGCGCTCGACGCGATGACCGACGAGGCCAGCCCAGCGGTCGAGCTCGACGGTACGGCCAGCGACACGATGGTTCGCCTGAGCGTACGCGACCACGGACCGGGCCTCTCCAGCGAGGCGCAGTCGCGGCTGTTCGAACCTTTTTTCACGACCAAGGAAGCCGGCGTCGGCCTCGGCCTCGGTCTGGCGATTTCGGCGGGAATCGTCAGCGACTTCGGTGGTACGCTGTGCGGCGCCAATCACCCTGCGGGCGGCGCGCTGTTCACCCTTGAAATCCCCCTCGCCGCGGAGGCGGCTGCGCCATGAGCGACTCACTCAAAGTCCTGATCATCGAAGACGACCCTGATGTCCGCCTCGGTTGCGAACAGGCGCTGCAACTCGAAGGCATCGCCACCGAGAGCGTGGCCAGCGCGGAAGCAGGTCGGCGACTGCTGGGCAAGGACTTTCGCGGCATCATCGTCAGCGACATCAGGCTGCCGCGCATGGACGGAATGACTTTCCTGCGCGAAGTCCTGGCCGTCGACCCGGAGCTGCCGGTGGTGCTGATCACCGGCCACGGCGACATCACGATGGCCGTCCAGGCGATGAAGGACGGCGCCCACGACTTCATCCAGAAGCCCTTCTCGCCCGACTATCTGGTCGAAGTCGTTCGCCGCGCACTCGAGAAACGCCGGCTGATCCTCGAAGTGCGCGATCTGCGCCATCGCCTCGCCGGCCGTGACCAAATCGAGGCGCGACTGATCGGCAACGACGCGGCGATGGCGCGCCTGCGCGCGATGATCGGCGGCCTCGCCGGCAGCGCCGCCGACGTGCTGATCCAGGGCGAGACCGGTACCGGCAAGGAACTCGTCGCGCTATGCCTGCACGAAGCAAGCTCGCGGCGCAGCGGCAATTTTGTCGCGATCAACTGCGGCGGCCTGCCCGAAACGCTGTTTGAAAGCGAAATCTTCGGCCACGAGGCGGGCGCCTATACCGGTGCCGGCAAGCGGCGCATCGGCAAGATCGAGCACGCCAACGGCGGCACGCTCTTCCTCGACGAAATCGAAACCATGCCGATCGCCATGCAGATCAAGCTGTTGCGGGTGCTGCAGGAACGTACGCTGGAGCGCCTGGGCTCCAATACGCAGGTCGCCATCGACTGCCGCGTCGTCGCGGCAACCAAGGACGACCTGCGTGCGCTCGCCGAGCAGGGCCGCTTTCGCGCCGACCTCTACTACCGCCTGTCGGTCGCGACCATCGCGTTGCCGCCGCTGCGCGAACGCCGCGAGGACATCCCGCTGCTGTTCGAACACTTCCTGCTGCAGGCCGCCGCGCGCCACGGCCGCCCGGTACCCGCTGCGGACCCGGGACGCATCCGCCAGCTGCTCGGTTACCAGTGGCCCGGCAACGTTCGCGAGTTGCGCAACGTCGCCGAGCGCTGCGTGCTCGGCATCGAAGCGAGCGCGCCGCCCTTCGGCAGCGAAATCGACGAGCGCCCGCGCGCGCTCGGTGAAACCGTCGACGCCTTCGAACGCGCGCTGATTGCCGACGCGCTGCGGCGCCACCACGGCAATCTGACGCGCAGCGCCGAGTCGCTGGGCGTCGCCAAGACGACGCTGCACGACAAGATCAAGAAATACGGTTTGTCGGATATCAGCGCCTCCTGACGATTGCCGAGGCGCTGAATCGAAACCCCAGATCAGTGCTTGAGCAAGGTCTCCAGATCGATCCGGGTCGAGCGCGAGGTCGGAGTGGCGCCCGAACCGACACGCCCCATATACACCGCTGTTTCGAGGCTGGCGTCGCCGATCAGCCGCGCCAAGTCGGCGCGCACTTGGCGAGCGCAGTCGAGCAAATCCTCGCGAACCGAGAATTTTCGGTCGTCGCGCGCATAAAGAGAAAAGATCAGCGGCGTCATTTCCGGCTGCAGAAGCAGGCCCAGTTGCGCTGCGGTGAGCCAGAATCGCTGCACGGCGCTGCCGGCCGCGACGTAGTCGTCGATGCCGGTCGGAGTGCGCCGCGCCGCGATGACAAAATGCGCGGCGCAGGCCAGCGCAGGCAGGACATCGAGCTGCAGCCGCGGCGCCAGCGTGCCACCCAGGTAGCGGTTGAAAAACTCGACGCGACGCCAATCCTGCATCACCCAGTGCATCACGCGGGTCGTCAGCGGATCGAGGCCGACCGCCTGGTCGGGGATCCTGTCGGTACTGAAGCGTGCGTTCCATTCGATGATGCTCTTGTGCACCGCGTAGGCCTCCGGCATCGTCAGGCGGATCTTGGCGCTGGCAAACATCAGGCGGGCCGCGTCCCAGCGCCCGCGCCAACCCTCAACCCAGCGGATCGAGTAGTCGCTGCCGACGCTCGCTTCGAGCGCGCTTTTCTGTTCGGCCGACAGCGCGCGCGTACTCAGCGCCCGGCGCTGCACGGTCCGTGTCGTGATGTATGGGATCAGCGGGCTGGGCACGATGCCGGGATCGGATTTGAGCCAGATATCGAAGACTGGTCGGGCTTCGTCGGAGGGTCGTCGTTCGCTGGTCACCGACAGCCCGTGACCACTCGCGGCGATGCGAATCGTCTCGAGCAGCGCACCGATCGAGATTTGGCTGGGATGGCCGTCAATATCGTAGACGCAGTGATCGCGCGTATCGAAACCATGAATCACCACGTGCGCATCGCCATCGATCTCAAACCGCCACGTCTGGGTGTTGTCGCCGCTCGGCGCCCAACGCGCCAGATCAAGGATCTGGCGCAGCGTTGCTCGATTCATGGTTATTGCCCCACGGCTTGCCGCAGTTGTCGGCGGACCAAAGCTCGCATCAGTTGCTGCAACGGGTTGCGGTGTCCCCAGGGACGCCAAGTTTGCGTATAGCGTAAGCGATACGCGTCGAACTGGCTAGCCCACGGCGCCAGCTTGACGCCGCCGCGGCCAAGCAACAGCTTCAAGGTTTCGACGGCGGCGACCCCGGCGCACAGCTGACAGGCGGCGATGCAGGAAGGACCGCGGTGTTCGGCCAGGTTGATGCGCGACATATCGGCGACATAGCCGCGCTGCAGCATCGCGGGCGACAGACCAACCAGAAAGCGAATGGCCATTTCCATCTCGTCGCAGCCGGCGAATCCGAAATAGTCCTCGCAAGACATGCCGCCGGGTCCGAAAACCAGCAGCGCGGTCCCCATTCCCAGCGGCGCCGCGGTGACGAACGGAATTGCGCGCTGCTCGCAGGCGGCAAAGGTTTGCCGACGCGCTGAAAAAGCGAAGAAGTCGAGGCCGTCCACATAGACGTCGACATCCGCCAGGAAGTCGTCGACGGTGTCAGCCTGAACGCCTGCTGGAAAAACCCGAAGATCGATTTCAGGGTTGATGTCGCGCGCCATTTCGGCAAGCACTTCGGACTTGGGACGGCCGAGCGAAGCGACCGTGGCGCCCGCCTGACGGTTGAAATTGGCGATATCGAAGACATCGAAATCAGAAATGGTGAACTTTCCGATGCCCAGGCGCGCCAGCGTCAGCAGATGGATGCCGCCGACGCCGCCCAGGCCGGCGATGGCGACGCGCTTGCCGCGCAGCCGTTGTTGCTCGGCTTCGGTCACCCATCCGATGTTGCGGGAAAAAGCCTGCTGGTAATCAAACGTTCGCGTACAGGAAGAAATCTCCGTCATTTCATCACCCGGGTCACACGAAAGATGACATTAGAATACACCAACGCGAATCCGTACGTCATTTTTATAGGCGTTTTGTATTTTCAACAGGAAGGCAAATCACAAAGAAGCGCTCGGTAGCGCCCGTGCTCCACCATTCATTCCCGGCGCAACAGGGCGTCTATCAGCCGAAATATGGTGTGGCCAGCCCGCCCAGTCGAAAGAACAGGATCAGGTCTTTGAGGTCGGCACGGTGGCCGTCGGGCAGACCTTGACGAAGCGCATCAAGCGCACTCCCCAGCGCTTGATCCGGAGGACGACGTGCAGCGCTCTTGACGACGATCATATAACGGACCAGGAAGGTACTCAGCACCGATACCTGCTCGCCGAAGACCTGGGCGGCATCGCGAAAATCCTGTAAAGAGAAGGCGGCGCGAAGCGAATTGAGATAGTCGATCGTAAAAACCTCGGGCTGCTGATCTGCGTATTGGCGGCTGGCGTACTCGATTGATTTCTCGGCGCGAAAATGCCCCAGATCGGAAAAGTAAACACCACCATCAGGTTTGAGAATGCGCCGCGCTTCACGGAAACATTGCTGCAACGAAGCGGTATCTGGAAGGTGATGCAACGCCATTGTTGACATCACGACGTCGACCGAGCGGTCCTTGAGGAATTCGAGATCAGTGATACTGGCCAGTCGGAACTCGCAATTGCTCAGCCCCTTTTCCGCCACAAACTGCCGCGCCCGATCAAGCATGTGCGGTGAAAGGTCGACCCCCAGAAAGCGGCTATCGGGATTGAGTTGCGCCACTTGCGCCAATTGATTTGCCGAGCCGCACGCCAAGTCGACGACCGTGTCGCCGGGGCGGATCACCTCGGCGATTTGCGCCGAATGGAACAGGTTCAACGAAGCCATCGTTCCTCCCTTCGCACCAGCCTGCGAATACGCGTCAACCTGCTCCTGTCGATCCATCACCAAATCGGGCTCGACAACGCGCTGCGCGCGCTCGAAAGTTGCGAGCTCGCTCACCAGAACCTTCATCAAAACTTTAAAGTTGGGCATGGCTGGAATCCTTTATTGATATACACGAAAAGGCTGCACGTCCTTTCAGGATGTCGAAACGCGGTCGCTGCACGCAGGCTAGAGTTCGCTGCCGTTGGCCGGCATGGGAACGAATCATGCGACGAAGGATCATTATAGTCAGCCACTGAGACTTCGGCGCGGCCTGGCCAGACGGTCAAGATTTCTGTGCATTGGTCGATCGGGCTACGGCCGGGCAACGTTCAGAACGAAGGCTATCGAGGGGGTTGACGAGCGTCTCCCAGAAATCAGCGCAGGTCTGACCCGACGTCGGCCGGCCACATGACTCCGCTACCAACGACAACCAGCGCATTGAGTGGATTCGGCGTCTTGGTGCCCGGGTCGCACTGCTCGGCAATGCCAACGGTGTCGGTCGCGCAGCACACGCGCAAGGCGTACGGCGGCGAACGCGACAGGTCCGATAGCGTGCTCTCGAGAACGGCCGGTGTCGGTGTCGGTGTCGGTGTCGGTGTCGGTGTCGGTGTCGGTGTCGGTGTCGGTGTCGGTGTCGGCGTCGGCGTCGGCGTCGGCGTCGGCGTCGGCGTCGGCGTCGGCGGAGTAGGCACTGCGGTAATGTCCGCACTCGTCGCCCCGATCGTCGATACCAGCACGTAGTTGCCCGCCGCAGCGCCACTCAGGCTGACGTTGCTGACATTGACCGGTTTGGCAGTGCCGACGTTCGGATCGACGAACGCGGCGCTGCGAGCAATTACCAGCGCGTCACTGCCCAGCCGGTCATCGGCCGTCGTCACCGTCGCTGCAACCGTACCGTCGTAAGTTTTATTGACGCCACCGTAAGTCACATTGAGCGAGCGCGCGCTGATGTTGGCGCTCACGCCCGCGGGTTGCACGACGCTGTAATTACCCGCGTCGGCGCCGGAGAGGCCAAAGCCGCTGACGGCAACAGTCTTCGCCGTGCCGACGTTCTTGTCGGCGAACGCGCCGCTGCCGGTTCCCGTCACGCTGACATCATCGCTGCCGAGCTTGTTCACGCTCGCCGTTCCGGTTAGGCTCGCCGTCGTCGTCGCGTCGTAGACTTTGTCGCTGGCGCTGATTCCGCCCACCGCGAGGTTCGCCCGCGTGATGTCGGCGGTCGCCGTGGTCATAATCGCCACGCTGTAGTTCGACGCCAGGCCACCGTTGCTGCCGTCGGCGAGCGCGATGCCGCTGATGTTCACTGTCTTGCCGGCGCCGGCGTTCTTGTCGGCGAAAGTCGCTGCGGTCGCGCTGGCGGTCACCGTTTCGCTGCCGATGAAACCGCTCAGGCCATAGCCGGTCACGGTCGCCGCAGTGTTGCCGTCGTAGGTATTGTTGGCGGCGGTCGCCGCCAGCGTCAGCGACGCTTTGTTGATGTCGGCGGTCGCCGTGGTCGTGGTCGCTACGCTGTAGTTCGACGCCAGGCCGCCGTTGCTGCCGTCGGCGAGCGCGATGCCGCTGATGTTCACTGGCTTGCCGGCGCCGGCATTCTTGTCGCTGAAGGGCGCCGCGCTCGAGCTGGCGCGCACCGTTTCGCTGCCGACGAAGCCGCTCAATCCGTAGCCGGTCACGCTCGCCGCAGTGCTGCCGTCGTAGGTCTTGTTGGCGGCGGTCGCCGCCAGCGTCAGATCCTTGGGCGTGATCGCTCCGATCGCGCCGTTAATCGACGTCGCCGCCAGCAGATAGCCATAAACGGAGGCGGTTCCGTTACTCGCACTAGCGATCGCGAGTCCGTTAACGACAACGTCCTTGCCGCCCGTCGCGGCGTTCTTGCTGTCATATGTGCCGTTGGTCGGCGTCGTCAGGGTCACACTGTCACCGTCGATCGCGCCGCTGCTCTGGTAATTGGCTGCTGAGAGCGTGGCGCTCGTCGTCGCGTCATAGACCTTGCTGACGCTGCCGGTCAGCAACGCGCTGATCACCGGCGCGACCGTGTATAAAAATCCGCTGCCGCTGCCGAGCACCGTGCTGGCCCCATAAGTCGCGTTGTATTGCTTGAAGCCGTAAACGAGTCCGCCGCGCGTGTCGCTCGAAGGCGCCGCCGACCACACCAGCCAGCGGCCGTTGGGCGTAGAGAGGGCGCCGGCACCGGCATTGTTGATGAAGCGCTGGCTGGACAACTGCAGCGCTGTGCCGCTCGCCGTCGAGCTGATCCCGGCGTTGAGCGTCAGGTCGTTGCCGGCGACAAGATTGAGCGCTCCGGCAACGCTGACCGCGCTATTGACCGTGATGTCGTGGCTCGCTTGCAGCGTCACCGTGCTGCCGGCGATCGCCGCGCTGGCGAGCGCCACCGGGCTCAGCGTGGTGCTTCCAGCCGAGCCATTGACCAGCGTTTCCAGGTTCGACGGGTCGGCGACCAGCCACACCGCACCGGCATTGACGATCGTTCCCTGGTCATAGTTCGGGCTCCTCACCACGTAGTTGCCGTTGGCCAGCGCGACGACTCCACCGCTGCCGACCGAATCACTGGCGCTGCCGCCAACCAGCGAATTGGCGCTCGAAACGACGCCGCTGATCCCGCCCATCCCGCTGCCCCAGGTCACCGCTCCGACGTAGGCAAGCGCACCGCTATGCCATTGGGGGCTACTTACCACGTAGTTGCCGTTGGCGAGAGAGACAACACTAGCCCCCACCGAATCGTTGTCCGTACTACCGACCAGCGAATTGCTACTGCTGATTACACCGACGATGCCGCTCGTCCCGTTACCCCAGGTCGCCGCCCCCGCGTTAAAGATCGCGCCGTTGTCCCAATAAGGAGTCCCCACCACGTAGTTGCCGTTGGCGAGCGCCGTAACGCCGCTGCCCACGTTATCGTAAGAGGTGCTGCCGACTAGCGAATTGGCACCGGTAATCTCCCCGAGAACGCCGGTTGTCCCACTGCCCCAGGTTGCCGCGCCCGCGTTAAGAGCCACGCCGTTATCCCAATAGCTGCTCTTCACGACGTAGTTGCCGTTACTCAGCACCGTAACACCGTCGCGGCCGAGCTGATCGTAGGCGGTACTGCCGATCAGGGAATTGGCACTGGTGATCACCCCGCTGACGCCGCTCGTGCCGCTGGCCCAAGTTGCCGCCCCGGCGTCGACGATCGCTCCGTTGTCCCAATACGGGCTGACCACGACGTAGTTGCCGTTGAGAAGCGCGGTGATCATCGCCTTCCCCCAGGGACTAGCGAAGTAGCCCAGCTGATCGCCGGCCGTGCTGCCGACCAGCGAATTGGTGCTGGTGACAATCCCGGTGGTGCGGGTTCCGGCGGTCGCGCCGTTACCCCAGGTCACCGCGCCGGCGTCGACGATCGTGGCGTTGTCCCAGGTGGTACTGCTCACCACGTAGTTACCGTTGGCCAGCGCCGTGACGCCGTAGTCACCGACCATATCGTTAGCGGTGCTGCCGACCAGCGAATTGGCGCTGGTCACAATCCCGGCGGTGCGGGTTCCGGCGGTCGCTCCGTCACCCCAGGTCACCGCACCAGCATCGACGATCGTGCCGTTGTTCCAAAGAGGAGTGCTCACCACGTAGTTGCCATTGGTCAGCGCCGTGACACGATAGCCGACGTTGTCACCGGCGGTGCTGCCGACCAGCGAATTGGCGCTGCTCACGGCACCGGTGGTGCCACCCAGGCCGTTGCCCCAGGTCGCCGCGCCGACGTTGGCCGCCACGCCGTCCCAACCGGGACTGAACACCACATAATTGCCGTTGCTCAACGCCGTGGCGCGATAGCCGACGTTGTCACCGGAGGTGCTGCCGACCAGCGAGTTGGAACTGGTGATCGCGCCGCTGACCCCGGTCGCGCCGTTGCCCCAGGTCGCTGCGCCGGCGTCGACGATCGTTCCGTTGTCCCAGTTGTAACTCCCCACCACGTAGTTGCCGTTGGTCAGCGCCGTGACGCCGTAGCCCACCTGATCGTTGGCCGTGCTGCCGACCAACGAGTTGGAACTGGTGATCGCGCCGCTGACCCCGGTCGCGCCGTTGCCCCAGGTCACCGCGCCGGCTTTGGCGATTCCGCCGTTGTTCCAGCTGGAACTTGACACCGCGTAGTTGCCGTTGGTCAGCGCCGTGATACCGCCATAGCCCACCTGATCGCTGGTGGTATTGCCGACCAGCGAATTGGCGCTCGAGACGATTCCGCTGACGCCGGTCGTTGCGCTGCCCCAGGTCACCGCACCGGCATCGACGATCGTTCCGTTGTCCCAGTTGCGACTCGCCACCACATAGTTGCCGTTGACGGGAAGCGCCGTGATGCCGTTGCTGCCGACCTGATCGTTGGCGGTGCTGCCGGTCAGCGCCGAGATCAGCGCGCCGGAGCTGCCGCTGTAGAGGTAGACGGCGCCTGCCTTCGACGCACCGAAGCTGTCGTTCGGCGTCGCGACGACGATGTTGCCGTTGGAAAGCTCCACCACGCCGCCGCTGCCGTGCGTCTGGCTCGCCGTTGGATTGGGGTTGGCGAGGTCGATGTAGAACAGCGATGGCGCGCTGTTATCGATGATCAGGTCGGTCGGGTCGAGCAGCACGTGGCCGCCGATCCCGGCGTCGGCCTTGCCGCCGTAGCTCAGCGTCTCTTTGCCCGAGACCTCGATGAAGCCCTCGGCGCCGGTCTTGGCGCTGCCGTAGTAGCGCGTGTTCTGGTCCGACCAGACGACGATCTTGCCCTGCTTACCCTGCGCGCTGAGCGTCGTGAACGGATTGACGATCGTCGTCTGCGCGTTGGCGATGCTCGAATTGGCGCCGTGCGTGTCGCCGCCGGTCAGCAGCGCGCCACCGTTGCTTGTGCCGTCAGCGCTGAGCTTCGCTGCGGCGAGCGTAAGCTGCGGTGCCGTGACGCTGATGCGTCCGCCGTTCTCGCCGTTGACCGAAACGGTGCCCGACAGGAAAGCGGCGCTGCCGCCGGAAAGCGCGATGGTCCCGCCCTGCCCACTGCCGTTGGCGCTGATCTCGCCAGCGGCGGTCTGCAGTAGCGCACCGGAGGCGGCGAGCGTAATACTGCCGCCATCGGCCCCGTCGGCACGGATCGCGCCCGCCTGCAGCACGCTGCGACCTTCAAGACTGATCGTTCCACCATTGCTGCCCGCGCTGCCCGACGCGTCGAGCGTCCCGGAGTTGACCACCAGGTCGCCGGACAGGCGGATCACGCCGTTGTCGCTGCTGATGCCGCGCGCCTGGACGACGCCGGTGTTGTTGACGACGCCGCTCAGCACCTCACCGGCGGCGCGTGCGGTCAGAATCACCTGCCCGCCGTCGGCCTTGATCAGCTGACCGTTCTCGACCAGCGCGTCGAGCGCGCCCTGCTCGACCTGCAGGCTCAAGAGCTTGTCGCCCGCAAAGTCGAGGCCAACGCGGTTTCCCGCGGCCAGCGCCACCGTCCCCAGTTGCGCGGCGATCGTCCCCTGGTTGCTCACCTGGCCGCCGAGCAACGCGATGTAGCCGCCGTCGCTGGCGGTCAAGCTGCCGAGGTTGTCGATGCGCCCGCCGCTGCCGGCGAAAGTCCGCTTGCCATTCATGAAGTCGGCAACCGAGAGCTCGAGCGTCGACGCCACCAGCCCGCCGACATTGACCTGCGCGCCTCGGCCGAACAGGATGCCATTGCTATTGACCAGGAACACCTGGCCGTTGGCAGAGAGCTGTCCGTAGATCGCCGACGCTTCGCCGCCCAGCACCCGGTTGAGCGCGATCGCGCTGCGCCCGGGTTGGACGAAGTTGACGGTCTCTCCGGCGGCGATGTTGAAACCCTGCCAGTTCACGGCAAGCCTGACAGCGCAGCAAGCAGCGGCTTGATTGAGCGCGACGAACCGCCGCCACGACGACCGCAGCGCGCGCTCTCCGGCCCGACCACGTACTGTTGCCGGGCAGCGTTCCAAACGAGGCGATAGATGGCGTTGATCAGCGTCTCCCGGAAATCAGCGCAGGTCTGACCCGACGTCGGTCGGCCACATGACTCCGCCACCAACGATGGCCAACGCATTGAGCGGGTTCGGCGTCTTGGTACCCGGGTCGCACTGCTCGGCAATGCCGACGGCGTCGGTCGCGCAGCACACGCGCAAGGCGTACGGCGGCGAACGCGACAGGTCCGATAGCGTGCTCTCGAGAACGGCCGGAGCCGGAGCCGGAGCCGGAGCCGGAGCCGGTGTCGGCGTCGGCGTCGGCGTCGGCGGAGTAGGCACTGCGTTAATGTCCGCACTCGTCGCCCCGATCGTTGATGCCAGCACGTAATTGCCCGCCGCAGCGCCGCTCAGGCTGACGTTGCTGACACTGACCGGTTTGGCGATGCCGACGTTCGGATCGATGAACGCGGCGCTTCGAGCAATTGCCAGCACGTCGCTGCCCAGCCGGTCATCGGCCGTCGTCACCGTCGCTGCAACCGTGCCGTCGTAAGTCTTATTGACCCCGCCGTAAGTCACATTGAGCGGGCGCGCGCTGATGTTGGCGGCCACGCCCGCGGGTTGTATCACGCTGTAGTTGCCTGCGTCGGCGCCGGACAGGCCGAAACCGCTGACCGTCACCGCCTTGGCCGTGCCGACGTTCTTGTCGGCGAACGCGCCGCTGCCGGCTCCCGTCACATTGACGATGTCGCTGCCCAGAGCAGCTACCGATGCCGTTCCGCTCAGCGTCGCCGCAGTGGTCGCGTCATAGACCTTGTTGTTGGCTGAAATTCCGGTCACTGCCAGACTTGCCGCAGTGATGTTCGCGGTCAGGCCGGTCGGTTGCACGACGCTGTAATTACCCGCGTCGGCGCCGGACAGGCCGAAGCCACTGACCGTAACCGCCTTCGCCGTGCCGACGTTCTTGTCGGCGAACGTTCCGCTGCCGGTTCCGGTCACGCTGACGACGTCGCTGCCCAGCGCCGCCACCGATGCCGTTCCGCTCAGCGTCGCCGCAGTGGTCGCGTCATAGACCTTGTCGCTCGCTGAAATTCCGCTCACTGCCAGGCTCGCAGCAGTGATGTTCGCGGTCAGGCCGGTAGGCTGCACGACGTTGTAG
>JAGTRW010000066.1 GCA_018262095.1 Pseudomonadota bacterium
CAGCGCGGCGACGACCATGTCGACACCGAGGTGCGAGTGCCGGCGCATGCCGACCACGGCGCCGACGAAGCACATCCAGACGAAGGCGAAGCGCGGCAGCTCTTCCGAGAGGTCGATGCCGCTATTCATCAGCAGCCGCATCATGACGTTGATGAAGACCAGCACAAACATCACCACCATGCAGGCGACCAGCGTGACTTCCAGCAGACGGTCAAATCCCTTGATCGCTGAGTGCACGAGTTGTTTCATATTCGGATTCCTTCACAGAGGAATGGGGTTTTGCCTTGAAATACGCCGCTCGGGCAGCGCAAAAAAAACCGGCCAGGGCGATCAGACGCTCTGGCCGGCGCGTGCGACTACTTTGCGGCGCGAACCTTGTCGATTTCGGCGTAGAACTCCTTGATGAAGTCTTCGCCGATTTGCGGCGCGAACTTGGTGACGACCGGCTTGACCTTGTCCTGGATCTTGGCCAGATCGGCCGGTGCAACCGCGTCGACCTTGACGCCGGCGGCGCCAAACTTGCCGATCACTTCCTTGTCGCCGGCGTCAAGCAACTGGCGCTGGAGGATCTTGGCTTCATCAGCGGCCTTCTGCACGCCCTGCTTGTCGGCGTCGGACAGGCCGTCCCAGAACTTCTTGGAAACGACCAGTGCGACCGGTGTGTAGACGTGGTTGGTCAGCGAGATGTACTTCTGCACTTCCTGCATCTTGTTGGCGTACATGTGCACCAGCGGATTTTCCTGGCCGTCGATGGCCTTGATTTCGAGCGCCGTGAACACTTCGGAGAAGGCCATCGGCACGGCGTTGGCGCCCAGCGTCTTCCAGGTTTCAAGCGCCACCGGGTTGGCCATCACGCGGATCTTGAGGCCGGCGATGTCTTCGAGCTTGGTGACCGGGTGCTTGCTGTTCGACAGGTTGCGAAAGCCCATACCGGTCCACATCAGACCGTGCACGCCAGTCGGCTCAATCATCGTAAAGATCTTCTTCGACGACGCGCCGTCGAGCAGCGCGTAGACTTCCTTGGTGTTGGCGAACATGAACGGCAGATCCCACACCTGGACTTCCTTGACGCGCGTCGAGAACGGCGCCAGCGTGCCGATGTAGAACTCCTGGGTACCGGCCTGAACGGCTTGCAGCATCTTTTCGTCACTGCCCAAAGTGGCGCTATGGAAGGCTTTGAGCTGAACGTTGTTGTTGGTGTATTTGGCGGTCAGTTCGACAAACTTGTTCATCGCCGCCGCTTGCGGATGGCTTTCCGGCATGGCGTGGCCGACCTTGCCAGTGACCGCCGCCAGTGCGCTTCCCGTCGCCAGCGCACCGAGTGCCAGCGCCACCACGATTTTCTTCAACATCGATTTTTTCATGTTTACCACTCCTTAAAAAATCCAGTAAAAAGTTACAGACGCTACACGATTGATACTGACTTTCTTGACCCGGGATTGATTTCCTGATCAGGCGAACCACTTGCTCTTGCTGCCGAGCCGGCAGGCTGCGGCTTGATCCTGGCGCGCACGGCGGTACGTACCACCATGTCATGACAGGCCTGTTCGGCGGCTTCCGGATTCTTACGCCGGACGGCGTCAAACAAATCACTGTGTTCCTTCATCGTCAGCTTCATGTGCTTGGCTTCCGAGATGAAGGTGTAGTCAAAAATCGCGCGCTGCAGCGCGCTGACGGCGCCGCTCAATTGTTGGATCACGACGTTGTGCGTCGCCAGCAGGATCGCTTTGTGAAAACGAATGTCTGCCTCCTGGAAGGCCAGCACGTTGTTTCGGTTGGCGACCATGTCGTTGTAACTCGCCTCGATGGCGACCAAGTCGACCGCTGTCGCGCGTTCTGCCGCCCAGCGCGTAATGGTCGGTTCGATCAGGCTGCGCACCTCGATCAGCGACGAGATCAGCTCGGGGTTGGTGCCTTTTTCGAGCGCCCACTCGAGCACGTCGGCGTCGAGGTAGTTCCATTGTTCGGTCGGCATGACGAACAGCCCGCGGTGCGGCTGGGCGTCGATCAGTTTCTTGGTCGACAGGACCTTGATCACTTCGCGCATGACATTGCGCGAGACCTCGAAACGCTCGCACAATTCAGCTTCCGACGGCAGCGCCGAGCCCGGCTCGAATTCGCCCTGCGCAATCTGCTTGCCAAACGATCGGGTCAGTCGGTCCGTCTTGGTCATTGTCGATCTCCGTGCGGTTAGCGCTGGACGCGTGCCGACCCGCCGCGCGCAAAGGCGCGAACTTCGTCGACGCTGGCCATGCTGATGTCTCCCGGGAAGGTCGTCAGCAAGGCGCCGTGCGCCCAGCCGAGCTTGAGCGCGTCGGCCGGCGCTTCGCCGGAGAGCAGGCCGTAGAAGAATCCCGAGGCGAAACCGTCGCCGCCGCCGATCCGGTCGTAGACGTCGAGCTCGGCGGTCGGGGCGGTATGTGTTTTTCCATTGACCCAGGCGACCGCGCTCCAGCTGTGGCGGTTGGTCGAATGCACCTCGCGCAGCGTGGTGGCGACGATCTTGATCTGCGGATGCTTGTCGATGACGCTGGCGATCATGCCGAAGAAGGCGCTGGGGTCGAGTTTCGATTTGGTCGACCCGGTGGCGACCTCCGGCCCGGGAATGCCCAGACTCTTCTGCAGGTCTTCTTCGTTGCCGACCAGCACGTCGACGTATTTGAGGATGCGGTCGAGCACGGCGACTGCGCGCGCTTCACCGCCGGCAACATTCCACAGCTTGGCGCGATAATTGAGGTCGAACGAGATCACGGCGCCGGCGGCCTTGGCCGCCTGCATGCCCTCGATGATGACTTCGGGCGTCGTTTGCGAGAGCGCCGCGAAAATGCCGCCGCTGTGGAACCAGCGAACACCGCCGCCAAAGATCTCGCGCCAGTTGAAATCGCCGGCCTTGAGCAGGCCGGCGGCTTCGTTCGAGCGGTTGTAGAAGACCACCGGCGCGCGCACGCCCTGGCCGCGATCGCTATAGACCGTCGCCATGTTCGGGCCGTTGACGCCGTTATGCTTGAAGTGTTTGTAGAAGGGCGTTACGCCCATCGCCTTGACGCTGCCGGCGATCAGTTCGCCGACCGGGTAGTCGGCCATGGCGCTGACGATGCCGGTCTTGAGACCGAAGCAATTCGACAGATTGGCCGCGCAGTTGAACTCGCCGCCACTGACGTGGATCTTGCATTCGCTGGCGTTGCGGAACGGTACGATGCCGCTATCCAGGCGATGTACGAGGGCGCCAACGGAGACAAAGTCGAGTGCCCCGGCGGCGGGGATGGCAAGTCCTGTACTCATTTTTTCCTCAATAGGTGGGGTGACATTCGGCGGGTCTCTTGAGCGGGCCGGCGGCGCGCTACTGCAGATGGCAGTCTGGCACTTGTCGTGGGGCAATGTCAAGGCAATTGTAGTACAATAGCCCCTAGGTTGTAGAGCAGTAATGCTAAGCCCCGTAGACAAAGGACATGGAAATGAATCAATCAGACCGCGCCATCATCAATCCCGAATTTTCCGGGTTGTCCGTCGATGAGCGTTCAAACCCCTATCGCAGTTGTATCCAGGGGCTGGCCAACGAGCCGATTACGGTGCAGTCGCTGCTTCGGCGCGCGCACGAGCTACTGCATGACGAGGCCGATTTCAGCGGGCTCGGAGACTATTCGCAGCGTGCCGTTGTCGATCGTCTGGTGGCCAACCGTCCGCGCATCTGCGTCATTCAGGGGTCGGCCGATCATCCGGCGCATCTTTTTGACCACGAGCATGCGCTGCGCGCTGCCGCGCGCATCTGGCAAAACGGCGGGGTGCCGTTCACCTTTGGCGTCCCGGTCATTTGCGACGGTACGGCGCAGAACAACATCGGGCAAAGCTATTCGATGGCCTCGCGCAATCACACGGCGACGGCGGTCAATATCAACTTCGAAGGGCACAGCTACCATGCGGCCTACGTCATTTCCGGCTGCGACAAGACGCCGACCGGAATCCTCTCCGGCCTGGCCGCCGCCGACCGTGCGCGGCGCGAACCCGAGCGTGGCACTGCGCCGGTCTGGGCGGTGTTCGTTCCAGCGCATGTGCTCAAGGGCGGCAGCATCCCGAAAAGTACGCGCCAGAAATTGCACGATATTCAAACGGCGGCGCGCGCCGTCGGTGATCCGCAACTGGCCGACGATATCGAGGAAAACTGCCGCTACATCCTGCAATGTTCGTCCGACGAGGCCTTCCTCGGTTTTCTTGAGCGCGCGATCGAGCTGGCGCTGATCAATCGGCCTGCCGCTGATCTGATCCTCAATGAACTGGCCGCGGCGACCTGCGACGACAAGGGCGGCATCTGCGCCTTCAACGGCAGCGGCAACTCGTCGCGCACGCTGGTTTCCGCGCTGGGCTTCGTTCCCGCCGAAGCCGAATTGCTCGTCGACGAGGCGCCGACGGCGCTGATCGCGCGCAACGTCGACCAGCTCTTCCGGCTGATCAACAAGCCCGAATACGCCGTTTGCGAAATCCTGGCGCGCAACTACGCCAACGCCATCCGCATCCACAACGCCACCGGCAGCTCGAGCAATCTGATGCTGCACATGCCTTGCGTGATGCGTCATGCGGGTTTCGATGTATCACTGTTCGATTACGAGAAGGTTCGCGACGCGCATCCGGTTCCCGACGTTTTCGCGCACAGCCTGACCGAGCAGCGCGATACCTTCGTGCTCGCACAACAGGCGCAGGCCGGCTTGCACCACGGCATCACCAGTCTCTACAAGGTGCTCAAGGATCTCGGCGTGCCGATGGACTGGGACGCGCCGACGATCAGCGGCAAGACCTGGGGCGAGCGCGTCGGCGAACTCGACGTCGCGGTCTCCGCCGAACTGCCGCAGGAGCGCTCGATCATTCGCATCAAGCCGATCCGCGACATTTCCGGGACCGACATCGTGCGCGGAAACTTTTTTTCGTCATGCACGCTCAAGGTCGCGGGAATGTCGACCGACTCGTACCAGCGCTTTGACGGCCGCGTTTTCCTGGTGCGTTACTACGAGAACGAAATGGAGTGCACGCAGGAACTGCGCTCGAGCAGTCTGGTTGAGCTATTGAGTCGCATGCCGGCGCTGACGCCCGAAGTGTTGGCCGCGTTCCGCCAGGTCAACGGCGCGCCGGCCGATGAAGACGCGTTGGCGATGGTCAATAGCGGCACGCTGGCCTTCGCCTTCGTCATCGCCGGGCAGGGGCCGCGTGCCTTCGGCATGCCCGAGATGTTCGCGCCGAGCCAGTACCTGCGCCACCACGGCGTCGTCGAGCGGACGTCGATCATGATGACCGACGGGCGCTATTCAGGCGTCACCAAAGGCGCCTGCGTCGGTCACGTGGTTCCCGAGGCCTTCGACGGCGGTGGCATCGGCGCGCTCGCCGACGGCGATCTGCTGTGGGTTCGCCTGTCTGAAAAGCGAATCGACCTGCTCGACAAGCCGGCGTTTCTGCGCGGCGAGATCGTCGCCCCTGCCACCGCCGCTTTTGACGATCGCAGCGAACTCGTCGCGCGCCGCCTGGCCAAGATCGAAAAGCGCCAGTACCAGATCGCCGCGTGCAGCGTTCTCGACAACGTGAGCAACGCCGAGTTCGGCGTCGTTCCGCTGGCGGTGAATCGACGAGCGACCTTGCGCTGGCCTGTGACGCGCTGACCCGGAAGGGGCGAATTCATTCGCCCTGTTTTGATTTGCTTGCAAAATTTCTATTGATTGCCTGTTACATCATACGTATGATGTAACAAATTCCAGTGGAAACTGCCATGAAAACGCTGCACCGCCGTACCCTGCACCAGCTCGGCGAGGAAATTTGTCTGGGTCACTACCAGCCGGGAGACGTGCTGCCCGCCGAGCCCATTCTTGGCGAGCGCCTCGGCGTCAGCCGTATCGTGGTGCGCGAAGTCATCAAATCGCTGGCGTCCAAAGGCATGCTCGAGGTTCGCCGAAAAACCGGCACCGTCGTTCTTGAACCGCGCTGCTGGAGTCTGTTCGATCCGGATGTCATCGCCTGGCGCGCCAACACGGCGACGATGAACGAGAGCATGGCCAAGGAGTTGATGGAGCTGCGCAGCATCGTCGAGCCGGCCGCCTGCCGTTTTGCCGCGCAGCGCATCACCGACGAGGAGAAGTGCGCTCTGCGCGCGGCGCTCGACGCCATGCAGCGCGCGATCGACGGCGACGGCGATTACGTCGCCGCCGACCTCGCTTTTCACACAGTGATTCTCAAGGCCTGCCGCAACCAGTTCGTTCAACAAATGCAGAGTGCCTTGGCCGCCATTTTGCATACCAGCTTCGAAATCGTTTCCACCACGCCTGGCGGTCCGGCGCGTTCGCTACCGATGCACCAGGCGCTCTGTGAGGCCATCGCGCAAGGCCAGCCCGATGCCGCCGAGCGCGCGGCGCGAACCATCATCGATCAGGCCGAGCATGACCTGCAGCAGCGTCTGGCAGGAAGCGCTACGGCCCAAGCCGAATCGTCATCGTCAAAAACCGTACCAGGAGAATAAGGAATGTCAGCACTATTTGATTTGACCGGCCGCACCGCGCTGATCACCGGATCGGTTCGCGGCATCGGTTACGCGCTCGCCGAGGGGCTCGCCGCCGAAGGCGCCAGCGTCGTCGTCAATAGTCGGCAGCAGCTTGCCGTCGATGAGGCGGTGTGCAAGCTCAAGGCCAAGGGCTACGCGGCGCGCGGCCTGGCGTTCGACGTCGCCGACGAAGCGGCGGTGATCGCCGCCTTCGCGCAGCTCGATCGCGACGGCGTTGAGATCGACATCCTGATCAACAACGCCGGAATCCAGTTTCGCAAGCCGATGGTCGAGCTCGAACTCAAGGACTGGCAGCGCGTGATCGACACCAACCTGACCAGCGCCTTCATCGTCGGCAGGGAAGCCGCGAAGCGCATGATTGCGCGCCAGCGCGGCGGCAAGATCATCAACATCGGTTCGCTGACCAGCGAGGCGGGGCGCGCGACGGTCGCCCCCTACACTGCCGCCAAGGGCGGCATCAAGATGCTGTCGCGCGCGATGGCCGCCGAATGGGCGCAGTACGACATCCAGGCCAACTCGATCGGCCCAGGCTACATTCTGACCGACATGAACGAGGCGCTGGTCAATAACGTCGAGTTCGACGCCTGGGTCAAGAGCAGCAATCCGGCCAAGCGCTGGGGCCGGCCCGACGAGTTGGTCGGCACGGCGGTCTATCTGGCGTCGGCGGCGTCGAGCTACGTCAATGGCCAGATCATCTACGTCGATGGCGGCTGGCTGTCGGTTCTTTAAATAAGGGAGATAAAAATGGAAGCACTGGCTTGTGTATTGCACGCAGAAAAGGATTTACGCATCGAAACCGTTGCGGTTGCGCCAATGAACGACGATCAGGTTCGCGTTCGCATCGGCGCCGGTGGGATCTGCGGCTCCGATCTGCACTATTACCTGCACGGCGGCTTTGGCGTCGTTCGTGTCAAGCAGCCGATCGTTCTCGGTCACGAAGTGGCGGGAACGGTCGAGGCGGTTGGCGCCAACGTCACCCGCGTCAAGCCGGGCGACCGCATTGCGCTCAACCCGAGCCGTCCGTGCGGCAAGTGCAAATTCTGCTTGGCCGGCGAGCAGCAGCACTGTACCGACATGTGGTTCTACGGTAGCGCGATGCGCACGCCGCACAGTCAGGGCGCATTCCGCGAAATGATCGTGGTCGAGGAATTCCAGTGCGAACCGGTCGGCGATACCGTTTCGCTCGGTGAAGCAGCGTGCTGCGAACCCCTGTCGGTCGCTCTGCACGCGGTCACCCAGGCCGGCTCGCTGGCCGGCAAGCGCGTACTGGTGACCGGTTCGGGACCGATCGGTGCGCTGGTCGTCGCCGCCGCGCGTTTTGCCGGAGCGCTCGAAGTCGTCGCCACCGACCTGCACGACGCCGCGCTCAAAAAAGCGATCGAGATGGGCGCCACGCGCACCGTCAATGTTTCGATCGAACCCGGCCTCAAAGCCGAAGAGTTTACCGCCGACAAAGGCTATTTCGACGTCGCCATCGAATGCACTGGCGCCGCAGCGGTATTGAAGGACGTCATCCCGGCGCTGCGTCCGCGCGGAACGATCGTCCAGGTCGGCGTCGCCGGCGAAGTGCCGATTCCGATCAACGCCATTGTCGGCAAGGAAATCAATCTGCGCGGCGCCTTCCGCTTCCACGGCGAATACGCGCTGGCGGCGCGTCTGATCAAGGACGGACGAATCAACGTCAAGCCGATCATCACCGCCACGCTGCCGATTGCGCGCGCCGTCGAGGCCTTCGAACTGGCCGCCGATCGGCGTGCGCAGATGAAAGTGCAACTGACGTTCTGAGCGAGCACGCAACTTTCCAAATAGGTGAACAATTGGCCACACTGATTACGGATGTGAAAGTCATCCTCACGGCGCCGGAAGGGATCAACCTCATCGTCGTCAAGGTCGAAACCAACCACGACGGCCTCTACGGCCTGGGTTGCGCGACCTTTGCCTATCGCCATCTGGCCGTCAAATGCCTGGTCGAGGACTACCTCAAGCCCTTGCTGATCGGCCGTGACGCCGAGGCGATCGAGGAGCTATGGCAGCTGATGAATCAGAACGCCTACTGGCGCAACGGGCCGATCGAGAACAACGCCATTTCAGGCGTCGATATGGCGCTCTGGGACATCAAGGGCAAGCTGGCCAATATGCCCTTGTATCAGCTGTTCGGCGGCAAGGTTCGCGAGGGCGTACCGATCTATCGCCACGCCGACGGCCGCGATCTCGCCGAACTGTGCGACAACATCGCCCGCTATCGCGAACAAGGCATCACGCACATCCGCTGCCAGAGCGGCGGCTACGGTGGTGGTGGCTACGGCAAGGCGCCGGCCGGAGCACCGGTCGGCGCGTCCGACGGGATCTACCTCGACAGCAAAAAGTACATGCGCGATACGCTCAAATTGTTCGACGGAATTCGCAGCAGCATCGGTTTCGACGTCGAGCTGTGCCACGACGTACACGAACGCTTGAAACCGGTCGAGGCGATCAAGTTCGCCTGCGCGCTCGAGCCTTACGAGCTCTTTTTCCTCGAAGACGCGATTGCCCTGGAAGACGGCGAATGGCTGCGTCAGCTGCGCGCCAAGACGACGATTCCGCTGGCGCAGGGCGAACTGTTCAACAATCCGTACGAGTGGAAATTCCTGATCAGCGAGCGGCTGATCGATTTCATCCGCGTTCACCTCTCGCAGATCGGTGGCATCACGCCTGGCCGGAAGCTGCAGATTTTCGCCGAGCAATTTGGTGTCAGAACCGCCTGGCATGGCCCGGGCGACATGTCGCCGTTGGCCCACGCGGCCAACATCCATATCGATCTGGCGGCGAGAAATTTTGGCGTCCAGGAATGGTCGGGAACCGAGCCGCCCAATTTCGTGATCCAGGAACTCAAGGGGCCGAGGGAAGCGCTGCTCGACGTTTTCCCGGGGCTGCCGGAATTTCGCAACGGCTATGTCTATGCCAACGACAAGCCGGGGCTGGGCGTAGACCTCAACGAAGACGAGGCTTTGAAATACCCGTGTGAGAACAGCGTGACGCGTTGGACGCAGACGCGCCTCATCGACGGGACGCTGCAAACCCCATGATTTTCAAGAATTGAACGTGGTCCGAATAATCTAAAGGAGAGATGGTCATGAAGAAGTCGGCATTAAAGCGAGTCGTACTGGCGCTGGCATTGGGCGCCGTGGTTTCCGGAAGCGCCTTGGCGGCCGTCACGGCACGGCTTGGCCACGCCATGCCGGAGAGTCACCCGCAAGCGATGGCAATGAGCAAGTTCGCCGAGCTGGCGGGCAAGTACACCAACAACAACGTGCAGATCAAGTCCTTCCACAGCGCCACCTTGGGGAGCGACGAGAAGATGCTGCAGGCCGTTCAGGCCGGCACTCAGGAGTTCTACATCGGCACGTTGGCGCCGTTCTCGACGCGCGTCAAGGAAGTCCAGGTGTGGGATCTGCCGTTCATGTTCTCCAACACCAAGGAAGTCTACGCACTGCTCGACGGCGCCTCTTCGAAGAAGATCTTCCAGATGATCGAGCCGACCGGCGTGCACGGCCTGATGTGGACCGGAATGGGCTTCCGCAACCTGTCGAACAGCAAGCGCCCGGTCACCAAGCTCGAAGACATCGCCGGCCTCAAGCTGCGCGTGATGACCAACCCGGTGGCGCTCGAAACCTGGAAGACGTTGGGCGCCAACGCCGTGCCGATGGCTTTCTCCGAAGTGTTCACGGCGCTTGAAATCAAGGCCATCGACGGCCAGGAAAATCCGCTGCTGCACATGTACGCCAACAAGATGCAGGAAGTACAGAAGTACATTTCGTTGACCAACCACGTCTATACGCCGGTCGCGCTGGTCGTCTCCAAGAAGTTCTGGGACGGCCTGTCCGACGCCGACAAGCAGGGCGTGCAGAAGGCCGCCGACGAAGCCAAGATCCTGCAGCGTCAGTTGCTCGACGCGGGCGACAAGGACGTGATCGCCAAATTCGGCGAGGCCGGCGTAAAGGTCGACGCCATTGCGCCGGCCGACCTCGCCAAGATCCAGGACAAGGTCAAACCGGTCGTCACCAAGTTCGCACCGCAGATCGGCGAGGCCTTCATCAAAGAGTTCTACGCCGAAATCGACAAGGTTCGCGCCGCCAAGTAATTCCCTCCGCTTCAGCAAAGGGCTGAGCATCGCCCTTCTTGTGACGCCATCGGCTTGATCGATGGCGTCGGGGGCTCCTGTGCGCAAAAAACACCGAAACACCTTACTTCTAAAGGAATAAGGACATGAAACAGCTACTGCAATCGGCGATCAAGGGATTCGACCGGCTGCTCGAAATCCTTCTGGTCGTCTGCATGGTCGTGATGTTCATTTTTGTTTTCATCAACGTCGTGTTGCGGCTCGGATTCAACAGCGGGATCGACATCTCGGAAGAATTGCCACGTTTCGCCTTCGTCTGGATGTGCTTCATCGGCGGCGTCGTCGGCATGCGCCGGCACTCGCACCTGGGCGTCGACATGGTCGTCGCCGCACTGCCGGTGTTCGGCCGCAAGATCTGCTGGGGAATCAGCCAGGCGATCATGGCCGTGTGCAGCGTGTACATCCTCTACGGCACCTGGCTGCAGCACGACATCATCGAGCAGAACGCTTCGGCGGTGATGCAGGTCAGCATGCTCTACGTCTATGGCATCAGCTATCTGGCCGGCGCCGCGATCATCGTGATCTGCGTGGTCAACCTCGTTCGCCTGTTTCTCGGCTTGGTAGAAGAAAGCGAGCTGATCGACGTGCTGGAGGAAGGCATGGAAGACGCAATCGAAATCGAAAGCGAAATTGCCGAGCAGGCGACGCATAAAGGAGCAAAAGCATGACCGTTCTCGTTTTTGTAGGCTCACTGCTGGCGCTGATGGCGCTCGGCATGCCGGTCGCCTTCGCGCTGATCGGCTGCGGCATCACCATGATGTATTTCATGGGAATGACCGATCCGCAGATCGTCATCCAGAATATGTGGGACGGCGCCAACAGCTTCCCGCTCTTGGCCGTTCCCTTCTTCATGCTGGCCGGCGAGTTCATGAACGCCGGCGGCATGACGCGGCGCATCATCACCATGGCCATGGCCTGGGTCGGCCACATCCGCGGCGGCTTGGGCTATGTCGCGGTGATGGCGGCGATCGTCATG
>JAGTRW010000019.1 GCA_018262095.1 Pseudomonadota bacterium
GACAGCGAGTCGCATGCGGACCACGACGACGATCACGACGCGGCCGATCATGAGCACGCGCTCGAGTACACCGTCGTCGGCCGCCTGCCGGCGCGGCACAACGTCTGGGACAGCGCGATCCTGGTTCCGGTCGAGGACGTCTGGGCGATCCACGGGCTGCCGACCGGCCACGCCGACGCTGACGCGCAGATCGGCCCGCCGTGGGACGCCGCCAAGCTGCCGGGCGTCCCGGCAATCGCGCTCAAGCCCGACTCGGTGAGCGCCGCCTACGCGCTGCGTATCGCTTTTCGTACGCCGCAAAGCACTGCGCTGTTTCCCGCCGAAGTGCTCAACGAGCTTTACGCAACGCTCGGCGACGTACGCGACCTGATGTCGCTGCTGGCCCTGGCGACGCAGGTGCTGGTCGTCGTCGCCGTGCTGCTCGCGCTGCTCGTCGGTTTCCTGGCGCGCGCGCGCCAGTTCGCCGTGTTGCGCGCCATCGGCGCCGGCCGCCACTACGTGTTCGCGGTGATTTGGCTGGAAGTGAGCGTACTGGTCGCCGGCGGCGCGGTTGTCGGCCTGGCGCTCGGTTACGGCGCCGCCGAATTGCTCTCGGTGGTGATCGCTGCGCGCCTGGGATTCACGCTGCCGGTCACGTTTGGCGCCGAAGAACTGCTGCTCGCCGCATCGCTCGCCGTCAGCGGCCTCTTGATCGCCACGCTGCCGGCGCTGCTCAGCCTGCGCACGCCGATTGCGCAGGGGCTCAAGGGCTGAGCGGCTGGCGCTCCGGCGCCGCTCTTGAGGGGCGCCAGCGACTGCTGTTAGGCGCCGGCTGTGCGCGCCAGAACCTTGGCCACGCCGCCCATGACCTTGTTCCTTTCGTAGGGCTTGATGACCCAGGCGATCACGCCTGATGCTTTCCCCTCGGCTTTCATCTCGCTGCTGGTCTGGGTCGTCAGCATGAAGATCGGTATCTTGTTGAGCAACGGGTTGCTGTGCAGCTCCCGGCACATCGTCAAACCGTCCATTTCAGGCATGTTGACGTCGCAAAATATCAAGTCGATCTTGACTGCCGAGTCGTCCAGAACTTTCAATCCTTCCAGGCCGTTGCCCGCCTCAAAGGTCGTGTGGCCGGCGTGGCTAAGGTCTTTTCTGAGTTGAGTCCTGACCGTCTCTGAATCATCGACAATTAAAACGTTTGCCATTTTTTCCCATCAGCAATTTGGCTGCGCTCTATTTTTCGGCTCAGGCATGGTCTGATTGCGGCCGTTGTTTTTTGCCCGGTAGAGCAGTTGATCGGCGCGATGCATGAAGTCATCAAGCGTTTCGTCCCGGCGGTGCGTCGCGATTCCGGCGCTGATCGTGACCTGGATGACCGCGTCGCCCAGGTCGATGCGTTTTGCTTCGACTTCGCGGCGAACCCGTTCGGCCAGAGCGAACGCCGCCTCGTGACTATCGGGAATGAACACCAGGAATTCCTCGCCGCCAAAGCGGATCGGGACTTCCGGAGACTGTCTGAGGATGATTTCGGCGACTTCGCGCAGGATCAGGTCGCCGTTTTTGTGGCCGTGGCTGTCGTTGACGTTCTTGAAGTGATCGATGTCGAAGATGGCCATCGACAGCTCGGGGATCTCGTGGTGATCGTGACTCCACACCAGCGCGGCGACCGCGTCTTTCATGTAAAGCCGCGTATAAAGGCCGGTCAGCGGGTCGCGGATCGCTTCCTCGTAGCGTGCCAGGCTCTGCTTTTCGAGCGCTGCCGCTTTTTCGCGGTCCTGCGCCGCATCGAGCATTTCTCTTTCGGCATTGACGATCGCTGTGCGGTCCTCCAGGATGATCAGCAGCTGTTCGACAATGCGGTCAAAAACGATGGGCTGGTAGGTTATTTTGAGCCAGCGCCCGTCCTTCGCATCGCTCGCGGTATTGTGAAAAATCTCCTGCGGGAAAGTCCTTGAATACGCGCCGTAGTCGAGGACGGATTTGCCCACGCATTGGCGAATGGCGCCGATTCCGTCGATTTCGTCCGGGGTCATATGGCGCAAGGCGGGTTTGAAGAGAACGTCATCGACCATCGTTCCGGCCAACTTCCCGCAATCGAGCAGCGATTCGAGATAGCTTGAGTACGAATCGCCGATCGTTCCGTCCCGGTTCATCGTGAATATTCCCAGCGGAATGCTGGTGAAGACTCTCTGTAGGCGTCTTTCAGTCTCCCGCATCTCGGAAATGTCGTCTCCGAAGACGGTGACCAGGCGGCCTTCGCCCTGATTCCGGGTGCTTCTGCCGACCAAGGTCCAGTGAAATGTCCGCTCGCGCTGGTCAAGTGCATCGCCTGTCGCCAGTCCCATTTCAAACCGAATCGACGCGCCGGCGGTTCCGGACTCGACAATCTGCTTGATGTTGTGGGCGAATATCTTCCAGCTTTCCTTGCTGAACAATTTCGACAGCGGCAGGCGAAGGATGTCCTCTGAATCGAGTCCGAGCAGTTCGATGAATTCGAGATTGGCGCGCAATACCTCGTGATCTTCATTGACGATAAGAAAGATGCCGGGAATGCTGTCGATGACCGATTCGGTATTGACATTCGCTTCGTCGAGAAGCATCAGCATCTTGTGCGATGCCTGTAGATCGAGGTTGATATGGCTCATAAGAAGTCGATCTCTGCGTCGTCGTCGCTCGCGGCTTCGACGATCTCGTAAGCGGCGAGATTGCCGAGCTGTTTCTGGTTCAATATTTCGAGCACAGCGCTGCAATGAATGTTCTTGCCATTTGCCCTGAGTTCCCAAAAATCGCTGAAGGTGATGATGGGATGCTGCTTTTCGCAGTAATCCGAAAACACTTCGTAAAAACCGCGGGTCGATAGGGGCAGGCTGATGCCAAGATCGATGCCATTTTCTCCGAGCAGGGTGACGACACTCCCCGCCACCAGATTGCCGTATTCCTTGAAATAGTCGATGGCCTGTTTCTCTGAAATATCGGCCGGCGAATTGCCGCCAAATATCCTGAAAGCGAGGTTCTTGGCCGTCCCGGTAGCGAAATGAACCTTGAAGGTGAGGCGCAGCGCGTCGCCGGAGACCAGAATGAAAACCATATTGCTGGCCAGGATCCTGCCGGGCCTGAAACCGGGACCCAGCTCTTTCGTTTCGACTTCGGGCGAATCGGTGTGGATTTTGAGCCGCGAGGTCGATGCGTGGCGAACCAGCGCCTTGAGCTTGTCTTTGAGCGCGTGATCTGGCATCACGGCTTGGCTCAACATGTCGGAACCTGACGGGCGAAATCCCCGCGGCTCTCGGCGGAAGGCAGATCATGCGAATCAACAGGGGTCATTGGGCGGACCAAGCTTGGCAAGCAGAATGAGAGGATTGTATTAAGCCTCTGTTGCAAAATGGTTACTGCGCTCGCCGACCCGCGCGGCCGACGTCAAGGCAGGCCCGGCGACGCTGATCAGGCCGCTCAGCGCCCCTTGGGGGCGCTAGTGCGCGGCGAGTGGCTGCTGGCCTGCGCCAGCGCTCGCCTGGCCGGCGCGAAAGCGCGCCAGCATTCTGCCGTGCTGGTGCCAGAGGCGGTGCAGGCCGGTGATGCCGAGGTCCTCGCTGCTGCTCGCTTCGAGGCGGAACAGCAGAGTGAGCATGGCGGACAGGTCGCGCAGGTCCTGATGGTCGCTCTGCGCCGACTGGCCAGCGCAAAAATCGCCATCGAGAACGCGTCTGAGCGCAGTGCGGTCAGTCAGGTCGACGCGGCAGCGCGCGGCGAGTTGCGCGATTGCCCGGCGCAGCGCCAGGATATCTTCACAGCTTTGGGGAAGGTCGAGAATCGACGGTCGCATGGTCATCCTTTCGCGGTTGCCCCTTGGCTTGCTTCTGAGCGCCAAGGGTCCCTGCAGGATGCCGGACAATTGTTGCAGGCCAATGAAACCGCTGCGGGTCAGCTCTTCTTGAGCAGGTCGCGCAGATTGGCGAACGGCTGGGCACTGGCGCGATTGGCCGCGGCCTTGCCGGTCCCTGTGACGCCCGCTGCGAGCGCCGCGTCGTGGTCGAGTTCGCGCGAATGCTCGTTGTCGTGGCAATAGAGGCAGAGCAACTCCCAGTTGCTGCCGTCCTTCGGGTTGTTGTCGTGGTTGTGGTCGCGGTGATGGACGGTGAGTTGATTGAGGTTTTCGCGAACGAACTCGCGCGCGCAGCGCCCGCAGATCCACGGATAGATCTTGAGCGCTTGTTCGCGATAACCCTGTTCGCGCGCCTGCCGATTGCGAACTGATTCGGCGATCATGCGATCGGTGTGGGCGCGCTTTGCATCGTCGACAGCCAAGACTTTCTCCTCAAATAAACGGTTTTGGCCGATTTTACTTCAGCCTGGGTCGCCGTGAAGCGATAAACTCCTTCCCCTTCTGCTCGACGCACGTCGCTACTTCAGTAGATCATCAACGTAATATGTGCTGCTTAATGCCCGTCATTCCGGCGGACGCCGGAATCCAGAATACGCCAACAATGCCCCTGGATTCCGGGTTCCGGCCTAACGGCCAGCCCCGGAATGACACCCTTCTTCATATCGATGCGATTTAGCATGACTAAGGCTTGACCCATGTCCCAGACGACTCCCGCAATTACCGTCAAATTACTGCTCACCGCACTGTTCTGGGGCGGCACCTGGGTCGCCGGGCGCGTCGCGGTGCACGAAGCGTCGCCGCTCGCCGTTGCCAGCTGGCGTTTTTTCTTCGCCGCGCTGCTGCTCGGCGGCCTGCTGGTCGCGCGTGAAGGCTGGCCGCGTTGGTCGGCGCGAGAGTGGCTCAAGCTCGCGGCGCTCGGACTGACCGGTGTCTTCTTCTACAACGTTTTCTTTCTCTACGGCTTGCAACACGTCGAAGCCGGCCGCGGTGCGCTGGTCGTCGCCTTCATTCCGGTGCTGATCGCGCTCGCCGACTGGCTGTTCTTTCGCCTGCCGATGTCGCCCAAAAAAGCGCTGGGCGTCGTCCTGGCGCTGATCGGCTGCCTGCTGGTGGTGACTCGCGGCCACCCGCTGCGCATCCTGACCGGCGAAGTCGGCTTCGGCGAATGGCTGTTGCTGGGAACCGCAGTCTCCTGGGTCGCCTATACGCTGATCAGCCGTCACTGCTCGCGCCACTTCTCGGCGCTGGCGATGACCTTCGGCGGCTGTCTGTCCGGCTGGCTGATGCTGACCGCAGCGGCGCTCGCCGACGGCAGCCTGCTCACGCTCGACGCGACGACCTGGCGCGGCTGGTCGAGCATCGTCTTTCTCGGCGTGTTGGGAACGGCACTGGCGTTTACCTGGTATTCGCAGGCGATTGCCCAGATCGGGACGACCAAGGCCGCGGCCTTCATCAACCTGGTCCCGGTCTTCGCCGTTCTGCTCGGCGCGCTGCTGCTCGACGAACGGATCGGCGGTGCCGTTCTCGCCGGTGGCGCGCTGGTGATCCTTGGCGTTTTCCTGACCAACCGGCCGGCGGCTGCCGCAACAAGCAATTCTTGAATAGCGTCAGACCCTGACGGCGATCAGCGGAACGAGCATCTCGTCGCCCGAAACGCCGCCATGAACGCCGAGCATGCGGTGCTGCTTCTCTCCCGGCAGCTGGTCCTTGATCGTCCAGTCGTCCTTCATCACCAGCGTGTAGTCGCCAACGCGAGCGGCCAGGCGCGGATGGTAGGGCGGCGGGCCGAACCAGCCGGCGGTGATCAGTTCGGCGCTGTCGCGAAGATCGACGCAGTGCGCGAGCTGCGCGGCGATATACGCTGCGAAGGCCGCACGATTTTCCGGCGCGACGTAGCAATACGCGGCGCGACGCTCGCCGCACAGCGGCCGGGCGAGCAGCGCGGCGAGTTGCGGATGGTCGTCGAGACTCACCACGCGCGGCGGCGGCGAATCGATGAAGCCGTGATCGGCGGTGGCAATCAGCCAGCTGTCGCTGCCCTGGGCGTCGCGCCACAGTTCGCCGAAACCATCGTCGAGTGCTGCCAGCGTCTGCCGCACCGGTTCGCTGTCGGTGCCGTGGCGATGCGACTCGCTATCGAGATCGGAATAGTAGGCGTAGATGTAGCGCGGTGCTTTGGCGTCACGCAGCAGACCGGCGATTTGCCCGAACATCTCGCCCAGCGAGTCGTAAGCCAGACTGGTCGCGCCGCGCGAATGCCTGGCGTTGAACGGACTGCCGGCGATGCTGCGCGGCGTTACCACCCAGCACTCGCGAGCGAGCTGCTCGAACAGCGTCGGTTGCGCGAAGAGGCGAGGCGGCAGCGCTTCGGCAAGCACTACCGATGGCGCGCCGCGCGCCGTGAGCGGCAGGATGGCGAGCGTCTGGCCGATTTCTTCGAGGTAGATGTGCCAGCCGGTCAGGCCGTGCTGCGCCGGTGCGAGCCCGGTCATGAAGGTGGTGATCGCGCTGGCGGTCGTCGACGGGAAAACCGAGCTGATGTTGGCGATGGCGTGGCGCTGCAGGTTCGGGCTGGCCGGGTGGCGCGCCAGCGTGCGCTCGCCGAGTCCGTCGATCACCAGCAGCACGATGTGACGCGCTTCGCCGAGCGCCGCGGCAGGCAGCGCGTCAAGCTCGGGATAGCGCGCGCTGGTGCTGCCGCAGGCCGTGGCGATGCTCTGCACCAGGTTGACGATACCCTGGCCGCGGTAGTTCGGCAGCGCGATGGAAGTCATGGTCGGACCGATTGTACGTCAACGAAGGGGGCTGGCGCCCCCTGTCGAATCGGCCAAGCGCCTATTTGGCGCGGGCGTTCCGCTGGTCGAGCCGGAACTTGACGTAGCTGCCCGGCGCGTCTTCGATCACCTTGAGCTGGCCAGCGCCCGGCTGGCGCGCGGCGACCTTCTCGGTGCCGCCGACCTGGTCGGTGACCCACCGTTGCCAGTCGGTCCACCACGACCCCGGATTCGGCGTCGCGCCGGCCAGGAAGTCGTCGGCCGATTCGGGCAGTTCTTCGTTGGTCCAGAATCCGTACTTGTTGGCCGCCGGCGGGTTGATGATTCCGGCGATGTGCCCCGAGCCGCCGAGAACGAACTTGACCGGGCCGCCGGGCAGCAGCGCGCCCAGATAGGTGCTCTTCCACGGCGCGATATGGTCTTCGATCGCCGAGACGAAGTAACACGGCGTCTTGACCTTGGCCAGGTCGATGTTGACGCCGCCGAGCGTGATTCCGCCGCGCTCGCGCAGCTTGTTGCCGAGGTAGAAATTGCGCAGGTAAAAGCTGTGCATGGTCGCCGGCATGCGCGTCGAGTCGGCGTTCCAGTAGAGCAGGTCGAAGGGGAACGATTCCTTGCCCATCAGGTAGTTGTTGACCGCAAACGACCAGATCAGGTCGTTGGCGCGCAGCATCGTAAAGGTCCCCGCCATGTCCGCGCCGTCGAGGAAGCCGCGTTCGTGCATGCGCTTCTCAAGGCTGGCGACGGTCGCTTCGTCGAGGAAGACCTTGAGCTCGCCCGGTTCGGAAAAGTCGAGCATGGTGGTGAAGAAGGTCGCCGACGCGATGCGCTTGTCCTTTTTGGCGGCCATATAGGCCAGCGTCGACATCAGCAGCGTGCCGCCCAGGCAATAGCTCGCGGCGTTGATCCGGGGCTCGCCGGTGGCTTGCTCGACCGCGTCGATTGCCGCCAGCGTTCCGTGCAGCAGGTAGTCCTCGAAATTCTTGTCGGCGTAGCGCGCGTCGGGATTGATCCAGCTCATGACGAAGGTGGTATGCCCCTGGTCGGTCGCCCATTTGACGAACGAGTTCTTGTCGCGCAGGTCGAGGATGTAGAACTTGTTGATCCACGGCGGAACGATCAGCAGCGGCTTCTTGAACTGCTGTGGCGTCGACGGATCGTACTGGATCAACTGGAACATCTCGTTCTGGAAGACGACCTTGCCCGGCGTGGTGGCGATGTTTTTGCCGAGCTCGAAGGCGTCGGGGTCGGTCATGCGGATTCTGAGCTGGCCGTCGCCGGCCTCGATGTCGCGCAACAGGTTGTCGAATCCCCTGACCAGATTCTGTCCCTTGCTGCTCATCGTTTCGCGGACGACCTCGGGATTGCTCAGCGCGAAATTGGTCGGCGACATCGCGTCGGTGTATTGGCGCGTGAAAAAACTGACCTTTCTCTGCGTCGATTCGTCGAGGCCTTCGGTTTCGGAAACGATGCCGTTGAGGTGGTCGGCGGTCAGCAGATACGACTGCTTGATGAAATCGAACAGGAAGTTGTTCTCCCACTCGTCGTCCTTGAAGCGCTTGTCCGAATGAAGGGGCGTGGCGACCGCCGCCAGCGCCGACGAGCCCATCATCTTCAGCGTCGAGTACTGCCACAGCGAGAGGTACTCGCGCATCAATTTGAGTTGCGCTTCGACGACCTTCTGGGGCCTGGCCAGCAAGGCCGAAGAAAGATCGGCGAAGGCCTTGGCGATGCCCATCTCGTCGGCCGGCAGCGAGAAACCCTCGTCCGACTTTTTGTCGATGTACCTGGCCATCATTTGCGAGGCGCGCTTGGCGACCTCGGAATAGTTTTTTATGAGTTCAGCGGGATCGGGAAAGCATTTTTCCTCGTCGATTTTGTTTTGCTGTGACATCGAATGACCTCCTTGACTGTACTGCTCGCCGAAAGGAACGCTCGACAACGCGGCGGATGGGCCTAACCGCAGTAAGCTATAGCCTTGGCTCACGCTGGAGCGGACCTGAGTTAGCGTATGAAATATAGCATTCAGCGGCCGATTTGACATCGCTATGGCCGGCAAATATCCCGTGATCCGTTTTATTTTTCGCTTCAAAAACCGTGTCTTGGCCGCTTGGCGGAGGGTTTATGTATCAGTCGATAATTACCGAGGTCGATGATTCCATCGGCATTCTGACGCTCAACAAGGCGGAACGTCATAACGCCTTCGACGAACTGTTGGTCGATGAGATCACCAGCGGCCTGCTCGAGTTCGAGGCCGATCCGCGGGTGCGCGTGGTGGTGCTGTCGTCCACTGGCAAGAGCTTTTGCGCTGGCGCCGACCTCAACTGGGTACGGCGCACGGCGACCAGCTCGGCGCAGCAGAATCTGAGTGACGCGCGCGAACTGGCGCGCCTGATGTCGACCTTGAACGAACTCGCCAAGCCGACCGTCGCGCGTGTCCAGGGGCCGGCCTACGGCGCCGGGATCGGCCTGATCGCCGCCTGTGACATCGCGGTGGCGACCTACGACACGCTGTTCGCGCTCACCGAAGTCAAGCTGGGCCTGCTGCCCGCCGTCGTTTGCCCCTACGTCGTGGCCGCCATCGGCGAGCGCTACGCGCGCCGCTACCTGCTCTCGGCCGAACGCTTTTCGGCGGCAGAGGCCTACCGCATCGGCCTGGTGCATGAAATCGTTCCTGGTGAAGAGCAGCTTGACGAAGCGATCGGCGAGATCATCGACAATCTGCTCAAGAACGGCCCGCAGGCGCAGGCCGAGTGCAAGGCGCTGATTCGTCTGGTCGCCGGCCAGCCGCTCGACGAGTCGATCGGCGAAGAGACCGCGCAGCGAATTACCCGCGTGCGATCGAGTCTCGAGGGCCAGGAAGGCCTGGCCGCCTTCCTCGAAAAGCGCAAACCGAACTGGATCGATTAACGGCTGTCACATCGCCTTCCTTCTCTGCCATTAAATGCCAATGATGCAAACGACCAAGCAGGATGTCGCGGTCTCGCCGTGCCTCAACGTGTGCACCCTCGACGCAGCGCGCAGCCTGTGTCAGGGCTGTTTTCGCACCGTCGCCGAGATCGCCGCGTGGAGCCGCGTCAGCAATAGCGAACGGCTCTCCATTGTCGCCGCAGCGGCGCGCCGGCGTCAGGAACTGAGCCAATGAGCGCGCCGGCCGAATTCAACCCTCTCGACTATATCTGCGTCGGCATCTGCCGCATCGACCCCGAGTCAGGTTCTTGCCTGGGCTGCGGTCGTCCGCCGCCGCCCAGCCCGGAGCCCGAGCCGCAAGTCGTCGCCGCCGACGCTTGCCGCTATCCGGTGGCCAGCGAGTTGACGCTTGATGTTCCGGCGCAGGCCAGCGACGCCTGGGAGCACTTAGTTTGAAGCCGCCGGCAGCGCTGCCGCCAACAGCTTGACCCAGTAGCTGACGCCCAACTGCAGGATCTCGTCGTTGAAGTCGTAGCGCGGGTTGTGCAGCGTGCAGCCGCCGCTGCCGAGCCCATTGCCGAGCCAGACGTAACAGCCGGGTTTGACTTGCAGCATGTAGGCGAAATCCTCGGCGGCCATCGACGGCAGCTCGTCCTGGCGCACCGCGTCTTCGCCCAGCACGTCGGCGGCGACGCGCCGGCACAGTTCGGTCTCGGCGACGCTATTGACGGTCGGCGGATAGCGGCTGTCGAAATCGACCGCAATGCGCGCGCCAAAGGCGCTGGCGATGCCAAGGCTCAATCGCTCGATGGCGCGCTCGACGAGCTCCTGGATTTGCGGCTTGAAGCTGCGGATCGTTCCGCGCAGCACGGCGTCGTCGGGAATGACGTTCCAGGCTTCGCCGCCGTGAATCTGCGTGACGCTGACGACCGCCGCTTCACAGGGCGGCACGTTGCGCGCGACGACCGTTTGCAGCGCCAACACCAGCTGGCTGGCAGCGACCAGGGTGTCGACGCCCAAGTCGGGCATCGCCGCGTGACAGCCGTGGCCTTGCACTCTGATTTCGAAAGCGCAGGTGCCGGCCATCACCGGGCCAGGCATCACCGCCATTTCGCCGACCGGGATTCCGGGCCAGTTATGCAGGCCATAAACGGCATCCATCGGAAACTGGGAGAACAAGCCGTCGGCTATCATCACCTTGGCGCCGCCTTCGGATTCTTCGGCGGGCTGGAAGATGAAGTAGACGGTGCCGTCAAAGTCGATCGCATCGCGGTGTTCGGCGAGGTAGCGCGCGGCGCCGAGCAGCATCGCGCTGTGCCCGTCGTGGCCGCAGGCGTGCATTTTGCCAGCATGCGTCGAGCGGTGCGCAAAGTCGTTCTTTTCATCGAGCGGCAGCGCGTCCATGTCGGCGCGCAGGCCGATCGCACGCGCGCTGTGGCCCTTGCGCAGGACGCCGACGACGCCGGTTTTGGCCAGTCCGCGATGCACCTCGAGGCCGTAGGCGGCAAGTTCGCGCGCGACGATGTCGGCGCTGCGCGTTTCGTTGAAGGCGAGTTCGGGATGAGCGTGAAGGTCGCGGCGAATGGCGACGAGATCGGCGAGGGTGTTGCGGTCGAGAAAAGTCATGGTGGCGGTTTCGAATGCAGAGTCCTTAGTTTATGACACCCTGGCTTGCCGGTGTGCGCCGCGTTCCGTTATGCTGCGGCCCATGCACCTCGTGATCATCAGCGGCCTTTCGGGTTCCGGCAAGTCGATCGCCCTCAACATGCTTGAGGACGATGCCTACTATTGCGTCGACAACCTGCCGACGCAATTGTTGCAGCACCTGGTCGACGAGCTCGCTGCGCAGGGCTGTGACAAGGTCGCGGTGGCGATCGACAGCCGCGGCGGCGAGAGCATCGCGATGCTGCCGGCCTTGCTCGCGACGCTGCGTGCCAACGAGCTCGAGTTGCAGTTTCTGTTTCTCGACGCCAAGACCGAAACGCTGCTCAAGCGTTATTCGGAAACGCGCCGCAGGCATCCGCTGGCCAGCGAACAGCGCACCGTCAGCGAAGCGATTGCCGAGGAGCGTGTGCGTCTGGAAAGCCTGGCCGAGCTCGGACACCACATCGATACCAGCGACCTCACACCCAACGCGCTGCGCGAATGGATACGCCAGTTCGTTTGTGCCGACGCCGGCCAGGGCTTGACGCTGATTTTCGAGTCCTTCGGCTTCAAGCACGGCGTTCCGCTCGACGCCGAGCTGGTCTTCGACGTGCGCTGCCTGCCCAACCCGTTCTACGAAGCCAGCCTGCGCCCGCTGACCGGTCGCGACGCGCCGGTGATCGCTTTTCTCGAAGCCGAGCCCGAGGTGCTGCGCATGCGCGACGACATCGCGCGTTTCGTCGCGACGTGGTTGCCGTGTTACGTCCGCGATCACCGCAATTATCTGACCGTCGCCGTCGGCTGCACCGGCGGCCAGCACCGTTCGGTCTATTTTGTCGAGTGGCTGGGGCGCGAATTTCGCGGTCGGGCGCGCGTTCTGGTGCGTCATCGCGAACCGGCGCCAGTGCCCGTCCGCTGATGCACTGGTTATCGTTGCTGCGGCCCGGCGACTGGCTGGTCGCCGCGTTGGCCCTGGCCTTTTGCGCCGCCGCCTTTCCGCTGGCGTGGCAAGGCGGCGCCGCCGAAAAAGCGGTGATCAGGCGCGGCGGCGAGGTTTTTGCCGAACTCGACCTTTCGCGTAATCGCCGCATCGACGTTCCCGGCCCGCTCGGCATCACCACCATCGCCGTCGAAAAGCGCCGCGTCCGCGTCGTCTCCGACCCAGGACCGCGCCAGTATTGCGTTCGCCAGGGCTGGCTCGAACGCGCCGGCGAGATCGCCATCTGCGCGCCGAACGAGGTCAGCGTCCAGGTGTCAGGCGGCAAGGCGGCGTATGACTCGCTCAATTACTGAGCGTCGGGCGCGCGGTGCAACGTGGTAAAATCAGGCCCCTTCCTGCCCCCACACGATCGATATTTGCCATGTTCTCTGGAATCATCGCAGCAATTGGACGCATTTCCGAACTGACGCCGCGCAACGACGGCACGCCGACCGTTCGCCTCTCCGTCGACGCCGGCGGCCTGTCGCTTGACGACGTCGCGGTCGGCGATTCGATCGCCTGCAACGGCGTCTGCCTGACCGTCGTCGACCGCGACGCGCAGCGCTTCTGCGTCGATGTCTCGCCGGAAACGCTGTCGTGCACCATCGGCCTTGACGCGCCCGGTGCTATCAACCTCGAAAAGGCGCTGCGCCTGGCCGATCGGCTCGGCGGTCATCTGGTCTCGGGCCACGTCGACGGCGTCGGCGAAGTATTGCGCTTCGACGCCGTCGGCGACAACCGCCTGCTCGAAATCCGCGCACCGCAGGACTTGGCCAAGTACATCGCGCGCAAGGGGTCGATCACCGTCAATGGCGTCAGTCTGACGACCAACACCGTCGATGGCGCGACCTTTGCCATCAACCTGATCCCGCACACGCTCGAAGCGACGACGCTCGGCCGCCTGCAGGCGGGATGCCGGGTCAACCTCGAGATCGACCTGATCGCGCGCTACGTCGAGCGCATGCTCAACCCTGACGCTTCGGAGAACCAATAATGTCACCACTAAGCAGTTCGTCGGCGATCGCCCCGATTGAAGAAATCATCGCTGAAATGCGCGCCGGCCGGATGTTCATCCTGGTCGACGAGGAGGACCGCGAAAACGAAGGCGACCTGGTGCTGGCCGCCGAACTGGTCACCGCCGAAGCGATCAACTTCATGGTCAAGAACGCGCGCGGACTGGTCTGCCTGACGATCACCGAGGCGCGCAGCAAGCAGCTCGGCCTGACGCAAATGGCGCGCGACAACAAGAGCCCGTACAACACCGCGTTCACCACCTCGATCGAGGCCGCCGAAGGCGTCACCACCGGCATCTCGGCGCAGGACCGGGCGCGCACCATCGCCGCCGCCGTGGCGCGCGACGCCAGGCCCGACGACATCGTCCAGCCCGGCCACATTTTCCCGATCACCGCCAAGGCCGGCGGCGTTCTGGTGCGTGCCGGACATACCGAAGCGAGCTGCGACCTGGCGCAGATGGCCGGACTCGAACCGTCGTCGGTGATCTGCGAAATCCTCAAGGACGACGGATCGATGGCGCGCTTGCCCGATCTCATCGAGTTCGCCCGCGAGCACTGCCTCAAGATCGGCACCATCGCCGACCTCATCAATTTCCGCAGCCGCAACGAGAAGCTGGTCGAGCGCACCGTCTCCAAGCCGGTCCATTCGGTGCATGGCGAGTTCACGTTGCACGCCTACACCGACCTGACCACCAACGAAGTCCACCTGGCGCTGGCCAAGGGCGAGATTCGCGCCGACCGCGAAGCGCTGGTTCGCGTCCATGAGCCGCTCACCGTGCTCGACTTCCTCGACCCGGCGAGCGGCCGCCACAGCTTCTCGCTCGACCAGGCGCAGCGCGCGCTGGCGCAGGCCGAGTCCGGCGTGATCGTGCTGCTGCGGCGCACCGAGACCGGTCAGGATCTGCTCGCCGCGCTGCAGGCGCCGTCGCCGACGCAACGGTCGACGGCCAAGTGGGATCCGCGCATCTACGGCATCGGCGCGCAGATCCTGCGCGACCTCGGCGTCGGCAAGATGAAGCTGCTGGCCAGCCCGCGCCGCATGCCGAGCATGACTGGATTCGACCTTGAGGTGACGAGTTACGTCGCCTCGCCCGAACAACTCGGATGACCCGACCAATCACCAGAAAGCGCTGACATGGCTCACTACGACACGATTCACGAATACGCCCCGGTGCTCGCCGGCGATGGCCTGGCCATCGGCATCGTCATGAGCCGCTTCAACCCGGACATCGGCGAAGGCTTGCTCGCCGCCTGCGTTGCCGAGCTCAAGCGTCTCGGCGTCGCCGACTGCGATATCGAAATCGCCAGCGTTCCCGGCGCGCTCGAAATCCCGTTGGTGCTGCAAACGATGGCGCAAAGCGACCGCTACGACGGGCTGATCGCGCTCGGCGCGGTCATTCGCGGCGAGACCTACCATTTCGAGGTGGTGTCCAACGACTCGTGCCGCGCGGTGATGGAAGTGCAACTCGATACCGGCATCCCGGTCGCCAACGGCATCCTGACCTGCGAGGACGACGACCAGGCGCTGGCGCGCACCCAAACCAAGGGCTCGGACTGCGCGCAAGCCGCGGTCGAGATGGCCAACCTGCTGCGCGCCATCGGAGAACGATCCGCATGAATACCACCACCCACACCGCCGCCGCGAGTGACGACAAGCCCGCCGCCAAGCCCAAGTCGCCGCGCCGTCGCGCGCGCGAGTTCGCGCTGCAGGGCCTCTACCAATGGCAGATCAGCGGCAACGACGAAGCAGCGATCGAAGCGCACCTGGCCGACATCGCCGGCTTCGACAAGGCCGACCGCGAGTTTTTCGTCGGTCTGCTGCGCGGCGTTCTGGCGCAGCACGGCGCTTTGCAGGAACAGTTGCAGGCTTACCTCGACCGACCGTTCGCCGAGCTGTCGCCGGTCGAGTCGTCGGTGCTGCTGGCCGGCGCCTATGAGCTCACCAATTATCCGCAAACGCCGTACCGCGTGATCATCAACGAAGCGATCGAGCTGACCAAGGGCTACGGCGGAACCGACGGCCACAAGTACGTCAACGGCGTTCTCGACAAGCTCGCCGCCAGGCTGCGCCCGGTCGAAGTCGAAGCCAAGCGCGCGGCGCGCAAAGGCTAAATGCCCTCCGAGTTCGACCTGATCGCGCGCTACTTCGCACGGCCGACGCCGCAGGCGGTGCTCGGGCCCGGCGACGACTGCGCGCTGCTCGCGCCGTCTCCTGGAATGGAACTGGCGATCACCACCGACATGCTGGTCGCCGGAACGCATTTCCTGCCGGGCACCGATGCGCGTCAGCTCGGCTGGAAAACGCTGGCGGTCAACCTCTCCGACCTCGCCGCGATGGGCGCCAAGCCGCGCTGGGTGCTGCTTGCCGGCAGCCTGCCGGAGGCCGACGAGAACTGGCTGGCGGCCTTTGCCGACGGTCTTTTCGCCTGCGCCAAGCGCTACGGCGTCGATCTGGTCGGCGGCGATACGACGCGCGGCCCGCTCAATCTGTGTCTCACCGCGCTCGGCGAAGTGCCGGCCGGCAGCGCGCTGCGCCGCGACGGCGCGCGCGTTGGCGACGACGTCTGGGTTTCCGGCCAGCCGGGACTCGCGGCGCTCGGCCTCGCGCAGTTGCAGCGACGCACGCAACTGCCCGAGCCCTTGGCGTCGCGCTGCATCGCCGCGCTGCAAAAGCCGACGCCGCGCGTCGAACTCGGTCTGGCGCTGCGCCAGGGATCGCTGGCGCATGCCGCGATCGACGTCTCCGACGGCCTGCTCGCCGATCTCGGCCACATCGCCGAGCGCTCCGCGGTGACCGCCGAACTCTTCGAGAACCAGTTGCCGCGCCTGCCGGCCGGCGCCGACCCGCTGCTCGCGCGCCACTGTCAATTGGCCGGCGGCGACGACTACGAACTGGTTTTTACCGCCGCGGCCGACCAGCGCCATCAACTCGCCGAGCTCGCGGCGCAGCTCGATCTGCCGTTGTGGCGAATCGGTCGTATCATTGAGGGCAACGGCGTCGTCCATTTACTCGATGAAAGCGGGCAGGCGCTGCCGCTTGCGGACAAGGGATTCGACCATTTTGCTCAAGATCGCCACTAAACCGCCTTCGCTGCGCTTCCTCTTTTCGCATCCGGCGCATCTGATTGCCTGCGGCTTCGGCAGCGGCCTGTCACCGATCGCTCCGGGAACCGTCGGCACGCTGTTCGCCTGGCTGACCTTTGCCTTGTTCCGGCCCTGGCTCACCGACTTCGAGCTGCTGGCCTGGCTCGTCGTCGGCTTCGTCGGCGGTGTGCTGGCAGCTCAGCGCACCGGCGCCGATCTGGGCGTCATCGACCACGGAAGCATCGTCTGGGACGAAATCGTCCCGTTCTGGCTGGTGCTGCTCTTCTGTCCGCCGGGACTGCTGTGGCAGGGCGCCGCTTTCCTGCTTTTTCGCCTCTTTGACATCGTCAAGCCGCAACCCGCGCGCTACTTCGACGAGCAGGTCAAGAACGGCTTCGGCGTGATGTGCGACGACCTGATCGCCGCCGGTTACACCATCCTGGTGCTCGCCGTCATGCACTTTCCTTTCCTATGAGCAATATTTCGCAGCAGCTCGATGCGCTCGCCGTCAAGGTCGGTGCGCTGCTGACCATCAACGGCCAGAAACTGGCGACCGCCGAGTCGTGCACCGGCGGCTGGGTCGCGCAGTGCCTGACTTCGATCGCCGGCAGCTCGGACTGGTTCGAGCGCGGTTTTGTCACCTACTCGAACGAAGCCAAGCTTGAAATGCTCGGCGTCGACGCCGATACCTTGCTCGCCCACGGCGCGGTCAGCGAAGCCACCGCTGCGGCGATGGCCACCGGCGCGCTGCGCCACAGTCACGCCGACTGGGCGCTGGCGGTCACCGGCGTCGCCGGACCCGGCGGTGGATCAAAGGGCAAGCCGGTCGGCATGGTCTGCTTCGGCTGGGCGGCCTTCGATGGCCGCGTCGAGACGCAGACGCTGCACTTCTCCGGCGACCGCGAACAGGTGCGCGCGCAATCGGTCGCCCACGCGCTGGCCGGTTTGCTCGAACGCGCGGTCCAGTGCTCGGCGTGAACCGAGCCGCTTCGCCTTTTTAGAATTACTGTATATAATTACAGTAATCGACGCTGACCCAACGCGGCAGGCTGCGTACCGTCGAACATGAGATAATTCCCGTCAATAAAGACAAAGGACACGCAATGGACGACAACAAGTCAAAAGCCCTGGCAGCCGCGCTGGCGCAGATCGAGAAGCAGTTCGGCAAGGGCTCGATCATGAAGATGGGCGACGGCAGTGTCATCAAGGACATCGGGGTCGTCTCCACCGGTTCGCTCGGGCTCGACATCGCGCTCGGCATCGGCGGTCTGCCGCGCGGACGCGTCGTCGAGATTTACGGCCCCGAATCTTCGGGCAAAACGACGCTGACGCTGCAGGTCATCGCCGAGATGCAGAAGCTCGGCGGCACCGCTGCCTTCATCGACGCCGAACACGCGCTCGATCCGACCTACGCGCAAAAACTCGGCGTCAATCTCGACGAACTGCTGATTTCGCAACCGGACACCGGCGAGCAGGCGCTCGAGATCGCCGACATGCTGGTGCGCTCGGCGAGCGTCGATGTAGTCGTCATCGACTCGGTCGCGGCGCTGGTGCCGAAAGCCGAAATCGAGGGCGAGATGGGCGATTCGCTGCCCGGCTTACAGGCGCGATTGATGAGTCAGGCGCTGCGCAAGCTCACCGCCAACATCAACCGCACCAACACGCTGGTGATCTTCATCAACCAGATCCGCATGAAGATCGGCGTCATGTTCGGCAGCCCGGAAACGACGACCGGCGGCAACGCGCTCAAGTTCTACGCGTCGGTGCGACTCGACATCCGCCGTATCGGCAGCATCAAGAAGGGCGACGAGGTGGTCGGCAACGAAACGCGCGTCAAGGTCGTCAAGAACAAGGTCGCGCCGCCTTTCCGCGAAGCGATTTTCGACATCCTCTACGGCGAAGGCACCTCGCGCGAAGGCGAAATCGTCGAACTGGGCGTCATTCACAAGCTGGTCGAGAAATCCGGCTCGTGGTATTCGTACAGCGGCGAGAAGATCGGTCAGGGCAAGGACAACGCGCGCGAATTCCTCAAGGCCAACCCGCAAATCGCCCAGGAAATCGAGGCCAAGATCCGCGCCGCAGTCAATGTGCCGTCGGCGCAGCCGATTAGCGCTGTCGCCGAATAAGGGCGATGAGCGGCACGCTGCGCGAGCGTGCTCTGCGGCTACTGGCGCGCCGCGAACACGCGCGCGTCGAGCTGGCGCGCAAGCTGGCGCCGTACGCCGAGTCGGGCGAGGCGCTCGAAGCGCTGCTCGACGACCTGGCGGCACGTCGTCTGCTTTCGGACGAGCGTTACGTTGAGATGCGACTCAATGCGCGCGCGGCGCGTTTCGGCAACGCTCGTCTGGCCTACGAGCTACGCACGCAGGGGGTTTCCGAAGCCTTGGTGGCGACGGCGTTGGCCGCCAGCGATGATGAGTTGGTGCGCGCGCGCGCCGTGTGGCAGCGCAAGTTCGGCGCCAAGCCTGGCGCAGCTGATGCTACCGAGCAGGCGCGCCAGATGCGATTTTTGTTGAGCCGGGGATTTTCCGGAGAAACCGTTCGCCGTGTCTTGCGCGGCGACTTTGAAGACGACTGAATGATGTCCGAAACCGATGCCAGCACCAGCGCGGAACGTGCCAAGAGTATCCTCTCGACGCATAACCTCAAAAAGGTCTATAAGAAACGCACCGTCGTCGAGGACGTTTCGATCACCGTCGGCAGCGGCGAGGTGGTCGGCCTGCTCGGCCCCAACGGCGCGGGTAAAACGACCTGCTTTTATATGGTCGTCGGCCTGGTCGCGTGCGACGGCGGCGACGTCTATATCGACGACCAGAAAATCACCCATCTGCCGATCCACCGGCGCGCCAAACTCGGCGTCTCGTACCTGCCGCAGGAAGCGTCGGTTTTCCGCAAGCTCTCCGTCGTCGAAAACATCAAGGCGGTGCTCGAGCTGCAACATTCGACGCCTGACGAAATCGAGCGCCGCGCCGAAACGCTGCTCGAAGAGCTGCACATCAGTCATATCCGCAACAGTTCGGCGGCTTCGCTGTCGGGCGGCGAGCGTCGCCGCGTCGAAATCGCCCGCGCGCTATCGACCGATCCGCGCTTCATCCTGCTCGACGAACCCTTTGCCGGCGTCGATCCGATCGCCGTTCTCGACATCCAGAAGATCATCCGTTTCCTCAAGGAACGCAACATCGGCGTGTTGATTACCGACCACAACGTTCGTGAAACCCTGGGTATCTGCGATCACGCTTATATCCTTAACGAAGGCAGCGTTCTTGCTTCGGGGCGGCCGGACGAAATCATTTATAATGCAAACGTTCGCAAGGTTTATCTTGGCGAAAACTTCCGCCTCTGAACCCCGCGACTAGCGCCTAAAAAATACAATGAAACGGGCAGCCTCTCACCCAGTCCGGTGGCCGATCAAGCTCCGTAAATGAAACCATCCCTCCAGCTCAAGCTTTCGCAACATCTCGCGCTGACGCCTCAGTTGCAGCAATCGATCCGTCTATTGCAGCTATCGACGCTTGAGCTCGAACAGGAGTTGGAAAAGTACTTGCAGGAAAACCCGCTGCTCGAACGCGAGGAAGAAGAGTACGCGCCACAACAGGCGTCGACCAGTCAGGCCGAAACCAGCGAGCCGGCCGAAAAATCAGACGCTGAAGCCGAGCCCGAGCCACCAGCGGCTGCCTCGTCCGCCGATGACGACAGCTGGCTCGGCGAAGAAAGCACTTATTCGAGTTCGTCCGGATCGTTTGACGACGACGACAGCGATTACCACGACGTGCAGGCGGCGACCACCTCGTTGCGCGAGCACCTGTCGTGGCAACTCGGGCTGATGAACATTCCCGACCGCGACCGGACGCTGGTGCAATGCCTGATCGGCGCGCTCGACGACGATGGCTACCTGACCTTGTCGCTCGACGAGCTCGCCGACACGCTGCCGCCCGAACTCGAAATCGAGACCGAGGAATTGCAGATCGCGCTCAAGCATCTGCAATGCTTTGACCCGACCGGTGTCGGCGCGCGCAACGCGCAGGAGTGTCTGGCGTTGCAACTTGAGGCGCTGCCGGTCGATGCGACGCAGATCCTGGCGCTCAAGATCGTTCGTCAGCACTTGGATCTGCTCGCCGGGCGCGACTTCGTCAAGCTCAAGAAACTCGTCGACTGCGACGACGACGAGTTGCGCGAGGCGCAGTTCCTGATTCGCAGCCTCAACCCACGACCGGGCTCGCAGTACGCGGCGCTCGACGCACGCTACATCACGCCCGACGTCGTGGTGCGCAAGATTCGCGGCCAATGGACGGTCAACGTCAATTCCGATGCCTTTCCGCGCCTGCGCATCAACAGCCTCTACGCCCAGATCCTGACGCGCCAGCGCGGCTCGGGGCTGGCCGGTCAGTTGCAGGAAGCGCGCTGGCTGATCAAGAATGTGCAGCAGCGCTTCGATACCATCCTGCGCGTGGCTCAAGCCATCGTCGACCGTCAGCGCCAGTTTTTCGACCATGGCGAAGTCGCCATGCGGCCGTTGGTGCTGCGCGAAATCGCCGACATCCTGGGCCTGCACGAATCGACCGTGTCGCGCGTCACGACGCAGAAATACATGGCGACGCCGCGCGGAATCTTCGAATTGAAGTACTTCTTCGGCAGTCACGTCGCGACCGAAGCGGGCGGCGCCTGCTCGGCAACGGCGATCCGCGCGCTGATCAAACAGCTGGTTGGCGCCGAAGACCAGAAAAAGCCGCTCTCGGATAGCCAGCTCTCCGAGATTCTCGGCCAGCAGGGGATCGTCGTCGCCCGGCGGACGATCGCGAAATACCGTGAGGCGTTGAGCATTCCGCCAGTTAAACTACGCAAAACCATTTGACAGGCAGCGCATGAACGCAATGCCCATCACCCTCATCCCCGAACCCGCGTTCACCCGCGGGCGAGGGGGAATCGACGGTCGCTGACGCGCCCGTCACCTTGATAAGGAGCCACACCATGAACCTGCAAATCAGTGGTCATCATCTTGAGATCACTCCGGCAATCCATGCCTACGTTACCGGGAAACTTGAGCGGGTTACGCGCCACTTCGATAATGTCATCGACGTCAACGTGATTTTGTCGGTCGACAAACTGAAGCAGAAAGCCGAAGTCACCGTTCATCTCTCCGGCAAGGATGTCTTTGTCGAGGCGATTGAAGACGATCTCTACGCGGCGATCGACAGCCTGTCCGACAAGCTCGACCGCCAGATCCAGAAGTACAAGCAGAAGGTCCAGGACCATCATCGCGGATCGAAGATCAACGTCGCTCCTGAGTCTGAATGATTCACCCGGGGCGGTTTCGGCGTCATCCGCCGCAACCGCTCCTTCCTTACTTTCCACCTACCGCTCGCCTATGGCCAGCCTTTGTATGAGTCTGATCAGTCAATTATTAGCCCCCGAAAACATCGTCCTTGACCTTGACGCCAGCAGCAAAAAGCGAATCTTCGAGCACGCTGGCGTGCTCTTCGAAAACAATCAGGGGATCGCGCGCAGTGCCGTATTCGACAGCCTTTTTGCGCGTGAAAAGCTCGGCTCGACCGGTCTCGGTCGCGGCATCGCCATTCCGCACGGCCGGATCAAGGGCCTTTCCGAAGCCCGCGGCGCCTTTCTGCGACTGACCACGCCGGTGCCCTTCGATTCGCCCGACAGCGAGCCGGTCGCGCTTCTTTTCGTGCTGCTGGTTCCCGAACAGGCGACCGAGCAGCATCTGCAGATCCTTTCCGAACTGGCCGAGCGCTTTTCCGAACGCAGCTGCCGCGACGCGCTGATGGTTGCCGACAGTGCCGACGCCATCGTGCGGATCTTCGCCGAGGTCGTTCATCACTAATCGCTGCGCCTGGCCTTGGGCCAGTGCTTTGCAAGCCGCCGTTAAACCCCTATCCTGTCTGTCCTCCGCCCCCTTAAGAGTGAGTGCCGCATGATCGACAAACGAACCCTGAGCATTTCCCAGCTCTACGACGACAATCTTGAGAAGCTCAAGTTGACCTGGGTTGCCGCAGTCGGCGTCGAACGGCTGGTCCGCTTGCAGGATCAGGCGGTCTACGGCCCCGACGTGGTCGGTCACCTCAACCTGATTTACAACCAGCGGGTACAGGTCATCGGCAAGGCCGAGCAGAATTGGGCCGAAAGCGCCGGTCCCGAACGCTGGGCTCGTCAAATCGACGACCTGATGGCCAGCGCGCCACCGGCGCTGATCATCGCCGACGGGCTCGACATCCCGCCAGGCGTTCGCGAATTGTGCGAGGCGACGCAAACACCGTTGTTTTCGAGTCCAAAGTCGTGCTCGGCGGTGATTGACCTGCTGCACGTCTATCTGGCGCGGCGCTTCGCCGACACGGTTTCGTCGCACGGCGTGTTCATGGACGTTTTCGGCATGGGCGTGCTGATTACCGGCGATTCGGGCGTCGGCAAGAGCGAACTGGCGCTCGAACTCGTTTCGCGCGGCCACGGGCTGGTCGCCGACGACGTCGTCGAACTGGCGCGCATTGCGCCGACGACGATCGAAGGCCGCTGTCCGGGAATGCTGCGCGACTTCCTCGAAGTGCGCGGTCTCGGTCTGCTCAACATCAGAACGATCTTCGGCGAGACCGCGGCGCGGCGCAAAATGAAGCTCAAGCTGATCGTCCATTTGCAGAAAAATTCGATCGGCGATGATTCACCGCGCCTGCCGCTCGATTCGCAGTCGCAGGAAATCCTCGGCATTCCGGTGCGCAAGGTGGTTTTTCACGTCGCGCCCGGGCGTAACCTCTCGGTGCTGCTCGAAGTCGCGGTGCGCAACTGCATCCTGCAGCTGCGCGGCATCGACAGCATGAGCGAATTCATCAACCGCCAGCAACAGGCTGTTCTTGACGATGGCATTTGATTTTCCCCTATAATCGAAGCACCTTCCCAAACCCCATCAAGGAGTTACCGATGAAAACCATGATCGCTCTCGTTGCTCTGGCGCTGTTCACTGGCAGCGCTTTTGCCGCCGATGCCGAGAAAAAAGCGCCATCGCCCGCGCAACAGGCGCAGCAGGACAAGATGAAAGCGTGCAACGCCGAGGCGGGAAGCAAGGCCTTGAAGGGTGACGAACGCAAGAAATTCATGAGCGAGTGCTTGAGCGCCAAGCCGGCGTCTGCCGCCGCGGCGACGCCGGCGGCTCCCGCGACGCAGCAGGACAAGATGAAGTCGTGCAACGCCGAGGCCGGAACCAAGGCCTTGAAGGGCGACGAACGCAAGGCCTTCATGAGCGACTGTCTCAAGGCCAAGTAATCGGTTTCAGAGTACAAAAACGGCGGGGTGAGCACCCCGCCGTCTTTGTATCAAGCGCCGGTCAGCGCCGTACGCCTGATTACTCGAAAGTCGCGCAGTCGGCGCCGGGGCTGCTTGACGACGAGGCAAACGAAATCAGTCCCTGGCCGTGGATGACGCATTCGTCGCCGCGCAGAAACAGCTCGGGCTGGCCTTCGAGCGTGACGTAGGTGCCGTTGCTGCTGTGGTCGACGAGAACGATGCGCTCGCCGCGCAGTTCGATCCTGGCGTGCTGGCGCGACGCCCGACGGTCATGGATCGCGACGTCGCACTCCGCATCGCGCCCCATCACGATCACCCGCTTGCGCTCGTTCAAGACCACCACCGCGTCGCCGTAACGCAAGACCAGCGGAACACCGAGCGTCGAGTCGGCGGGGGCGACCAGCTCGAAAATCGCCGTTCCCGCGAATTCGCCGGCCGCCGCTGCGCCCAGATCGCGCGTCGACCTTTGCAAGCGCGGCGAGAGCGCCGACTGGGTCGGCTGCGAGGTCAGCACCTGTGCAGGTTTGGCCAGCTTCGCCAGTTTCGCCGCCGTCTCGACGGCCTCGCCGGACAGCATGTCCTTCTCTTCGCTGACCTCGCCATGCGCAAAGCCGACGCGAATCGCCAATTTGACTCCCGACACCGGCGGCAGGTCGGCGACGCGTTCCTGCATTTGCAGCGCGGCCTGAAACGCCAGATCGGGCCGATCAAAAACCGCCGTCAGCCGATCACCGACGGCCTTGACCCGGCGTCCGCCGAATACCTCGACGGCGCGCTCCATGCGTTTGAAGCAACGATCGACGGCGCGCGAGGCTTCGCCGTCGCCGAGCTTCTGGCGCAGCCGGACGCTTCCCGAGATATCGGCAAACAACACTGACAGGGTCAAGTGGGCATGGCTCATGTTGACTCGTTGACGATCTCGTTCGGGCTACGTGGTTTCTCAATCCTCTGCGGACAGCGCGCAGTCATTGATACTGACCGTCGCCGTCCGGAAAATATGCTCAAGGCGTTTGCATCATAGCAAAAGCTCGCCTGGCGCGCGCTATTGACGAATCGGTACGCCCACCCCGGGCAGCGTCAATTCGTCGCCGAAGCGCGGGCCGTCGAAGACCGTGTCGCCGCCGTCCAGTTGCGCCAGTTCGGCGCCGACGTGCAGCCCCTTGAAGTCGAACAGCGCAGTGTCGGCCAGATGCGACGGAACGATGTTCTGCAGCGCCGTGAACACCGACTCGGTACGTCCCGGATAACGCTGGTCCCAGCCGGCCATCATCTCGCGGATTTTCTGTCGCTGCAGATTGCTCTGCGAACCGCAGAGGTTGCACGGAATGATCGGGTATTCCATGCCGCGTGCGAAACGCGCGATGTCGGCCTCGCTGCAATAGGCGAGCGGCCGGATCACCACGTGCGCGCCGTCGTCGGTCACCAGCTTGGGCGGCATCGCCTTGAGCTTGCCGCCGAACAGCAGGTTGAGGAACAGCGTATGGACGATGTCGTCGCGATGATGACCGAGCGCGATCTTGTTGGCGCCGAGTTCCTTGGCGGTCCGATAGATCACGCCGCGGCGCAATCGCGAGCACAGCGAACAGGTGGTCTTGCCCTCGGGGATCTTCTCGCGGACGATCGAATAGGTGTCCTGTTCGACGATGCGGTGCTCGATACCGAGGCTGGCCAGATACTTGGGCAGCACGTCAGAAGGAAAGCCCGGCTGCTTCTGGTCGAGGTTCATCGCGATCAGCCGGAAATCGACCGGCGCGCGCTCGCGCAGCGCCATCAGCGTCGACAGCATGGCGTACGAATCCTTGCCGCCGGAAATGCAGACCAGCACGGTGTCGCCGTTCTCGATCATGTTGTAGTCGGCAATCGCCTTGCCGGTGCTGCTCTCGATGCGCCGCTTCAGGCGCAGGAAGGTTTTTGAATTTTCCACTCGACCTCAGATATAAGCTTCAACAACTTCGATTAAAAAAAGCAGCAACCACGGCGACACGGCGGGCACGGCGAAAAGACAGGATAGACGATCAAAGAAACCGCTCACCGAAGGCAGAAAAATCTTTGTTTCTCGCCGTGTCCGCCGTGTCGCCGTGGTCAATCGCTCTTAAGCAAACTACAAATGCGCCGAACGGCCGCCGTCGACGTTGATCACCTGGCCGGTGACGTAAGTGGCGTCATTGAGCAGGAAGCGGACGGCGCGCGCGATGTCCTGCGGGCTGCCGGCGCGTTTCAGGAGCGTATGCGCGACGATGCGCTCGCGCGTCGGCTGGTCGAAATCACCGCCGTCGGGCCATTGCACCGGCCCTGGCGCGACCGCATTGACGCGAACGTCAGGTGCCAGTTCGATCGCCAGCGCGCGCGTCAGTCCCAGCAGTCCGGCCTTGGCCGCGCAGTAGAGCGGGTAGCCGGCGAGCGGCCGTTCGGCGTGGATGTCGGTGATGTTGACCACCGCGCCTTGCGCCGCCTTGAGGTGCGGCGCTGCCGCCTGCGTCAGGAAGAGCGGCGCCTTGAGATTGCTGCCGAGCAGATCGTCCCAGTCGGCCAGGCTGATTTTTCCGAGCGGTGTCGCGAAGAAACTCGAAGCGTTGTTGACCAGCGCGTCGAGCCGGCCGAAATACGCGATCGTCGAATCGACCAACGCTGACAGCGCGTCGATGTCGGCGAGGTCGGCGTGCTGGCAAAACGCCGAATGCGGCCGCTGCGCGTTGAACTCGGCAGCCAGCGCAGCGGCGTCCGCCTGTGCCGTCCGGTAGTGAATCATCACGTTGGCGCCGGCGCGATGCAGCTCGCTGGCGATGGCGCAGCCCACCCGCTTCGCCGCCCCCGTCACCAATACCGTTTTGCCGATCACCAGTTGCTCCAGAAATCCCTGACGGCCTTGATTTTAACGGATTCTCGACGGGGCGCCGAGAAAAGCCGCGATCGCGGAGGGCGCCGAAAGGTCGTCTTCGGCGGCCGTGCGCTGGACGCCAATGAGCACGCGCCTTTCCCGGCAGGCACCGCCAGGATCGCCTTTTTGCGGCCGCTCAGAGCATGACCGGTTCGGGCGTGAGATCGACGCCGTACTGCTCGCGAACGTCGCGCTGCACCGCGCACATCAGCGCGACCACGTCGCTGCCGGTCGCGCCGCCGCGATTGACCAGCACCAGCGCCTGCTTTTCGTACATGCCGACCGGGCCGAGGTCGCGGCCCTTCCAGCCCGAGTGTTCGATCAGCCAGCCGGCGGCGAGCTTGCTGCGCCCATCGGGCTGCGGGTAACGCGGCAGGCCGGGGTGCTCGGCGAGCAGCCGGTCGGCGCTTGCCGAATCGACGACCGGATTGTGGAAAAAGCTGCCGGCATTAGGCAGTTGCGCCGGGTCGGGAAGTTTGCGCCGGCGGATCGCGGCGATCGCGTCGAAGATCTGCCGCGCGTCGGGCTGATCGACCGACCGCGCGGCGAGTTCTGCCTCGACGTCAGCGTAGCGCGTGATCGGCCGCCAGGATTTGGGCAGGCGGAAAGTCACCTCGGTAATCGCCAGCCGCCCGTCCAAGTGCCAGCCCTGCTGCTTGAAAAGACTGTCGCGGTAGCCGAAGCGCAATTGTTCGCGGTCAAAGCGCAGCGTTTCGCCGCTGCGCATGTCGCAGGCGCAAAGAGCGTGGAAGCGCTCGGAAACTTCGATCCCGTAGGCGCCGATGTTCTGCACCGGGGCTGCGCCGACGCTCCCCGGAATCAGCGCCAGGTTCTCGAGCCCCGGCCAGCCCTGGTCCAGCGTCCACTCGACGAATTCGTTCCAGTTCTCGCCGGCGCCGGCGCGAACGTACCAGGCTTCACTGTCTTCGCCGACGAGCTCGCGACCGCTGATCGCCATCTGTAGCAGCAGACCGTCGTAGTCGCCGGTGAGCAGCAGATTGCTGCCGCCGCCAAGAACGAAGCGTCGCGCAGGACTCTGGCCAGCCAACTGCGCGAGCTGGTCGGCCGCGCTGATCCTGGCGTAGAGCGCGGCGCGGCCGGGCAGCGCCAGCGTGTTTCGCGAGCCGAGGTCGACGTCGCGCTCGACGAAGCCGGGAAGCTTGGCGCCCGCCATCAGAGCAGCGGCGCGAGCCAGCGCTTGGCTTCGCTGGCTGAAAAGCCGGCGCGCTGCGCCCAGTCGTCGAGCTGGTCGGCGCCGATCTTGCTGACCGCGAAGTAGTGTGCCTGCGGGTGCGCCAGCAAGAATCCCGAGACCGCCGCCGCCGGCGTCATCGCGAACGATTCGGTGATTCCCATGCCGGCGTTGGCCTGGGCGTCGAGCAACGCGAACAGCGCTCCCTTGGCGGTATGGTCGGGACACGCCGGGTAGCCCGGCGCCGGGCGGATTCCCCGATATTCCTCGCGGATCAGCGCGTCGCTGGAGAGAGATTCGCCTGCCGCGTAGCCCCAGTAGTCGCGCCGTACCTGTGCGTGCAGCCACTCGGCGCAGGCCTCGGCAAGACGGTCGGCGAGCGATTTGAGCATGATCGCGCGGTAGTCGTCGTGCACCGCTTCGAACTCGGCAAGCTTCTTTTCTATCCCGATCCCGGCGCTCACCGCGAAGGCGCCGACCCAGTCGGGCGTTCCGCCGTCTTCAACCCGCGGCGCGACGAAATCGGCGAGGCACCAATGTGGTTTTCCCGCCGGGCGTTCGTGCTGCTGGCGCAGATTGTGCCAGCTCATCAGCTTCTGCTCGCGCGTCTCGTCGCTGTAGAGCTCGATGTCGTCACCCACCGTGTTGGCCGGGTAGAGACCGAACACGGCGTTGGCGGTGATCCATTTTTCGCTGATGAGTGTTGCCAGCATTTCCTTGGCGTCGGCAAACACCGCGCGCGCCGCTTCGCCGACGAGCGCGTCGTCGAGAATCTTTGGATACGGCCCGGCGAGATCCCAGGTCTGGAAGAAAGGACCCCAGTCGATGTATTCGGCGAGCGTCGCGAGGTCAACGTCGCGCAGCACGTGCAGTCCGGGTTTTTTCGGCGCGAGCGGGCGGTAGTTGGCGTCGCTGTTCCATGCGAAGCGCTTGGCGCGCGCCTCGGCGAGTGAGGCGAGCGTCACGCCCTTCTTGTTGGCGTGCTGGACGCGAACCTTGTCGTAGTCGGCGGCGACTTCGGCCTTGAAGCTCGCCGCGTGGTCGATCGACAGCAGCTTGGTGACGACGCCGACGGCGCGCGATGCGTCGGGGACATAGACCACCGGACCTTCATAATGCGGCGCGATCTTGATCGCCGTGTGCGCGCGGCTGGTCGTCGCGCCGCCGATCAGCAGCGGGATCGGCTCATTACCGTCGGCAAAGCCGAGGCGCTGCATTTCGCCGGCGACGTGGCTCATTTCCTCGAGCGACGGCGTGATCAGGCCGGAGAGGCCGATCGCCTGGGCGCCGTGTTCGCGCGCCGCGTGCAGGATCTTGTCGCACGAGACCATGACGCCGAGGTCGACGACGTCGTAACCGTTGCAGCCGAGAACGACGCCGACGATGTTCTTGCCGATGTCGTGCACGTCGCCCTTGACCGTCGCCATCACGATGCGTCCCTTGCTCGACGCGCCGGTGCGCAGCTTCTCCGCCTCCACATAGGGGATCAGGTGGGCGACCGCCTGCTTCATCACGCGCGCCGATTTGACGACCTGCGGCAGGAACATCTTGCCGGCGCCGAAAAGGTCGCCGACGACGTTCATTCCGGCCATCAGCGGCCCTTCGATCACCGCCAGCGGCGGCTGCCCGGCGGCTTCGAGCGCAGCGCGGCATTCCTCGGTGTCGGCGACGACGAAATCGGTGATTCCCTTGACCAGCGCGTGCGAGAGCCGCGCTTCGACCGACTGCTCGCGCCATGAAAGATCGGGACCGCTGTCCTTGGCTTTACCTTCCTTGACGGTCAAAGCGAATTCGACCAGCGCTTCGCCGGCTTCCGGGTTGCGGTTGAGAACGACGTCTTCGACCTTGTCGCGCAGCGCCGGGTCGAGGTCGTCGTAGATGCCGACCATTCCGGCGTTGACGATTCCCATCGAGAGGCCGGCTTTGACCGCGTGGTAGAGGAAGACGGTGTGGATCGCCTCGCGCACCGCGTCGTTGCCGCGGAACGAGAAAGAGACGTTGGAGACGCCGCCCGAGATCTGCGCGTACGGCAGATGAGCGCGTATCCAGCGGCAGGCTTCGATGAAGTCGACGGCGTAATTGTTGTGCTCTTCGATTCCGGTGGCGATCGCGAAGATATTTGGGTCGAAGATGATGTCCTCGGGCGGAAAACCGATTCCCGTCAAGAGCTCGTAAGCGCGCTGGCAGATCTGCGTCTTGCGCGCGTAGGTGTCGGCCTGGCCGGCCTCGTCGAAGGCCATGACGACGACCGCCGCGCCGTAGCGGCGCGCCTGCCTGGCGTGGTGCAGGAAAGCGGCTTCGCCTTCCTTCATCGAGATCGAGTTGACGATTCCCTTGCCCTGGATGCATTTCAATCCCGCCTCGATGATCTCCCACTTGGACGAGTCGATCATGATCGGAACGCGCGAGATGTCGGGTTCGGTGGCGATCAATTTCAGGAAGCGGTCCATCGCCGCTTTCGAGTCGAGCATCGCCTCGTCCATATTGATGTCGATCACCTGCGCGCCGTTCTCGACCTGCTGGCGAGCGACCGCCAGCGCGTCGTCGAGGCGGCCTTCGAGGATCATTCGCGCGAAGGCTTTGGAGCCGGTGACGTTGGTTCGTTCGCCGACGTTGACGAAGAGCGAATCGGGGCCGACGTTGAACGGCTCGAGGCCCGAGAGGCGCAGCTTCTTCTCGATCACCGGAATCGCGCGCGGCGCAATGCCGGCGACGCCCCTGGCGATCGCCGCGATGTGCGCCGGCGACGTGCCGCAGCAGCCGCCGACGATGTTGACGTAGCCCTGCTTGGCCCAGTCGACGATTTCGCTCGCCAGCTGCTCGGGCGTCTCGTCGTAGCCCGAGGGCGAAAGCGGGTTGGGCAGTCCGGCGTTGGGGTGCGCCGAGACGAAGCAGTCGCAGATTCGCGAAAGTTCGGCGACGTACTGGCGCAACTCGCCGGCGCCGAGCGCGCAGTTAAGTCCAAACGACAGCGGACGGATGTGGCTGAGCGAGTTCCAGAACGCTTCGGCAGTCTGCCCCGAGAGCGTGCGGCCCGAGGCGTCGGTGATCGTCCCCGAGATCATCACCGGCCAGCGCCGACCGGTCTTTTCGAAGAACTGCTCGAGCGAAAAGAGCGCGGCCTTGGCGTTGAGCGTGTCGAAGATCGTCTCGACCAGCAGGATGTCGGCGCCGCCGTCGGTCAGCCCGCGGATCGCCTCGCTATAGGTGTCGACCAGCGCATCGAAGCTCACGTTGCGGTAGCCCGGGTCGTTGACGTCGGGCGAGATCGACGCGGTGCGCGAGGTCGGCCCGAGGACGCCGGCGACGAAGCGCGGCTTGGCCGGATCCTTGGCCGTGTACTCGTCGCAGGCCTCGCGCGCGAGCTTGGCGCCGGCGACGTTGAGCTCATAGACGATTGCTTCGAGTTGGTAGTCGGCCTGCGAGATCGCGGTGGCGTTGAAGGTATTGGTCTCGATCAAGTCGGCGCCGGCCGCCAGGTACTCGCAGTGGATGCCGCGGATCACGTCCGGGCGGGTGAGCAGCAAGAGATCGTTGTTGCCCTTGAGGTCGTGCGCGTGCGAGGCGAAGCGTTCGCCGCGATAGTCGGCCTCCTGCAGCTGGTGGCGCTGGATCATCGTTCCCATCGCGCCGTCGAGAATGAGGATGCGCTGCGCTAGCAGTGCTTTGAGTTCGGCGGTGCGGTCGGCTTGCATGGTGGTCGCTTCCTTTATCGTGTGAGTGGCGCGCAAAACAAAAAACCCGTCGGCAAAAGCGCGACGGGTCTTGCGGTACGGCCTCGCTTTAGCGGCATTTCTAACGCGCCCGCAATCTGCAATCATGCAAAGATCAAATCGGCGCGAACCCGTGCACAGCACGGACGAGGATGAGAATTTACGGATCCTGGCGCTGCTTGTCAAATGTCGCGCGCCGCCGCGACCGGCGGGCAAAAAAAAAGCCGGGACGCCGCAAGGCGTCCCGGCTCAGTGCGCGTCGCGCGTCAGATGAACCAGCGCATCGGCACCAGTACCAGCGACGGGAAGATCACCAGCAGCGCCAGCACCAGCAGCTCGGCGATCATGAACGGCATGACGCCGACGATCACCTCGTCCATCTTGACCTTGGCGACGCCGCAGATCACGTTGAGCGTGGTGCCGACCGGTGGCGTGATCAGGCCGATGGCATTGTTGATGACGAAGACGACGCCGAAATAGACCGGGTCGATTCCCGCCTGCTTGACCACCGGGATCAGCACCGGCGTCAGGATCAGGATGGTCGGCGTCATGTCCATCGCGGTGCCGACGATGACGACGACGACCATGATCATCGCCATCAGCAAGATCTTGTTGTCCATGAACGGTTCGAGGATCGCAGCGAGCTGGCCGGGCAGGTCGGCGACGGTGATCAGCCAGGCCGAAACCATTGCCGTGCCGGCCAGCAGCATCACCACCGCGGTGATCTTGCCGGCGTTGAGCAGCAGGCCGTAGAGGTCGGCGATCTTGATTTCCTTGTAGATCACCATGCCGACGAACAACGCATAGACGGCGGCGACGACCGCAGCTTCGGTCGGCGTGAAGATTCCCATCTTGAGGCCGATGATGATGATCAGCGGCATGATCAGCGCCCAGACGCCGTCGACTACGGCATGGCGGATTTCAGCGAAGCTCTTGCGCGGACTCGCCTTGAGGTTGTCCTTGCGGATCACCCAGATCCAGGCGAGCAGGACGCTGATTCCCATCATCACGCCGGGAACGATTCCGGCCATGAACAGCTTGGTGATCGACACCTGCGCGACGACGCCGTACATCACGAAGGCGATGCTCGGCGGGATCACCGGCGCGATGATGCCGCCGGCGGCGATCAGTCCGGCCGAGCGCGGAACGCTGTAACCGGCCTGTTTCATCATCGGGATCAACAGCACGCCGATCGCCGCGGTGTCGGCGGCGGCCGAACCCGACAGGCTGGCCATGATGATCGCCGCGAACACCGCGACGAAGCCCAGGCCACCGCGGATGTGGCCGACCAGCGCCATCGCCAGGTTGACGATTCGCCGCGACAGGCCGCCGGCGTTCATGAATTCGCCGGCGAGCATGAAGAAGGGGACGGCCATCAGCACGAAGTTGTCGGCGCCGTCGATGGTGTTCTGCGCGATCAGCTGCGCGTCGAACATATTCATCTGCAGCATCAGCGCGACGCCGCAGACCATCAACGCGAAGGCGATCGGCATGCCGAGCGCCATGGCGCCGAGCAAGGACGCCAGAAATACGGTAATGATCATTTACTTGTCCCCCAAACGATTCTTTGTGGCGCTTACCTTGGCTTCGTGCGCCAGCTCGTCTTGCGCTTCGTCGGCACTTTCGACCTCTTCCGATTCGGTAATCTGGATCAGGTCGGCGTCGGTTGCCTTGCCCGAGAGAATTCGCCAGCTGTTGCTGATCAGGATGACGCCGATGCCGACGCTCATCACCAGGCCGGTGGCGTAGTGGTAGGCCATCGAGATTCCGGTCGCCGGCATGTCGGTACCCAGGCCGACGATGGTCTGCCGCCAGCTGCCGACGAAGAAGAGGTAGCAGCACCACAGCATCAGGGCATTGGAAAGCAGCACGCAGGCGATCTTGCCCGAGCGCGGCAAGCGCGCGATCAGGGAGTCGACGCCGAGGTGCGCGCTTTCCTTCATGGCGACGATGGCGCCGATGAAAATCAGCCACAGGAACAGGAAGCGCGACAGTTCTTCGCTGGAAGTAATTCCTGAATTGAACGCATAGCGCAGAACGACATTGCTGAAGACCATGATCACCATCAGCGCCAGCGAGACGACGATGATGGTGTTCATGATCTGCATCAGGTATTTTTCGATGGATTTCATTTCTTCACTCGGAAAAATCGAAACTGAAGTCGGTTTTGACCGGCAGGCGGCGGGTCGGGGATGACCTGCCGCCTGCTTTTACGTCGGTGAGCTTTTTACTTCAGGTTCTTGGTCTTTTCGAGTTCGGCGTAGAAAGCCTTGACCAGTGCCTGATCGAGCTGGGCGGCGTACTTGTCGGTGACCGGCTTGACCGCGTCCTTCATGCGCGCGAGTTCGGCCGGGGCGATTTCGTTGAGCAGCATGCCGTGGTCGGTGAGCACCTTGCGCGACTTGTCGGTCATCGCGCGAGCGGCCTTGCGCTGAACGTCACGCGCTTCGACCAGCGCTTCGTGGAAGATCTTCTGTTCATCAGCCGACAGCGTGTCCCAGAACTTCTTGCTGACCATCATCATCTGCGGGTTGTAGATGTGACGGGTGCCGCTGAAGTACTTCTGCACCTCGTAGAACTTGCTCGAATCGACCGAGGTTTCCGGGTTTTCCTGGCCATCGACGGTCTTCATTTCGAGCGCGGTGTAGAGCTCGGGGAAAGGCATCGGAACGGCGTTGGCGCCCAGCGTATTGAGCATGTCGACGTAGAGCGGGTTGAGGATGGTGCGGATCTTCAGGCCCTTGATGTCTTCGAGCTTGTTGATCGGGCGCTTGCTGTTGCTGATGCTGCGGTAGCCTTGTTCCATGAAGCCCAGACCGACCCAGCCCTTGGCCGGCATGTAGTCCATCAGCTTCTGGCCGAACGGACCGTCGAGCACCGCGTCGGCCTGAGCGACGTTGGCGAAGGCGAACGGGAAGTCGAGGACGACGAATTCCTTGATCGTCCCGACGATCTGCGCCGGCGACATCATCGAGATTTCAACGGTGCCGCCCTGCATCGCCGCGGCGACCTGCTGTTCGCCGCCGAGCGTGCCGTTCGGGAAAATCTTGATCTTGATCTTGCCGCCGCTCTTCTTGTCGACGACGTCGACGAAGCGCTGCGCACCCAGGCCTTGCGGATGGTCGATGGCATTGACGATCGGGAACTTGGCGGTGCGTTCCTTGATGTCGGCGGCGTGGCCGAGGCCGGCGGCAAAGACCAGCGCGGTGGCCAGCGCGATCGGGCTCAGGATTTTCTTGATCGATTGCATTTGCATTTTTCATTTTCCTTTCGGAGGGTTGAGTAACTGCTGTGCATGAAAAAAACGGTGCTACGAGAAAAACAACGAGCCCGATCGGGGCTGAGACTTGCCGTCTCTTTGGCTCGCTTGGGGTGAAGCCAACTGCCGTACAACGCAAGGTGGAGGATGGCGTAGACCGCCCAATGGCCAGGATCTCCCGGCTGACGCGCGACAAGCCGCCGGCCGTGTTGGCGAGATCCCGATTCGTTCTTACCGCCTCCACCGTTTCTTTTTTGATACTTTTTGGTGGCGGGATTATGCGCCGTTGCCCCGGCGGGGGTGAGAGTGGAACTACTCAGCGAGCAGCGCAGCGGTCAGAGAAAAAGCCTGACCAGCTCGACGGCTGAGGCGACGTCGAGTTTTTCCATCAGCCGGGCGCGGTGATTTTCAACGGTGCGAACGCTGATCTCGAGCTCTTCGGCGATCCGCGGACTCGACTTGCCGGCAACGACCAGTTCGGCGATCTGGCGCTCTTTGGGCGTCAGCAATGACAGCCGCGCGGTACGCGTGGCTTCTGCCACCTCTTCAGCGTGCAACTGAGCGCTGCGCTCCAACGCGCTCTGCACTTTCTCGACGAGCAGCGCGCCGTCGACGGGTTTTTCGAGAAAATCGAAGGCGCCCTTCTTGATCGCCTCGACGGCGGAGTGAACTTCGGGGTAGCCGGAAACCAGGATGATCGGCAAGCGGCTGCCTTTCTCGAGCAGCTGACGCTGGACCTCGAGTCCGCCGATCTCGGGCATTTTGAGGTCGCAGACCAGGCACTCGTGCGGGCCGGCGCGGTAGGCTTCGAGAAAGGTTCGCGCCGACGAGAAGGTGCGGATTTGCGCCCCGATCCCGTGCAGAAACTCCTCGAACATCCAGAGTGCGATGTCGTCATCGTCGATGATATAGACGATAGCGCTGGCTGGCGGCATCAGAATTCCCAAAGTTGTTGATCGCGCGCTCGTCGATAGCGATCGACGATCAGTCGGTTGTTCCGGCTATTTTAAGTTGTTGTCGGCGGCGAGGTGAAATTGATGATCGCACGAATCAGCCGCGACCATGCGTGATCTCCTTGAGACGCTCGAGAAGCGAAGCGTAGTCAGCCGAGAAAGCGGTGATTTCCTCGTCCAAATCATCGACTGGGTCGCCTTCGCGTAGCCTGCTCTGCAGCGCGACGCAGCGCTGCTGCAGGTCGCCTGCGCCGAGCGCGCCAAGCGTCGACTTGGCGCCGTGGATCAAGCCGGCGAGGCTCTCGCGGTCGCCGCTGCGCGACGATTGTGCGAGCTGCGTCAACAGGTCGGCGCGTTCGGCGGCGATGCGGCAAGCGAGCTTGGCGTAAAGATCGCGTCGCCCCATCATGCGCGCTACGGCGGCGCTGACGTCGATCCCCGGAATTTCGCCGAGCGCGGCAAGAATGGCGTCGACGTCGGCTTCAGGAGGAAGGTACGACGCGCCGGCCGGTCGCCGATCGTCATGGCCAGCCGCCTGCGGCGCAGCCGATTGCGGCAGATGGCGCAGCAGGGTCGGAAACATCTGTTGCGGGTCGATCGGCTTGGCGAGGTAGTCGGTCATCCCCGCGGCGAGGCAGCGTTCGCGGTCTCCTTCGAGCGCGTTGGCGGTCAGCGCGACAATCGGCAAGGCGGCGAAGCGGGGATTGGCTCTGATCTCGCCCGCCGCCGCGAAGCCGTCCATGATCGGCATATGCACGTCCATCAGCACCAGGTCGAAGGCTTGTTCGTCGAGCATGCGAATTCCCTGCCGGCCATTGCTGGCGATGCTGACGCGGGCGCCGACCAGGTCCAGCAGGTCGTGCACCACCTCCTGGTTGATCGGGTTGTCTTCGACCAGCAGAATGCTGCGGCCGGCCAATCCTTCCCATCCGGCGGCCGAGCCGGATGTCGCCTGCTGGCGCGAGTGTTCGGGATCGAACAGCCTCGTCACGCTAGCGAAGACCTCGGAAGGCGTCACCGGTTTGGCGATCAGCGCAGCGAAATGCGAGCGATCGACGTCGTCGGGCAGGCCTGCTGCGCTGCCGGCGACCAGCACCAGGCGGGGCCTTTCCCGGCGCAACGACAGCTGGTCGATCTGCTCGGCCACCTGCTGCCCGTCGAGCAGTGGCATCCGCCAGTCGACGAAAACGACGTCGTAGGGACGATCTTGCACATCGGCGGCGGCGACCTGTGCGATGGCGTGCTCGCCGTCACTGGCTTGGTCGACAACAAACGACAGCGAGCGCAGCACTTCGGCCAGTTGGCCGCGCGCCTGCGCGTTGTCGTCGACCGCCAAGGCGCGCCGGCCGCGCAGATCGACCGGGGGAACGCGCGCATCGGCCGGCTCGCCGACCTGCAGCGCGAGCTCGAGCGAAAACACGCTGCCGTAGCCCGGGCGCGAACTGACGCCGACCTTGCCGTCCATCAGTTGCGCGAGATCCTTGCTGATCGCCAGGCCCAGCCCGGTTCCCTCGAAGCGGCGCGACATCGAGCCGTCGAGTTGCTGGAAAGGCGAAAACAGCAGCGACAGCTTTTCTTCGGCGATGCCAATCCCGGTATCCTCGACGGCGAAGCGCAAATCGATCTTGCCGCCGTCGCGGCCGAGTCCCGTCACGCGCAGAACGACGTCGCCGTGGTCGGTGAACTTGACCGCGTTATTGGCGAAATTGATCAGGATCTGGCCGATGCGCATCGCGTCGCCGATCAGCCGGCCGGGCAGTCCCGGTTCGATGGCGATGATCAGCTCGAGCCCCTTGGCCTCGGCGCGCTCCGAGACCAGGCCGGCGACGTGGGCGAGCAGGCTTTCGAGCGCGAACTCGCTGCGGTAGATCGGCAGTTTTCCGGCCTCGATTTTGGACAGGTCGAGGATGTCGCTGACGATCGCCAGCAGGTGCTGACCCGACGACTGGATTCGCCCGATGTAATGCGCGACGCGCGGCGCCGTATTGACGTGCGCCGCGAGATAGCTCATTCCTATGATTGCGTTGAGCGGGGTGCGGATCTCGTGGCTCATATTGGCCAGGAATTCGGCCTTGGCGTGGCCCGCCGCCTCGGCCATGTCGCGTGCCGCGGCCAGTTGCTCGGTACGCACGGCGACCTTGTCTTCGAGCGTTCGCGTCAGTTCCTCAAGCTCGCGCTGGGTGCGGATCAGTTCGGTAATATTGAGCGCCACCGTGCCGACGGCAACGACCGTCTCGTCGTCACCGCCACGAACCGGGAAGCAGACGGTGCTGAAGGTCGCCTCACTGCCGTCTTCGCAGTGCCGGGTGTAGTTGCGCCGGAACGGCTGACCGCTACGAATCACTTGCTGGTGTTCGGCCTCGCGCTCGCGCACTTCGTCGGGCGGGAACAGCTCGGCGTCTGTCTTGCCGAGCGCATAGCCGGGCGGCACGTTGAACACCGATTCGAAAACCGGGTTGGCCATCAGATAGCGGCCCGACGCGGTCTTCATGTGCATCTCGGCCGGCATGTTGTCGCGGAAGGCGGCCAGTTGCTGCTCGCTGCGCGCCAGCGAGAAGCGCGAGCGCAGGTCGAGCCAGGTCAGCGCGACAATCAGCACGACGCCGAGCCCGATCAGCGCGACCAGCGTATTGAGCGCGAAGCGATACGAACGGAAGGCCTCGTTCATGTCCTCCTCGATGACGATACCCATCGCCGTATCGGGCAACCATGACGCGGCGCCGACGACCGTTCTGCCGCGATAGTCGAGGTAGTTTTCGAGCAGTCCGGTATTGCGCGCGTCGTGCTCGAGCAAACGCGCGACGACCTGCGTCAAGGGCGCGCTGCTCGGTCGATCCGCGGGATCGGCGCTCTCCGGCATGACGCGCGCGGCAAGCCCGAACAGGCTCCAGCCGGGTTCGGCGCCGACCGGCGCTTCCAGGCTTTTCTCGAAACGGATCGGCGACAGGATTTGGCCCGCGTCGTCGACGACGTAGGCGTCGCCGGTCAGTCCCGGGCGGCCGGCGCGCAGCAGGCGATAGAGGCGCGGAAACGGGTTCTCGTGCAGGCAAAGAAAGCCGAGGTTGGAGACTCCCTCGTCGATTCGCGAACACGACAGCTGGTAGGCGACGTTGGTCGGGTTGTCGACGACCAGGCCGGCGACCGGGTGGCGCGCCGAAATCGGCCGGGTCATCGCCGCCACCAGCAGTTCGGTGAGGCGCAGCGCCTCCTGAGTCGACGGCAGCGTCGCTTGCCCGATGTACTGGCGGTTGCCCGACGAGACGATGGTTTGGCCGTCGGCCGAGATCAGCAGATAGTCCTCGAAACCGCGGTTCTGGTAGCGCGGTGTGATCCACTCGCGCAATTCGTCGTGCAGCGCGCGGTCGTTGGCGCGGGCCATCAGGCGGGTGGCCAGATCACGGAAGCGCGGCTCGTCGGCAATCGTTCGCACGCGTGCCGCTGAATCCTGCTGCAGCAGGCCGATAACCCGTTCCATGGTTTCCAGGTTGCTCAGGATATGGTCGGCGAGGTTGCGCCGATATTCGTTGCCGATCACGTTGAGCACGGCGGTTCCCGCGGCGATCAGCACGACGACGGCGAAGAAGGCGAGCAACACCCGGGTTCGCAAGTCCTTGCGCGAGGTGCTCATCGGGCGCGAGCGGTGAAGACGGCAGGCAGCGCGGTGATCATGCGCCGATGAGTGGGGTGCTGCTGGTGCGCACGACCCGACCGTGCTGGTCGAAATGCACGTTGAAATAGGCTGGCGTATTGGCCAGCGCGATGGTTTTCCAGTCCCAGACGCTTTCCTTGTTGAGCGGGAAGGACTGTTCGCTGGCCGCTTGGCCGAGCAAGCGGCGCACCTCGTCGCGGCGCATTCCGACGCAAACCCGCGCGAAGTTCTGCTCGGTCAGCACCTGGCGCACTTCGCGCAGCACCTCGCCGGCGTCGAAGACGATCATGTAGTTGACGATTCCCTCGGGCGTTCGTGGGTACTCCCAGGTCTGCGTGCCGTCGTCGTCCGACCAGATCGTCGTCGGTGGGCCCATGATGTCGCGCACCTGTTGCGCGCTCGTCAGGCCGGCTTTGAGCTTCGGCAGATTGACGAAGTCGAAGGCCGGCCGCAATGCCGCGTTCAGCCCGGCGAGCAATCTGCTGAGCATCGCCTACTTGCCGACCGCGCCGAAGACCTTCTGCAGCAGGTTCGATCCGGTGCCGACCGGGTCCTTGCGGATCGCTTTTTCCTGCTCGGCGATCATCAGGAACAACCCGTCCATCGCCTTTTGCGTCACATAGCGGTCGAGGTCGGCGTCGTTCTGGTCGAGCAGGCCGAGCTTGGCGGCCTGTCCGGCGTACTGGTTGTATTGCGCGGCCAGATCGACCTTGGCCGTCGACTGCTTGACGATCGGCAGGAATTTGGCGGCCAATGCCTGCGACGTCGTGCGCTTGAAGTATTGCGTCGCCGCGTCGTCGCCGCCGGTCAGGATGCTCCGGGCGTCGGTGATATTCATCGTCTTGACGGCGTTGACCAGGATCGGCCTGGCCTCGACGACGGCCATTTCGGCGGCGCGATTGATCGTGGCGATCAGTTCGTCGGCCTGCTTCTTCATCCCCAGCGTGCGCATCATCTTCTCCGCAGCGCGCGCCGACTCGGGCAGCGGGATCCTGACCCGCTCGTCGCCCATGAAGCCATCGGTCTTGCCGAGCTGGCCGACCGCGGCTTCGGCGCCGCGGGTCAGCGCCTCCTTGAGTCCGGATGAAGTATCCTTGCTCGACAGATCGTCGACGCCGACCGCGCCGGCCGGTGCGGCGAGCCCCAAAGCGCATACAATCAACAGCATGTTGACTACCCTGACCACCGTTGAGACTGCACGCATGACGCTCTCCCTGAACGAACAAGCGGCAAGCTTATCGCGCGCGGCGCCGCAGCGGCAAGTCGACGGCGAGCGCGGACGGTCGGCGCCGTGATGCGCCATCATCGACTGCACGACGCGCTGCGCCTGTTGCTCTACGCCAGCGCGCGGCACCGCTACTACCCGCTGGTGGTCGGGCTGATCGCCTTCGCCTCGACCGCGACCTTCTCATTTCCCTTCGTCGTCGTGCTGATTCCGGCGGTGCTGATCGCGCCGCGGCGCTGGCTGATCCTCGGGCTGATGAGCGGCGTCGCGAGCGGCGTCGGCGGCGCGCTGCTGGTCGAAATGTTCAACACGCTGGGCCGCGAAGTGGTCATTGCGCGCTTTCCGCAACTCGTCGCCAGCTCGACCTGGCAGCTCGCCAGCGGCTGGCTCGACGCTTACGGCCTGTTCGCCTTGATGGTCGTTGCCGGGTCGCCGATGCCGCAGACGCCGGTGATCTTTTTCTACTCGCTGGCCAATCCGTCGGTTCCCGGCGTGCTCATCGCCGTCGGCGTCGGCAAGACCGTCAAATACGTTTTCCTGGCCTGGCTTTCCTCGCATTATCCGGCACGCTTCGCCCAATACCGCTGAACCCGCCGCGCCACGAAGACCTATTGACGGGCGTTGCGCGGCACGGTGGCGGCCGGGCGCCTCAGCGTGCTCTTGCCGAACAGGCTCTCGATCAGGTCGACCGCCAGCTGCGCCGTCTGGTTGCGAACGTCGAGCGCCGGGTTGAGTTCGACGACGTCGAGCGACGCTAGCCGCCCGGTATCGGCGATCATTTCCATGCACAGCTGGGCTTCGCGGTAGGTCGGGCCGCCGCGCACCGCGGTGCCGACGCCCGGCGCGATGTCCGGGTCGAGAAAGTCGACGTCGAGGCTGACGTGCAGGTGCGTGTCAGCGCCGACCAGCGCGAGCGCGAGCTCCATCGCGTGGCGCATCCCCAACTCGTCGATGAAGCGCATGTCGAAGACCTCGATGCCGATCTCGTGCACCCGCTGCTTCTCGCCTTCGTCGACGCTGCGGATGCCGATCTGGCGCAGGTCCTTCGGGTTGAGCGCGGGAACCTGACCGGACAGTTCGATCAGCTCGCGCGGGCCGTGACCGCACAGGCAGGCGACCGGCATGCCGTGCAGATTGCCGCTCGGCGTCAGCGTCGCGGTGTTGAAATCGGCGTGCGCGTCGAACCACAACACGCGCAGTTTTTTGCCACGCTCGCGGCAATGGCGCGCCACTGCGCTGATCGAGCCGATCGCCAGCGAATGGTCGCCGCCGAGAACGACCGGCAGGTGATCGGCGGCAAGTTCCCGATACACCGCGTCGTGCACCGCATCATTCCAGCAAATGACTTCGGGCAGATGGCGAAAGCCGTCGACGGCGGGCAACTCGGGGTTGGCCGGCCCGGCCACGTTGCCGCGGTCGCTGACGGCGAAACCGCATTGCGCGATGGCCCGGGCGATTCCGGCGACGCGCAGCGCTTCCGGCCCGAGGCGCGCGCCGAGCATGCCGGCGCCGACGTCGGTCGGCGCGCCGATCAGGCTGATCTGCTGCTGGCTCATGCGTAATGCCCCGTCCATCAAGAGAAGAAACGTTGCGAGTTTATCCTGAATAGCCCAGCTGACCACAACGACCACAACGATCACGAAGAAAAAGCAAGTACATTGCAATGTATTGAGGCCTCAGCCAACAGGCGGGTCTCGGAAAACTCCAAAAAACCAAGGCTCTTCGTTGTGCTCGCTGTGTCGTTGTGGTTCGAATTGCGGTTTCCAGGCTTATCCATTTTTCGCAAAGGCTGTTAACATCGCCAGCGCAGCTGCCCCTTTCCCTTTCCAGGCCCAATGACCATGACCCACTCCGTCGTCTATGTTTCCTGCGCGCAAAGCCGCGAAATCAACGTTTTCTCGCTTGCCGACGATGGCGGCGAGGTCAGTTTGCGCCAGCGCGTCGCGACGGCGGGCGCACCGAATCCGCTGCGCGTCTGCGCGCAGCAGCGCGTGCTCTACGCCGGGCTGCGCTCTGACGACGCCATCGCCGCTTTCGCCATCGACGATGTCAGCGGCAATTTGGCGCTGCTCGGCAGCGTTGCGACGCCGGGCGGCGCAACCTATGTCTCGTGCGATCGCGAGCGGCGCTTCGTGTTCTGCGCGTCCTACGGCGCCAACCTGCTGGCGGTCTTTCCGCTCGACGCGCGCGGCGCGCCGCAGGCCGCCAGCCAGGTCGAGGCCGACCTGCCGCGCGCACACGCGGCGCAGATCGACGCGACCAACCGCTGGCTGCTGGTGCCGTCGCTCGGCTCAGATACGATCCGCGCCTACCGGCTCGGCGGCGACGCCCGCCTGACGCCAGGTGCCATCACCGCGGTGCGCGCCGGCAGCGGTCCGCGCCATCTGGTGTTCTCGCCCGACAACCTGCACGTTCATTGCCTCAACGAGCTCGACGGCAGCATCGATGTCTTCGACTTCGACGCGCTCGCCGGAACGCTGGCCTGCACGCAGTCGATCGGCACGCTGCCGGCGGGCTTTAGCGGCAAGCCGTGGGCCGCTGAGTTGCGCGCGACGCCCGACGGCCGTTTCCTCTACGCCACCGATCGCACGGCGAGCGTGATCGCCGCTTTCGCCGTCGATACGGGCAGCGGTCGGCTCAGCCTGATCGACCATTACCCGACCGAAACGCAGCCGCGCGGCATGGGAATCGACCCGGCCGGACGCTGGCTGGTCGCCGCCGGACAGCTCTCGAGCCGGCTCACCGTCTATGCCATCGACCCCGCCAGCGGTCGCCTGAGCGCCGTCCATAGCCACGCCACCGGGAACGATCCGATCTGCGTCGAGATCGTCACCTTGCCCGACGGGAACGCCGCCTGATCGCGGCCATGAAGCGTTACTTCGTCATTCCCTGCGCGCCGCTGCAGCCCTATATCGACCGGCTGTGGGGATGGGAATCCGACGATCTGCTGCAGTTGCCGGCGATGCTGCCGGGAACCGGCGCCGAGCTGCTCTTCCACTACGGCCGTCCGCTGGCGATCCGCAGTCTGCGCCAGCCAGCGGCGCGCCAGGACCTGGCCCAGTTGCTCTGCGCGCGCCGCAGGCCGTACCAGCCGCTGGCGCAAGCGGCGGTCGGTTTCATCGCGGTGCGTTTCCGTTCGGGGGCGCTGCGCCATTTCAGCGCGCTGCCGCTCGCCGAACTGCGCGACGATGTGCTGCCGATCGGTGAGGTGTGGGGGGCGGAAGGGCGCGACGTCGCCGAGCAGGTGGCGCAGGCGGACAGCCGGGGGGCTCGCGTGAGCCTGCTCGAAGCCTGGCTGCTGCGCTGTCTGCAGCGCAACCACAAGGGTCAGCCGGCGATCGAGGCGGCGCTGCACCAGCTCTACTATGGCCACCGCGAAGTGAAGATCGACGTCCTGGCCGATCGGATCGGCATGAGCCGCCGTCATTTCGAGCGCGTTTTTCGCGAGCAAATCGGCGTCACGCCCAAGCTCTTCCAGCGCACGGCACGCTTCAACCTCACCGTTCGCGAGCTGCTGCTGTCGGCCAGTGCGGATACGCTCGGGGTGGCGCTCGATCACGGCTACTACGATCAGGCGCACTTCATCCACGACTTCCAGACCTTTGTCGGCGATTCGCCGGCGGCGTTTTTTCAGCACACGACGCGCGTGGCGCATTTTTACAATGCGCCGATCTTCGCGCCGGATAAAGTGCCGCTTCCACGTTAGGCAACGGCCCGCGAGAAAGCCGTCGGCGACGTGTTTTCAAACCATCGAGGAATCCGACCATGATCGTAGTATCCGCAGTATTTCAGGCCAAACCGGGCTGTGCAGGCGAGCTGGAAAGCGCCTTGCGCGCGATGATTGAACCCGTCAGCAAGGAAAGCGGGGCGCTCGACTATGCCGTGCACCGCGCCCACGACGACGCCGGGCGTTTTTTCTTCTACGAGAAGTACCGCGACCAGGCGGCGGTCGATCTGCACATGGCGACGTCGTACCTCGCGGCCTTGCTCGCCAAGGTGCCGGCGCTTTGCGCCAGCGCGCCGGTCGTCGAGTTCTATCAGCCGCTGGCGTCGATTCATGACTAGGTTTGCGCGGTCGCGCTTTACGTAACCTTACAATCGCAAGACGAGACTTAACATCGCCGTCTGGCAGACTCTCAGCGTCGGAGTCTGCCATTTTTCGTCGACCGCGGAAAAAAGCGGACAATTCAAGCCTCAATCGGTCGGGCAGTCCATCCACCAGCAACAGGCATGCATATCAAATGAACAAGAAAACACTCTGGATCGTCATCGGTGCAGTGCTGGTTGGCGGCGGCGCGCTTTATTTCTTCACCGGATCGACGTCGCCGGCGCCGGCTGCGCAGCAGCGCTCGGCGAATGGCGGCAGGCCGGTGCCGGTGCTCGCCGAGAGCGCCCGGCGCGGCGACATCGACGTGACGATCGATGCGCTGGGTACCGTCACGGCGCGCAATACGGTGCTGATCAAGCCACGCGTCGATGGCCAGCTGCTGCGCGTCGCCTTCCAGGAAGGGCAAATGGTTAAGCGTGGCGACACCGTCGCCGAACTCGATGCGCGGCCGTACCAGGCCTTGCTCGACCAGGCCAGCGGACAGCTGGTGCGCGATCAGGCCTTGCTCGCCAATGCCCAGCTCGATGTGGCGCGTTATCGCGACTTGCTGGCCAAGGATTCGATCGCCAAGCAGCTGGTCGACGCGCAGGAAGCGCTGGTCCGGCAATATCAGGGCACCGTGCAGAGCGACCGCGGCGCCGTCGACAACGCCCGTCTGCAGCTCGACTTCACGCGCATCGTCGCGCCGGTGTCCGGACGTCTCGGCCTGCGCCTGGTCGACGTCGGCAACATGGTGCGCGCCGCCGACACCACGGGGATCTTCGTACTGACCCAGACCCAGCCGATCACGGTCGTTTTCGCGATCCCCGCCGACAACTTGACCGCCGTGCTGCCGCGCGCGCAGGCCGGCGAAAAACTGCGCGTCGATGCCTGGGATCGCGAAAGCAAGGTCAAGCTGGCCAGCGGCCAACTGCTCACCATCGATAACCAGATCGATGCGACGACCGGGACCGTCAAGCTCAAGGCCGAATTCGACAATGCCGACAACGCGCTGTTTCCCAATCAGTTCGTCAATGCCAGGCTGCGCGTCGAGACGCGCCACGATGCCATCCTGGTGCCGATCGCCGCGATCCAGCGCGGCACGCTGGGCACTTTCGTCTATGTCGTCGATGGCGAGGCGCAGACGGTCAGCACGCGCAGCGTCAAGCTGGGCGCCAGCACGGCGCAAGTCGTCGCCATCGAAAAAGGTCTTGAAGCCGGCGAGCAGGTGGTGATCGACGGCGCCGACAAACTGCGCCAGGGCGCCAAGGTCGAGCTGGCGGCGGCCGCCGCACGCGGTTCGCCAGCGGCCGGCGGCGAAGGCGCTGGCAGCAAGCGCGGCAAGCGCAAGGCGGAGGGCACGCCGGCGACATCCGCGGCGGCCGCAAAAGCCGGCGAATGAAGCGATGAATCCGTCGCGCCTGTTCATCCTGCGGCCGGTGGCGACCGCGCTGCTGATGCTCGCCATTTTGCTGTCCGGGCTGCTCGCCTATCGCTTTCTGCCGGTTTCGGCGCTGCCCGAAGTCGACTATCCGACGATCCAGGTCACCACGCTCTACCCGGGCGCCAGTCCCGACGTCATGACCTCGTCGATCACCGCGCCGCTCGAGCGGCAGTTCGGGCAGATGCCGGGCTTGAACCAGATGCTGTCGTCGAGTTCCGGCGGCGCCTCGGTGATCACGCTGCAGTTCGCGCTCGATCTGGGTCTTGACGTCGCCGAGCAGCAGGTCCAGGCGGCGATCAACGCGTCCAATTCCTTCCTGCCGACCGATCTGCCGATGCCGCCGATCTACAGCAAGGTCAACCCGGCCGATACGCCGATCATGGCGCTGGCGCTGACCTCCGAGACGCTGCCGCTACCGAAGGTCGAGGATCTGGTCGATACGCGTCTGGCGCAGAAGCTTTCGCAGCTTCCCGGCGTCGGCCTGGTCAGCATCGGCGGCGGGCAACGGCCAGCGGTGCGCATCCAGGCCAACCCCAAGGCGTTGACCGCCAGTGGGCTCAATCTCGACGATCTGCGCACGACCATCAGCAATGCCAACGTCAATTCGGCCAAAGGCAGCTTCGATGGACCGACGCGGGCGTCGACCATCGACGCCAACGACCAGCTCAAATCCGCCGTCGACTATCGCTCGCTGATCATCGCCTGGAAGAATGGCGCGCCGGTTCGCGTCGCCGACGTCGCCGACGTCGTCGACGGCGCCGAGAACGAGCGCCTGGCGGCATGGGCGGTGATCGAAGGCGAACAGCGCCCGGCGGTGATTCTCAACATCCAGCGTCAGCCCGGCGCCAACGTCATCGAGACCGTCGATCGCATCAAGAAGCTGCTGCCGCAACTGCAGGCCGCGCTGCCGTCGGCTATCGACGTGCACATCCTGACCGACCGCACCACCACCATCCGCGCGTCGATCGACGACGTGCGCTTCGAGCTGCTGCTCTCGGTCGCGCTGGTGGTGATGGTGATCTTCGTCTTCCTGCGCAACGTCCCGGCGACGCTGATTCCGAGCGTCGCGGTGCCGCTCTCGCTGGTCGGCACCTTCGGCGTCATGCAGCTCGCCGGCTTTTCGATCAACAACCTGACGCTGATGGCGCTGACCATCGCCACCGGCTTCGTCGTCGACGACGCCATCGTCATGATTGAAAACATTGCGCGGCATCTCGAAGAGATGTCGCGCAATGTTTCGGCGCAGGCTAACGTCGGCGAAGCCGAGGTTAAGGGCGCAGCAGCGCCCGGCCGTAGCCAAAACATCGCCCAGCCGGAAACGCTCGAGGGTAGTGTCTCGGCGCAGGCCGAGACTGGCGAATCCGCACCCGGCCGTAGCCAAAACATCGTCATGCAGGCGGCGCTCAAGGGCGCCGAGCAGATCGGCTTCACGATCATTTCGCTGACCGTTTCGCTGATTGCCGTATTGATCCCCTTGCTGTTCATGAGCGACGTCGTCGGGCGCTTGTTCCGAGAATTCGCCATCACGCTGGCGGTGGCCATCCTGATCTCGGCGGTCGTCTCGCTGACGCTCACCCCGATGATGTGCGCACGGCTCTTGCATCACACCCCGGAAGCGCAGCAGGGCTGGTTCTTCCGCAAGAGCGGCGCGTTCTTCGACGCGGTGATCGCGCGCTACGGACGGATGCTCAACTGGGTTCTCGATCGTCAGTCGGCGACATTGCTCGTCGCTTTCGCCACGCTGGCGCTCACCGCGCTGCTCTACGTCGTCGTTCCCAAGGGCTTTTTTCCGCTGCAGGATACTGGTGTCATCCAGGGCGTGACCGAGGCGCCGCAGTCGGTCTCGTTCGCGGCGATGGCGGCGCGCCAGCAGGCGCTGGTCGACGTCGTGCTGCAGGACCCGGCGGTCGACAGCCTGTCGTCGTTCATCGGCGTCGATGGCGCCAATGCCACGCTCAACAGCGGCCGCCTGCTGATCAATCTCAAGCCCAAGGGCGCGCGCGGGATGGGCAACCCGGACGCCAGCGCGGTGATCCGCCGTCTGCAGCCGAAGGTCGCAGAGGTCGCCGGCATCTCGCTGTACATGCAGCCGGTGCAGGATCTGACCGTCGAGAATCGGGTCAGCCGCACCCAATACCAGTTCAGCGTCGAGGACGCCAACGCCGAAGAGCTCGCCGCCTGGGTTCCCAAGCTGCTCGCGCGCCTGCGCCAGTTGCCGGAACTGGTGGATGTGGCCAGCGACGTGCAGGATCAGGGGCTGCAGGCCTACGTCGACATCGACCGCGCCAGCGCCGGGCGCCTCGGGATCACCCCGACGGCGATCGACAATGCGCTCTACAACGCCTTCGGCCAGCGCCTGGTGTCGACCATCTTTACCCAGTCGAACACCTATCGCGTGGTGCTCGAGGTCAAGCCGGAATTCAAGCAGGGGCTGCCGGCGCTCGACGGCATCTATATCGTCTCGACGGTCAGCGGCGTCGCCGCACAGGTGCCGCTGTCATCGATCGCTCACTTCTCGGAGCGTGCCGGCCCGCTGTCGATCAACCACATCGGCCAGTTTCCGGCCGCCACGCTGTCGTTCAACCTGGCGCCCGGCGCCTCGCTCGGCGACGCGGTCAAGGCGATCGACGCGGCCGAACTCGAACTGGGGCTGCCGGCCAGCGTCAAGACCGGCTTCCAGGGCGCCGCGCTGGCTTTCCAGGCGTCGCTCGACAACACGCTGCTGTTGATCCTGGCCGCCATCATCGTGATGTACATCGTGCTCGGCGTGCTCTACGAGAGCTTCATCCACCCGCTGACCATCCTGTCGACGCTGCCGTCGGCCGGCGTCGGCGCGCTGCTCGCGTTGCTGCTCTCGCACACCGACATCGACGTCATCGCCATCATCGGCATCGTGCTCTTGATCGGCATCGTCAAGAAAAACGCGATCATGATGATCGACTTCGCGCTCGAGGCCGAACGCGAACACGGCAAGGCGCCGCGCGAGGCGATTTTCGAGGCCTGCCTGCTGCGCTTCCGGCCGATCCTGATGACCACCCTGGCCGCGTTGCTCGGCGCGTTGCCGCTGATGCTGGGGCGCGGCGTCGGCTCGGAATTGCGTCATCCGCTCGGGCTGGTGATGGTCGGCGGACTGCTGGTCAGCCAGGTGCTGACGCTGTTCACCACACCGGTGATCTACCTCGCCTTCGACCGCCTGGCGACCCGCTTCAGGCGCCGTATGAATCGCGACATGCCGAGCAACGAGGCCGGACGGAAAATTTGAGCATGCATTTCTCGGAATTCTTCATCCGCCGCCCGGTCGCCACCACCCTGCTGACGCTGGGCATCGCGCTGTTCGGCGCCCTCGCCTACACCTTGCTGCCGGTCTCGCCGCTGCCGCAGGTCGATTATCCGACCATCTCGGTGCAGGCCGCCTTGCCCGGCGCGAGCCCCGAGACGATGGCGGCGACCGTCGCGACGCCGCTCGAGCGCTCGCTCGGGGTGATCGCCGGGGTCACCGAGATCACCTCGAGCAGTTCGCTCGGGTCGACGCGAATCACGCTGCAATTCGACCTTAACCGCGACATCAACGGCGCCGCGCGCGACGTGCAGGCCGCGCTCAACGCGGCGCGCAGCCTGCTGCCGACGGGAATGCCGAGCAATCCGACGTACCGCAAGGTCAATCCGGCCGACGCGCCGATCATGATCCTGTCGCTGACCTCGGCGTCGCTGACGCGCGGCCAGATGTACGACGCCGCATCGACGCTCCTGGCGCAGAAGATCGCGCAGGTCAAAGGCGTCGGCCAGGTCAGCCTGGGCGGCGCTTCGCTGCCCGCGGTACGCGTCGAGCTCAACCCCGGCGCGCTGTCACGCGCCGGAATCGGCACCGAGGACGTGCGCGCGGCGATTGTCGCGACCAACGCCAACCGGCCCAAGGGAATGCTCGAGGCGGGCGAGCGCAGCTGGCAGATCCTGGCCAACGACCAGGCCACCAAGGCCGCCGACTACCTGCCGCTGATCGTCTCCTGGAAGAACGGCGCCGCCGTCCGCCTCGCCGACGTCGCGCAGGTCGACGACTCGGTGCAGGACGTGCGCAACGCCGGCCTCTCAAACGGCAAGCCGGCGGTGATGCTGACCATCAACCGGCAACCCGGCGCCAACATCATCGAGACCGTCGATGAGGTCAAAGCCATGTTGCCGCAGTTGCGCGCGTCGATTCCCGCGGCCATCGATCTCGAGGTGGTGATGGACCGCACGCCGACGATCCGCGCGTCGCTGCGCGAAGTCGAGCGCACGCTGCTGATCTCGATCGCGCTGGTGGTGCTGGTCGTCTTCCTGTTTCTGCGCAGCGGTCGCGCCGCGCTGGTGCCTATCGTCGCGGTGCCGGTGTCGCTGATCGGTACCTTCGGCATCATGTACCTGGCCGGTTACAGCCTCAACAACCTGTCGCTGATGGCGCTGACCATCGCCACCGGCTTCGTCGTCGACGACGCCGTGGTCGTCCTCGAAAACATCTCGCGCCACATCGAGGACGGCGTCGCGCCTTTTGCCGCGGCGATCCAGGGCGCGCGCGAAGTCGGTTTCACCGTGCTCTCGATGAGTCTCTCGCTGATCGCGGTATTCATTCCGATCCTGCTGATGGGCGGCATCATCGGCCGGCTGTTCCGCGAGTTCGCGGTGACGCTGTCGGCGGCGATCCTGATCTCGCTGCTGATCTCGCTGACCGCGACGCCGATGATGTGCGCGCGATTGCTGCGTTCGCGTCGCGACGAGAAACCGGGACGCCTGGCGCGTTCGAGCGAACGCGCCTTCACCGCGCTGTTTGATCGCTATCGCCGCTCGCTCGACTGGGCGCTGGCGCACGGCCGCATCATGCTGCTGGTGCTGCTGGCGACGGTGGCCTGCAACGTCTATCTCTACACCGTCGTTCCCAAGGGCTTCTTTCCGCAGCAGGACACCGGCCGGCTGGTCGGCAACATCCAGGCCGACCAGAGCATTTCCTTCCAGGCCATGCGCGACAAGCTCAGCAGTTTCGTCGACATCGTTCGCCAGGACCCGGCGGTCGACAGCGTGATCGGCTTCACCGGCGGCGGCCAGCGCAACACCGGGATGATGTTCGTCGCCCTGAAGCCGCTTTCGCAGCGCGAGCTGTCCGCCGACCAGGTGATCGCGCGGCTGCGCAAGAAGCTGGCGCACGAGCCGGGCGCCAATCTCTTCCTGCAGCCGGTGCAGGACATCCGCGTCGGCGGCCGCTCGGCCAACGCGCAATACCAGTTCACGCTGCAGGCCGACGGCATCGACGAGCTGCGCGCCTGGGAACCGCGTGTGCGTCAGGCGCTGCGCGATCTGCCGCAGCTCGCCGACGTCAATACCGACCAGCAGGACAAGGGGCTGCAGACCTCGCTGGTCGTCGATCACGACGCCGTCGCGCGGCTCGGACTCAACCAGAAACTGATCGACGCGACGCTCAACGACCTCTTCGGCCAGCGTCAGGTGTCGACCATCTACAATCCGCTCAACCAGTACCGCGTCGTGATGGAAGCCGCGCCGCAGTACTGGCAAAGCCCGGACAGCCTCAAGGCGGTCTATGTCGTCGCGCCGGGCAGCAAGCCGGTGCCGCTCTCTGCCTTCGCGCGCTGGGAGGCGAGCGCGACGCCGCTGGCGGTCAACCATCAAGGCCAGTTCGCCGCATCGACCATTTCGTTCAACCTGCCGGTCGGCGTCGCGCTCTCCGACGCCACCAGCGCGGTCGCCGCGGCGCTCGACCGACTGGGCGTTCCGGCTTCGGTGCAGGGCCGCTTCCAGGGCACCGCCAAGGTCTTCCAGGCGTCGCTCGCCAGCCAGCCGCTGCTGATCCTGGCGGCGTTGCTCGCTGTTTATATCGTGCTCGGCATCCTCTACGAGAGCCTGGTCCATCCGCTGACCATCATCTCGACGCTGCCGTCGGCGGGGGTCGGCGCGATCCTGGCGCTGCTCGTCTGTTCGACCGATTTTTCGATCATCGCGCTGATCGGCGTGATCCTGCTGATCGGCATCGTCAAGAAAAACGCCATCATGATGATCGACTTCGCGCTGCAGGCGCAGCGGGTAGGGGGCTTGAGCCCGCAGCAGGCGATCCGCGAAGCCTGTCTGCTGCGCTTTCGGCCGATCATGATGACCACCATGGCGGCGCTGTTCGGCGCGTTGCCGCTGGCGCTGGGTCGTGGCGACGGTGCCGAACTGCGCCAGCCGCTGGGCATTTCGATCGTCGGCGGACTGATTCTGAGCCAGTTGCTGACGCTCTATACGACGCCGGTGGTTTATCTTTACCTCGACCGGCTGCGCCTGTGGGTTCGCCAGAGGCGGTCGAGCCGCCGCAGCGCGCCGCTGACCATCGACCTGAAACGAGAGCTGCAATGAACGGAAACTTGATCTGTCGCTCCTGCCTGCTCGCTGCCTTGGCGAGTCTCGCCGGCTGCGCCGTCGGCCCCGATTACCAGCGCCCCGAACTCACGGTACCGGCGCAGTTCAAGGAGACGCCCGGCTGGAAGGTCGCCGAGCCGAGCGACAAGGTGCAACGCGGCAAGTGGTGGGAGCGCTACGGCGATGCGCAACTCAACGCGCTGGTCAGCCAGGTCGAGGTCTCGAACCAGAACGTCGCAGCGGCGCAGGCGCAGTATCGGCGCGCGCAGGCGGTGCTCGGCGCAGCGCGGGCGAGCTACTACCCGACGCTATCGGGAAGCTTCGCCGCGACGCGCGCGCAGAACGCCACCGGGACGTCGGCGTCATCGGCGAACAACGCCGTCGTCACCGACACCGCGATCCGCAACACCGATCGGGTCTCGCTCAGCGCCAGCTGGGAGGCCGATGTCTGGGGGCGCATCGGGCGCACCGTCGAAGCGGATACGGCGGCGGCGCAGGCCAGTGTCGCCGACCTGCAGGCGGCGCTGCTCAGCGCGCAGGCGACGCTGGTGCAGAGCTATCTGCAACTGCGAATCAGCGACGCGCAGCGGCGCCTGCTCGACGCCACGGTGGTGGCCTACGAACGCTCGCTGCAGATTACGCGCAACCGCTACGCTGCTGGCGTCGCCGGCCGCCTCGACGTCGCCCAGGCCGAGACGCAACTCAAATCGACGCAGGCCCAGGCCATCGACCTTGGCGTCCAGCGCACGCAACTCGAGCACGCGATTGCGCTGCTGATGGGCAAGGCGCCGGCCGATTTCACGTTGCCGTCGAGCGAGACGCTGCCGACGCTGCCGGAAATCCCGGCCGGCCTGCCTTCAGCGCTGCTCGAACGCCGCCCCGACGTGGCGGCTGCCGAGCGCCGCGCCGCCGCAGCCAACGCCCAGATCGGCGTCGCGCAGGCCGCTTTCTTCCCGGCGCTGACCTTCAACGCCACCGGCGGCTATCAGAACTCGAGCCTGTCGCCGGTGATGACGCTGCCCAACCGCTTCTGGTCGGTCGGCCCGGCGCTGGCACTGACGCTGTTCGACGCCGGCGCGCGCAGCGCGCAGAAGGAACAGGCGATCGCCACCTATGACCAGAGCGTGGCGGCGTATCGCCAGACCGTGCTGACCGCGTTCCAGGAGGTCGAGGACAATCTCGCGGCGCTGCGCATCCTGGCCGACGAGGCCGTCGTCCAGCGCCAGGCGGCGCAATTTGCCGCCGAGTCGCTGCGCCTGACCAGCAATCAGTATCAATCGGGAACGGTGAGCTATCTCAATGTCGCGATCACACAGGCCGCAGCGCTCGCCGCCGAGCGCAACAGCCTCGACATCAGCGGCCGCCGCCTGGTCGCCAGCGCCGCGCTGCAGAAGGCGCTGGGCGGCGATTGGCGAACGCCGTCGGCGCAACCAGCGCCGACGGTCGATTCGTCGCCAGACATTCCCGAGCGCTGAGGCCAGGATTTCAACTCGGGGCGGTCATCGCTTGAGCGGTTCCCGACAAGGGTGAGTTCTTATTGGGCCGCGGGCCGGTGGTACCAGAGGAGGCACCGAGAAACTGGTCAACGATTCAGGTGATATTTCCGCTTCAATGGGCGGCGCGAGTTGCCCGCCGACAGGAGCAGAGAGAAATGACAAGACCCCGCCGTAACCACACGGCTGCATTCAAAGCCAAGGTGGCAATTGCCGCGCTCAAGGGCGACGGAACGGTGGCCGCGTTGACGGAGAGGTTCGACGTTCATCCGACGCGGATCACGCAATGAGTTCTACCTGCCGCTGGCGTCGATTCGCGACAAGTTTGGTCTTGCACCGAGCATCCCGACCGGGTCAAATTGTCCGGGATGCTGCATGGTCATCAGTGACGTTCAGGGCCGCGCTTCAATGCTGCAGGATGGACTGCTCGCCGCTCAAATTTACCTGCCATTTCCAACGAAACCGGTAACTCCGGCAATAGACCGCAATCCGCCGAGAACTAGTCCTGGAGAAAAGTATGCCGAACTGGCCGGAATTCCCGGTAACAAGTGCAGAACCGTGGCTGGAGCTGGGGGGGCGTGCGTCTTGGCAACGCTGTTCGGCCTGCAAATCACCCTGGCCCAGCCGATACGCATTGACGATGTGCTGATCGTCCTGGGCGAGTTGGGCCGCGTCGAGGAAATCACCGGCTCCTTTTATCTCTGGGGCGACGACGCGATGCCGCTCGCTCCGCTGCGCCAGGAGCGCGAACGGATCTGCCTCGGTGCGCCGGAATGGGGCTGCCGGGTTTGCGGCCTGCAGGTCACCGATACCAACGAACGCGCGATGCAGGTCCGCGTCCTGGTTTGCGCCGACGATGCCGGCAAGGTCTGGGATCTGCGCTGTCGCGTGCGCGAGGAGGGGCGCACTTCATCGAGCAGAACCATACCGGTTGCCTGCCGCGCTTGCGGGCGACGGCGGACCTCTTTGCCGGTGGCTCGCGCGTCCTGCCGGAGGTCGGCCAATAGCCAGGCCGGCTCAGGGAAGAGGTGAACGGCGCTGGCCGGCTGACCCCTGAGCCAATGCTTTCCGGTCGATGATTGGCCTCCGGCTAAGCCGGGCAGAGTGCTATATTCTGCGGCATGGCGCATCCGGGCTTGCCCCTGGAGCAGCGATCCTTTCCGAAGGTGAAAACCAGCATGGCCTCGACCGTCCTCCGTCGGCATTCACTCAAATCCAGAATCACCCTGTTCACGCTGCTTATTTTCCTGCTGAGCTTGTGGTCGCTGTCGTTTTACGCCAGTCAGATGTTGCGCCAAGACATGGAGCGGCTGTTGAGCGAGCAGCAGTTTTCGACCGTGACGCTGATTGCCGCAGAGGTCAATGTCCAACTGGACGTTCGTTTGCGCGTGCTGGAAGTCGTTGCCGGAAGCATTTCTCCGGCCACGCTGAAAAAAAAGAAGGCATTGCAAGGTTTCCTCGAAGGACTGCCGATTCTTCACGGGCCGTTCAACGGCGGTGTCATTGCCCTGGGGCTTGATGGCACTGCGCTTGCCGATACGTCGACGTCACCGCAACGGATCGGCGTCAATTATTTTGACGATAGCGCGATCGCTACCGCGCTCAAGGAAGGCAAGCGGGCGATCAGCCGGCCCGTCGTTGGCCGGGTGCTGAAAAAGCCGGTTTTCATCATCGCGGTCCCCATTAGCGACGCCCAGGGCAAAGTAGTCGGCGCCCTGGCCGGGATAACCGTCCTCGACCTTCCCAATTTCCTCGATAAAGTCACCGAGAACCGTTTCGGCAAAACAGGCGGTTATGTGGTCGCCGCGCCACAGCACCGGTTGATCGTGACCGCGACCGATAAAAGCAAAGTTCTGGCTCGCTTTCCCGAGCCAGGCGTCAATCCGGTGATTGACCGCTTCCTCGATGGCTACGAGGGTTCTATCGTATACACCAGCGCCCAGGGGGTCGAAATACTGACCTCGTCCAAGCACATTCCGCTGGCCAGCTGGGACATGGTGGCCATCCTGCCGACCGAAGAAGCCTTTGCCCCGATTCATGCCATGCAGCAGCGCATGTTGGCCACCACGCTACTGCTGACTTTGCTCGCCGCAGTGCTGACTTGGTGGATGTTGCGGCGCCAGCTTTCACCGCTGCTGACGGCAGCGAAAACGCTGTCCACGCAGTCCGCTACGGATCAGCCCATGCAACCCTTGCCGATTGCCCGGCATGACGAAATCGGTGCGCTGATCGGTGGTTTCAATGGCCTGCTGGAAGCGCTGGGGCAACGGGAAGAGGCCTTGCGCGAACAGAAGGAGTTTTTTCATCTGATCGCCGAGAACATTGGCGACTTCATTGCCGTGCTTGACCGGGACGGGAAGCGACTCTACAACAGTCCTTCGTACCGGAAATTTTTCGCGCCCAGCAGCGACATGCACGGAACGGATTTCTTCAACGAGATTCATCAGGACGATCAGGAGCGCGTCAAACAGATGTTCAGGGAGACGGTGCAGAGCGGAACCGGACGCCACATCGACTACCGCCTGCTGATGGCCGACGGCAGCGTCCGCGAATTGGAAGCGGTTGGTAGCGTGATCAAGGATCGCCAAGGCCAGGTTGAGCGCGTGGTCCTGGTGTCTCATGACATCACCGAGCGCAAGCAGATGGAAGATCATGTGCGTCGACTCGCCTTCCATGACACGCTCACCGAACTTCCCAACCGTCGCCTGCTCAAGGACCGCTTGACTCAGGCCATGGCCGCCAGCGCCCGCAGTGACTGTTATGGCGCACTGATGTTCCTTGATCTGGATAATTTCAAGCCGCTCAATGACACGCATGGGCATGAAGTGGGCGATTTGCTGTTGATCGAGGTGGCGAATCGCCTGAAAGGCTGCGTGCGCCAGACCGACACCGTGGCGCGCTTTGGCGGCGATGAGTTTGTGGTGATGATCAGCACACTCGATGTCGATAAGGAAGAATCCGCAGCACAGGCCCGGATCATTGCCGAAAAAATTCGTTGTACCTTGTCGGAACCCTATCTGCTGACCATCGAGACTGCTGGCCAGGCGGAAAAAACGGTTGAACATCATTGCTCAGTGAGTCTCGGCGTGGCCTTCTTCATTGGCGATCAAGCCAGCCAGGAAGAAATCCTCAAGCGGGCTGACGAAGCGATGTATCAAGCCAAAGAGGCTGGGCGGAATTCCATTCGGTTTTATGATGCGGGAGTTCATCGACCTCCCGCTTGAAACGTTTTTGAAACAGCCTCAGCCTATGCCGTTAATTTTCGCCCATTTTCGTGTGCTTCCACCGCCCGAAGCGCCTTTTGTGAGAGTTCAGCAAGATGCTTGATAAAAACATACTGATGTTGAAATTTGGACCTCTCCAGTGGCCAGGGTCAATGGTGCCTGGCCTGCTGGCGACGGTGGTGTTGACTGCTTGTAGCTCGGCGCCACCGACGCTGGTCGAAAGCCCCGAGACACCAGCGCCAACCACGCGTGCGGCGGCCGATATCCAGCGGATAAATGAACTGGAACGCCAGCAGTCTCTGCGACAACGTCATTGCCTTGAAGAAAAGCGTCGCCTTGAGCTCGAACTGAAGGAAAGCCAAAAGCGCGGCGACGATCTGCAGCAGAAACTCGATGCCGTTCTGGCCATTGACCGCGAACTGCGCCGCGGAAGTAAAGGGCGCTGAACGACGGATGCCCGCTCAGCAAATGTCGACCTGGTAGCGGAAGGTGTCGGCAGCGCCGCGCGAGCGGCGCCATTCGAGCGGCTGGCGGTCAAAGCCGAGCGCCAGCCGTTCGATGACGACGACGGGCTGGCCTTGAACGATGCCGAGCGAGCGGGCGACTTCGGCACTGGCCGAGTCGACGGTCAGCGTTTCCTTGGCCGAGGCGATGACTTGTCCGCAGCGCGATTCGTAGAACGGATAGAGAAGGTCGGCGAAGTCGGCCGGCGCGATGTCGAGCAACGCGGCGAAGCGGTTTTTCGGCAGCCAGATCTCCTCGATGAGGACCACCTGACCGTCGATCAAGCGTAGGCGGTCGAGGCGGATGGCCCTGGCCTTGGCTGAGAGCTTCAGCGCGCTGGCGACGTGCTCGGGTGGAGTCGCCAGCGTTCGTTCGAGGACTCGTCCTTCGGGGATTTTGCGCCCGCCCTCGGTCGTCAGGTGGCGAAAGAAGCGGAACAGCGACGCGTCGAAGCTCGGCCGCCGGACAAAGGTACCGCGCCCTTGGCTGCGCTCGAGAAGGCCTTCGGCGACCAGCACCTCGACGGCTTTTCTGACCGTTCCGATGGCGACGCCGTAGGTCTTGGTCAGCTCCGACTCGGTCGGAATCGCCTGGTCCGGCCGCCATTCGCCCCCGCTGATCTTGCCCAGCATTTCGTCGCGCAGCCGCTGGTAAAGGGGGAGGCGCTGATCGTGCGCCAGCGTGGCGGAATTCATACAAGCATCCAGATGACAAAAGGGCTGCTTACTGTATCCCGGCGATGTCCGGAAGTCCATGTCGCGAAAACGTTGACAGCGGCGCGGAAGATCAATACGATCGCCTCGATTCATACAAACATATATATGAATAAGCGTGCTTGTGGCGCACTGGTTTGGCGCCGTCACTGGCGAACAAAATAAAAAAGGGGAGTGGTCATGATGAGCTTGATCGTAGTTGGCGCGATCGTCGTTTCGATTGCGCTGGGTTACAAGACGAAGATAAATACCGGATTTTTCGCGATAGCGTTTGCCTACCTCATCGGCTGCTTCGTGCTCGACCTCAAGACGACGGACGTGGTGAAAATGTGGCCGATCAGCATCTTCTTCGTCATTTTCGCCGTTTCTCTTTTTTACAACTTCGCGCTGGTCAACGGCACGCTCGAAAAGCTCGCCGGCCATTTGATGTACGGCTGCCGCAAGTTCCCGCACCTGCTGCCGTTCGCCGTTTTTCTGGCGGCCACGCTGATCGCCGGCATGGGCGCGGGCTTCTACACGGTGCTCGCGTTCATGGCGCCGATTACCCTGCTGCTCTGCGAGAAAACCGGCATGGGCAAGATGATCGGCGCGATGGCGGTGAACTACGGTGCGCTGGCCGGCGCCAACTTCATGGCCAGCCAGAGCGGGCTGATTTTCCGCGGACTGATGCAGACCGCCGGCATTTCGCCGGACACTGCCTTCGTCAATTCGATCGGAATTTTCGCCAGCACGCTGGTGGTCCCTTTCGTGGTTCTCGGGGCGATGGTGTTCTTCACCGATCACCGGAAGACCATGAACAATAACGTGTCGCTTGCCGAGCGTCCCGGCGCCTTCACCAGGGATCAGAGGACGACGCTGTGGCTGATCGTGCTGATGATGGTCATCGTTTTGGCCGCGCCGCTGCTGCACCTGGCGCTGCCGGCGAACAAGGCCATCACTTTCGTCAACTCGAAGATGGACATCGGTCTGGTGGCCAGCGTTTTTGCGGTCATCGCGCTGCTCATGAAACTCGGCGACGAGAAGAAAGTGGTGGCGATGGTGCCGTGGGGTACGCTGATCATGATCTGCGGCGTCGGTATGCTGATCTCGGTGGCGATCAAGGCCGGGACGATCAACGTGCTGGCTTCGTGGATCGGCACCAGCCTGCCGGCTTACCTGGTGCCGCTGGCGATGTGCGTCGTCGCCGCGATCATGTCGCTGTTCTCAAGCACGCTGGGCGTGGTGACGCCGGCGCTGTTTCCGCTGGTTCCGGCGCTCGCTTCGTCGATGGCGATCGATCCGCTGCTGCTCTTCGTGTGCATCGTCATCGGCGCCCAGGCTTCGGCGATTTCGCCGTTCTCTTCGGGCGGTAGCTTGGTGCTCGGTTCGTGTGCGACCGACGAGGGGCGCAGCGAACTGTTCCCGCAATTGCTGTTCCGCGCGGTGCCGATCGGCCTTGTCGCCGCTTTGCTGCTGACCGGCGTGCTGAGCTTCATCCTGTAGGAATCGACCATGAGCGAAACAGAAAACCTGCTGCACGGTGTCATCGACATCCATATTCACACCAACCCCGATATCCGGACGCGGCGCCTGAGCGACCTGCAGCTGGCGACCGAGGCGCGGCGCGTCGGCGCACGCGCGATCGTCATCAAGTCGCATCTGGTGACGACGATGGATCGCGCTTCGATCGCGCGCGAGGCTGTCCCGGGAATCGACGTGTTCGGCGGCATCGTGCTCAATGCGCAGGTCGGCGGACTCAACGCCGTTGCCGTCGACACGGCGATCAAGATGGGCGCCAAGCTGGTCTGGCTACCGACATCCTCTTCGGCCAACGAGCGGCGCCGCCAGGGCAAGAGCGACGGGGTCGAGACCGTGGTCGATGGCCGGGTCGTCCCGGGGCTGATCCCTATCCTCAAGCTGATTGCGCAGAGCGACATCGCGCTGGCGACCGGGCATCTGACTCCGGCCGAAACGCTGATCGTCGTCGAAGAGGCGAGAAAGCAGGGGGTCGCCAAGATCGTCGTCAATCACCCCGAATGGGCCACCGTGGACATGTCGATCGACGACCAGAAACGGCTCGCACAATTCGACGTCTACTTCGAGCGCTGCTACGCGCGCAACGTGGGCGGGAAATACGAAAAGAATTTCGAGCGCAATCTGCAGGCCATGGAGGCGCTTGGCTTTGAGTCGACGATCGTCGCGACCGACGGTGGCCAGGTGGAAAATCCGCTGTGGAGCGATGCGCTCACCGAATACATCGGCTATCTGCTGAACGCCGGCGTGCCAAAAGCAACGGTCGATCTGATGACCAAGCAGAATCCCGCCAGGGTGCTCGGGCTGTCGGAATAGGCCCGCTTGCACCAGGATCGCTTCCTCGTAGAGGAAGTGATCATCGGTCAAGGCGACGAATTCGGCGATCCCTCTTTCGATATCGTCCTTGGGCGCGCCTCGTGTCTCGGCCTCGATGAGCCGGTTGGCGTGGTCGAACAGCGGACGGTGCTGCGTATCGATGGCTCGGTAACCCATTTCGTAGTCCTGGCGCCAGACGATCTGGAGCAGCTTGCCGCTTGGCGCTTGGCGATCCTCTGGCGATTGCCGCGGCATTTCGGACTCGACGCGGTTTCTGCCTCTGGCTTTGGCCCGATACAGCGCCGTGTTGGCACGATGCAGCCACTCATCCCCGCTATCGGTTGACTGGCACTAGGCAAAGCCGAGGCTCGCGGTGATGCTGATTCCATCAAGGTACTCTGCGGTCTCGGCCGCCGCCCCGCCGCCCGAGCACATCAGTATCGCCGATGCAGGCAAGGGCGGTCGCCGCGGAGCCTTACAGGGCCGCATCGACGACACCGTGGCCGTATTGATCGTTGACCACCTCAAATGGTCGATGCCGATCACGATCAGCGAGACCGATGTCGCGGATCAGAGGCGGTAGGTGCTAACGATCCTCTGCATGTCATTGGCTTCTTCGTCCAAATCGTTCGCCGCCGCAGCGCTGCTCGACGCCGCTGCGCTGCTTTCCTCTGACATCTGGGCGATCCGTTCAACCTGTGCGGCAATATTGTTGGTCGCAGTGCCCTGCTCGCGGATCGCTTCGGCGATCTCTTCGACCATGGATACCGCGGCACGCGCCCCTTCGCCGATCTGGCGCATAGATTCATTGGCCTCGTGCGCCTTGTCGACGCCGACCATGACCTTGCTGACCACCGTTTCCATGCTGGCAACGGCGGTACTCGCGCCGTTGCGCATCGCGTCGATCGTCGCCGCGATCTGCTGCGTCGACGCCGAAGTGCGTTCGGCAAGCTTGCGGACTTCGTCGGCCACCACCGCGAAACCTCGCCCCTGCTCACCCGCCCGGGCGGCTTCGATCGCCGCGTTGAGCGCCAGGAGGTTGGTCTGCTCGGCGACATCCTTGATTACCTGAACGACATTGGCGATCTGCTGGCTGTGTTCTTCCAGGCCGTGGATGGCCTCGGACGCTTGCTTGACCACCTGCGCGATGTTCTGGATTTCCTGCGTCGTTTCTCCGATGATTCTTTCGCCTTCGCTCGAAAGACGTCCCGATTCCTTGGAGAGTTTGCTTGTTTCCGAAGCACGGTCGGCGACGTGATTTATGCTCACGGTCATCTGTTCGACGGTCGCCGCCATTCCCGATGCGGCTTCGGCTTGCTGGCTCGACGCGGTGGCGACCTGATCCGACGTCGTCGCCATCGTGTGGGCGGCAGATGCCACCGCCTGGGCATCGGAGGCGATCGACTTGAGGTTGGCCTGCAGCTTGTCGAGCAGTCGGTTGAACGCGTCAGCCGAAGAGCCGAGTTCGTCCATGCGCGTCACTTTGGTTCGCGTGGTGAAGTCGAGCGTTTCGGTGACGGTGTTCATCAGGCTCGAGAGCCGCCCCATGCGCGTGCGCACTTCGCGGATCACGACGAAGCTTATCGATCCGACCAGGCCAAGCGATAGAACGACCAAGACTATCGCGATGACCGTGCCTTGCTGATCGTGCGTCTGTGCTTCCTGAATCTGCGCTTCGCCCCTTTGCTCCCGATACTGCTTTTGCGCGGCGAGCGCGTCACTCAGCGCTTTCATGTTGCCGGTCGCTTTGGCGATGTTGCTCCACATTCCTTCCTCGTCTTGCGCCCGCGATCGCTCGATCGCCGGTTCGATTTCGACGAAATAGGTCTCGAAGAGCTTCTTTTCGTCCTCCAGCAACTCCTTGCCCTTGCTGGTCGTCACGTATTCCTTCTCGTAGCGGTCGATCTTTTGCCTGATTTGCGCCTTGAGCGCCTTGACCTGTTCTTCGGTGGCGCTTTTCTTTGCCGGCTCCTTGTTGAGGAAGTGATAAAGAACGGTCAGTCGCAGCCGCAAGAAATCCTCATTGATGGCGTCGATCAATTCGACGCTCGGCAGTATTTCCTTGTGCACGTAGGTGACGGTGTTGCGCAAGTGCATTGCGACATAGGCGCCCGACGCGGCAAGGATCAGCAGTGAAGTGATCGCGACCGTCGCCAGAATTTGCAGTCGCCGTCCGATACTCAGATTACCCATAATCCCCGTCTCCAGAAGTGATGCGTGCAAGCAGTCGCCACGCGGCATAGATGCGCGGCATCGCTTGAGCGCTCCGCACGGCCTTGCTTGTTTCGCGTGGAGAGATGCTGTCGCTGATTAGCTGTTACCATTAAAAATGAAACTGGCACAGAGTATGCCCAAGGGGAACGATAAGAAACAGCCCGGAATGCGCACCATGGCGTTGCACATTCCGGTCCTGATAGGGGGGTGGGTGGATCGACTGAAAGCAATACAGGTGTTCGTAGAAGCCGCTAGCCTGGGGAGCCTGACAGCAGCGGCGAACAAACTCGAAATGTCGCGGGCGATGGCCACGCGCTACATCGCCGCGCTCGAAAAGACGCTCGGTGTGCGTTTGCTGCATCGGACAAATCGCAGCCTCGGACCGACCGATGCGGGCAGCAACATCCTCGCTCAATGCAAGCAGATCAGCGAGCTGGCCGGCGAGATCGCGACCGTGACGGCGAACAATAACGCCGAGCCATCGGGAAAGGTACGCATTGCGGGCAGCAATTCCTTTTCGCAATGGTATCTGGCGGAAGCGATCAGACGTTTCGCCGAGCGTTTTCCGAAAACGTCGGTCGAGTTGATCATGACCGACCATCCGCCCAACCTGCTCGAGGAAAGGATCGATATTGCCTTTTTTATCGGCGACCCTCCCGATCCGAACGTCGTTGCGCGCAAGCTTGCGCCTTGCCCGATGGTCCTCTGCGCCGCTCCCTCTTACCTAGACCAGAATGGCGCTCCAGAGAAACCGTGCGATCTCGTTGCGCACAACTGCCTGATCCACACCCGCAATAACGGACGCTGGCGCTTCGCCATCGGTCCCCTTGGTCGCCCGCAGGGCGGTGCGCCATTTGACGCAGTCGCGATTGGCGGCAAGTTGATCGCCAACGACGCCATGCTTCTGCTCAAGGCCGCACTGGACGGCAGAGGAATCGTCTGTCTTCCGCTCTACGCGGCAAAGAGCCTCCTTGCCAGCGGTGCCTTGACGCGCGTTCTCCCGAACGACAGCCTATTTGAACTGGGAATCTTCGCGCTCTATCCCTCGCGCCACCATATCCCCGCAACGACGCGCGCGATGGTCGACTTTGTAGCCAACGAATTGAGTCGATCGACTCCTGCATTCATCGAACCAATCCAGCCATCAGACTCGGTCGTCAGGCGCCAGGCTGAGCTCGGAAACGCATCAACGGTCGGCTAAATTTACATCGATCGATGTAATTTTTTCGTCGTCAATCACCCCGAATGGGCCACCGTGGACCTGTCGATCGACGACCAGAAACGGCTCGCGCAGTTCGACGTCTACTTGCCGAATACATCGGCTATCTATTGCAAGGCGGCGTGCCCAAAAGCACAGTTGATCTGATGACCCAGCATAATCCCGCCAAGGTGTTCGGCTTGCCCGTCTAGCGCGAGTCCTGAACATAGCGCCGGAATTTCCGATCCTCGCCGAGCATGTGCTGAGCCGTCAGTTCGTAGACGATGAAATTGAGCAGTTCGAGCGTTTCGAGTTGGCCTCGCTGGTGGCGCGCCATCAGCGTTGTCGCTCGCTCGATCAGTTGGCGGTGCTGTTCGCGATGCGCGGCCAGGTCGGGAAACTCAGTGCCTTGCAGGATCGCTTCCTCGTCGCGGAAGTGATCCTCGGCCAAGGCGACGAATTCGGCGATCCTGCGTTCGAGATCGTCTTTGGGTGCGCCCTGCGTCATGACTTCAATGAGCTGATTGCCGAGCTCGAATAGCTGGCGGTGCGGCGTGTCGATCGCCTGGCATCCCATTTCGTAGTCCTGGCGCCAGATAATCTGGAGCAGTTCGGCGCCTGAGCGTCGACGATCGGCAGGCGATTGCAGTGGCATTTCGGCCTCGACGCGGTTGCGGCCCCTGGCCTTGGCCTGGTACAGCGCGGTGTCGGCGCGCCGCAGCCAATCATTCCAGGTATCGGTCGACTGGCACGAGGAAAAACCGAGACTCGCGGTGATGGTGATTCCGCCAAGGTACTCGGCGGCCTCGACCGCCTGGCGGATGCGCTCGGCGGTATCGGCTGCCGCCGAAAAACCGCTGGCCGGGAGCACCACGACAAATTCCTCGCCGCCCCAACGTCCGAGCACATCGGTGTTGCGGATGCAGGCTCGTGCCGTGGCGGCGAAGCCTTGCAGAATAGCGTCGCCGGTCGCATGGCCGAATTTGTCGTTGATCGACTTGAAATGGTCGATGTCGATCATGATCAGCGAGACCGGCGTCGCGTACCTTTGCAAGCGCGCCAGTTCGTGCTGCGCGACTTCCTCGATGCGAAAGCGGTTCCAACACGCGGTCAGCTTGTCGGTCATCGCCATCTGCCGCGTCTTTTCGTCGGCGGATTCCTTGGTCATCAGCACGAAGCCGACCGCGGCCAGCGTCAGGGAAACGAAGGCCGAAAGATAGACCAGCGTTTGCGAAGTCCCGGCGTCGGTGATGTGGTGAATGAAATGCGGGTCGGTGAAGGAGATGAAGGCGCGATAGACCATGATCACCAGGTTGATGGCGATGGCCACGACGATCAGGTGCTGGCCTCGACCGACGGTTTTCCTGAGGTCGCCGAGCAAGAGACGCAATAGAACCAGATCCTGGACGAGGAATACTGCGCTGCTGATGGTGACCCTGATGGCGATGTCGGACATGAAAGCGCCGAAGGCGACGGCGATGACCGCGACCGGCGCCCACAAGAGCAAGCGCGGAACCCGGCGTCGCTGAAACTCGGCGACCGCGAAAATCAGCAGTGAATGGCAGCCGACGATCGCCACATTCCCGACGCAGATCGACCAAAAATCGGGAATCCGGCCGCGCAGCGCAAACAGCGTGTAGGCGGCGGCATTGAGCGCGAGTCCAAAGATCAAGGGGCGCAGGCCGTCGTGGTCCTCGCGCTGAACCACCCAGCCGATGGCGATCGAAAGCGTCAGGCTCATCGTGATGATCACGACGAACATGGTTGGAATATCGATCAGCATGGCAAGTAGCGCAGTCTTCGCGGACGTCTAGGTAGACGCGCGATTTTAGCGCTTAAGCCGGCAAGGGGTGACGAAGATCGCTTTGCGCCAGGCGCCTGGGGCCACGACGGTGGAGACCTTCCGGTGGCCGGACGATCTCAGGAAGGTAAATCACCGCTCAGCGTACGCCCTGACGGCGCCGGCTCGCGTGATTCCCGCCAGCGTCGTTCGCTCTTGGTCTCGCCGATGCCGACCACCAGCCCCGACTTGGTCGGCACCTGTGGATAGCGCCCCTTGAGCTGGCGCATGAATTCGCGCGAGTGCGCGTCGTCGGCGCCGATTGGACTACGGGAAAATCGTCGCTGCGACGTCGCGAATATGACGTAGCAGCAGGTTGGCTCCCGGCGATAACACATGATTGCGGTGGGTGATGATTCCGTAGTTTTCCATCTTGCACGGAAGGTTGATGGGGACCAGCGCGAGTTCGCCTGATTGCACGTAGTGGCGCGCGGCGTCCATCGGCATCACGTGCAGAAAGTCGGTCTGCTGCAGTAGGCTGGTGACGATCGACATCGACGTCGTCTCGACCACGTTGGCCGGCATGTCCAGATCGGCGCGTCTGAAGATCATGTCGAAACGGTTGCGCAGCAGGCTGCCGCGCGGCGAGAGTATCCACTTGGCGCTCGACAAATCCTTCAAGCTCAGGTTCGGGTGGTCAAGGATAGGGTGCCCTTGGCGCGCTACCACGCATTCGTACTCTTCGTTGATATCTTCGTAGAGCAGATCGCGTTCGTCCTCCTGTTCCAGGATCCGGCCGATCAGGAAATCGAGGCGCTCCTGCTTGAGGCGAAGCACCAGATCGTTGCTGGTGCTCACCTCGATGCCGATGCACAGCTCTGGCGCTTCCTCTTTGGCCCGCGCGATGGCCTGCGGGACCAAGGTTAGCGCTGGCGCAATGATCGTTCCGATGACCACCTGTCCAGACAAGCCGGCCTGCAGCGTCGCGATCGATTCCTGTCCGTGCGCCAGGTGCGCCAGCGCCAGGCGCACATGGCTGATCATCGTTTGGCCACAGGCGGTCGGCCGCACGCCGCGCGGCAGTCGCTCAAAGAGCTGCACGCCGAGCAGCTCTTCGATGTCGTTGAGCATTCTCGATGCGCCCGGCTGCGTCATGTTCGCTTCCCTTGCCGCCTGGTGCATATTGCGCGCCTCGTCAAGGGCGATCAGCAGGAACATGTGGCGGGTCTTCAATTTGGTCCGTACCCGCCGCGCGGCGTCATTCTCGTTCATCTTTCCAGGCTCCCCCAGGCGCTTGCTCGGCTCGTTGGCAAGCGCCGATCGATACCGGTTTTGGTATCGAATGTTGCTGTTAAGTAATTTGTTCTCGATATTACAGGGGATTAATCTTCACCGCACAAGAACAAGGACAACCCTTCTCGGGCTTGCCGGCGCTTGCGAGCGGTGAAAGCAAGCGACGAAGTCGATATGGCAGGGGTTGCCGAATATGAACGTGATGCGAGCCGATGGCTTGTCTCACAAGCTGAGTCTTTGCTCCGGGGGGGCTACCGCATGCGAAATTCGCTGACGCCTGTCATGTCGCTTCGTCGTCGGGACCAAGCCGAGCGCAAGCGAGGCGCTCGACTGCCTGCGCACCGGCCTCAAATGGCTCGAAGACCAGAAGTTCGCCGCTGATGACCGATGTCCATCCGCTGAGCGACGGCGTCAAGGCCTTCTGCGACCAGGAAAGGAATGCTGACGGAAGAAATGCTCGAGGTATTTTCGGGAAGTCGATTTTGTAAAGAAGGAGCAAGTGACAAAGCAGGCGTCAAGCAGAGAGCTCAGGGGATCGGTCGGCAACATCGTTGTGACCTGACTACGTGTACCACAACTCGCAAGAACCACTTTCTAGGGGAAAACATGAAAAAGCTGATAAAGGCCGTCATGGCTTTGGCGTTGATCTGTTTGGCGTTCTCGGGCTCAAGTGCGGTTTTCGCGCAAGCCAGCAAGTCGACCGTGGTACTCAAGGAAGCAGTAAAAAAGGTAAAGCCCGACTACACGATCCGCCTGGCCTATTACGACGCCGGAACCTGGCCGGCGCTGTCGCAGAACCCGCTTCCCGAGCACGCTTTCGCGCTGGTCTTCAAGAGCATGGTCGAGGCCAATACCAACGGCAAGGTCGCCGTCGAACTGTTCCCCGGCAACGCGCTGGGCGATACCAAGGCGACGATGGAAATGGCCCGTTCGGGCAGCATCGAGATGGTGATCACCACCGGGACGATCGCCAGCCTCTATCCGCAGGTCCAGGTCATTTTCCTGCCCTACGTCTTCAAGTCTGACGAAATCGCCTGGTGGTTCTTCGACCAGAGCCCGATGTGGAAGGAAATGACCGCCGAACTTGAGAAGAAGACCGGCCTCAAGATGCTCGCCGTCGGCCAGAATGGCACGCGCCACTTCACCAACAACAAGCGCCCGATCCACAATCCGGCGGACATGAAGGGCCTGAAGTTCCGCGTCATGCAGTCGCCGATCTACGTCAAGATGGTCGAAGCGATGGGCGCCGCAGCGACGCCGCTGGCCTCCGGCGAAATCTACACGGCCTGCCAGACGGGCGTCGTCGATGGTCAGGAAAATCCGATCTGGAATATCGCCGCCAACAAGTGGAACGAAGTCCAGAAGTACATCACGCTCGACGGCCATACCTGGAGCGAGAACTTCGTCACCATCAACGCCGCCTACTTCAACAAGCTGCCCAAAGACTATCAGCACACCATCAAGATCGCTGCGTTCAACGCCCAGGCCGCCGACCGTGCCGCCGAAGCGCTGGCGTCGCGCGTGCTCGATTTCTCGGCAATCCAGAAGAGCATGGAGATCTACGTGCCGACCCCGGCCGAACTTGAGCAATTCAAGGCTGCCGCGGCGCCGACCTACGACTGGTTGCGCAGCCAGATCGGCAACGAGGTGGTGGACAAGTTCCTGGCGAGCGTCAAGGAAGGCGAAAAGGTCTACGGCTACTAGTCGTCGGTTTTTCCCAACGGCCAGAGAAACAAGCTCGTCATTCCGGGCTTGGCCCGGAATCCAGGGACGGCGAATGAAGCGCCCATAGTGGCTCACTGGATTCCCGCTTTCGCGGGAGTGACGGGGTTTCTTAACCGTTTTTCCGATGCTGGCGGGAAACAATAATGACCGATAAATACCCGCGCCTCTGCCTTGATGTCGGAGTCGTTGTCACCAAATCGCACGGGAGCTTTTTGTGAATCTACTTGCCAAGCTGAGCGACGCCTGTGAAAAAATGGCGATCGTTCTTGCCGCCGGGATCCTGATCCTCGTTTTTTGTCTCGTTTTCAGCGGCGTCATCTTCCGCGTACTCGGCAGCAACTTCTCGCTGTCCGAAGAATTGTCGCGCTGGGGCTTGATCAGCATCTGTTTCATCGGCGCCAGCGCCGCGCTCAAGCAGAAGCAGCACGTCGCCGTCAATATGCTGATGCAGGTGTTGCCGCTGCGCGTTGGCAAAGTCTGCGTGACGGTCGCCTATCTCTTGACTCTGGTGCTACTGGCCTTCAGCACCTACTACAGCCTCAAGGCGGCGATCGGCGCCGAAGGCATGGCCGGCGACATCATTCCGATCTCGATGATGTACGTCAAACTCACGCTCCCCCTGGGCATGTCGATGATGATCGTGCATTTGCTGCACGGTTTTTTCGGAATCGCCAGAGGCCGGGACATCGATTCGATCTTGATCGGTTCATAGGGGAACAAAGCATGGGTGCACTAGGTTTTGTCTTTGTCGGCTCGCTGTTGATCGGCATTCCGATCGCTTTCGTCCTCGGCTGTTCAGCGCTCTACTATTTCCTTTTCGTCGGCAACATCCCGATGGACATGATCGGGCAGAAGCTCTACAGCGGCTGCGATAACTTCGTGCTGTTGGCGATCCCGTTCTTCATCCTCGCCGGCGATCTGATGAACCGCGCCAAGATCACCGACTCGCTGGTCAACTTCGCCAAGCTGCTGGTCGGCCGCATTCCCGGCGCGATGGCACAGGTCACGGTGGTGTGCAGCGTCTTTTTCGCCGGTATTACCGGTTCGGGAGTCGCCGACGTCGCGGCGCTCGGGTCGGTGCTGATTCCGGCGATGAAAAAGGAAGGCTATACCGCCGACTATGCCGCGGCGATTACCGTTGCCGGTTCGGTGATCGGCCCGATCATCCCGCCGAGCATCATCATGGTCGTCTATAGCATGACCACCGGCGAGTCGGTCGGCGCGTTGTTCGCCGCCGGTTTCGTCCCCGGCCTGGCGGTGGCTCTGTCGCTGATGATCATGAGCTACGTCTTCGCGATCAGGAACAATCATCCGCGCCGTACCGAGCGGATTCCGCTGCCGGTCGCCGTGGTCACCGTGCGCAAGTCGCTGATCGCGCTGATGTGTCCGGTGGTGCTGGTCGGCGGCATCTTTTCAGGTCAGTTCACGCCGACCGAAGCGGCCGCCATCTCGTGCTTCTACGCGATGATCGCCGGCGTCTTCCTGCTCAAGACCTTGACCTTCAGGGACATCGTCGAGTGCTTCGTCAAGGCTGCCGTTTCCTCTTCGATCATCCTGCTGATCATCGCCATGGCCGGCCTGTTCAGTCAGGTGATGGCGCTCGAGCATCTGCCGCGCACCGTCGCCAATTTCATTCTCGGCATCACCCAGGACAAATACGCCTTCCTGATGCTGGTCAATATCCTGCTGCTGTTCATGGGAATGATCATGGAAACGTCGGCGAGCGTCATTCTGCTGGCGCCTATCCTGCTGCCGATCGCCATCCAGCTGGGAATCAATCCGCTGCATTTCGCGCTGGTCATGCTGGTCAACCTCAACATCGGGCTGATCACACCGCCGGTCGGCGTCTGCCTGTTCGCCGCCGCGCCAATCGCTGGAGTCAGCATCGAAAAGATTTCGAAAGCCGTGCTTCCGTTCATCGGTGCCGAGCTCTTTGCGCTGATGCTGCTGACCTACATTCCCGAATTGGTTCTCGTCGTTCCCAGAATGATGGGCTTCATTCAGTAAGGAGAACATTGTGAAATCGCTGTACTACGTGGGTGAAAAAACGATGGAGCTGCGCGACGATCCGAAGCCGATCCCCGGGCCCGGACAGTACCTGATCAAGGTGCGCGGCAACGGCATCTGCGGCTCCGACTTCGAAGGCTATATGGGCAAGACCGGACGCCGCAGCGCGCCGATGATCATGGGCCACGAAGTCTCGGGCGTCGTCGAGGAAGCGCCGGTCGGCGGCAAGCTCAGAGCGGGCGAACGCGTCGTCGTTTTTCCCAAGCCGTTCTGCGGCGTCTGCGAGCTGTGCAAGAAGGGCATGGTCAATGTGTGTACCGCCGGAATCTGCATGGGCGTCATGGACCACAACGGCAGTATGACCGAATACATCGCCGTCGACGAAAAGTACCTGATTCCCTTCGCGTCGACGCTGTCGTTCAACGAAGCCGCGATGACCGAGCCGCTGGCGGTCGCTTACCGCTCCGTATACAAGATCCCCGACCAGGAAATCAGCGACGCCGAGTACTGCATGGTGATCGGCGCCGGAACGATCGGCCTGCTGGCCGTCGCTCTGCTCAAACTGCGCGGCGCGAAGAACGTCATCGTCTGCGACGCGACGAACTTCCGCCTCGGCATTGCGCGCCGGATGTGCGCCGACCACACCATCAATTCGCGCGAAGTCGACTTTCTCGACGCCGTTAAGCAAATCACCCACGGCAAGATGTGCGATTTCTCCATCGAGGCCGTCGGCATTGCGCCGACCGCAAGCAACTCGCTCGACTGCCTGCGCATCGGCGGAACGGCCGTGTGGATTGGCAACGCGCAGAAAATGGTCGAGGTCAATATGCAGAAGATCGTGACCACCGAACTGACGATCAAGGGCAACTACGTCTATGACTTCGCCGGCTTTTGCGAGAGTCTCAAATTGCTCGAAGAAAGAAAGATCGACATTTCGCCGTTGATGACCAATGTCTATCCGCTGAGCGAAGGCGTCAAGGCGTTCTGCGACCTGGAAAGAAACAGCGACGGAAAAATGCTCAAGGTATTTTTGGAAAGTTAAGTCATTAAAAGGAGAAGCAAGTGGCAAACGAAGCGTTGACCAGAGAGCTCAAGGGCATGGCCTTGCAGCTGCGTCGAAATGTGCTGCAAATGATCGGGATCGGCAA
>JAGTRW010000020.1 GCA_018262095.1 Pseudomonadota bacterium
TCAAGGCCGACGACGCCTTCGCCTACGCGCGCCGCGCCGCGCGCGAGGAAGGCCTGCTGGTCGGCATCTCGTCGGGCGCCGCCTTGTGGGCCGCCGCCCTGGTCGCCAAACGCCCCGAGAACGCCGGCAAGTTGATCGTCGTGATCATTCCGTCGTTCGGCGAGCGCTACCTGTCGACGCCGCTGTTCGCCGGCCTGGTCGATTAGCTTTCTCAAACAAAAGGGCGCAGCACTGGCGTGCTGCGCCCTTTTTTTGTCCACCGCGCGGCGGGCTGCGAACCGCGACGTCTCGATTGGCCCGGATTGGCGCGAACTTACATTTGACGCTACGATTCGCCGGTCAGCTCATTCCAGGCGCGAAGACACATGAACACAGAAAATCGAAAAGGGACATCGGCTCCGGGAAAATCGACGGCCAAGGTTGTGGCGACGGCGCGCAGCGTCTGTCCACACGACTGCCCGAGCGTTTGCGCGCTCGACGTCGAGCTGCTCACTCCCGAGCGCATCGGTCGCGTGCGCGGCGCGCCACAGCCCTATACCGACGGCGTGATCTGTGCCAAGGTCGCGCGCTACGCCGAGCGCGTGCACCACCCCGAGCGCTTGCTGCATCCGCTGCGCCGAATCGGCGCCAAGGGCAGCGCACAGTTCGCGGCGATTTCCTGGGATGACGCGCTTGACCTCGTCGCCGAGAATTTTCAGGCGGCGATGGCGCGCCATGGGGCAGAAACCGTCTGGCCCTACCACTACGCGGGAACGATGGGCCAGGTGCAACGCGGCGCCATTCGGCGTCTCGGCCACCTCGCCGGCTGGTCGCGCCAGCGCGAGACCTTCTGCGTCGCGCTCGCCGACCCCGGTTGGCTCGCTGGCGTCGGTGCCAAGCGCGGCGTCGATGCGCGCGAAGTCGTCGATTCTGACCTGATCGTCGTCTGGGGCGGCAATCCGGTGCACACCCAGATCAACTTCATGCACTGGACGCAAAAGGCCAGGCGCGAACGCAACGCACAGTTGGTCGTGATCGACCCGTATCGCACCGCGACCGCCGAGAAGGCCGACCTGCATCTGGCTTTGAAGCCCGGAACCGACGGCGCGCTGGCCTGCGCGGTGATGCACGTGCTGCTCGCCGAAAATCTGGCTGACCGCGACTATCTGGCCAAATACACCGACTTTTCCGAGCGCGTCGAGCAACACCTGGCGAGCCGCACGCCGCAGTGGGCGGCTGCGATCACCGGCCTCACGGTCGAAGCCATCGTCGCCTTCGCGCGCCTCTACGGATCGACGCAGCGCAGTTACTTGCGCGTCGGCTACGGTTTCACGCGCCAGCGCAACGGCGCAGCGGCGATGCACGCGGTGAGCTGCCTGCCCGCGATCAGCGGCGCCTGGGCGCATCCCGGCGGCGGCGCGCTCTACGGCAACGGCGCGCTCTACGGCTTGAAGACCGCGTTTCTGCACGGGCTGGACGGCGCTGTGGCGCCGACTCGCCTGCTCGACATGGGACGCATCGGCGCGGTGCTCGCCGGCAACAAGCGTGACCTCGGCGATGGCCCGCCGGTCAGCGCGCTCTTGATCCAGAGCACCAACCCGGCGGTGGTCGCGCCGGAAAGTTCGGCGGTGCGTGCCGGGCTCATGCGCCAAGACCTGTTCACCTGCGTGCACGAGCAGTTCATGACCGACACCGCCAAACTCGCCGACGTCGTGCTGCCGGCCACCACCTTTCTCGAACACGACGACCTCTACCAGGCCTCGGGCCATACCTTCCTGCAGGCTGCTCGCGCGGTCATTCCAGCGCCAGGAGAATGCCGTTCCAATCACGTCTTCATCGGCCAACTGGCGCAGCGGCTCGGAATCGCCCACCCGGCCTTCGCCATCGACGAATGGTCACTGATCGACCGCCTGCTCGCCGACTCGGGAAAAATCGGCGCCGACGAATTGCTCGAAAAAGGCTGGATCGATTGCGCGCTGCCCTTCGAAAAAGCGCATTTCCTCGACGGCTTCGCGCATGCCGACGGTCGCTTCCGTTTCGCGCCGGACTGGCAGCCGCTGGGCGACGGCCACGCAGTCATGCCGTCGCTGCCCGACCACCTCGAGGTCATCGACGCGGCAACCCCGGACAAGCCCTTCCGGCTGGTCGCGGCACCAGCGCGCAATTTCCTCAACACCACCTTTACCGAAACAGCGACTTCGCGCGACAAGGAAAATCGTCCCTGCGCACTGATCCACCCGGCGGTCTGCGCGCAGCTCGGCATCGCCGACGGCGACCTGGTTCGCATCGGCAACGAGCAAGGCTCGGTGCTGCTGCACGCCAAGCCTTTCGACGGGCTGCAGCAAAGCACGCTGATCGTCGAAAGTCAGTGGCCAGCAGAAGCGTTCATCGAAGGCATCGGCATCAACGTACTGGTGAGCGCCGAACCGGGCTTTCCGGCGGCGGGGGCGGCGTATCACGACACAGCCGTATGGCTGCGCCCGACGCCGCCCTTCCCAGTACCCAACGAACAGGAGATTTGACATGAGTGAAACGATGATTCCCGACTTCGAACTGCCGTCGACCGGCGGCACGCCGTTCAGGCTTTCGCAACAGGCCGGCAAGACGCTGGTCGTCTATTTCTACCCGAAGGACAGCACGCCGGGTTGCACCACCGAGGCACAGCAGTTTCGCGACCTCTACCCGCAGTTTGTCGATGCCGGCTGCGTGGTCGTCGGCGTTTCGCGCGACAGCCTGCGCTCGCACGAGAATTTCAAGGCCAAGCAGGACCTGCCCTTCGAGCTGCTGTCCGACGCTGACGAAGCGCTGTGCACGCAGTTCGCGGTCATCAAAGCGAAAACAATGTATGGCAAACAGGTGCGCGGCATCGAGCGCAGCACCTTCGTCATCGACGGGACGCGCATACTGCGACGCGAATGGCGCGCCATCAAGGCGCCGGGCCACGCGCAGGAGGTGCTCGATTTCGTCAAGACGCTTTGATTGGCCGCCCCGCCGACAGCTTTACTGCCGCACACGCACTTAATGACTGTTCCAACTGGAGAAAGACGATCCATGGTTCACCCGACTGCTACGCGCGCCAAGCCCACCCACCCGCTGACCAAGCTCTTCATTCTCGACACCAACGTGCTGTTGCACGACCCGACCAGCGTTTATCGCTTCGAGGAACACGACGTCTTCCTGCCGATCATGACGCTCGAAGAACTCGACAACAACAAGAAAGGCCTCTCGGAAGTCTCGCGCAATGCACGCCAGGTCACGCGCACGCTCGACGAGATCGTCAGCAGCCACAGCGAAGCGATCGACAACGGCATCGCGCTCGCCGGGCCGTCGCACAAACTCGCCAGCGGCCGCCTGTTCCTGCAGACCGAGGCCATTTCGAGCGAGTTGCCGACCGGCCTGCCGACCGCCAAGGCCGACAACCAGATCCTCGCCGTGGTCATCCACTTGCAGCGCAAGACCCCCGAGCGCGCCGTCATCCTGGTGTCGAAAGACATCAATATGCGAATCAAGGCCTGCGCGCTCGGACTCGAAGCGCAGGACTACTTCAACGACAAGGTGCTCGAAGACACCGACCTGCTCTATACGGGGATCCTCGAACTGCCGGCCAATTTCTGGGACAAGCACGGCCAGGGAATGGAATCGTGGAAACGCGAGAGCCGCACACTCTATCGCGTCAAGGGGCCGCTGTGCCCGAAGCTGCTGGTCAATGAGTTCATCTACCAGGAAGGCGAGCAGCCGCTCTACGCGATCGTCCGCGAAGTGTCCGGCAAGACCGCGCAGTTCGAGACGCTGACCGACTACACGCACGCCAAACACAACGTCTGGGGAATCGCCGCGCGCAACCGCGAGCAGAACTTCGCGCTCAATCTGCTGATGGACCCCGAAGTCGATTTCGTCAGCCTGCTCGGCCAGGCCGGCACCGGCAAGACGCTGCTGACGCTCGCCGCGGCGCTGACCCAGGTGCTCGATACCCGGCGCTATTCGGAAATCATCATGACCCGAGTGACGGTGCCGGTCGGCGAAGACATCGGCTTTCTGCCGGGCACCGAGGAAGAGAAGATGGGGCCGTGGATGGGCGCGCTCGAGGACAACCTCGAGGTGCTCACCAAGGGCGACGGCGAAGGCACCGACGGCGGCGAATGGGGTCGCGCCGCGACGCACGACCTGATCCGCAACAAGATCAAGATCAAGTCGCTCAACTTCATGCGCGGCCGAACTTTCCTCAACAAGTTCCTGATCATCGATGAAGCGCAGAACCTGACGCCAAAACAGATGAAAACGCTGATCACGCGCGCCGGTCCCGGGACCAAGGTGGTGTGCATGGGCAATATCGCGCAGATCGACACGCCTTACCTCACCGAGGGCAGTTCAGGGCTGACCTACGTCGTCGATCGCTTCAAGGGCTGGCCGCATTCCGGCCACGTCACGCTGCAACGCGGCGAGCGCTCGCGCCTCGCCGACCACGCCGGCGAAGTGTTATAATTTTTTCCGCTATCGAGCCGTGTCCTGTGACACGGCTCGGTCGTTTTCACCATCCGATCCGTAACGAATGGATCCACCACATTCCGGAGAGTCGATTGAAACGACGAGACTTCCTCGCTGCCTCGGCAGTCCTCTCTCTGCTGGCCAGCGCGCCAGCAAACGCGGCAAAGAAGGCCGTCGCGAAAGCGCACCCGGCAAAACCGGCGGCCAAATCGACGGCCAAACCCGCTGCCAAAAAGCCTGTGCATCAGGCGGTCGTCGCGGCAGAGCCGGCGGCGCCGAGCGAGACGCGCAACGTCATCAGCCTGCCCGACGAACCCGACAAGTGGCGGACCTACGACATCCGTTCGACGATCGCGCTCAGCAAAATCAACGGCAAGGCCAGGCTCTGGCTGCCGCTGGCGCAGTACAAGGACACTTTGTGGGAACGCTCGCTGGGCCACAGCTGGCAGGGCAACTTCGAGAGCGCCGGAATCTACCGTGACCCGGTCGCCGAAATGGAAGTTTTTTACGCCGACTGGAGTGAAGGCGTCGCCTCCCCGCAACTGCAGATCGTCAGCCAGATCGCGACGCAGGACCGCCATTTCGACATCACGCGCCGCGGCGCGGTGGCCGAACGCACCGAAGTGCTGCGCCGCTGCCTGCACTCGACCGATTCGGTGCCGATCGACGGCATCGTGCGCCAGACGGCCGAACGCGCGATCGGGCGAATCAAGGATCCGGTCGCGCAGGGCAAGGCAATCTACGAATGGGTCGTCGAAAACAGCGTCTTCGATCCGCAGCAAAAGGGGGGCGGCAACGTCAATATCGGCAGTCTGCTCGAAAGCGGCAACTTAAGTGGCCGCAGTGCCGACATCGCGCTGCTCTTCGTCGGCCTGTGCCGCGCCATGGGGATCCCGGCGCGACCGGTCTTCGGCCTGCGCATGGACAGTTCGCGGCTCTTTGGCAGCCTCGGCGCGTTCGGTGACCTCGCCGCCGCGCAGCATTGTCGTGCCGAGTTCTACACGCCCGGCTATGGCTGGATTCCGGTCGACCCCGCCGACGTGCGCCGCGCCATCCGCGACGAACGCCTGAGCAACGGTGACCCCAAGCTCACCGTGCTCAAGAAACTGCTGTTCGGTTTCTGGGAGATGAACTGGATCAGTTTCAACGCCGCCCAGGACGTCAGCCTGCGCGGCTCGTCGGGCAAGACACTGCCGTTCCTGGTTTATCCGCAGGTCGAGACGGCCGAGGGCCAATTCGACAGCCGCGACAACCGACTGAGCTACCAGGTCAACGCCAGCCGCGCCGATTGACCTGTTTCCAAGGAGCCGCCTAGGGTCTGACGATCACCTTCATCAGTCCCGGCTCGCCCTTGTACAAACGCTCGAACCACGCCGACGCTTCGGCGAGCGGCACCACGGCCGACATCATTTCGTCGACCTTGACCCGCCCGCTGGCGATCATGTCGAGACAAGCCGGATATTCGCCGGCCGAAGCGCACGAACCGACCAGCGTGATTTGACGGGTGACGAGCACGCGCAGCGGTATCTCAACCTTTTCCGAGAGATTGCCGATGACGCTGATCTTGCCACCCTTGCGCACCGAATTGATCGCCAGATTGATCGTCGGCGTGATGCCGACGACCTCGATCGCCAGATCGGCGCCGCGACCGTGAGTCAGGCTGCGGATCGTCTCGATAATGTTGGGGTCGTCGGATTTGAGCGCATGATCGGCGCCGAACTTCAAGGCCAGGTCGAGACGCGACTGGTCCAGGTCGACCGCGATGATCTTGCCGCAGCCTTTGATCCGCAACGCCTGAACGACAAACAGGCCGATCATCCCGCAACCGACGACGACAGCGCTGTCGTTGATCTCGCTGGGAACGAGGCTGACCGCGTGAAAGGCCACCGAAACCGGCTCGGTCATCGCCGCCTGCTCAAAGCTCAGGCCTTCGGGCAGGCGATAGAGCGTCGACTGGGGAACCGCCACGTACTCGGCGAAAGCACCGTGCTGCCGGTATTCGTCGCATGAAACGCCGAGCACCTTGCGATAGTCGCTGAGGTTGAAGACGCCTTTTTGCGAATAGAAATCCGGCCGGGTGACGACCGTCGAGTCGAAGGTGACGCGGTCACCGACGCGCCATTCGCTGACCGCGCTACCGACGCGCTCGATCACGCCCGAGGCTTCGTGTCCCATGATGATCGGCGGAATCCGGCGCCCGGTGCTGCCGTCGACACCATGCACGTCGCTGCCGCAGATGCCGCAAGCCTTGACCTCGATCAAAACGTCTTCGGGACCGACCTCCGGCAGCGCAACATCTTCATACGAAAAATGCTTGTATTCCTTTAAAACGAGGGCTTTCAAGGTTGTTCTCCTGGCGTTATTTGAGTGGCACCGAAACATAGGTGCTGTAGTCGAGATCAGAGGGTTCGGGTTTGAGCGGGAATTTGACCGGGGCATTGGTCTTTTGCGAGCGATAAATCGCGGTGAAGATTTCGACCGTCTTGCGCCCGTCTTCGCCGGTGACCAGCGGCTCGCGGCCCTCGCTGATGGCGCGCAGGAAATCGCTGATCTGTAATTGGAAATAATGCGCCACCGCATTGTCCAGACCATTGAAAAGATCGCTGTCGTGCTGCTGCCAGCGCGCCAACATGGCTTCTTCGCCGGGCACCGTCCATAGGTCGTTGACCGGCGGTTCCTGAATCGACGACATCCCGGCGATGAACATCGCCCCGCCGTCGGTTTGCACGCCGACCGACGCGCCGTTTTGCCCGTGAATATGGACCTTGCCGTAGAGGCCGGGCTGCTGTGAATTGCTGACGACGATGTTGCCCAGCGCGCCGCTGCGAAAGCGGATCACCGCGACCGCAGAGTCCTCCACTTCGACGTAGGGATGGTTAAGATTCGACCAGACGCCGAACAGCTCGTCGATCGGTCCCATCAACCATTGCAGCAAATCCAGCTGATGCGGCGCCTGGTTGACCAGGACGCCGCCGCCTTCGGCCTGCCATTGACCGCGCCAGGGATCGCTTTCGTAGTATTTCTGGTCGCGCCAACCGAGCATCAGGACGGTGCCGAGCGCGGGTTTGCCGATCCTTCCTTCGTCGATGGCGCGGCGCAGCCGCTGAACCGGGGAATAAAAACGGCGCTGGCAGACGACGCCGATCTTGACCTTGGCTTTCTTCGCCGCGGCCAGCATCGCGTCGCAGTCCTGCAAAGTGGACGCCAGCGGTTTTTCGACCAGCACGTGGGCGCCCGCCTCGGCCGCCGTGACCGCCGCAGCGCAGTGCGCCGGATGCGGCGTGCACACGATGACCGCCTCGACGCCGGCTGAGGCGATCATTTCGCCGATGTCGCAAAAACCCCGGACGCCGTATTTCTCGCCGTATTGCCTGGCTTTTTCCGGACTGCGACTGTAGACGGCGACGAACTGCGCCTCGGGCGCCTTCCTCAACGCCGCAGCGTGCAGATCACTGACTTTGCCGCAGCCGATGATGGCCGTTTTGACTTTCTGCATAAAATCTCCGTTTCAAGCAATGATGTTGTCAGCCGTCCGTACGGCACGTCCCTATTCCGTGTGGCGCAATGCGCTTGCCCGCGACCTGCGGAGCGCTCTTTCGCCGCCTTGCTTACCACTTGTTGACCCAACTGGCCGGCGTTCCGGTCGTCAACATTTCGTAGGCCGCCTGCGCTGCTTTTTTCTGAATCGTTCTGACACTCGACTCCGAATACCACGCGGTGTGATCGGTCAAAATCACATTATTGAGTTTGCGCAAGGGACACGCCGCGTCGATCGGCTCACGATCAAGCACATCGAGCGCCGCACCGAAAATTTTTCCGGCTTTGAGTGTTTCGGCCAGCGCGTGAATATCGACCAGAGCGCCACGCGCGGTATTGATGAGGCAAGTCCTTTCGTTCATCAGCGCCAGCGTGCTGGCATTGACGATGTGGCGCGTTTCCGGGGTCGCCGGCGCATGCAGCGAAATGATCTGGGCGTGGCGACAGATATCATCAAAAGAGGCCCGTTTGACCTTGAACTGGACAGCGAATTCGTCGGCGATAAAAGGGTCGTATACCAGTACCTCGTCGATGCCGAAACCGCGCATCCGTTCGAGGTAGGCGCGGGCGATCTTGCCGAAACCGAAGAGGCCGAGAGTCGAACCGGCGATGCGGTAGATCGGTTCCTTCTGGGCGATATTCCATTGTCCGGACTTGACCTGTGCGTCGCGCGCGACGACCCGGCGCACCAGCGCCAGAGTGAGCGCGGTGGCGTGATCGGCGACTTCGATCTCGGCGCCATAGTCGGGGGTATTGGCAACCTTGATGCCGCGCCTCCTCGCCGCTTCCAGATCGACGGTATCGACGCCGACACCGTAGCGGACGATGCCTCCGTTCTCGTTCAGAAGCCCAATCGCTTCTGCATCGAGAACCGGGATGTCACGGAGCATCACGATATCCAGCCCCTTGAGCTGTTCGAGCAGCCTGGTGCGATCGCCGCCCCAGCGGATAATCCGCACCTCGGCGCCGAGCGGCGAGAGCATCTCGGCTTCTACGCTATGGTCGGCATAACCCGGCTCGGTAATTCCAACCAAGAATTTTGCTTTCCGCTTGCCCACGCACCCCAGATCCTTGTCCATTCGACGCTCCCCCCAGAAAACCATCGCCATGACGAGCACTTCAATTCACTATTTTTTGCTCCAACCGAGGTACTACTGGAATCAGTTAGGCCACTACAGTACATTAGCTAAGGTACTAACGCAACGACGAAACACGGCGAGGCCAGCATGCCGAAAAAATACGACCAGCAGGAAAACGCCAACCTGATGCCGTTAGGCCTTTCGAAAAAAAGACTTTAATCAATTGATTTTACTTAGATAAAATTTCGTCAATCCAAATAGTAAGAATCGGAACAGGCCAATCCGGAGCAATTTGATATTCGCAGCAGGAGCGAGTAGAGTGCGAAAAAACGGAATTAAAATTTTTATCTAAATTTTCGAGAAACGATTTGGCACAAGTCTATTCAACCCCGCGATCAAGAAACGAATCACTGACCTCCAGGGTCTGTTCGCGTCTTCGACAAGCGATCCTCAACGCCGAATTCGGGCTTGGTGAAGTCCTGTCCGAGGACAAGCTGGCCTCGGCGTTTGGCATAAGCCGTACTCCGGTGCGGGACGCCTTGACCGCACTGCAGGCGCAAGGACTCATTGAGATAAGACCGCACCATGGAAGTCTTGTCTTCTTGCCGACACGACAAGAGGTGTCAGACCTCTACGAGTTCCGCGCAATTCTTGAATTGCAGGCGCTAAGGATGAGCATCGCTTACAAGAGGGAAAGCACCATCGCCGCGTTGCACCGCGCTAACGATGAGATGGAAGTCGGAAGAAAAAACGGCGATCTGCTGGCCGTTGCGCAAGCCGATGCCGCTTTTCACCGGGCGTTTGTCGAGAACTGTGCCAACCAGTACCTGACCGAGTCGTACGACATTGTCTCGGGACGGGTAATCGCCATCCTGACGCGAATCTCGATGGCTTTGGGCGACATCCGCGCACGCGCGATGAATGAGCACTTGGCGATCATCACTGCACTAGAGAATGGCAATGCATCGAAAGCGAAATCGATACTGTCGTCGCACATCATGAAATCGCTCGTTTGGTTCGATTTGGCATGCAAAGAGGGGCTCCTTACGACCCCTCATCGCTCAAAGGAATTTCCCTACGCTGACTTGACTCTGGAAAAAGAGCCTTAGCATCGAGAAAAAGTTGAAGGGTCGGCGAATACGAGATTCGTCCATCAATTTGTAAAAAGCAGGAATAAACGTCCACTGAATGATTATGAGGAACGGCTTACATGCAAAAACTGATTGATGGATTTTTCAAGCTGCTCGAATTTCTGGTCGTGGCGATGTTGTTCGCCATGGTGGTCATGGTCTTTGGCAACGTGCTGATGCGCTACGCCTTCGACACAGGAATCACGGTCAGCGAAGAAATGTCGCGCTACTGCTTCATCTGGCTCACCTACTTGGGCGCCATGGTGGCCATGCGCGAAGGCGGGCACCTGGGAATGGATACCCTGGTCAAGGTCCTGCCAGTGACCGGCAAGAAAGTCTGCCTGTTCCTCAGCGAGCTGCTGATGTTGATGTGCAACGGCATGTTTCTGTGGGGAACCTACCAAATGCACGAGTTGCAGGTGACCAATATTTCACCGGTCGTTGGCATCTCGATGATCTGGATTTACGGCATCGGCTATGTCGTCAGCGTGGTGATGGGCGCCATCAACATCAACAAACTCTACTTGCTGCTCTCCGGACAGTTAAGCGAAAAGGATATGGTGCAGATCATAGAAACCGAGGGCCTCAAGGAAGCCGGAGCACAACTCAAAGATGTGAAGGCCTAAGCCATGACCGTAACCATATTTGTCTCTTCCTTGATCGCGGCGATGGCGCTTGGCATGCCGATCGCCTACTCGCTGCTGGTCTGCGGCGTCAGCTTGATGGCTTACCTGGCCAGCAACGGCACGCTGGCCGCGTTCGACACGCAAATATTGGCGCAACGTTTTGTCGATGGCGCCGACAACTTCCCCTTGCTCGCGGTGCCTTTCTTCCTGCTGGCCGGTGAGTTCATGAACGCCGGCGGTTTGAGTAAACGCATCGTTGATCTCGGCGTCGCCTGGGTCGGACACTTGCGCGGCGGCCTCGGTTATGTGGCGGTGATGGCGGCGATCATCATGGCCTCGCTGTCCGGTTCGGCGATCGCCGATACGGCAGCAATCGCCGCGATCGTCATCCCGATGATGAAGGCCGCCGGTTACAACCTGGGACGCGCCGCGGGACTGGTGGCCGCCGGCGGCATCATCGCACCGGTGATTCCGCCGTCGATCGGTTTCATCATCTTCGGCGTCGCGGCCAACGTCTCGATCACCAAGCTTTTTCTTGCCGGCATTGTTCCCGGCGTGATGATGGGCCTGGCAATCGGCATCGCCTGGTGGCTAGTGGCGAAAAAAGAGAACGTTGCGCGGACGCCCAAATTGCCGCTCGCCGAGCGCCTGAAAATTACCGCCAACAGCACCTTTGCCATGTTCCTGCCGATCATCATCATCGGCGGCATGAAGGCCGGCGTGTTTACGCCGACCGAGGCCGCCGTGGTCGCCGCCGTGTACTCTTTTCTCGTCGGCATGTTCATTTACCGCGAGTTGAAATGGGGCGACATTTACGGCCTGTTTCTGGCCGCCGGAAAAACGACCGCGGTGGTGATGTTCCTGGTCGCAGCGGCGATGGTCAGCGCCTGGCTGATCACGGTCGCCAACATTCCGACCGAAGTCGCCGCCATGCTCGAACCCTTCATGGGCAACAAGACGCTGATGATGCTCGTCATGATGGTGCTGATCGTCGTCGTCGGCACGGCGCTCGACTTGACGCCGACGGTGCTGATTCTGACCCCGGTATTGATGCCAGTCGTGCTCAAGGCCGGCATTGATCCCGTTTACTTTGGCGTGCTGTTCATCATGAACAACGCGATTGGCTTGATCACGCCACCGGTCGGCACCGTGCTCAACGTCGTTTGTGGCGTGGCCAAGATCACCATGGACGAATCCTTCAAGGGCGTGTTGCCGTTCTTGTACGCTGAATTGATTGTGCTTTTCCTGTTGGTGTTCATCCCCGAATTGGTGACTGTCCCCCTGCAATGGTGGATGCGCTGATTCACGCTGTAAGTTCTCTTTATCCTTGCTTTATAAACTGGAGGCTTCTGAACCATGAAACGTCATAATCTCGCTCTTCATGCGGCGCTTATCGTGGCAGGCACCTTGCTCGCTGCCCCTTCGGCCTTTGCTCAGTTTAGTGAACGCAATATCAAACTCAGCAACGGGGTGAACGAAGACCACCCCGTTGGCGCGGGCATCAAACGCATGCAAGAAGTGCTCAACGCCAAGTCGGGCGGCAAGATGAAAATAGTTGCTTTCTGGGGTGGCGCGGCGGGTGGCGACTTGCAGGCGACGCAAGCCTTGCGCGCCGGAACGCAGGAGATGGTGATCCCGTCGACTTCGCCGCTGGTGGGAATCGTCAAAGAATTGGGGGTGTTTGACCTGCCCTTCCTTTTTGCCAACGAAAAGGAAGCCGACGCAGTGCTCGACGGCCCGGCAGGTCAGTTTATGAACAAGAAGCTTGAAGAGGTTGGCTTGGTCAACCTGGCGTACTGGGAAAACGGTTTCCGTAACCTGACCAACAGCAAACACCCGGTAGCGAAGGTTGAAGACTTTTCCGGAATCAAAGTGCGCGTGATGCAGAACAATATCTTCCTCGACACTTTCAAGACGCTGGGGAGCAACGCGGTCCCCATGGCGTTTGGCGAAGTATTCACGGCGCTCGAAACAAAAACCATCGACGGCCAGGAAAATCCGTTCGTCACCATCAATACCAGCAAGTATTACGAAGTGCAAAAATACTTGAGCGTGACCCGCCACGCGTACACGCCCTTCCTCGTTTTGTACAGCAAAAAAATGTTTGATGCCCTGAGCAAGGACGAGCAAGCCGCCTTGCGTGAAGCGGCTCTCGAAGGCCAAAAAGTGCAGCGCGCGACAATCCGCGCGAGCGACAGCAAAGCGCTGGCTGAACTGAAAACACGCGGCATGCAGGTCAATGAAATCACGCCTGCAGAGCAAAAACGCATGCTTGAAAAAGTAAAATCGGTGTACGAAAAGAACTCGGCCACGATTGGTGCCGAGACCATCAACACGGTGATGGATGGACTGAAGAAGTCCCGCGGCGGCTGATTCGTCGCTTGCCCTAAGCCGCTGTCGATCACGACAGCGGCGTGCGCCGCCTATCCCAGATCAGTACGCCCCGGGATTCGCGAAATTCTCGAAGCGCGTGTATTCACCGATGAAGGTCAGGCGAACCATGCCGATCGGGCCGTTACGCTGCTTGCCGATGATGATTTCGGCGCTGCCCTTGTCGGGCGTGTCGGGGTTATAGACTTCGTCGCGATAGATGAACATGATCACGTCGGCGTCCTGCTCGATGGCGCCCGATTCGCGCAGATCGGACATCACCGGGCGCTTGTTCGGCCGCTGTTCAAGCGAACGGTTAAGCTGCGACAGCGCCATCACCGGCACGTTGAGCTCCTTGGCCAGGCCTTTGAGCGAGCGCGAAATTTCCGAGATCTCGGTGGCCCGGTTTTCGCCGCCGCCGGCGCTCGCCGACGACATCAGCTGCAGGTAGTCGATGACGATCAGGCCGAGCTTGCCGCACTGGCGGTGCAGCCGGCGCGCGCGCGCGCGCAGGTCGATCGGGTTCAAGGCCGGCGTCTCGTCGATGTAGAGCGGCGCTTCGTGCATCTTGCCGAGCGCGAACGAGAGGCGCGACCACTCGTCGTCGTTGAGCTTGCCGGTGCGTACGCGGTGCGCGTCGAGCTTGCCGACCGACGAGAGCATGCGCATCGCGAGCTGGGCGCCGCCCATTTCCATCGAGAACACGGCGACCGGCAGGCCGACTTCGATCGCCACGTGCTCGGCCATATTGAGCGCAAACGAGGTCTTGCCCATCGACGGGCGACCGGCGACGATCAACAGGTCACCCGGCTGCAGTCCCGAGGTTTTGGCGTCAAGATCGTGGTAGCCGGTCGGCACGCCGGTGATGTCCGACGGGTTGTCGCGGTCGTGCAGCTCCTGGATGCGCTCGACGACCTGGGTGAGCAACGGATTGATGTGCTGAAAACCGGTCTGGTGACGAAAGCCGCTCTCGGCGATGGCGAAGACCTTGGCCTCGGCCTCGTCGAGCAACTGCTTCGGGTCGCGGCCCAGCGGGTTGAGCGCGCTGCCGGCGATCTCGTCGCCGGCGGTGACCAGTTGGCGCAGGACGGCGCGTTCGCGAACAATTTCGGCGTAACGCCTGATGTTCGCCGCCGACGGGGTATTGGCCGCCAGTTCGCCGAGATAGGCAAGGCCGCCGGTCTCGCTTCCCTCGCCGGCCAGATCGAGACTTTCGGCGACGGTGACGACGTCGACCGGCTTGCTGCGCTCGAGCAGCTTGCGGATCTGGCGGTAGATGCGCTTGTGTTCGTCGCGGTAGAAATCGCCCTCGCCGACCAGGTCGGCGATCTTGTCGAAGGCCTGGTTGTCGAGCAGCAAGCCGCCGAGCACCGACTGTTCGGCCTCGATCGAATGCGGCGGAATGCGCAGCGCAGCGATCGCCGGATCGATCTGCGGCTTCTTCTGGTAGTCTGAATTGAACGGTTTGGCCATGAAAATTCCGGTGCTTGAAACGAGTCAGGCGCAGAGTTTACCCCGACCCAGGGCATCCCGCCGGCTGATAATGAAAAAAGCCTTGCACCAGGGCAAGGCTTTTTTGTTCAGGCGCCGCCAGCGCGCTGGCGCGCCACGGCTTCGGCAGCTTACTGCTCGCCGACCACGACCACCGTGATGTTGGCCAGCACGTCGGTGTGCAGCGCGATATCCAGCGTCGACTCGCCGACTGCTTTGAGCGGGCCCGTCGGCATGCGGATGTCGGACTTCTCGATGTCAAAACCGAGCGCCTTCAGACCGTCGGCGATGTCGCTGTTGCCGACCGAGCCGAACAGACGACCATCGACGCCAGCCTTGCGCGCGACAGTGACGACCACACCGGACAGCTTCTCGGCAAAAGCCTGGGCAGCAACCAGCTTTTCGGCAGCAGCCTTCTCGAGCTCGGCGCGGCGGCCTTCGAATTCCTTCATCGCCAGCGGCGTGGCACGCTTGGCCTTGCCTTGCGGAATCAGGAAGTTGCGCGCGTAACCGTCCTTGACCTTGACCAGATCACCGAGGCCACCGAGGTTGACGACCTTCTCCATCAGAATAATTTGCATCGTCTACTCCTCGATTATTGGTGGTTGTCGGTGTAAGGCAGCAGCGCCAGGAAGCGCGCGCGCTTGATCGCCACCGACAGCAGACGCTGATAACCCGCCTTGGTACCGGTCAGACGAGCCGGCATGATCTTGGCGTTCTCAGCAACGTATTCCTTGAACAGGTCGACATCCTTGTAATCGATGCCTTCCATCTTCTCAAGACTGAAGCGGCAGAACTTGCGGCGCTTGAACAGGCCACTGCCACGTTTTTTGACGTTCTTGTCATCCTTCTTCTTGAAGAACCTACCCATTTTGATTTCCTTCTACAAATTCGATCGTTGTTACATGCAATCTCAGCTGTTTGCTGTGCTGGCTCTTGGCAGTCAGGAAGCCGGTCAAATGAACCGTCACTCCCGGTGTCGCAGCCTGCAGCCATCTCGCCGTTTGACCCAGACCGATGGCCTGGATTTCGCACTCGACACGCCGCGGGCTACCCGCTTCAACCTGCTCCGACTGGTGCCCGATCACACATTCCGTTACCGGCACCTTGGCCGGGGTGAAACGCAGCGCGCTGCGCTCGATCAGGATTCCAGTCAGTTCAACGCGATTCAGCTGAGCCTCGATAGTCAGGCCGCGGGTTGCTCGGCAGCGGCTTCAACTGCAACCACCGCTTCTTCGCGAACTTCCATCATCGACTTGGACTTCTCTTCCTTCATCATCGGCGACGGCTCGGTGACCGCGCGCTTCATCTTGATGGTCAGGTGACGAAGCACCGCGTCGTTGAATTTGAAGCCGTGCTCAAGTTCGGCAAGCACTTCACCGTTGCACTCGATATTCATCAGCACATAGTGAGCCTTGTGCAGCTTCTGGATCGGGTAGGCCAGCTGACGACGACCCCAGTCTTCGAGACGGTGCACCTGACCGCCGTGCGTGGCAACAAGTGCCTTGTAACGCTCGACCATCGCCGGGACCTGTTCACTCTGATCCGGATGGACGATAAAAACGATTTCATAATGGCGCATGAACACTCCTCGTGGTTGAAGCCCCCCGCCATGCGAACGGTGGAGCAAGGTGGAAAAGCCGAGTATTGTAGCCGATTAAGCGCTTGACAATCAATGCTTTTCGGTGCTGCCGCCGGCAGCGGCCGGGAAGCGCCTGCTGCCGGGCACTTCCTGGCCAGCGCGGGCTCACTTGGCTTTGAAACCGAGCGCCAGCTGCAGCTGTTCGAGCGCCGCAGGGTCCTCGATGGTCGTCAGATCGCCCGGGTCGCGACCTTCGGCAAGGGCCTGGATCGAACGGCGCAAGAGCTTGCCGGAACGCGTTTTGGGCAGCACCGTCAAGAAATGCACGCGACTCGGCCGGGCAATCGCGCCAAGACTGTCGTCGACCTGCTTGAACACCGCCTTTTCGAGCTCGGCACGCTTCTCCGGCGTCGAAATGCTGGCCGCGTCCTTGACCACCGCGAAAGCCATCGGCATCTGCCCCTTGAGCGGGTCGGCGACGCCGACCACGGCGACTTCGGCGATCGCCGGGTGACCCTGGATCGCCTCCTCGATCTCGCGCGTCCCGAGCCGATGACCGGCGACGTTGATGACGTCGTCGGTGCGCCCAAGGATGTAATGGTAGCCGTCCTTGTCGCGGATTCCCCAGTCGAAAGAAGAATAGACCTGCGGTTCGCGAAAGAGCGAAAAGTAGGTCGAGACGAAACGCGCGTCGTCACCCCAGACCGTCGACAGGCAACCCGGCGGCAGCGGCGGGACGATGCCGACGATTCCTTTCTCGTCAGCATCGCAGACCGTGCCGTCCTCGCGGAAGATGCGCAGGTCGTAGCCATAGACCGGGAAGCTCGGCGTGCCGTAACGGATCTCGGTCTTCTCGATTCCCGGCATGGCGGCCAGGATCGGCCAGCCGGTCTCGGTCTGCCAGTAGTTGTCGATCACCGGCAGTTTGAGTTCGCCCATGATCCATTCGTGCGTCGGCTGGTCGAGCGGCTCACCGGCCAGGAACAGGTGCTTCAAGCTCGACAGGTCATATTTGTGCATGTAAGCGGTGTCGTGCTTCTTGAGCACGCGCGCCGCGGTCGGCGCCGAGAACATCACGTTGACCTTGTACTTCTCGACGATCTTCCACCAGATTCCGGGGTCGGGGCGCAGCGGCGTGCCTTCGTACATGATCGTGCACATGCCGCCGATCAGCGGGCCATAGACGATGTACGAATGGCCGACGACCCAGCCGATGTCCGAGGTAGTAAACATCGTCTGGCCGGCGCCACCGCAATAGATGTGCTTCATCGACGCGGCCAGCGCGACGGCGTAACCGCCGGTATCGCGCTGCACGCCCTTGGGCTTGCCGGTCGTTCCCGACGTATACAGGATGTAAGAGGGTTCCGACGATTCGAGCCAGGTCACCGGCACCTGCGCGTCAATGAACTCTTCGCGCAGCGTCGCGTAATCGACGTCGCGCCCTTCGACCTTGGCAAATTCCTTGTCGAGGCCGCGATCGACCATCAATACCTTGGCCGGCTTGTGCGCTGCCTGCGCGATCGCGTCGTCGAGCAGATGCTTGTAGGGAACCGCCTTGCCGCCGCGCATTCCGGCGTCGGCCGAGACGATCAGCGCAGGCGTCGCATCGTCGATACGGGTGGCCAGCGAGCCCGCGGCGAAACCGCCGAAGACCACCGAGTGGATCGCACCAATGCGCGCGCAGGCGAGCATGGCGAAGGTCGCCTCGGGAATCATCGGCATGTAGATCAGCACGCGGTCGCCCTTGACCACGCCCAGGCTCTGCATCGCCGCCGCCATGCGCATCACCTCCTGCTTGAGCTCGCCGAACGTATAGACGATCTCGCTATCGGTCTCGGTCGAGATGAAGACCATGGCGCGATCGTTGGGGCGCTTGGCTGCGTGACGATCGACCGCGTTGTAACAGAGGTTGGTTTGCCCGCCGACAAACCACTTGGCAAAAGGCGGACGCGAAAAATCGAGCGTCTTGGTAAACGGCGTGTGCCAGTCGATCAGCTTGGCTTCCTCGGCCCAGAACGCATCCGGGTTGTCGATCGATTGCCGGTGAAACTCTTTGATTGTGGTCATGGGATTTTCCTGGTTGCTGATACCGATCACTCTGCACTGAGTTAATCCTGCCCGGCGTCTTCGGAATCCCGCGCCGGGTCAAGCAAGCACTTTTCAATCTCTACCAGCGGCAGACCCAAGGTCCACTCGCGTTCCAACAGTTTCAAGAGCGGCAACACCTGCCTGCCGAGCGTGGCCAGATGCGGCACCACTTCATTTTCTCGCCCCACACGAATCAAGGCGATCGCCTGATCGATCCGCGGCACAAGCGCTGCTCGCGAGGACGACAGCGGACACGAAACGACCCGGTTACCCCCCGCCTGCTGCGCCGCCGTCAGACGATCGCCGGCCAACTCGATCAACGCGCCGCCGGAAACCACGGCATCGACCGGGATATTGCTGACACCGATACTGACCGACAAGTTCAACCGCTGGCCGTGAACGACGATATTGGCGGCATGGATCGCCTCGCGCAGGCGGTTGCCGAACGACTCGCAGGCCGCACAGGACGTCCCCGGCGAGAGCACGACCAACTGACTGTCGGCCAAGTGACCGAGGCTGTCCTCCTTCCGAATCTTGCCGGCCAGCAGCGCGGCGAACCGCTGCTGCAACTGCTTGGCGAGATCGATGCCGTGCGCTTCAAGCACGGCGCCGAGATGGTCGAAACCGATCACCATGATGCTGACTTCACCGTCGTGCCGCAGCGCGTGCGATACCGCTGAGAGCGCCTGCGCTTCGATGTATTTGCGCGTAAACAGACCCGTTTCGGCATTCTGAATAGTCTGTTCGAGGCTGTCGTTGAGACGGTTCTGTGCCAGCCCAAGATTGAGCAAGGATTCAACTCGCGCGAGCATTTCGGCCGCCCCCGTGCGGCGGCTGATGAAATCTGACGCGCCCTGTTCCCTGGCGCGCGCAATGGCCTGCTCATCGTCGCCGGAGATCATCAGCATCGGCATCTGGCGCAGACGCGCCAGCCGTGAAGAGCGCACGCGAACCAGCAAGTCATTGCCGTCGGGCAACGCGAGCGACAGCGAACAAATCACCAGCTGAATCGAATGATCGAGCACCAGCACCTGCCAGGCCGCCTCGCCGTCGGCCTCTTCGCGAAAATCGAAGCGATCGCGCAAATGCTTGACGATCGTTGCGCGCGCGATGCGCGACTGATCGACAAGCAGAATGCGCGGCAAGGAGATCGGCTTTTCCATGCCCTACTCAGTCGATAAGCGCCATCGACGGCATCGGTCCACCTGACAAGGACTCATCAAGCTCTCCCGAGAAGATTTCGATGGTCAAGGCAACAATTATAAGCATAAACCGGGCATTCAACAGCGCGTTAGCGGGCTGCACAACAACTCACAAAACACTTAACAATCAATATGTTGCAAAATTTTCCCAAACAGCAAACGAAGAAAAAACGGCAACAAGGGTTTACAAGCCGGTTTTTTTCACTTAAATTCCGCCCCCATGTCTTGTCACAAATTCGTCATTACCGTGCTCGCCGTGTTCGCCCTGACCAGCGTCGGCGCGGCCCACGCCATCGAACAACAGCCCAGGCTCCTTGACGAGCCTTCGCTGTTCGAGCGCTACACGAGCAGCGCCCAGGATCTGATCCTCAAAGGTCTGGAGCTCGTCGGCATCAACTATCGCCGCGGCGGCGCCGACGCCGACAGTGGACTCGACTGCAGCGGCTTTGTTCAACTGGTCTTCAAGGACGCGGTCGGCATGCTGCTGCCGCGCACCGCCAAGGAACAGAGCGAGGTCGGCAACGTCGTCGACCGCAAGGAACTCAAGGCCGGCGACCTGGTCTTCTTCAACACCATGCGCCGCGCTTTCTCGCACGTCGGCATCTATCTGGGCGACAACCGCTTCATGCATGCACCGCGTACCGGCGCTGAAGTCCGCGTTGAGGACATGAGCCAGGGCTACTGGGTCAAACGCTACAACGGGGCGCGCCGCGTCGTCGAACGCTAAGCGTTCGGCAAGCCGACAAAAGTGGACGCCTAGGCGTCCTTTTTTATTGCCGACGATCTGAAAAACCGTCCCGAAAGATGCCAATACCCGGTGCTGCCGGGTTAAGCTTGCGCCAATCCGCTGTGTTTTCACCTGATCCGATGACCCACCTCGAACTCGACGTCCAGCGATGATTCCCTGGCTTGGCAGCGCCGACCCCTTCCCGCCGCTCGAACTTGCGCTCGCCGAACCCAACGGTCTGCTCTGCGCGGGCGGCGATCTTTCGCCGCAGCGTCTGCTTGACGCCTACCGCAACGGCATCTTTCCCTGGTATTCGCCAGGCGAACCGATCCTGTGGTGGAGCCCTGACCCGCGCATGGTGCTGGTCCCGTCCGAGTTCAAGGTTTCGCGTTCACTGCGCCGGACGCTGCGCGCCGGCCTGCAGCGAATCACGCTCGACAGCGATTTTGCGGCGGTCATTCGCGCCTGCGCCCTGACCCGACGCAAGGGCCAGGCGGGAACCTGGATCAGCGGCGAGATGCAGGCCGCCTACTGCAACTTGCATGAACTTGGTTTCGCTCACTCGGTCGAAGTCTGGCTTGGCGACAAGCTGATCGGCGGACTCTACGGGCTGGCCATCGGCAAGATGTTCTACGGAGAATCGATGTTTTCGCACGCTACCGACGCCTCGAAGATCGCGCTGGCGCACCTCTGCCGCCATCTTGACGCGCAGGGCTTCGGCCTGATCGACTGCCAGATGAACACGCCGCACCTGGCCTCACTCGGCGCGCGCGAGATTGCGCGCCGCGAGTTCATCGCCAGGCTGGTCGATCTGACCGCCATGGCGCCGACGGGTGGCCGCTGGACGGCCGATGGCGCCAGCGCAGTGTGGAGCTAAAATGGCGCACATGGGCGACTCAGAACTTCCCTTTTCGCTATTGCAGTACTACACGACTGCCGCCTACCCGTGCAGCTACCTGGCTGGCGAGCGCGCCATTTCGCAGGTTGCGACGCCGCCACAGCGGATCACCAGCGAGGTCTACGGCGAACTGGTGCGTTCCGGCTTTCGCCGCAGCGGGCTGTTCACCTACCGTCCGCGCTGCGCGGCCTGTTCGGCCTGTGTTCCGGTGCGCCTGCCGGTCGCCCGCTTTGTGCCCAACCGCAGCCAGCGGCGCTGCCGCAAAACCCATGGCGCGCTGCAGGCGCGCGAGCTGCCGCTGGCCTACGTCGCCGAGCATTACCAGCTCTACCGGCGCTACCAGGCGGCACGGCACGCCGGCGGCGGAATGGATCAGGACGATCACGAGCAGTACGCCAACTTCCTGCTGCAAAGCGGCGTCGACACCCGGCTGATCGAATTTACCGAAAACGGCCAGCTGCGCATGGCCAGCATCATCGACGTGCTCGGCGACGGCCTGTCGTCCGTCTACACCTTCTACGACCCCGACCTCGAACACGCCAGCCTCGGTACCTACAACATCCTGTGGCAGATCGCGCAGTGCGCGGCCAACGACCTGCCCTATCTGTATCTGGGCTACTGGATCCGCGACAGTCGAAAAATGGCCTACAAAGCCAGATTCCGGCCGATTGAAGGCTTGATCGACGGGATCTGGCGCGAACTGAACGAGGCCGACGCGACCGCGCCCGACGTCGGCAAACGCGAGTAACGCTGCCCTTACTCCGTAGTTCCCGCCGTTTGCTGCACAAACTACGGATGCACAAGTCCCGCCATCTCTGGGACCATCGCGTCAAAACTAGGCGGAATAGGCCTATCCGCCCGCCCAACGCCAGAGGAAATCAAACCATGAACGACGACGCGCAGACTCCCGGCACGCTGCTCCTGAGCGGGGTGCAGACCCGCGCAGCGCTCGCCCGCTTCGCCGGCGACGAGCAACGCTACCGGCACTGGCTGATTGAGTTCATCAGCTACGGCCCGGCGATCGCCGGACAGATCCGCGAAGCGATCGTCCAAGGCTCGCACGAACAGGCCATCAGGCTGAGCCATGCACTCAAGGGACGAACCGGAATGCTGGGCATGGCCGAACTGCATTCGATCGCGCTGTCGCTGGAAATGACCCTGAGGAACGCAGAACCCAGTACCCTGTGGCTTGAAGAACTGGAACGCACGGTCGACGAGATGAGCCGCGAGATCTCGTCCGTACTCGGCGCAGGCGCGCCGTTGGCGGGACGCAGCAGCGACCCCACGAGGTAGGCAATGAGTCAGTCTTTTACCGTATTTGTCGTCGACGATGACCCACTCGTTCTTGAGGTCATCAACACCATTCTGCAAGCCGACTGTCGGATCCGGACCTTCGCCTGTGCCGAAGACTGCCTGGCGCAACTGGCAGTCGAAAAGCCTGATTATTTCCTGCTCGACATCAACCTGCCCGGCATCGACGGCTACGCGTTGTGCCGCCGAATCAAGGACGACGCTGCGCTGCGCCGAACGCCGGTAACCTTCGTTTCGAGCCACGACACGATCGACGATCGCCTGCGCGCCTACGACGCCGGCGGCGAGGATTTCATCGTCAAGCCCTTCGCCCCCGAAGAACTGCTGCGCAAGCTGAAAGTCGCACAAAACATGGTGCTCAATCAGCGCTCGCTGGCCGTCCAACTCAAGGATGCCGAATTGCTGTCGTCGCTGGCGCTGGCCAACATGGACGAAACCGGCATTCTGCTGCAGTTCATGAGCCGGCTGATCGCCATGGACAACGCCGCGAAAGTCGCCAACGGCGCGCTCGAACTGATGCAACGCTTCAAGCTTAACGGCGTCGTTCAGATACGGCTCGGCAGCGCGACGCAAACGATCAGCGCGGCCGGCAAGAACCTGCCGCTCGAAGTCTCGGTGATCGAACACGTTCGTCAGCAAGGACGTATTTTCGAGTTCAGTCGGCGTAGCGTGCATAACTTCGAGCGCGTCACGCTGATGGTCAATGACCTGCCGCTGTCCGACCCGGATTTCTGCGGCCGGCTGCGCGACCATCTCTCGCTTGCCGCGCAGGCCATAGACTCGCGGCTCCAGACCTTGCAAGCGGAAGCGACCAAGCGGCTGGCGCAGGCGAAAATCCAGTCGGCGCTGAAAAATATCGGCGATGCGGTGATGGAACTGCACGCAGCGCAGCTCAACAACTCGATCGCTGGCGAAAAACTGATCCAGGATCTCAGGGAATCGCTGCTCGACGCGTTCTGCCGACTCGGACTGACCGACGCCCAGGAAAAATTGCTGCAGGACGTGGTCGGCGGCTTCGCGACCGAGATGGTCGCCGTGCTCGATCGCGGTCACGAAACACAAAGGGCGCTGCTGCGCCTCAACGACCAGCTCGCTCAGTTGCGTAGCCACTGAGGCGCCGAGCGGAAAAACTTTGGAATCACAAGGACCTTGGACTACGCCAGCCTCCCGGTAAAAGACATTGAACGTTACGCCCGCGTCGTGCAGCCAGGCGCCTGGCTCGTCGATTCCGAAAAGCCGATGGCCACGCTGCTCGGCTCGTGCGTCGCCGTCTGCCTTTTCGATCCGCAGCTCAAGATCGGCGGAATCAACCACTTCATGCTGCCCGAGATGGGGCACCGCCGGAACGGCGACGTCGACTCGATGTTGTCCGGCAGTTTCGCCATGGAAGCGCTGCTCAACGCGCTGCTCGACAAGGGCGCCAGGAAAGCTCGCCTGCAGGCCAAGGCCTTTGGCGGCGGCACCATCATCGACACCGACAGCAGCGCGCTGTCGATCGGTATGCGCAACGCCAACTTCGCCAAGGCCTGGCTGGCGCGTGAGGGAATTGCGCTGCGCTCGTCCGATTTTCTCGGCCCCTGGTCGCGCAAGATCATCTTCCTGCCGTTCAACGGCGAAGCCTTTTGCAAACGCCTGGTGACCAACATGGCCAATGCCGAAGTCATCGCGCGCGAAGAACGCGCCTACGCGCAAACGCTGCTGCAGAAACCCAAAACCAGCGACCACAAGATCGAGCTCTTCTGATGATCGAATTCTCAATTACCGACCAGGAATTCGGTCTGTTCCAGCGACTGATCCACAAAATTGCCGGGATCAGCCTCTCCGACGCCAAGAAGATACTGCTCGTCGGCCGCCTCAGCAAACGACTCCCGCTGTACGACCTGACGAGCTTTGGCGACTACTACCGAATGCTCGCCTCCGGCAACTTCCCGGAAGAAGTCCAGACCATGGTCGACCTGCTGACGACCAACGAAACCTACTTTTTCCGCGAACCCAAGCATTTCGATTTCCTGCGCGAGGAAATCATCGCCAAGCGCGGCAATAACGCGACTTTCCGCGTCTGGAGCGCTGCCAGTTCAAGCGGCGAAGAAGCCTACTCGATCGCCATGACGCTGGCCGAAGCGCTGCCCGACAAGCCGTGGGAAATCGTCGGCTCGGATATCTGCACCAAGGTGCTGGCCAAGGCCGTCACCGGCCATTACTCGCTGGCGCGCACCGAAGGCATTCCCCACGGCCACCTCAAGAAATACTGCCTCAAGGGCGTTCGCGCGCATTCGGGAAGCTTTCTGATCGCGCCCGAACTGCGCCAGAAAACCAGCTTTCACCAGATCAACCTGATGCACCCGGTCGACGCCAAGATCGGCGAGTTCGACGTCGTTTTCCTGCGCAACGTGATGATCTACTTCGACCCGAAAACCAAGACCCGCGTCGTGCATAATCTGCTGCCCCGGCTGCGGCCCGGCGGCTACCTGATCATCGGCCATTCCGAAACGCTCAACGGCCTGACCGATCGCGTCGTCGCGGTCCGTCCGACGATCTACCGCAAGCCATGAAGCCCGCCCTGAACGGCACTGATGAGCCTGGCCAAACCGTGGTACTGGGCGCCGGCGACTTCTATTTCGGCGGCGGGCGCACGCGCATTTCGACGCTGCTCGGCTCGTGCGTCTCGATCACGCTGTGGCACCCGCGCCAACGCATCGGCGGCATGTGCCACTACATGATGACCGAGCGCTCGCGCGCGCCAGACAGCGCGCTCGACGCACGCTACGCCAGCGAAGCCTTCGACCTCTTCCTGCAGCACGTCGAGGCCGCCGGCACAAGACCGTGCGAGTACCAGGCCAAGTTGTTCGGCGGCGCCAATATGTTTACAGGCAGCGGCGGCAAGATGAACATCGGCCGGCGCAACATCGAACTTGGGCGATCGCTGCTCTCGTCGCAACACATCGCACTGGTCGCCGAACACGTCGCCGGCAGCGGACGGCGCAAACTGCACTTCGACCTCTGGAGCGGTGACGTCTGGCTGGCCTTCCCCGAGGGCGCCGACGCCAAGGTCAGGAATAGCCATGGCCGATAGGAAATTCACGACGCGGGCGCGCGCGCCGATTGCCGCAGCCAGCATCGAGCACGGCGCCAACCACGACCGGGGAGTTCACTGATGGACGTTCGCTCAGCGCTCGATGTCATCGCAGCCGACGCCGCTCGCGGCGACATCGTTTTCCCGACGCACAATGACATTGCGTTGCGCGTACAGCGTCTGCTCGACGATCCCGAGTGCTCGGTCGACGCGCTGACCAAACTGATCGGCGCCGAACCGATCCTCGCCACACGCGTCTTGGCGATCGCCAATTCGATCGCCTACAACCCGGGCGGCCGCACCATCAGCGGGATCAAGAGCGCCGTCGCGCGGCTCGGTTTCGCCACCCTGCGCGCGCTCGCCGCAACGGTCATCGTGCGCCAGATGAAGGACCTGTCGCTCGCCGCCGAGCATCGCGCGCTGGCCGCCCGGTTATGGGAACACACGGCCAGCGTCGCGTCGCTGGCACGCGTCATCGCGCACCGCGTGACACGGCAAAACCCCGACGCCGCCTTCTTCGCCGGCATCGTGCACGAAATCGGCAGCTTCTACCTGATCGCTCGCGCCGGCGCCTTTCCCGGCCTGCTGACCAGCGACCTAGAACTCTGGCATGGCGACGGCGAAGCGGCGGTCGGACGCGCCGTGCTCTGCGCACTGCAGGTGCCGGCCCCCATTCTCGAAGCGATGGAGACGCTGTGGTCGGGTTTCCTGGCGATGCCGCCAACTTCGCTCGGCGACACCCTGTTGCTCGCCGACCAGTTGTCGCCGATCGAATCGCCGATCGACGCCTTGGCCGGAATGAGCCGCAGGGGAATGGCTGTCGAACTGGAATTGTTGATCGACGACGAAACGCTGACCAGCATCCTCGCCGAATCGGCCGAGGAAGTCGCCTCACTCTGCGCTGCACTCAAAAGCTGAACCTTTTCGCGAGAACGTTGACGGTGAAAAATCCTGCGCATCACCGCCCCCAGAGGCGCAAGCTCACGTGCGATGGCCAGGCCGAAGCCGCGCTACCGGCGCTGCAGCCCGCTCTGGCGCAAGAGCGCAGCGCGTCGGCAAACGGCCCGAATGGCTCCGTAGTTCCCGCAGTTTTATGCGGTTTCCACGGATGCACAAAACCGGGGTGATTTGAGAGCATTGCAGCAAACTAGCAAAGAGCGGCCAGCCGACCGCCGTCAAATCGAAAGAGCGGCACCGTTTGCACGCCGAACGTCGTTGAAAAAAGGGGCGCCATGAGCACAATCATGCTGGTCGACGATTCAGCAACGATCCTGTTGACCATTTCGAGCATCCTCGACAAGGCCGGCTACGAGGTCGAGAAAGCTGCCGACGCCGAGGACGCCCTCAAGAAATTCGACGCCGGAGTCAAGATCGACCTGCTGATCACCGATCTCAACATGCCCGGAATGAACGGCATCGAGTTGATCAGGACGGTACGTCAGCTGCCGGCTTACAAGTATGTTCCCATCCTTTTCCTGACCACCGAATCGCATCAATCGAAGAGGCAGGAAGCCAAGGCCGCCGGCGCCTCGGGCTGGATCGTCAAGCCGGCGACCGCCGACGAGCTGCTCGATACGATCAAGCGCGTCATCAAGTAGGACGCGCCGATGAATGCGGTGGTCCCCTCAGAGATCGAAGCAGCGGCTGCGCCCCGGCGCCGAATGACCGACAATCAGCTCATTCTGATCGTCGACGACTCGCCTGAGAACCTCTGCGTCCTGGGCGATTTGCTGCAAAACGCCGGTTATCGCGTCAAGGTGGCCTGCGCTGGCCGTACCGCGCTGCATCTTGCCAGCCAGATACCGCCGCCCGCGCTGATCCTGCTCGACGTGATGATGCCCGAGATGGACGGCCACCAGGTCCTGCGCCAGCTGCGTGATTCCGCGGCCACACGCGATATTCCGGTGATTTTCCTGACCGCGATGGACGCTGACGACGATGTCGAGCGGGCATTCAACGCCGGAATCGCCGATTACATCGTCAAGCCGATCAAGCCGGCCGTCGTTCTCTCGCGAGTCCGCAACCAGTTGCTGGTGCGGAACGCTCGGCGCTGGCTGCAGGACCAGAATCAGGCGCTGGAAGCTGAAGTCGCGCGCCGCCTGCGCGAAAACGAACTGATTCAGGCGGTCAGCATCCGCGCCCTGGCACACCTCGCCGAAACCCGCGACAACGAGACCGGCAACCACATCCAGCGCACTCAGGGCTATGTCCGTCAACTGGCGACGCGACTGGCGCATCACCCGCGCTTCGCGACGGTCATCGACGCCAGTTACATCGAGCTGCTGGCGCATTCGGCACCGCTGCACGACATCGGCAAGGTCGGCATTCCGGACGCGATCCTGCAGAAACCGGGCAAGCTCACGCCAGACGAATGGGAGATCATGAAAACCCACACCGTGCTGGGGAGCGACGCGATCGCCCTCGCCGAACGCGACATCGAATCGGCGGCCGAATTCCTGAGCCTGGCCAAGGAAATCGTTCGCTGGCATCACGAGCGCTGGGACGGCAGCGGCTACCCCGACTCTGGCCGGCGAAGCGATCCCGCTCTCAGCGCGGATCATGGCGTTGGCCGACGTCTTTGACGCGCTGATCTCGCGACGTGTTTACAAAGATGCGGTCCCTTTTGCCATGGTCTGCAGAATCATCGCCGAAGAACGTGGTCGCCAGTTCGACCCGGACATTACCGACGCCTTCCTCGCCTGCTGCGCGGAATTCGAGGCGATTGCGCTACGCTACGGCATTGACAGCTGAAAGCGAACCGCCCGAATGAGCCGACTGTGCCAGCGCATCATCAAGCGAATCATTCCCGACGCCGCGATCGACGACGACGCACACGCGCAGCGCACGTACCACCGCTATCTGGTGCAAAGCTTCGCCGCGCTGTCGCTGTGCGTGCTGCTGCTCGCCGCGCTGTACGTCAGCCTGCGCGCCCCACAGATCGAACGCGAAGCGTTCGCCAACCTCAACGCCATTGCCCGGCTGCAGACCGATCAGATCGAGGACTGGCTGCACGAGCGCGAGGCCGATCTCCAGCTGATCATGAGCCGAAGCCACCTGATCGAACGGGCGACCCGGGTGCAATACGCCAGCCAGCAGGCCTTGCGCACGGGGGTCGCCAACGAGCTGGCGGCGATGCGTACGGCCTACCATTACCAATCGGTGACCTTGCTCGATGCGCGCGGCGCCGTCGTCCTCAATAGCGGCGACCCGCTCAGCATCACCGACCAAACGAAGACGCTGCTCGACCACGCTGCCAAGCTCGGCAGCGTCGCGCACAGCGAGGTATCGATCAGCGGCGATGGCACGCCCACACTGTACTTTGCCGCCCCGCTGTGGCAGCCCGACACGGGGCGAAAGACCGTACTGACCGGTTTCGTCATGACCGGCATCGACCTCAGGCAGCGCCTCCTGCCTTATCTGGAGCAGTGGCCGACGCCCAGCCCGAGCGGCGAAACGCTGCTCGTGCAACGCCGCGGCAACGAGGTTGTCCATCTCAGTGCACGACGCCAGTCGCCGCAGGCGCCGACCAGCCTGCGCGTCCCGCTCGACCACAGCGAAGCGCCGGCGGTGCGCGCCGTGCTCGCCGATCAGCCTGGCGTCACAACGGGCGTCGACGATCGCGGCGAGGCGGTATTCGCCGCCTACCGCCAGGTCAGAGGAACCTCCTGGCACCTGCTGACCAAGATCGATCGCGCCGAATTGCTCGCGCCGATGTGGCGAAACCTGCTGTGGATCGGCGCCATTGCGCTCGCCGCAATCCAGGCGACGATGGTCGCGCTGCTCGCCCTCTGGCGCCGGCGCGAACACGCCGAGCAGCTCTCGCTGCTCGCCGAAAAGGCCAGGGCCGACCAGCTGCTCGACGATTTTCTCAAACTGCCTTTCGTCAGCATGGTCATCGTCTCGCCGAAAACACGGCGCTTCACGAGGTTCAACGATCAGTGCTGCGTTCTCTCCGGCTATTCGCGCGAAGAGCTGCTGGAAAAAACCTTCGAGGACCTGACCCATCCCGACGACTATCCGCAAGCCTACGCCGAAGTCTTGAAAATCAGCAGCGGCGAAACCGATAGCGCAACCTTTGAACAACGCCTGATCCGCAAGGACGGTTCGGTCATTTTCATCAATAGCGACATGAAGGCGGTACGCCGGGCCAATGGCTCGCTCGACTATCTGCTCGGCACGGCGCAGGACATCACACCGCGCAAGATGCAAGAAATGGCGCTACGCGTCGCCAACGACCAGCTCCAGGCCAAGCAGACCGAACTGAGCCGGCAGAACGCGATCCTGCGCCAGGCCGAAGCCGCGCTGCGCTCAAGCATCGAACGTTACGAGGCGGTGACGCAATCGTCCAACGACGCGCTGGTCAATGCCGACAGCGACGGCATCATCGTCGCCTGGAACCCGGGTGCCGAAAGGATTTTCGGCTACAGCAGAGACGAAATCATCGGCCAGCCGCTGGAAAGGCTGATGCCGCAACGTTACCGTGCAGCGCATCCGACGTACATGAAACACGCGCTGTCGGGCAGCGAATCGCAGGTGGTCGGCAAATCAGCCGAGCTGACCGGGCTGCGCCGCGACGGCAGTGAATTCGACATCGATCTTTCGCTGACGCGCTGGGCCGTTGCCGACGGTATCTACTTTACCGCCACCATGCGCGACATCTCGCAACGCAAGAAAACCGAACAAAGCCTGCGCCTGCTGTCCGAAGCCGTCAGACAGAGCCCGGAATCCATCGTCATCACCGATACCCAGGCGCGCATCGAGTTTGTCAACGAGGCCTTTGTCGCGCACACCGGTTACAGTCGCGACGAGGCGATCGGTCAGAACCCGAGCATCCTCAATTCGGGCCAAACGTCGCCCGACGCCTACGCCGCGATGTGGGCGGCACTGGCGCGAGGCGAGTCGTGGAAGGGCGAGTTTTTCAATCAACGCAAGGACGGCAGCGTGTTCGTCGAATTCGCCAACGTCGCCCCGATCCGGCAGGCCGACGGCCGCATTTCCCATTATGTCGCGGTCAAGGAAGACGTCACCGAGAAGAAGCGCCTGGGCGAAGAACTCGACAACTACCGTTTCCATCTCGAAGAGGTGGTCAACGTGCGCACGGCGCAACTGGCCGAGGCCAGCATCAAGGCCGAAGCCGCCAGCGTCGCCAAGAGCTCGTTCCTGGCCAATATGAGCCACGAAATCCGCACGCCGATGAATGCCATCGTCGGACTCACTCATTTGTTGCGCAACAGCGAACCGACGCCAAGACAACTCGACCGGCTGATCAAGATCGACGCCGCCGCCGCCCATCTGCTCGAGTTGATCAACAATATTCTCGATCTCTCGAAGATCGAGGCCAACAAGATGACGCTGGAGGAAAGCGACTTCAGCCTGACGTCAGTGTTCGACAGCGTACGCTCGATGATCGCCGACCTGGCGCGTGAGAAACGGCTGACCCTCGTTCAGCTGACCGACAACGCCCCACCCTGGCTGCGCGGCGATCCCAACCGACTGCGCCAGGCCCTGCTCAACTACGCCGCCAACGCCGTCAAATTCACTGAACACGGACAGATCACCCTGCGCGCGATGGTGCTGGAAGAAGATGGCCAGGATCTGCTGCTGCGCTTCGAAGTCGAGGATAGCGGCGTCGGCATTGCCGCCGACAAACTGCCCAACCTGTTCCAGGCCTTCGAACAGGCCGACGCCTCGACCACACGCAAATACGGCGGCACCGGGCTGGGACTGGCGATCACCCGCCGGCTGGCGCAACTGATGGGCGGCGACGCCGGCGTCACCAGCGAACGCCAGCGCGGCAGCACCTTCTGGTTCACTGCCCGGCTCAAGCGCGGCGAAGGCCTGAAGCCGCCGGCCGCCATTGAGAGCAAAGGCGATCACGAAAAGATCCTGCGCCGCGACTACGCCGGCGCGCGAATCCTGCTCGCCGATGACGTCGAGATCAATCTGGAGGTCGCCCAGCTGTTGCTGCACGGCGTCGGCATGCAGGTCGACACCGCCAGCAATGGACGCGAAGCCGTCGACAAGGTACGCATCAGCGCTTACGATCTGATCCTGATGGACGTTCAGATGCCGGTGATGAACGGCCTCTGCGCGACGCGGGCGATCCGCGAGCTGGCCGGACAACGCGCGCAGACCCCGATCCTGGCGATGACCGCCAACGCCTTCGACGAAGACCGGCGCAGCTGCCTGGCGGCCGGAATGAATGATTTCATCGCCAAGCCGGTCGACCCGGACGCGCTTTACGCCGTGCTGTGCAAGTGGCTACCGCGCAGCGACGGCACTCAGGACATCGAGCTTGAAGAGCATAGCGCTCGTCTGCCGGTACCAACGGAACAACTCGCCGCCTTCAAACGACGCTTGGCTGACGTTCCCGGTCTCAATGTCGACAAGGGCCTCTCACGGCTACGCGGCAATCAGCAGAAGTTCAAGCAGGTGATCGGTCTTTTTCTGCAGCAACACGCGCTCGACGTCGACAAGATCGCCACGGCGCTCGCCGCCGATCAGATGAGCAGCGCCGAACAGTTGGTGCATTCGCTCAAAGGCTCATCTGCGCTGATCGGCGCAACGCAGGTCGCCGAACTTGCCACCGCCTTGCTCAGCGCGCTGCGCCAGCACAGCGGACGCGATGAGGTCGAACTGCGTTACGCCGCGCTGGCGCCCGAACTGCAAACATTGATCGCCGGGCTACAGCAAGCAGCGCAGGAGTCAGCGGACGCCGAGCCGGCGCCGATAACGACAGCCGATGATGGCGATCAAGCGCGGCTGACGACGCTCGAGCAACTGCTCGAAAACGGCGAACTACTGGCCCTCAGCGCAGCCCGCGAGCAAAGCCAGTTTCTGCTCGACGCGCTCGGCAAGGAGCCAGGCGCCGCGCTACTGTCGGCAATCGAGATTTTTGATTTTGAAGGCGCGCTAGCCTTACTGCGTGCGGCGCGGTAAATCGAAAGAAGCGCGATTACACCGCCGACGGGTGCTTTGGCATGGCGTCGACGACCAGACGAACGAGTTCGGCAATCGAACCGGCTTCGAGCTTCTGCATGATCAGCTGGCGGTAGGTTTCGGCCGTACGCACGCCGATGCCCAATTCATCGGCGATGACCTTGGTCAGCTTGCCTTCGAAGATTCCCTGCAGCACATCCTTCTCGCGCGGCGTGAGCAGCGCCATCCGCTCGCCGATCTTGCGATTGCGGGCCAACAGCTCGGCACGCTCGCGGTCGATGCGCAGGCCATCCTGGATGCGTTCGATCAGATCCTGCGACGAGAAGGGTTTCTGAAAGAAATCGAGCGCGCCACCGCGCATCGCGCGCACCACCGAATGCACCTCGGCGTACGCCGAAATGAAAATGATCGGCAGATTGACGTCGCGTCGGTGCAGCTCATCCTGAAGCTCCAGACCGCTCATGCCGGGCATCCGCAGATCGCTGACGATGCAACCTTCGAGCCCCTGCAAATCCTGTTCGAGAAACTTGACCGCGCTGCTCAAGGCGACGTGCGGCAGATTGACCGATTCGGCGAGGTCAACGAGCAAAAACATGGCGACCGGATCGTCGTCGATCAGATAGACCTTGGGTATCGCAAGTGCGGGGGGCTTAGTAGTCATCGGAGTTTATAGAATTACTTACGCCGGAAAGATAATACAGATTCGAGATTATTGCTGCAAAAAAAAACGGCTCGGCACGAGCCGCCTTGCCGACTTCTTCACCGGCCGGCTCAATTCATGAGCCGGAGTAGCGCGGGCAAGGCCGAGCCAATCGCTTCTGCGGCGCAACGACGACCAAGCCTTGATCGGCAAGACCGACGAAATTTCCTGCCGTGGCCGAGCGATGCCGACGGCAGAGAACGCCAATGGCATCGCCACGACGCAGAAGCTATATTGACGCCACGGAGATGATCATCGTCGCCTCGCCGAGCGATGCCGCCAATCTTGTATCCTACTCGCCTGCTTGATCGCACGGCGCTCCACCTTGCCGCGCACTTGACCGCTCGTGCGCGGCATAATGCGCTCTGCCAAGCAAGCTATTCAAAGGAGTCTGCCATGAAACCGACCGCCATCATTCTCGCGCTGACGCTGCTTAGCGGATGCGCCGGGCCGGCCAGCACGCGTAACGAAAGCTGGCCAACCAACGCCCCGTACTCAGGCTTTCTTGCCGATTACTCGAAACTTCGCCCAGACCCAGCTCATCCCGGTACGCTGATCTATGTCGACCACTCGCTCAAGCTGCGTCCCTACACCAAGGTCATCATCGATCCGGTGCAAGTCTTCCTCACCGAAAACCTCGACTACCGAGGCGTGCAACCCGAGGTACTGCTGCGCATGACCGATACCTTGAGCGCCGGCTTTGAAAAGGTGATGCAACCCGACTACCAGGTGGTCAAGGCGGCCGGACCCGACGTGCTGCGAATCCGCCTGGCGATTACCAACGTTCATCCGGTCGAACTGCCGCTCAAACCAAGCGATTTCATCCCGATCAAGGCGCTGGTCAATGTCAAGCACGCCGCCGCCGGCGAGTCACCACGTCTGGTCGAACTGTCGGCTGAGTTGGAGATTCTCGACCCGGCCGGGCGCATCGTGATGAGCGCAGTATCGACGCGCCAAGGCGATCACACGCTGAAGCAAGGCGACAAGATCACCTGGGCTGATCTGACGCCGATCCTCAACGTCTGGGCCAATCGCTTCCGCCAGATACTCAACGAGGCGCGCGGATTCGGTGGACGTCAATAAGCGTCATCGATGACGCCGCCAGCTAGCCTGGCTGGCGAACGACGACCAAGCAGTTTCCCAGCGCCGGGGACGCACTGAACGGCCGGCAAAGCTCGCCAGGATCGCCGTTTCAGGGGAAATGAGCGTCAATTTCGCAAGCCGCGCGTAAAATGCGTCGCTTGCGGCTTTGCGCGCCAACATCAATAATCGCAAAAAAGAACGTGGAGAATTGCCGTGAATAACCCCGAAACCGATCTCGAACGCGAGTTTTCGGCCTTGCTGACGTCGAAACCCAACGCCTCTTCGGTCGATTTCGTCGTCAACAGCATCAAGGAGCTGCTGCTCAGCGGCAAGGTTCTTCCCGGCGACCGCCTGCCGGCAGAAACTGAGCTGACGCGATTGCTCTCGGTGAGCCGCGGTTCGGTACGCGAAGCGATGAAAATCCTCTCGGCGCTGGGAATCGTCGACATCAAGCGCGGCGACGGCACCTATGTTTCGAATGGCGGCGGCGAAATCGCCTTCGACCCGCTGCTGTTCAGCATGATCGTTTCACGACCGAAATTTGCCGAACTCAAGGAATTGCGGCTGATTCTCGAAAAAAACGTCGTTCGCCTGGCGGTTCTCAATGCCGGAGAAGACGATATCCATGCGCTGCAAGACTGCCTTGAAAAAACCGAAGCGTTGAAAAACAAGGCCGACAAGAAATACGATGAACTGCTGGCCTACGATCTTGAATTCCACAATATTCTGGGCCGCGCCTGCAAGAATGGCCCGCTGCAGACCATCTACAAATTCGTGATGCAATATTTCGAGACTTATATCGCACAGAGCTTGCGCAAACACAGCGATTTTAGCCGCGAATCCTCAGAAGCCCACCACACGATCTTTCAGGCCGTGCTGCAACGCGACGTCGCCGCGGCCGAAAGCGCCGTCGAATCGTCGATGGAACTGTGGGAGTACCTCGTTTTCAAGCAGTAGCCACGGTCAGTCGTAGCACCCAGCCCCCCCGTTTCGCCCCCATTTGAAAGACCGTTGACAGCGCAGACTCCTGATGGTAAATTTTACTCCAACATCAAACGTCTGACGTTTAACGTTTATGTATCAAGTCAATCAAATGGAGAGTTAACGTGAAAGAGAAAATCGTCGTCAGCGTCATCGGTGCCGCCGGAAAAATGGGGACCCGGATCACCAACAATCTGGCCAGGCATGCCGATACCATCGAGTTGCATTTCTGCGAAGCGTCGCCCGCTGGCATCGAATCGATCAAGGCGCGCGGCTTTAGCGTCGCTCCGACCGAAGAAGCCGTCGCCAAGAGCGACATCGTCGTTCTCGCCGTTCCCGACGTGATCATCAAAAAGGTTTCGATCGGCATCGTCGAGATGATGACGCCAGGATCGACGATGATCATCCTCGACCCGGCCGCAGCGGTGGCGCGCGAACTCGCGCTGCGCGACGACTGTACCTTCGTCGTCGCCCACCCCTGCCACCCTTCCTATTTCACCGACCAGGAGACCGCCGAGGCGCGTGCCGACCATTTTGGCGGAATCGCCGGCAAGCAGGATGTGGTGATGGCCAAAATTCAGGGCGACGATGCGAAGTTTGCCAACGCACGGACGGTCAGCGAACTGATGTACGCGCCGGTCGGCAAGAGCTTCGTGATGGGAATCCGCGACATCGCCTTCCTCGAACCGACGCTCGTTGAAATCCTCGGCGCGTCGACGCTGTTCGCGATGGCCGAGACGGTCAATGAGGCGGTACGTCGCGGCATCGACCGTGAAGCGGCAGTCTCCTTCCTGACCGGACACATCAACATCCTGTCGGCGGTCTTCCTCGGCAAGATGGGCAACGTGCAGGTTTCGGACGCCTGCAAGGTCGCCGTCGGCCTCGGCAATCGCCTGGTGCTGCGCGACGACTGGAAGCGCATCTGGGAAGACGATGTGCTCGACAAGGCGATCGCCACCATGCTGCACCCGGAAGATCCCAAGATTTAACTTGGCAGGAGCGGGCCGGGGTCGACGCTGACCCGGCCTGAATTCTAGAAAACGCTCATTTTGGAGATCGCACAGTGATTGGACTGAGCACCTATTCGTTTTTTTGGCAACACTCGGACCGTGCGCCGCAACCGCTCGACCTGCCGGCGATGCTGAACAGGACAAGGGAACTTGACGCCGACGTATTCCAGATCTGCGACTACCAGCCGCTGCTCGGCTATACCGCAGCGCAATTGCGCGACCTCAAGTCGCTTGCCGAAGAGCTCGATATCACGCTCGAACTGGGCACCAAGGGGATCTCACCGGCGCACTTGGCGACCTTTTTGAAACTCGCCGAAGCGCTCGGCGCCAAGCTGATCCGCGGCATGGTCAACACCCCCGACCATCGCCCGACGCTAGCCGAAGCGCAGGACCTACTCAAAGTCTCGCTGCCCGCCTACGAGGCGGCCGGGGTGACCATCGCGCTCGAGACCTACGAGCAGATGAGTTCGACCGACCTGGTGAGTCTGGTCAAGGCGGTCGGTAGCCCCCACTTGGGAATCTGCCTCGACCCGGCCAACTGTGTCGCCAGGCTCGAAAATCCGATCGACGTCATCGACCGCTGTGCGCCCTACGTCGCCAACCTGCACGTCAAGGACTTTGCCTTCACGCGGCGTGGCGGCTGGGTCGGCTTCACGCTCGAAGGCGCCGAGCTTGGCACCGGCCTGCTCGACTACGACTACATGATCAGCAAGGTCGCCCCGGAAGCCTGTGGCATCAACCGCATCATCGAGCACTGGCTGCCGTGGCAGATCGACTTCGCCGAAACGAGTCGCCTCGAAAACCTCTGGAACGCCAATAACCTCGCCTATATGCGCAGCCACCCGTCGTCGTGAACGCTGCCTGCCGCGGCACGCCGGCAAGCCAATAAAAAAGGCTCACCGACGGTGAGCCTTTTTTATTGCGCGGCATCGATTGCTATTTGAGCGCCTTGAACCAGCCGAGCCCGTCTTCGGTCTTGCCACGCGGCCGGTACTCGCAACCGACCCAGCCCTGATAGCCCAGTTCGTCGAGCAGTTGGTAGAGGTGCGGGTAATTGACTTCGCCCTCGTCGGGTTCATGACGCGCCGGGACGCTGGCGAGCTGGATGTGGCCGACGCCGTCGAAGTTGTTCTTGAGCGTCATCGAGAGGTCGCCCTCCATGATCTGCGCATGGTAGAAATCCATCTGCACCTTGAGGTTGGGCGCGCCGATTTCCTTGCGGATGGCGTGACCTTCTGCCTGGTAATTGAGGAAATAGCCCGGCATGTCGCGCGTGTTGATCGGCTCGATGACCAGCGTCAGTCCTTTTTCGGCGAGCGCCGCGGCGGCGAAGGCGATGTTCTCGACATAGACGGCACGGTACCACTCGCGGTCGGCGCCTTCCGGCACCAGGCCGGCCATCGCGTGCAGCGTCTTGGTGCCGAGCGCCGCGGCGTACTCGAGCGCCTTGGCGACGCCAGCGCGAAACTCGTCCTCACGCCCCGGGATCGACGCGATGCCGCGCTCACCGGCGGCGAAATCGCCCGGCGGCAGGTTAAAGAGCGCGTTGGTAAGCCCGGCATCCTTGAGCCAGCGCGCCACGTCGGCGGCCGGGTAGTCGTAGGGAAACAGGAACTCGACGCCCTCAAAACCAGCCTTGGCGGCGGCAGCGAAGCGCTCGGGGAACGGCACTTCGGTGAACATCATCGACAGGTTGGCGGCAAATTTTGGCATCACAATCCTTTCACAGATCAAGTTTGAAAACGGTCTTGAGCTCGGCGATCTGCGCCGAATTCAGACAATTGGTCGGCGTATTGCGCAGTAGCAGGAAGAGCTTGGCGGTTTCCTCGAGCTCTTCGGAAGCGTAGATCGCCGCCTCAAGCGAACTGCCGGAAACCACCGGGCCGTGGTTCGAGAGCAGCACCGCGCTGTGCTTGGCGGCCAGCGCGCCGATCGCCCCGGCGAGCGCCTGATCGCCCGGACGGTAATACGGGACCAGCGGCAGGCGGCCGATCTTCATCACGAAGTACGGCGTCAGCGGCGGCATGCAGCTCTCGCAATCGAGTCCGCTCATGCACGAGACCGCCGCCGAGTGCGTCGAGTGCAGGTGCACGATGGCGCCGGCACTGCTGCGCACCTCGTACATCGAGCGGTGCAGGAAGGCTTCCTTGGACGGCGGATCGCCGGCCAGCAGCTTGCCCTCCCAGTCCATCTTGGCGATTCGCGCCGGGTCGAGGTGGCCCAGGCAGGCATTGGTCGGCGTCAGCAGCCAGCCGTCGTCCAGGCGGACGCTGATGTTGCCGCTGCTGCCGGCGGTCAATCCGCGCTCGTAGAGCGAGCGCGACAGCAGCGCGATCTTCTCGCGCTGACGGTTTTCTTCGGTATGGGTTGAGATGTTCATGAGGCGAGGCGGCTCCACGCTTTGAGGAAGAAATCCGGCGTCCCGAAGTTACCCGATTTCAGGGCCAGCGCCAGCGGACGCGCGCTGGCGTCGCGGGTGATGCCGACCGTCCACGGCACGCCCGGGTCAATTTCAGGTCCGATGCGCAGGCCGGATACGCCAAGCGCCTTGACCACGGCGCCCGAAGTCTCGCCGCCGGCGACGATCAGTTGGCCGACGCCGAGGCCGACCAGGCCCTTGGCGATCGCTGCAAAGGCGTCCTCGACCAGGTTGCCGGCCTGCTCGGCGCCCAGTTGCGCCTGCACCGCCTTGACTGCTTCGGGCGTCGCCGTGGCGTAGATCAGCACCGGCCCCGCGTTAATGTGTTGCGCGGCCCACGCCAGTGCGGCGCCGACGACGTCGCTGCCGCGCGCGAGTTCAAACGGATCGACGTTGAACGACGGATGCGCCGCGCGCATCGCGGCGACCTGCCCTTGCGTCGCGATCGAGCAGCTGCCCGAAATCACCGCGCGCAGGCCGCCGGTCGGCGGCAAGGTGTCAGCCACCAAGTCGTCGGCGAGCAGACCAGCGCGGCGGAAGTTCTGCGGCAGGCCGAGCGCGATTCCCGACCCGGCGGTGACCAGCGGCAGGTCGGCGCAGGCCGCGCCGATGCTCATCAGGTCGTCGTTGGACAGCGCGTCGACGACGGCGAAGTTGCAGCCCTCGGCCTGCAGCGCGGCAAAGCGCTCGCGCACCGCCGCCTCACCCTTAAGCACCGTCGAATACTCGGCGAGGCCGACCTTGCCCTTGACCTGCGCCTGCAGCACGCGAACCAGGCTGGCATCGTTCATCGGCGTCAGCGGATGGTTGCGCATTCCCGACTCCGACAGCAGTTGATCGCCGGCAAAGAGGTAGCCCTTGTAGATCGTCCGGTTGTTGGCCGGGAACGCCGGGCAGGCAATTGTGAACTTGCTGCCCAGCGCATCCATCAGCGCTTCGGCGACCGGGCCGATATTGCCCTTGGCGGTCGAGTCGAAAGTCGAACAGTATTTGAAGTAGGCCTGCTTGCAGCCGGCCTGCTGCAGCCAGCGAAGCGCCGCGAGCGATTCTTCGATGGCCTCGGCGGCCGGCGTCGTTCGCGATTTGAGCGCGATGACCACCGCGTCAATGTCGTCGCCGATCGGTTCCTGCGGCACGCCGATCATTTGCACCGTCCGCATGCCGGCCTTGACCAGCATACCGGCCAAGTCGGTCCCTCCGGTGAAATCGTCAGCGATGCAACCTAGCAGCACAGTCATTACCTACTCCTTTTCAGCACATTAATGTTCAGATCATTTGAACGGCTCTCCGCCTGAAGAGCGAGCCCGCCCCGACTACAGACATCCGATATGTTATATCGCGCCGTGGCATACTATTTATTTTTCACCGCGAAGACAAGTCAACCGTCAATCTGCGGCGCTGCCGAGTCGACATCAGAATCCCCCGGCAAGGCCGGGGGCGTAGCTCACCGGGCGGGCCGCCCTATTTCTTCGCTGGCAGCGAGATTCCCGGGAACATTTTGATCACCGCCGAATCGTCCTCGAGCCCGTGGCCTGCCGCCGACGCTTGCAGGTACATCTGGTGCGCGGTCGCCGAAAGCGGCAACGGGAAAACGTTCTTCTTGGCGTAGTCGAGGACGATGCCGAGGTCCTTGATGAAGATATTGACCGCCGACAAGGGCGTGTAGTCGGCGGCCAGGATGTGCGGCACACGGTTCTCGAACATCCACGAGTTGCCGGCGCTGTGGGTGATCACCTCATAGACCTGCGCGGGGTCGGCGCCGGCACGGATCGCCAGCGCCATCGCCTCGCCGGCGGCGGCGATATGCACGCCGGCCAGCAACTGGTTGACCATCTTGACCACCGAGCCCGGACCGACTTCGTCGCCAAGCTTGTAGATCTTGCCGGCGATCGCTTCGAGAACCGGCTGGCACTTGGCGTAGGCAGCGGGAGATCCCGACGACATGATCGTCATCTCACCGCTCGCGGCCTTCGCCGCGCCGCCCGAGATCGGTCCGTCGATCATCAGCAGACCAGCGTCGGCCAGGCGCTTGCCCAACGCCTTGGCGAACTCGGGCGAGACCGTCGCGCTGGCGATCACCACCGAGCCTGGCTTCAAGTGCGCCGCGGCGCCGCTGTCACCATTAGCGCCAAAGAGCACCGCTTCGGTCTGTTCGGCATTGACCACCACCGTAATCAGCACGTCGACGAGCTTGGCCATCGCCGCCAGCGACTCGCCGGCATGACCGCCGGCGTCGACGACTTTCTGCACCGCTTCCGGCCGCAGATCGAAGGCGTGCACTTCGAAGCCCTCGCGCACCAGCGACAGCGCAACGCCCATCCCCATCGCGCCGAGACCGACGACGCCGACCGGCATCTTCACTTGCGTATTCATGCTCAATTCTCCACTTGATTTGACGAAATTATCGGGCGTAGACCAGGTCGCGCAGGAACAGCGACACTTGCGGCACGTAGGTGATGATCAGCAAGCAGCACAGCACGCACAGCACGAAGGGAATCAGTTCGCGAATAATCTTGTCGAGCGAGATCTTGGCGACCGTGCACGCGGCGAACAGATTGACGCCGAACGGCGGGGTGATCATGCCGAGCGCCAGATTGACGACCATGATCGTGCCGAAATGCACCGGGTCGATGCCGAACTTGACCGCCACCGGTGCCAGGATCGGCGCCAGCACGATGATCGACGCCGAGGTTTCGATGAACATGCCGATGATGAACAAGGCCGCATTGACGCCGAGCAGGAACATCGCCGGCGAGGTGAGGTTGGCCTTGAGGAAGTCGCCGATCGCTTCGGGAACGCCGGCGCGCGTGATCAGGAAGCTGAAGAGGCCCGCGTTGGCGATGATGAACATGATCACCGCCGACGAAATCACCGACTTCCTGAAGATCGGGTAGAGGTCGGAGAACTTGATTTCCTTGTAGATGAACAGCCCGACGATCAGCGCGTAGAACACCGCGACGACGGCCGCTTCGGTCGGCGTAAAAATGCCGCCGTAGATGCCGCCGAGGATGATCACCGGCATCATCAGCGCCAGCGCCGCTTCCTTGGTGGCATGGCCGAAGGTCATGCGGCCGATGTGGTCGTTCTTGCCGTAACCCTTGTATTTCGACCAGCACCAGACGAAGAACATCAGCCCGCCGCCGATCAGCAGGCCGGGGCCGAAACCGGCAATGAACAACTCGCCGATCGAGACCTCAGCCGAAACGCCGTAAAGGATCATCGGGATCGACGGCGGGATGATCACGCCGAGTTCAGCGGAGGTCGCCTGCAAGGCCGCCGCGAAGTTGGTCGGATAGCCGTGACGGATCAGCGCCGGGATCAGGATCGCGCCGATCGCGAAGGTCGTCGCGACGCTCGACCCGGAAACTGCGGCGAAGATCATGCAGGTCATCACGCAGGTCATCGCCAGACCGCCCTGCAGGCCGCCGACGATCGACTTGGCGAAATTGACCAGGCGATTGGAGATGCCGCCGACTTCCATCAGGTTGCCGGCGAGGATGAAGAACGGGATCGCGCCGAGCGCGAACTTGTCAATCGCCGAGAACATTTCCTTGGGCGCGACGAGCATCGGGATACTTGAAAAGAAGTGGATCCCGGTCACGCTGGCAAGACCGATCGAAATGGCGATCGGCACGCTGAACGCGAAAAAGATCACCATTGAAGCAAACATTGCTGAGGGCATTACGGCTCCTGACTCGTATCGGTGTTTGGATTACTGCTGCGCGTCGAGTTCGGCGATGCGCGGATCGAGGAAATTGGCGATCACCGCGATGATGCCGAAGATCGCGCCGACCGGCAGCGCCGCATAGCCGACGCTCATCGGCAAAAACTCGAGCGCGCCGATCTCCTGAAAGCGCGTGCGCCAGGCAATGTCGGCGCCATACCACACCAGCACCGCCAGATAGATCACGGTGACCAGGGTAATCAGGAAATGCAGTGGGCGCTGAAAGCGGCCGCTCTTGCGGAACATCAGATCGACTGAAACCTGGGCGCCCTCGCGGAAGGCAACGACGACTCCGAACATCACCATCCAGATGATGTCGAGGCGGATCAGAATTTCGCTCCAGGTCGACGGCTCATTGAAGATGAAGCGGGTCAATACCTGAAACATCCCGAGCAGCGCGGCAATGCCCAGCATCACGCAGGCAGCGTGAATGATGAACGACGTCAGCCGCTGCTCAAAGGCAAGAAATAGAGTCTTCATGGGTTTACACCGGGTCGCTGCCAAACCGCTGACACCGACCCGGTCCTTTCAGAAAGTTGCGATGACCGGCTTACTTGACGTCCTGGATCTTCTTGATGTTGGCTTCGCCGTAGTCCTTGTTGTATTGGACGTAGGCCGAAGCGGTAGCCTTCTGGAACAGCGAGAGGTCGACCTTGTTGACCAAGGTGCCGGCCTTCTCGATCACGGCGATGCCGTTGGCTTCGTCGTCATTGACTTTCTTGCGGTTGGCAACCAGCGCGATCTTGGCGGCTTCCTGGAACGACGCCTTGTCCGCTGCGCTGAGCTTGTCCCACAGGCCCTTGTTGAGGATCAACAGCGCCGGCGAATAGACGTGGCTGGTCAGCGACAGGTACTTCTGCACCGTGTAGAGCTTGTTGGCGAGGATCACCGGAATCGGATTTTCCTGACCATCGACGGTTCCTGTCTGCAACGCGGTGAACACTTCGTTCATATTCATCGGCGTCGGCAGCGCGCCCATCGCCTTGAAGGCTTCCATGTGCACCTTGTTTTCCATGGTGCGGATCTTCATTCCCTTGAGATCTTCGGGAGTCACGATCGGCTTCTTGCTGTTGGTGACGTGGCGGAAACCGTTCTCCATCCAGCTGATCGCGACCAGCCCCTTGGCCGGGAACTTGGCCAGGATGTCCTGCCCGATCGGGCCGTCGAGCACCTTGCGCGCGTGAGCGTAGTCGCGGAACAGGAAGGGGATATCGACGATGCGCGTTTCAGCGACGAAATTGCCGACCGGGCCGGTCGAGGTAATGATCAGATCCTGAGTTCCGAGTTGCACGGCTTCGAGCATTTCACGCTCGCCGCCCAAAGCGCCAGCCGGAAAGTATTGCAGCTTGTAACGGCCGTTGGTGCGCTTGGCGATTTCGTCGCCAAAGGTCGTCATTGCGATCCCGTAGTGCGAGTCGATGGTGTTAGTCCAACCTACTTTGAGAACGGTCTGTGCGTTTGCTGCGAGGGAAATGCTGAAACCAAGTACTGCGACCAGATGTGCTGCAAGTCGTGACACTTTCATTTGTATCTCCTCACTCGGAAAAAGGCACCTGCTACAGACCTCCCGGCAAATGCCGGATTTTCCTGGCAGGCACCAAAACTTGATGTTGCTTTCATTCAACGACAGGCCCAACGACCTACCGCTCGTACTGTCCCCAGGGCACTGAGGTCAGTGACGCCATATTGCACCGCCTACCCATAGCTGTCACACAAAGTTACATTACGCTTTATAGTCATCACACAAATCATACAAACGACGACATGGACGAAAGTAAATCACAAAAGCTGTATGATTACAATACGTCTCAATTAAATCGTTTTGGAGCCCAAATGGCCGCTGATCCGGAGTTGAAAATCGAACGTTTGGCCCTTGCCGGGACACTGACCGACCGCGTCTGCGGCGCACTGACTGAACTGGTCAGCGGTGACGATTTCCCCCCGGGATCGCGTCTACCGTCGGAGACAAAGATGGCCAGCCGCTTCGGCGTCAGCCGTACGGTGATCCGCGAAGCGGTTTCTCGCCTCAAGTCCGAAGGTCTGGTCGAGTCGCGCCAGGGCAGCGGCGTTTTTGTTCGCGAACTGAATATGGACTCGCCGTTTCGCATCGATCCGAGCATCATGGAATCGGTTCAGTCGGTTCTGCAGGTCGTTGAATTGCGCCAAGTGCTCGAAGGCGAGATCGCCGCGCTGGCGGCAAAGCGTCGCAACGTCGCGCAGTTGGGTGCCATCAGGCAAGCGCTCAAACAGATCGACAGCGATGTCAGCGCCGGTGGCGATGGCGTTGATGCCGACATCGCTTTCCATCGCAGCATCGCCGAAGCGACCGGCAACCCGCATTTTCTGGCGCTGGTCCAGTTTCTGTTCAATTTTCTGCGTAGCGCAACGCAGACCACGCGCAGCATCGAAGCCACCCGTGCGACGCTGGCGCAGCAGGTCAAGGACGAACACCTTAGCATCGTCGAGGCGATTTCGCGGCGCGACACCGAAGCGGCGCGCGCCGCCGCCCGCCTGCATATGGAACGAGCCTCACGGCGCCTGGGCGCGAGCGACGTCAAGTCATTGCTGAACGCGGGTGTCGACAGCGCGTTGAACTCGCCCACAACCTAAGCGGCGCCCGCAAGACCTCGGCATCAGCTTTTCAAAGACGCCAAAATCTCGCGGCGCATATCGGCGATATCGCGTTCCGGCGTGACCTGAACACCCTCGCACTTGCCGTCCCGGGCACAACGAGAACTGCGCGGACAAATGATCTGCGCGCCGTTGGCCAAGGATTCCTTGACCCATTCGATGTTGAGCACATTGGCGACCGCGCTGATCGAATCTGCTTCCGCCTTGGGTATTTTGGCGTTACCGCCGCGCCGCTGGCACTCATCGGCAATGCGATTAACGACCTGACTGGCATCGACGCCATTGGCCTCGAGCGCCGGAACCAGATCGATGCCGACCGAAAGCACGTGCCGATTACCAGCCATGTCTTGCGTACGCAATGAATGGCAGCAATAAAGCAGCCAGCGATCATCGTCGCGCAATACCGAGATCTGCGACCCCGCTTTCGCTTTGCTGTCGCGCAGCAGACGAAACACCGCCCAGTTGGGACACGGGTCGGACGCCTGCGCCATGTTGCCCCAAGGCAACGGGATACCGTTGCCGCGATAGACCGCGCGCAGCAGGCCAGGCGGATAGGCATCGAAAAAGTGCCAATACGGATACGGCGAGACCTTGGTCATTCGGCGCATGATCACCGCTGGGGTCAGCTCGAGTTTCGCACCCATTTCGACGCGGTAGCGCTCGCGCGTCAGCAGCCTGCGAAACGGCTGCTTGGGACACAGCAGCGCGCCGGCGAAGAAGCTGCACTCGAAATCGCGCCACGCGTTGAGGACGTCGCGCGGATCCATTCCGGCGACGTGACCTCTCGCTTCGAGGCCAGCGCCCGTTTCCCCGCCGCTGGCGATCGACTTCATCCCATCGCCATGATGCAGGACCTTGTGCGCGAGATGCGTCGCCAGATCGAATTTGAGGCGCGCGGGCTCGGCCTGCAGTGCCTTGTTGAGATACACGACCCCGGGCGGTTCGTAGAACGAGCGCAGCATGCTGCGCAGCTCGCGCCCCTGGCACAGCGTCACGACGGGCTTGCGCTCGAACCAGCGCAATTCGAGTCCATGGGTTTTGCAGAGCGCGGTAATGTCACTGACGGACAACGGAAAAGCGCGCTTGCCAACTTCCTCGGCGGCTTTTTCCAGATCGGGAAACTCGTTGCGCGAGCTTTCCTGATAGGAGCGGATCAGCAGTTGTGCGAACTGACGGCCTGACGTGCCGGTCTGCGCCAGCAATTCCGGAATCGCCGCCTTGAGCAACTCTTTGGAAAACAGGAACGCCGGTTCCAGCGGAGCCCGGGCGGCCCCGCCGCTGGCGGGTGCCGTTGTAACCGGCGTGACTGCCGCATTCTGATCTGAAAACCAGGCCAAGCTGCGCTGGAAGACCTTGGCCAGCAGCATCATCACCTGCTCGGCAGGAACGCGGCGTCCGCTTTCGATCATGCTCAGATAGGACACTGACGGCGCCGCCTGAGCATCGATCTGGATGCACCGCTGCGACAACTCTTCAAGAGTCATGTGGTTTTGCTTGCGCAAGGCACGCAATTTCGCACCAAGAAAGTGGCTGTTCCGGCCGCTATTTGCCATCGCCGCTCCAGTGAAATCGTGCTTGTGAAAAGCCCTTACACCCGGTTTGTGAAGTTTACATTGTGAAATTTCTATTAGTAAAATTTTCAAACCAGTGCGTCTAGGATAGCTCAACGGTCTCTTGCGATCAAAACCACCAAGCCCAGATCAACAGTTTTCTGCAGCACCGTCTGACTGAAGCGGACTTTATACCATTTCAATCAGCGTTCAATTGACCACCAACCGAAAGGAGAGCAATCATGCAAACTCATTTTGAGCGTAGAACCGGAACCGATCGTCGCGGCGCCAATCGGTCTGCGGGAACCGAGTGGCGATGGTACGAGACCTCACTGGGCACCTCGGCCGGCGGCGAATACGACCCTTACGACCCCTATTGGGAGCCCGTGATCGGCCAGGATGACGATTGACAGACCGGTGGCGGCCGTCGGCGAGCGGCCGCCACCGCGATATCACGAAGTCACCGCGCCACCGCGGCGCATCGTCAGCCACGGATCAAGAAGCACCAAAAAAAGCGCCTGCCGGAGAAATCCGCGGCAGGCGCTGGTCCGAAAGAACTGCCGCTTAGCGGCAGACCCTATCGTCAGGCGGCGTCGATGATCGCATTGAGCGTCGCGCTCGGACGCATCGCTGCGGCGCACTTGACCGGATCAGGAAGGTAGTAACCGCCCAGATCCACTGGCTTGCCTTGGGCAGCGATCAACTCCTCGTTGATCTTGGCCTCGTTCTCCTGCAACTGCTTGGCGACCTTGGCGAACCTAGCCTGCAGTTCGGCATCCTTGGTTTGCGCGGCCAAAGCTTCCGCCCAATAGAGCGCCAGGTAGAAGTGGCTACCCCGGTTGTCGATCTCTCCCACCTTGCGCGCCGGCGACTTGTTGTTGTCGAGGAACTTGGCAATCGCCAGGTCAAGCGCTTCAGCCAAAACCTGAGCCTTGGCGTTCTTGAAGTTCTGCGCCAGATGTTCGAGAGAAGCACCGAGCGCGGAAAACTCGCCGAGCGAATCCCAACGCAGATACCCTTCCTTGACGAACTGCTGAACGTGCTTCGGCGCCGAACCGCCGGCACCGGTTTCGAACAGGCCACCGCCGGCGAGCAAGGGAACGATCGACAGCATCTTGGCGCTGGTGCCAAGCTCAAGGATCGGGAACAAGTCGGTGTGATAGTCGCGCAGCACGTTGCCGGTCACCGAAATGGTGTCCTTGCCCTGACGGATGCGCTCGAAGCAGTACTTGATCCCGGCCACCGGATCCATGATCTTGATCTCGAGACCGGAAGTGTCATGGTTCTTGAGGTATTTCTCGACCTTAGCGATCACGTTGGCATCGTGCGCACGGTTCTTGTCGAGGAAGAAGACGGCCGGAGTACTGGTCAGACGCGCCCGGGTCACCGCCAACTTGACCCAGTCCTGAATCGGAATGTCCTTGACGCGCGACATGCGCCAGATGTCGCCCTCTTCGACCTGGTGCTCCATCAACGTCTTGCCGTCGGCACCGACCACGCGCACCGTGCCGTCGTTGGGGATGATGAAGGTGGTCGGATGCGAGCCGTACTCCTCGGCTTTCTGCGCCATCAGACCGACGTTCGGGACCGTCCCCATGGTCGCCGGATTGAGCGCACCATTCTTCTGGCAGTCCTCGACGACGGCCTGGTACATCGGACCGTAGCAGCGGTCCGGAACCATCGCCAGCGTATCCTGCAGCTTGCCTTCCTTGTTCCACATCTTGCCCGAATCACGGATCACGACCGGCATCGAGGCATCGACGATCACGTCGTTAGGAACATTGAGGTTGGTGATTCCCTTGTCCGAGTCGACCATCGCAATCGCCGGACGCTTGGCGTATTCAGCCTGGATGTCGGCTTCGATTTCGGCTTGCTTGGCGGCCGGCAGCGACTTGATCTTGTTGTACAGATCGCCGATGCCCATGTTCGGGTTCACCCCCAGTTGCTTGAAGGTGTCGGCATGTTTGTCGAAGACGTCCTTGAAAAAGACCCAAACCGCATGACCGAACATGACCGGGTCGGAGACCTTCATCATCGTCGCCTTGAGGTGCAGCGAGAGCAGCAGGTCGTTTTTCTTGGCTTCTTCGATCTGCTCGGCGTAGAACCTGCGCAGCGCGTTCTTGCTCATAAACGTGGCGTCGAGGATTTCGCCCTTGGCTGCGGTCAGCTTGTCTTTGAGCACCTTGATCGAACCATCGTTGGCGGTGAGTTCGATCTTGAAAGCGCCACCGTTTTCCATGACGATCGATTGCTCATTGCCGTAAAAATCGCCGGTCGACATGCTGGCAATTTTCGTTTTGGAGCCGGGCGCCCAGGCGCCCAGCTTGTGCGGATTTTTCTTGGCGAAGTTCTTGACCGAAAGCGGCGCGCGGCGGTCGGAGTTGCCTTCGCGCAGGACCGGATTTACCGCTGAACCCAGACACTTTGAATAGCGCGCCTGGATTTCCTTTTCTTCTTCGCTCTTCGGCTCTTCCGGGTAATCGGGCAGCTTGAAGCCCTTGGCCTGCAGTTCCTTGATGACCTCTTTGAGCTGCGGCACCGAAGCGCTGACGTTCGGCAGCTTGATGATGTTGGCTTCCGGCAGCAAGGTCAGTTCGCCGAGCTTGGTCAGATTGTCGGAAATTCGCTGCGCTTCGCTCAAATACTCGGGGAAGGCCGCACGGACGCGGCCGGAGAGCGAAATATCGCTGGTTTCGATTTCGACACCGGTGCCCTTGGTGAACGCCTGAACGATAGGTAGGAAGGAATATGTTGCAAGAGCCGGCGCCTCATCGATCTGAGTCCAGACAATTTTCGACGTTGTCATACAATCTCCTGGTTTAAGAAATAGCTAAAAATCAGCGCAGAAAATAATCTGCGAATGCAGTCGTTGCAAACAACACAACCCAAATAAAACGCTCAGCTGTCGTGCGCTTCGCTGTCAAGCCGCGGCGACAGGCCGGGCAAATCCTTGCCTGACATAGCCCGCAATGAATCGCTCGCCAGGAGTCGACTCACGCCAACAAATTTACGCCGCACCAAAAGCGCTGCCACAAGCTTACTACACCCTGGCACCACAAATTCCCATCAAACACAGCCCGTGAATGGCGAACTTCATTTGGCGCCCCAGGCATCCAGCGCCACATTCTCACGGGGTTTTGAGCTGACCGCAAACAATCTATATTCACAAGCTTGTTCGATTTTGGAAGCACCCTGGCTGCGATTTTCGGCCAGCCCCCAAACGACAGGCAAAAAAAAACCTTGCCCATCAGGCAAGGTTTTCTTGGCAGCCAAGCTGAATTACTTGAGCTTGGTTTCCTTGTACGCAACATGCTTGCGAGCCACGGGATCATACTTCTTGATCTCCATTTTTTCAGGCATGGTCTTCTTGTTCTTGGTCGTCGTGTAGAAATGGCCGGTACCGGCGCTCGACTCGAGTTTGATCTTTTCACGCATGGCAAAATTCCTTATCAGAGCTCGCCGCGGGCGCGCAGGTCAGCGAGCACGACGTCGATACCATTCTTGTCGATGGTGCGCAGACCGGCGCTGGAGACGCGCAGGCGCACCCAGTGGTTTTCGCTTTCAACCCAAAAACGACGGTACTGCAGATTCGGGAGGAAGCGGCGCTTCGTTCTATTGTTGGCATGGGAAACATTGTTCCCAGACATCGGGCCTTTACCCGTTACTTGGCAGACACGCGCCATGATTGTTGCTCCAGTTGATCTTGGGAAGAAAGCCGGCGATTTTAGCCTAAACTGCCGGCAGAGTTCAAGCTATTTTTTTGATTTACCTTATAGCAAGCCACGTTCGGCGAACGACAAGGGCTGACATTGCCCGGCCACAATGAAGTGATCGACTACCCGAACATCAACCAAAGCCAGAGCCTGTTTGAGTTCCCGGGTCAGCGACTGATCGGCTGACGACGGCTCGGAAACGCCGGAAGGATGGTTGTGCGCAAGAACAACGGCCGCAGCATTATGCCACAAAGCCTGCTTGACGACCTCCCTGGGGTAAACGCTGGTTTGCGTCAATGAGCCACGAAATAGCTCTTCGGCGACAATCAGGCGGTTTTGGGCATCGAGCCACAGCGCAAAAAACACCTCATGCGCAAGACCGGAAAGATGCAGCTTCAGATAGTCGCGAACGGCGCCCGGCGTCGCGAAGACATCGCCCTCTTTCATCTCCTCGCCGAGGGCGCGGCGCGACATTTCGAGAACCGCCTGCAGCTGGGCGAATTTAGCCGGCCCCATCCCCGGAATGCTCGAAAACTCGACCTCGGACGCAGCGAACAGTCGGTTGAGGCTGCCAAAATGGCCGATCAACTCACGCGCCAGATCGACCGCACTCTTTCCCTTGAGCCCCACGCGCAGAAAAATCGCCAGCAGTTCGGCGTCGGAAAGCACTGCGGCGCCCAGCGCCAGCAAGCGTTCGCGCGGGCGTTCAGTCTTCGGCCAGTCGCTAATAGCCATGGCGCAATCTCGGTTAGAATGTCCCGTTCGACATTTTAACGGCGATCGGCTTATTCGTATGGAATTAACTGGAAAACGCATTGCACTCGGCGTGACCGGCGGCATCGCCGCCTACAAGGCTGCCGAGCTCGTCCGCCTGCTGATCAAGCAGGGTGCAACCGTGCAAGTGGTGATGACCGACGCCGCCACTCACTTCGTCACCCCGGTCACTTTCCAGGCCCTTTCGGGAAAGCCCGTATTTACCGATCTGTGGACCCCTTGCGTCGCCAACAACATGGCGCACATCGACCTCTCGCGCGAGGCCGACGCCTTGCTCATCGCGCCGGCCAGCGCCGACTTTGTCGCCAAGCTGGCGAACGGGCTGGCCGACGACCTGCTCAGTACACTGACGCTGGCGCGCAGTTGCCCGCTGCTGGTCGCTCCGGCGATGAACCTGCAGATGTGGACAAACCCGGCGACGCAACGCAATATCGCTACGCTGCTTGGCGATGGCGTCGCCATTCTCGGCCCGGCCAGCGGCGACCAGGCCTGCGGCGAGATCGGCCTGGGCCGCATGATCGAAGCCGAAGAAATCGTCGCCGACCTGATCGCTTTCTTCCAGCCCAAAGTGCTCGCCGGCAAGAAGCTGCTGCTCACCGCCGGCCCGACCTTCGAGGCCATCGACCCGGTGCGCGGCATCACCAACCTGTCGAGCGGCAAGATGGGCTTTGCGCTCGCGCGCGCAGCGCAGGAAGCCGGCGCGCAAGTCACGCTCGTCTGCGGCCCGGTCAGCCAACCGACGCCGCGCGGGATCACGCGCATCGACGTCATCAGCGCGCTCGAAATGCACGCAGCGGTGATGCGCCACGCGGCCACTCAGGACGTCTTCATCGGCGTCGCGGCGGTCGCCGACTACCGCCCCAGCACCGCCGCCGAACACAAGATCAAGAAGGACGGCCAGAGCGCCCCGGCCATCGAACTCATTCAGAATCCGGACATCCTGGCCGAAGTCGCGGCGCTGCCGACGCCGCCGCTGTGCGTCGGCTTTGCCGCCGAAACCCGCAACCTCGCCGAATACGCGCAAAAAAAACGCATCGCCAAGAAGATTCCGTTGATCGTCGGCAACCTGATCGAGCACGGTTTTGGCGGCGACGACAACACGCTGATCCTGTTCGACGAGAACGGCCAGTTACCGCTGACGCCGGCACCGAAGCTTGAACTGGCGCGCCAACTGATGGCGCGCATCGCCACCCTGCTGGAGAACCGCTAATGCACCGCATCGAAGTCCGCCTGCTCGACCCCCGCCTGGCGGACAACCCACCGCACTACGCCACCCCCGGCTCCGCCGGTCTCGACTTGCGCGCCTGCATCGACGCGCCGCTGACGATCAATCCGGGCGACACCGTGCTGATTCCGACCGGAATCGCCATTCACCTCGCCGACCCCGGCCTGGCGGCGATGATCCTGCCGCGCTCCGGGCTCGGTCACAAGCACGGCATCGTGCTCGGCAACCTGGTCGGCCTGATCGACTCCGATTATCAAGGCCAAATCATGGTATCGACCTGGAATCGGGGACAAGAGAGCTTCACGCTCAACCCGCTCGACCGTCTGGCGCAACTTGTCGTCGTTCCGGTCCTGCAGGTCGCTTTCAACGTCGTCGACGAGTTTGACGCCAGCACGCGCGGCGACGGCGGTTTCGGCAGCACGGGCAAGTCCTGAGTCAACGCCCAAGTACAGAGACGACCTTGACCGCCCAGCAGACCTTCGACATCGAGACCCGCGGCCGCGGAACGACGCAGATCACTGAACCGGTGTCTACGATCGTTCGCGCAGCGGGAATCGAAACCGGTCTGGCCAACGTTTTCGTGCTGCACACCAGTTGCTCGCTGATCCTGACCGAAAACGCCGATCCTTCGGTTCGCTTTGACCTTGAGACGCTGGCCCGACGCTGGGCGCCCGATGGTGACCCCGCCTATCGGCACTGCGACGAAGGCGACGACGACATGGCGGCGCACGGGCGCAACGTTCTCGCCGGCAGCTCGCTGTGCATCCCGATCCGCCATGGCGAACTGTTGCTCGGAACCTGGCAGGGAATCTATTTGTGGGAACACCGCAGCGCGTCGCACCGCCGGACCATCGTCGTCACCGTGCTCGCTTGATCGACGCGCCCTAATCGCGCAAGCTCACCGCAATCAGCCCGCGCAAGGCGTTGGCCAGATAGATCGCCGACGCGCCGCGCAGGTCGTCGACGCAGAGCACCGCCTCGACCGCGCGCCCCGATTCGAGCAGATGGCGGCGCATCACGCCCGGCAGGAGTCCGCAGACTGGCGGCGGCGTCAACAGCACACCATCGCGCTCGACGAAGACATTGCTGCGCGCCCCCTCGCAGACCTCGCCACGCGTGTTGAGAAAAATCGTATCGAACACCCCGGGGTCTTCGGCCAAAGCCGCCAGCGCGCGCTGGTAGCGGCTACGCGCACTGGTCTTGTGACGCAACAGATAGTCTTCGGCGTCGAGGCGCTCGGCGGCGAGCACCACCGACCAAGGCCCGCGCTCGTCGACCAGCGGCGCCACGCCGATGCGGTACCGACCGTCGTGCGCCAGCGTCAAGCGCACACGCCCTAAGCCGCTTGCCCGGGACGTCGCGCAAGCGGCCAGCGCGACGGCGATCGCCGGCAGATCGCAGACAAAACCGAGCGCCTGCGCCGACGACTGTAGCCGCTGCAGATGCAGCGCGAGAAGCGGATAGCTGCCCTGCTCAAGGCGCAGCGTTTCGATGAGTTCAAAACCGGGATCGAAGCCGGTCAAAAAGCTCGCCTTGAGCAGGCACTCGGCGTATTCGCTTTCGGCAACCGAATCGATCACGATGCCGCTGCCGACGCCGAGGCGAACGCACCGATCGGGCAACACCTCCAGGGTGCGGATCGCCACGTTGAAACGGCAATCGCCGCCCGGCGCCAGCCAGCCTAAGGCTCCCGTATATAGGCCGCGCGGCGCAGACTCAAGTTCGTCGATGCACTGCATGGCGCGTATTTTCGGCGCCCCGGTAATCGATCCGCAGGGAAATAGCGCGCGAAACAGGTCGAAAAGTGTCGCCCCGGGCAAATCGGCGGAAATACTTGACACCATCTGCCACAGCGTCGGGTAGGCTTCGGCGTCGCACAGCGAGTCGACGCTGACCTTGCCCGGCGCTGCCAAGCGCCCCAGATCGTTGCGCAACAGGTCGACGATCATGATGTTCTCGGCGCGCTCTTTGGCCGACGCCAGCAGCGCCGCACGGCTGGCCTTGTCATCAGCCGGCGTGGCGCCGCGCGGCGCGGTACCCTTCATCGGGCGCGTGAGCACGCGACTGCTACTGCGCTCGAAAAACAGCTCAGGAGAAAAAGAAAGGACCGTCTTTTCCGGAACCGAGAGATACGCGCCGTAGCGCACCGGCTGGCGTTTTCGCAGGCGCGAATAGAGCGCCAGCGGATGGCCATAGAGCCGGCCATCGAGTGGAAAGGTCAGGTTGATCTGGTAGCAATCGCCAGCGGCAATCCAGCGCCTGATCTGCTCGACGCAGCGACGATGCTGGCCGGCTGTGAGTCCCGCCGCAAGCTCGGCGAGACCGGCCACCCGCTCGTGCTCGGCCAAGCCACTGACGCGCGAATCGAGAAAGGCAGCCACGCCCTGCGCGTCGAGATGACGCGCCTGGGCAAACACCCAACCGCACAAGCCGGGCGCAGCGTGCTGAGGAACGGAGGACTCAAAACGGGAACCGAGCTCGTAGTCGGCGGCCAGAGCGACCCACTCGCCTTGCGCCGACGCGTCGGCGAAGGCGCAGAACACCGACGTCAGGTCGCCATCGCCATCAAACCGAATCGTTCGCCGATACTCGGACAACACGATGGCACCGCCGCCGTCATCGTCAAACAACGCGAAATCACCGTCCACCGCGGTCAATTTTCAGTCTTCTGAGAAAAGCCCCGGCCCAGGCGGGAAATCGGCCTATTTGCGCTTGAAATAGAACTCAAAGGCCTGGTCGGCCTCGCCGTCCGACAGCAACTGGTTGCCAGTCTGCTTGGCGAAAGCGTGAAAGTCCTTGACCGCCCCCGGATCGGTCGCCAATACGCGCAGCACCTGACCGGACGACATCTCGGACAACGCTTTCTTGGTGCGCAAGATAGGAAGCGGGCAGTTGAGCCCTTTGACATCGAGTTCTCGATCAAACAGCATGATCACTCCCAGAGAAAAGGCCTATTTTAACCGCCACCGTTGCGTTTAAGCTTCTCTTCCTCGGCCTGCAGCTTGCGCAACTCGCGCAAACGCGCATCGACGGCAGACTGCTCGTAAAAGTTGCCATCGGTCGCCTGTTGGGCAAACTGTAATTGCTCGACCGCCTGGCCGAGCTGCCCTTGCAGCATGTAATACTCGGCCTGCGCCCGATGCTGCGCCAGACGCTTGCCCAACGCCGAATAGGTTTTCGCCTGCAGGCCATAGAGCTTGTAATCGGTTGCGCTAAGCTGCAACTGGCTGTCCAGAAAGAGCACGGCCTGATCGTATTGCCGCCCCGCGTAGAGCGACTCGGCGTAGCCATAGACCAGCGACTTGGACTGCGGAAAGCGCTGCAGCGCATCGCGATAAATGCCCTGGGCGCCAGGCAAATCGCCGGCCTTGGTGCGAATCTCGGCCGCCAGATCGGCAATCATCGGCGACGACTCCTTGAGCGCTCTGAGCGCTTCAAACTCACGCTGCGCCGCCTGGGTGTCCTTGGCCCGCATCAAGGCATAGACCAGACCATAGCGGGCGGCGGCCTGCGACGCACTTTTACGCTCACGCACCTGGTTTTCAAAGTCGATGGCTGCTTCGCGCGGTGTGCCCAGCGACGCGCGAAGTTTGGCGCGCACCAGCTGAAAATCGAGGCTGCTGACGACCTGCCGGTAAGGTGAGTCCTGCGCCCGATTCTGCATGTCAGCGATCCGCTCGACGGTCAGCGGGTGCGAACGCAAATAGACCGGCGCATTGTTTTCGTACAGTCGGCCGGCCTTTTGCAGACGCTCGAAGAAATCTCCCATGCTGCGTACGTCAAACCCGGCTTTGTCGAGCGACTGATAGCCCATGCGGTCGGCCTCCCGCTCGAAGTCTCTGGTGTAGGCCAGTTGCGCCTGAACCACGCCGGCCTGCGCCGAAGCAATGGTCGCCGCGGCCGCCGACGAATTGGCACGGGCGGCAAGTACGCCAACGGCCATGGCAATCATGCTCGGGATGGTATTCTGCTTTTCCTTGGCGATCTGGCGTGCCAGATGATTCTGCGTCACGTGCGCGATTTCGTGGGCAATCACTCCGGCCAGTTCAGACTCGGACTGAGCGGTGATGATGGTTCCGGTGTTGACCCCGATAAAGCCGCCGAACATCGCAAAGGCATTGACCGTATTGTCGCGAATGGCAAAAAAAGTGAAATCACCGGTCGGGTTGGCGCTGGCTTCGACCAGCCGACGGCCCAGTCCGTTGAGATAGTCGTTGATTTCCGGATCGTCGACGTAGCTGGGCTCGCGCAGACGAATCTCGTTCATGATGGTCTCGCCGATTCGGCGTTCGACCTGCGGGGAAAGTTCGGCGCGCGCCGACTCCCCAAGATCCGGAAGATCTGCGGCCAGCGCCGGGCAAGTTCCCGCGATGACGGCGGCCACCAACAGCAGGGCGGCGCGGAAAAAGCAGGAGCAGGTACTAGAGAGACGAGAATTCACGATGCGCGGAAAACCATGAGGTTGAAACTCATGCCATGATACCGGAGTCCGCCGGCAAGGGTGTTTCCAGTTGTGGCCCGCAAATACCCGGCGAAAAAAAACCCGCCAGAGGCGGGTTCTTTTAGCGCAGCTGAAAATCAGGCACGCCCAATATTCGATGCTTGCTTGCCCTTAGGACCCTGCGTCACATCAAAAGAAACTTTTTCGCCCTCTTTGAGGGTCTTGAATCCGCCCATGGTGATCGCGGAAAAATGCGCGAAGAGATCTTCGCTGCCGTCATCCGGAGTAATGAAACCGAAACCCTTGGCGTCATTGAACCACTTAACTGTACCTGTTGCCATATTGCTACATCCTTGAAAAGAGACTAGATCCGGGCATCGCCCGACGTGCATGTTTGAAATTCAACTACCGCCTGAATCAAAACATGGACCCTTTGTACGCTAGTTGCGACCGATGCGTCAAGCATTTTTTTTTCGGCGTCTCAACGTAGTGTCGTTTATCTGTAAAAAGCCGCAAACGCCACGGTTTTGCACATTCAAAAAGACTGGTTAGAATTGAAGCATGGCTAAACAGTACCAGGACGGCTCGGTAATCGAAGCCAAACACAGCAAGCTGGCGCCACCGCGGCTTTACACGGTGCTGCTGCTCAACGACGACTTTACCCCGATGGAGTTTGTGGTCCTCGTGCTGCAGAGATTTTTTTCCATGAACCGAGAACAAGCGACGCAAATCATGCTCAAAGTGCACGTGGAAGGGCGAGGAGTGTGCGGAATCTATCCGCGCGACGTCGCCGCCACCAAGGTCGAGCAGGTCGCGGCCTTCGCACGGGACAACCAGCATCCGCTGGCGTGCGTAATGGAGGAGAATTGAATGATTGCGCAGGAACTTGAAGTCAGCTTGCACATGGCCTTTGTCGAAGCGCGGCAAAAACGCCATGAATTCATCACCGTCGAGCATCTTCTGCTGGCCTTGCTCGACAACCCGTCGGCGGCCGAGACCTTGCGCGCATGCGGCGGAAACATCGAGCAACTGCGCCGCGACCTGACCAAATTCATCGTCGAGCACACGCCGACCATTGACGGCGAGGAAGACATCGACACCCAGCCGACGCTCGGTTTTCAGCGTGTTATCCAACGCGCCATCCTGCACGTTCAGTCGTCAGGCAAGAAGGAGGTCAACGGCGCCAATGTGCTGGTCGCCATTTTTGGCGAGAAGGACTCGCACGCAGTCTATTACCTGCAAAAACAGGGAATCTCGCGGCTCGACGTGGTTAATTTCATTTCCCATGGCATCAGCAAGGTCCCGCAGGGAGCGGCGCGTAGCGAAAGCAGTGTGGAAACCGAAGGCGAGGTGCAAACCGCGGCTGGGCCGCTGGAAAGCTACACGATCAATCTCAACAACCTGGCGCTGCAGGGCAAGATAGATCCGCTCATTGGTCGCGGGCCTGAACTTGAGCGTGTGATCCAGACGCTTTGCCGTCGTCGCAAAAATAATCCTTTGCTGGTCGGCGAAGCCGGGGTTGGCAAGACCGCCATTGCCGAAGGTCTTGCCCGTCGGATCGTAGAGAACAACGTTCCGGAGATTCTCGACAAGGCCTGCGTCTACGCGTTGGACATGGGCGCGCTGCTGGCCGGAACGAAATACCGCGGCGACTTCGAGCAGCGGCTCAAGGGCGTTTTGAAGCAACTCTCCGAAAACCCGCAGGCGATTCTGTTCATCGACGAAATTCATACGTTGATTGGCGCCGGCTCGGCGTCGGGGGGCACGCTCGACGCGTCGAACCTGCTCAAGCCCGCGCTTTCCAACGGCCAGCTCAAGTGCATCGGGGCAACCACTTATACCGAGTATCGCGGAATCTTCGAGAAAGATCACGCGCTGTCGCGTCGTTTCCAAAAGGTTGACGTGAGCGAACCCTCGGTCGCCGAAGCCATTGAAATCCTCAAGGGGCTGAAGACCCGTTTCGAGTCGCACCACGGAATCAAATACTCGGCAGCGGCGCTAACCTCGGCCGTCGAGCTTTCGGTGCGCTTCATTCCCGACCGTCACCTGCCGGACAAGGCGATCGACGTCATCGACGAAGCCGGTGCAGCGCAGCGCATCCTGCCCAAATCGCGGCAGAAGAAATTGATCGGCAAGCAGGACATCGAAGAAATCGTCGCCAAAATCGCGCGTATCCCGTCGACGCACGTTTCATCAGATGACCGGAGCGCGCTCAAGAATCTCGACCGCGACCTCAAAGCAGTCGTTTTCGGACAGGAAACGGCGATCGACGCGCTGGCCAAAGCGATCAAGATGTCGCGTTCTGGCCTCGGCAATCCGGCCAAGCCGATCGGCAGCTTCCTTTTTTCCGGACCGACCGGCGTCGGCAAGACCGAAGTCGCGCGGCAACTCGCCTATTGCCTGGGCAACGAGCTGATTCGCTTCGACATGTCCGAATACATGGAGCGCCACGCGGTCTCGCGGTTGATCGGCGCGCCGCCAGGCTATGTCGGTTTCGATCAGGGCGGGCAATTGACCGAAGCGGTGACCAAGAAACCCTATTGCGTGCTGCTGCTCGACGAAATCGAAAAGGCGCACCCGGACATTTACAACATCCTGCTGCAGGTCATGGATCACGGCACGCTGACCGACAACAACGGTCGCAAGGCCGATTTCCGCAACGCGCTGATCATCATGACGACCAACGCCGGCCAGGAGTCGATTCAAAAGTCGAGTATGGGCTTCACCAACGCCAAGCAGCCGGGCGACGAGATGGTCGAAATCAAGCGATTGTTCACTCCCGAGTTTCGCAATCGTCTCGACGCGACGATTTCGTTCAAGGCGCTCGACCACGAGGTTATCCTGCGCGTGGTCGACAAGTTCCTGATGCAACTGGAAGAGCAGTTGCACGAAAAGAAGGTCGAAGCGACCTTCACTGAGGCACTCAAGGCCCACTTGGCCAGCAATGGCTTCGACCCGCTGATGGGCGCTCGACCGATGGCCCGTCTGATTCAGGACACCATCCGTTCGGCGCTCGCTGACGAATTGCTGTTCGGCAAGCTCGCGAACGGCGGCCATGTCACCGTCGATATCGGAGAAGACGGCAAGGCAAAGTTGGTCTTTGCCGAAGAGGCGGCCGAAATCGCCTAGGGTCGGCCCGCCCACCATACGGCCATGCCTTGCGGCATGGCCGTTCAGCGCAAGGGATGCGACAAGCTTGAAAATGCGACAATAGCCGCTCTTGTCGTATCCAGGATCTTCCATGCAACACTTTGCCAGTGACAACTACGCGGGCATCTGCCCCGAAGCGCTTGACGCCCTACTTGCGGCCAATGCCGGGCACGCGCCGGCCTACGGCGACGACGAATGGACGCGACGGGTTTCGGATCGTCTGCGAGAGGTATTCGCCGCCGACTGCGACATCTACTTCGTATTCAACGGCACCGCCGCCAACTCGCTGGCGCTGGCATCGCTCTGCCAGAGCTACCATGGCGTCATTTGCCACGAACTGGCGCACGTAGAAACCGACGAATGCGGCGGCCCCGAGTTCTTCTCGAACGGCTCCAAGCTGCTTCCGGCCAAAGGGGAAAACGGCAAACTCACGCCGCAGACGGTACTCGAAGTGATCACTAGACGCAGCGACATTCACTACCCGAAACCGCGCGTCGTCACGCTGACTCAGGCAACCGAGTTGGGCACCCTCTATCGCCCGGACGAAATCGCCGCCATCGCCGAACTGGCACACCAGAACGGACTTCGCGTGCACATGGATGGCGCGCGCTTTGCCAATGCCGTCGCCGCACAGGGCATCGCTCCGGGCGATCTCACCTGGCGCGCCGGCGTCGATGTGCTGTGCTTCGGCGGCACCAAGATGGGCTTGCCGGTCGGCGAGGCGGTGGTCTTCTTCGACCGTTCGCTAGCACAGGACTTCGCCTGGCGCTGCAAACAGGCTGGACAACTGGCCTCCAAGATGCGCTTTCTCTCGGCCCCCTGGCTCGGCATGTTGGAAGGCGATGCCTGGCTGCACCGCGCCGGCCACGCCAACGCCATGGCCCAGCGGCTGGCTGCCGGGCTAGCGTCGATTCCGGGCGCCAGCCTGCTGTTTCCGGTCGAGGCCAACGGCGTTTTCGTGACCCTGCCGGCGGCGGTTCAGGAAGGACTGCGCGCGCTCGGCTGGCGTTTTTACACCTTCATTGGCGCCGGCGGCGCCCGCTTCATGTGCGCCTGGGACACTCACCCGGATCGCGTCGACGCGCTGCTTGCCGACCTGCGCGCGCTTTCGGCCTAAACAGGCTTTATTACCGTAGCGACGTTTTCATCAGCCGATCTCTATTCCGCATTACGGAACGAAGGTCGCAAAACGATGATTTATTGTAATTTTATTTATTCTTATATCTTATATAAGACACTTGTTTCCGTGAAACTTTCGCTCTATAATTTCCTGCATCAACCGTCTCAAAAAATGATGCCGTTATAAATCGGCGGCTTGATTTTCCCGAATTGTGGTCATCCCCAACTACTTATGCGAGGTCAATCATGAGCACACGTGAGCAACAAATCGCCGAACTTGAAAATGACTGGGCTAAAAGTCCGCGCTGGAAGGGAATCAAGCGTGGCTACTCGGCCGCCGATGTCGTCCGTTTGCGCGGCTCGTTCCCGATTGAATACACGCTCGCGCGGCGCGGCGCCGAGAAACTGTGGAATCTCGTAAACACCGAACCCTACATCAATTGCCTCGGCGCGCTGACCGGCGGCCAGGCGATGCAACAAGTCAAGGCCGGCGTCAAGGCGATCTACCTCTCCGGCTGGCAGGTTGCCGCTGACAACAACAGCTACTCGGCGATGTACCCGGACCAGTCGCTCTACCCCGTCGACTCGGTACCCAAGGTCGTCGAGCGAATCAACAACTCGTTCCGTCGCGCCGACGAGATCCAGTGCTCAAAGGGCATCGAGCCCGGCCATCAGGACTATATCGATTACTTTGCGCCGATTGTCGCCGACGCCGAAGCCGGCTTTGGCGGCGTGCTCAACGCCTTCGAACTGATGAAAGCGATGATCCGTTCGGGCGCCGCCGGAGTGCATTTCGAAGACCAGTTGGCGTCGGTCAAGAAGTGTGGCCACATGGGCGGCAAGGTTCTGGTGCCGACCACCGAAGCGGTCCAGAAGCTGATCGCCGCGCGCTTCGCCGCCGACGTCTGCGGCGTACCGACGCTGGTCATCGCGCGTACCGACGCCGAAGCTGCTGACCTGCTGACCTCCAACCACGACGCCAACGACAAGCCATTCATCACCGGCGAACGCACCGCCGAAGGTTTCTACAAAACCCGTCCGGGCCTCGATCAAGCCGTCTCGCGCGCGGTCGCCTACGCCGAGTACGCCGACCTGGTATGGTGCGAAACGGGCAAACCCGATCTCGACTTCGCGCGCAAGTTCGCCGACGGCGTCCATGCCAAGCACCCGGGCAAGCTGCTGGCCTACAACTGCTCGCCGTCGTTCAACTGGAAGAAGAACCTCGACGACGCAACGATCGCGCGCTTCCAGCGCGAACTCGGCGCGATGGGGTACAAGTACCAATTCATCACGCTCGCCGGTATCCACAACATGTGGTACCACATGTTCGATCTGGCGCAGGACTATGTGGCACGGGGAATGACGGCCTACGTCGAAAAGGTTCAGGAACCCGAGTTCGCGGCACGCGACCGCGGCTATTCCTTCGTCTCGCACCAGCAGGAAGTCGGTACCGGTTACTTCGACGACGTCACCACGGTGATCCAGGGCGGGGCTTCATCGGTCACCGCGCTGACCGGGTCGACCGAGGAAGAGCAGTTTCACTAAACCATCGGCGTTCGCCGCAAGGCGCAAGTCAGCGCCGCATCCGCGAGGATGCGGCGGTAGAATCGTTTTTTCACCAAGGAGCTGCCATGAGTCTCAATTTGCCTTCCGGCATGCAAATTAGCGCGCCTATCCTGCCCGGCTATGAATCCATTCTCACCTGCGACGCGCTGGCTCTGGTCGCCAAACTGCACCGCGCCTTCGACACTCGCCGACAGGCGCTGCTGCAGGCGCGCGCGGCGCGCCAGGCACGCATCGACGCGGGCGAAATGCCCGATTTTCTGCCCGAGACCGCGGCCATTCGCACAGGCGACTGGAAGATCGCGCCGCTACCCAAGGCGCTAGAGCGTCGCCGTACCGAAATCACCGGCCCGGTCGAAGCCAAAATGATCATCAACGCCTTCAACTCGGGCGCCGATTCGTACATGAGCGACTTCGAAGACTCGAACAGCCCGAAGTGGGAAAACCAGATCCAGGGCCAGATCAACATCTACCAGGCGATCCGCCGGCAACTCACGTACACCAACGAGGCCGGCAAGGCGTACGCACTTAACGACAAGATCGCCACGCTGCAGATCCGTCCGCGCGGCTGGCACCTCGACGAAAAACACGTGACCGTCGATGGTCAGCGCGTCTCTGGCGGCATCTTCGACTTTGCGCTGTTCCTGTTCCACAATGCCCGCGAGCAGATCGCGCGCGGCGCCGGCCCTTTCTTCTACCTGCCGAAGATGGAATCGCACCACGAAGCGCGGCTGTGGAACGATATCTTCGTGATGGCGCAGGATCACCTCGGCCTGCCGCAGGGAACGATCAAGGCCACCGTGCTGATCGAAACCGTCCTCGCCACCTTCGAAATGGAGGAAATCCTCTACGAACTGCGCGAGCATTCGGCCGGGCTCAACGCCGGGCGTTGGGATTACATCTTCAGCTGCATCAAGAAATTCCGCAAGAACAGGGATTTTTGCCTCGCCAACCGCAGCGCGATCACCATGGAGGTTCCCTTCATGCGCTCGTACGCGCTGCACCTGGTCAAGGTCTGCCACAAGCGCGGCGCGCCGGCAATCGGCGGCATGAGCGCGCTGATCCCGATCAAGAACGATCCGGTAGCCAACGAAAAGGCACTGGCTGGAATCCGCCACGACAAGACGCGCGACGCCAACGACGGCTTCGACGGCGGCTGGGTCGCGCATCCGGGTCTGGTGCCGATCGCCGCCGAGGAGTTCCAGAAGGTGCTCGGCGACCAGCCCAACCAGTGGGAAAAACAACGCGACGAGGTATTCACCGCCAAGGACTTCCTCAACTTCCAGCCGTCGCAGCCGATCACCGAAGCCGGCCTGCGCAACAATATCAACGTGGGTATTCACTATCTCGGCAGCTGGCTTGCCGGCAACGGTTGCGTGCCGATCCACAACCTGATGGAAGACGCGGCGACGGCTGAAATTGCGCGCTCGCAGGTCTGGCAATGGGTGATTTCGCCCAAGGGAATTCTCGACGACGGACGCAAGGTCACCGAGCAAATGGTTCGTCAGATGATTGGCGAGGAGTTGCCCAAGGTCAAAGCGACCGTCGTCGCCCAGGGCGAGGGTAGCGCGACCTACGACCAGGCAGCGGTCATCTTCGACAAGATGAGCCTCGCGCCCGACTATCCGGAATTTCTGACGCTGCCGCTCTACGAGGCGATGGACTGAAGCGCCGTCGAGAGCGCAGGCCGGGCCTGCGTTCCCGACTCACAGCTAGATGACGACCTGCGTGCCGAGTTCGACGACCCGGTTGGTCGGGATCTTGTAAAAGCTCGTCGCGCTACCGGCGTTGCGGTACATCAGCACAAAGAGCTTCTCGCGCCACAGCGCCATTCCCGAACCAACCGTTGGAATCAAGGTCGCACGGCCCAGGAAGAACGACGTCTCCATCATGTCGATCGGTAGCCCCTGCGCGGCACACAGGCTCAGCGCGTGCGGGATGTCCGGATCGTCCTTGAAGCCGTACTGCACGGTCAAGCGGTAGAAGTCGCCCTTGAGGCGAGTAATTTCGACGCGGTCGATCTCAGGCACATAAGGCACGTCGAACACCTCGACCGAAACGACCAACACCCGCTCGTGCAAGACCTTGTTATGCATCAGGTTATGCAACATGGCGTTGGGTACGCGGTTGTTGTTCGAGGTCATGAACACCGAAGTACCGGCCACGCGTGCCGGCATCGACACCAGCAGTGCGTCGATGAAGCTCTCGAGTTCGATCGCCTCGCCGCTCATGCGTTCGCTCACCAACTGCCCGCCGCGCTTCCAGGTACTCATCAGCAAAAAGACCAGCGAACCGGCAAGCAGCGGAAACCAGCCGCCGTCGGGAATCTTGAGCACATTGGCGAAGAGGAAAGTCAATTCGACCGCCAGGAACACGGCGAACAGCGCAATCGACCGCCGCCAGCCCCAACCCCAGCTTTTTGCCGCGACAAACGCCGCCAGAACCGAGGTGATCACCATGTCGCCAGTCACCGCAATACCGTAAGCGGCAGCCAGGTTGTTGGTCGATTTGAAGCCGAGAACCAGAATCACCACCGCGCAGAAAAGCCCCCAATTGACGCCCGGCAGATAAACCTGACCCTGCGCCTTTTCAGACGTATATTGGACTTCGAGACGCGGCACAAAGCCGAGTTGCATGGCCTGCTGGGTAACCGAGAAAGCCCCCGAGATCACCGCCTGCGAGGCGATCACTGTGGCCAGCGTGGCGAGGCCAATGAGCGGATAGAGCATCCATTCGGGAGCCATGTGGTAAAAAGGGTTGTCCACTGCTTCCGGATCGAGCAGCAGCAGTGCGCCTTGTCCGAAATAATTGAGAATCAGCGACGGCAACACAAAGCCAAACCAGGCCTGACGGATCGGCCGGCTACCGAAGTGGCCCATATCGGCATAGAGTGCTTCAGCGCCGGTCACCGAAAGCACGACGGCGCCCATCGCGACGATCGCGAGGCCTCTGTTTTCAATCAAGAACACGAGGCCGTAGGTCGGGCTGAGCGCCTTGAAGACGCCGGGACTGGCGGCAATGTTGACGATCCCGAGGACGGCCAGCGTGCCAAACCAGAGCACCATCACCGGACCGAACAACGCACCGACCGTCGCCGTTCCCCGGCGCTGTCCAAGAAACAGCAAGAAGAGTATCAGCAGAGTCGCCGGAATGATGAAGGGATGAAGCACCGGGGCAGCCACCTCGAGGCCTTCGAGCGCTCCGAGCACCGACATCGCCGGAGTCACCACACCATCACCGTAGAACATTCCGGCGCCGAGCAGTCCGGCGAGCATGATCATCCGTTCGCGCTTGGCATTGCCTTTGACGTTATGCAACGCGAGAGCGATCAGCGCCATGATGCCGCCCTCGCCGCGGTTGTCGGCACGCATGATGAACACCACGTACTTGATCGAAACGACGATGATCAACGACCAAAGGATCAGTGAGAGGATGCCGATGATGTTTTCCGGCGTCAGCGGAATCGGATGAATCCCACCAAACACTTCCTTCATCGTGTAGAGCGGACTGGTACCGATGTCGCCATAAACGACGCCTAGCGCGGCCAGCGCCAGCGCCGCCTGCTGCTTCTTGTTCTGAGTTGTTGCGTGATGCATCGAGTGCTTCTCTTTCTCTCTTGACCGTCGCTCGCGACCCCGCGGCAGCTTAGCCAGCTGTCCCCCAGCTGTCCAACATTCCTCGTGCTGCCAGAGACAAGAAGGGAGTGCGGAGCATCACGCCCACCCACTCCCCTCCCCCTACAGCACTTTATAAAGCGCTCGAATTAGCTGCGACTTATTCGATGACGCAAAGCACGGCGCCCTTGGCGACAGTGTCGCCGCTCTTGAGCTTGATTCCCTTGACGATCCCGTCGCACGGCGCGACCAGCGCGTTCTCCATCTTCATCGCTTCGAGAACGACCACCGCCTCGCCCTTGGTCACGGTATCGCCAATGGCCTTGACGTACTTGACGATCATTCCAGGCATCGGCGCCAGCATGCGCGTTCCGTGCGTCTCGGCAGCGGGAGCCGGTGCGGCCGCAGCCGGGGCTGCCGCCGCAGGCGCCGCCGCTTTCGGCGCAGCCGCTGGCGCAGCTGCGGGGGCAGCGGCGACACGTGGCGCGCTGACCACCGCCGGCGCATCGCCGGTCGGATCGACATCGACGCTGAAGTATTCGTTGTCGAGGAAAACGTTGAAGCTGCGCACGCGTTCCGATTTCGCCGGAGCGTCAGCCTTGCGTTCGACGAGTTCGCCGGCCTTGGCCTTCTTGATCAGTTCATCCTGCTTCTTGACCGACTCGAGGGTGATCGGCTTGACGCTGTCGGGAGCCGCGGTGACGCCGTATTTCCACTCGAGAAATTTCTTGCCGGTGACCGGGAACTGCGCATAAATGAGCAGATCGTCCATGTCCGCCGCCAGATCGCCGATCTCCGCCTTGGCCTTTTCCAACTCGGGAGCAAGCACTTCGGCCGGGCGACAGGTGATCGGCTCTTCGCCGCGCGGATAGCCCTTGAGCGCCTTCTTCTGCAGTTCCGCATCGATCGGCACCGCCGTCTTGCCGTAGAGGCCGTAGCACAGATCCTTGACCTGGCCGGTGATCATCTTATAGCGCTCGTCCGGCGTATCGTAGAGCACGTTGTTGACGGTCTGCACACCGACGATCTGACTGGTCGGGGTGACCAGCGGAATCTGACCGAGATCCTTGCGTACGCGTGGCAGTTCCTTGTACACCTCGCCGATGCGGTCGAGCGCGTCCATTTCGCGCAGTTGGCCGACCAGATTGGAGAGCATGCCGCCGGGCGTTTGATGCAGCAGTACGTTGATGTCGATGATCGACACCTTGGAGTCGTCGAGCAGGTGCTTGTACTTGGGCATCACTTGCTTCTCGAGCACTTCGTTGATCGCCGCCAACTTGCGAATGTCGAATCCGGTATCGCGGTTGGTTCCGAGCAGCGACATCACCAGCGGCTCGATCGCCGGGTGCGAGGTGCGGTAGGCGTAAGGCGTCATGCAGGTATCGAGGATATCGACGCCGGCTTCAATCGCCTTGAGTTGCGCCATCGACGCCATACCCGAAGTGAAGTGGCTGTGCAGGTGGATCGGCAGCTTGGTCACCGCCTTGAGCGCTTTGACCAGCGCATAGACGTCGTACGGCGCGATCATCCCCGCCATATCCTTGATGCAGATCGAATTGGCGCCCATCGATTCGAGTTCTTTGGCCTTGCCGACGTAGTAGTCGAGGTTGTAGACGTCGCCGCCGAGGCGCGGCTCGGTCAGTGTGTAGCACATGCAGCCCTGGAAGTGCTTGCCGCTCTTCTTGATCTGTTTGACCACCGTTTCGAAATTGCGGTAATCGTTGAGCGCGTCAAAGGTGCGGAAGATGTCCATGCCGTTTTCAGCGGCACGGTCGACGAAGGCGGTCGCCACGTCGTCGGCGTAGTTGCGGTAGCCGACCAGGTTCTGCGCGCGCAACAGCATCGAAAACGGCGTCTTCTTGGCGTAGCGCTTGAGCGTGCGCAGACGCTCCCACGGATCCTCGTTGAGGAAGCGGTGCATCGTGTCGAAGGTCGCTCCGCCCCAGGTTTCGAGCGCCCAGAAACCAACTTCGTCCATCATCTCGGCGACCGGAATCATGTCCTCGGTGCGCCCGCGCGTCGCGAACAGCGACTGGTGCCCGTCGCGCAGCGACAGATCCATGATCTTGACCGGATTGGCCGCCGCCGGACGCTTGCTGTCGTAATTCATTGCCGTCATCACTACGTTGTCGCTCATTTGTCTGCTCCACAAAGACTTGAAAAGTAAATTCCTATCGCGCGTTGGAGAACGCCCGCAGCGCAATCATCCGGCGCCCGTTCATCATGTCGAGACGACCGGATTGCGCCCACGAACCGGGCTCGGTCGTCATATTGCGGGGCGCCGAGATCGCCTCCGGCAGAGCACTGGCCGCCGCTTCAGCCTCTTCCTGCTGCAAGTAGAGTTGAACCGCCGCCAGCGCTGCCGCTACCTTTTTGTTCTGCATTGTCCTGTTCCTTGAAGATCCGAACCGCCAATCACAGCGGAATGTTGCCGTGCTTCTTCATCGGATTGCTTCGACGACATCACGCAGTAGGCGCCGCCGTAAGCCTTGCGGGTGATCACCGTGACTTTCGGCACGGTCGCCTCGGCGTAGGCGTAGAGAATCTTGGCGCCGTTGCGGATCGCGCCGCCGTATTCCTGCGCGGTTCCGGGCAGGAAACCCGGGACATCGACGAAGGTCACCAGCGGAATGTTGAAGCAGTCGCAGAAACGAACGAAGCGCGCGCCCTTGATCGACGAGTCGATGTCGAGAACGCCGGAGAGATACGCTGGCTGGTTGGCGACGATGCCGACGGCAACGCCGTTATAGCGCGCAAAACCGACGAGCAGGTTGGGCGCGAACGCTTCCTTGATTTCGAAGAATTCGCCGTGATCGACCGTTTCGGTGATCACCGTCTTCATGTCGTAGGCAGCGTTCGGATTGTTCGGGACGATACTCGCCAGCACGTCCGAGTGCCGGTTGACCGGATCGGTGCAGGGAATGACCGCCGCCGACTCGAAATTGTTCTGCGGCAGGAAAGACAGCAAGCGCTTGATATAGTCGAGCGCATCTTCGGTCGACGACGCGGCATAATCGGAAATGCCGCTCTGCGACGAGTGCATGTCGGCGCCGCCGAGTTCCTCGACGGTGACATCCTCGTGCGTCACCGACTTGACGACCTTGGGTCCGGTCAGGAACATGTACGAGCTGTTGCGTTCCATCACCACGAAGTCGGTCAGCGCCGGCGAGTAGACCGCGCCGCCGGCACAGGGCCCGAGGATCACCGAAATCTGCGGAACGACGCCCGAGGCCATCACGTTGCGCAGGAAGATCTCGGAAAAACCGGCCAGGCTTTCGATGCCTTCCTGAATCCGCGCGCCGCCCGAATCGTTGAGGCCGATCAACGGGGCGCCGTTCTTCATCGCCAGGTCCATGATCTTGCAGATCTTCTCGGCCATCGTCTCCGACAGCGAACCGCCAAGCACGGTGAAGTCCTGCGCGTAGAGGTAAACGAGGCGGCCGGCGATGGTGCCGTGCCCGGTGACCACACCGTCGCCGGGAAAAACCGACTTTTCCATGCCGAAATCGTGGCAGCGGTGGGTTTTGAACATGTCGAACTCTTCGAACGAGTCGGCGTCGAGCAGCAGGTCGATGCGCTCGCGCGCCGTCAACCGACCCGCCGCGTGCTGCTTGTCGATCCTGTCCTGTCCTCCGCCAAGACGCGCTTCTGCACGACGTTGCAAGAGGTGATCCAACTGCTTCTTCGTATCCATTCTATGTACCTGACAATGAGAAATATTCGCGCAGAGCCGGACTCAGCGGCTTTTTTGAACACTCAGCGGGTAATACTAGATGCAGTGGCCACCCGGCATATTGACCTCGCTGCCGTTCGCAGTTCGCGATTCTAGCCGCTTTCCGAAAGTAATTGGAACTCTTGTTGCTCGGACGAGTCTGCTCCGCATCGGATTTCACAATTGACGCTGGCAAGGGCGAGCGCACCGCGTTCGGTCGGCGCCGCCTACGCCAAATGACTAATTGACGGCGGTCTGGCGCCCGGTAATACTGGGTCCGATAGAGGAACACTTTCCCGCGCACTGAATCAACGGCTCACTCATCAGCGACGAAGAGAAAACAATGCAAAATCACCCGCTCAAATACCTCAGACTGCTCTCTGAAAAGTACCCGTCGATCCAGGCGGCATCGACGGCGATCATCAATTTCACCGCCGAATTGCAGCTACCCAAGGGGACCGAGCACTTTCTTTCCGACATCCACGGCGAAAACGAAGCCTTCCAACACGTCGTTCGCAACGGCGCCGGATCGATCCTGCGCAAGATCGACGAAATGTTCGGCAACACCATGTCCAAACAGGAGCGGCGCAACCTGGCGACGCTCATCTACTACCCCGAGCTCAAAACGCCGATGATGCTGCAGACGGTTCCCGACAAGGACGAGTGGAGCCGACTGACGCTGGTTCGCCTGGTCAAATTCAGCCGCCGACTGAGCGCCAAGTATCGGCGCCAGACCGTGCGCAACCTACTGCCCAAGCACGTCTCGGAAACCATCGAGGAGTTGCTCTACGACCAGGAAGGCGTCGAGCACAAAGCCGCCTACTACCAAAGCCAGATCGACACCATCGTGTCGACCGGCAGCGCGCAGACCTTCATCACCAACCTCGCCGAACTGATTCAGCGACTCGCCGTCGAGCGACTGCACATCATCGGCGACATCTACGACCGCGGCCCCGGCGCGCACATCATCCTCGACGACCTGATGGAACACCACCAGGTCGACATCCAGTGGGGCAATCACGACATTCTGTGGATGGGCGCGGCCGCCGGCAGCGAAGCCTGCATCGCCAACGTCATCCGTTTCAGCCTGCGTTACGGCAACATGGAAACGCTCGACAACGGCTACGGCATCAGCCTGCTGCCGCTCGCTTCGTTCGCTCTGGAAACCTACAAGGACGACCCCTGCGAACTGTTCATCCCCAAGGTGGCCGCCGACAGCTCATTCACCAGTCAGGAAATCCGGCTGATGGCGCAGATGCAAAAAGCCATGGCGGTGATCCAGTTCAAGCTCGAAGGCCAGCTCATCAAGCGTCGCCCGCATTACCAGATGCAGGATCGCCTGCTGCTCGACAAGGTCGATTACGCACGCGGCGTGATCACGCTTAATGATATCGAGTACCCCTTGCTCGACACGTTCTTTCCGACCATCGACCCGAACCACCCCGACGTCCTGACCGCCGAAGAGCAGGGCGTCGTCGACAAGTTGCGCCTGTCCTTCACCAACAGCAAGAAGCTGCAACAGCATGCCCGCTTCCTGTTCTCGACCGGTAGTCTCTACTTGATCCACGACGGCAACCTGCTCTATCACGGTTGCATCGCGATGAACGAAGACGGCGAATTCAAGTCGTTCAACGTCGACGGGAAGATGTTCGGCGGCAAGGAATTTCTCGACCGCGTCGATCGCCTGGCGCGGCAGGGCTATTTCGACACCGACAATCCGGAGCGCAAGCAGTACGGCATGGACGCCATGTGGTTCATGTGGTGCGCGCCGCAATCACCGCTCTTCGGCAAGGACAAGATGGCGACCTTCGAGCGCTACTTCCTGGCCGACAAGGCGACGCACACCGAAAAGCGCAACGCCTATTACACGCTGCGCGACACCGAACAGAGCGCCAGCAAGATCCTCAGGGAATTCGGGCTCGATCCGGACAGCGGCCGCATCGTCAACGGCCACGTTCCGGTCAAGGTCGCCAAGGGGGAAAGCCCGATCAAGGCCAACGGCCGGCTGATCGTCATTGACGGCGGTTTTTCCAAGGCCTACCAGCGCGAAACCGGGATCGCCGGCTATACGCTGATCTCGAATTCCCGCGGCCTGCTACTTGCTGCGCATCAGCCCTTCGAGTCGACGCAGAAAGCCGTCTCCGAGGAACTGGACATCGATACCGAAACCGAGATCATCCACACCCATCCGTTCCGTCTGCGCGTTCGCGACACCGACCGCGGCCGCGTGATCCAGGAGCAGATCGACGAACTGCAAGCCTTGCTCAACGCTTACCGTGAAGGCCTGATCAACGAGCACAGCCGGCAGTAAGCGCAAGACGGTCGCGCCCTGGCGCGGCCGCGGCCAAGCTCAAAGCGCCGCTAGCGCCGCATCGACCGAATCGTGAATGTCCAGAATGCTGCCAAATCCGGTCACCTCGAAGACTTCCCGTACGTTGCCCGGAACGTTGGCGAACAACGCGACCCCACCCCGCGGCTTGAGCTGTTTGGCGGTCGTCAGCAGCACGCGCAGACCGGCACTGCTGATATAGTCGAGCTTGGCAAAATCGACGACGAAGCGCGTTTTGCCCTCGGCGATCAGTTGATTGACTGCCTTTTCGTAATCGCCTGCGGACAGCGCGTCGAGCTTGCCGGCTACGGCAACGACCGTGGCGCGGCCTGACTCCTGAATCCGAATTTCCATTTTTCTCCTCATCGACACCCACTTGAGAGTGGCTTGCCGGCCAAAGCGGTCGCACGAAATCGGCTCAAATGCCACCGCCACAAGCCTGTGCAGCATGAACCTTGCTGGCAGGAATTGTACCCGCATTCCCGCCGCTTCCTCGCCTTTGCCAAGCGCAGAAGATTGCGGCGCACTGCCATGGCTTTCGATGTTTCATTCATAATCGAGCTCCAACCACTACGTCTTTGAAAGTCGACCATGGAATGGAAAGCAATACTCGATCGCTTCTTGCCGCCGTTTGCCGAACCTCCCAGGGAAAAGCCGCGAGAAATACTCTACCTGGCGCAGGAAAGCCCCCCGTTTTTTGCGACGGCGGCATTGAGCTTCCAGCACGCACTGGTCGCACTGTCGCTGGTGATCTACCTGGTGATCGTCGGCAAGGCGATGGCGCTGCCCGAAGAACAACTGCAGAATTTCATCTCGCTGGGAATTGTCGTCATGGCGCTGGGCACCCTGCTCAACTGCCTGACCACCCGGCTGAGCGCCGGCCATCTGATCGTTCAGGTCCCAGCGGTACTGACCATGGCCGTCTTCATCTCGGTCGTCGCTGACTTTGGCTTGAATGCAGCAGCGGGCGGCGTTCTGGTTTCGGGCGTCTGCGTTTTCCTGCTCGGCCGCTTTGTGAGCCGCTTACAAGTTTTGTTCCCGCCAGAGGTGATGGGCGTCTTGCTGGTGCTGCTGGGAGTCAGCCTGCTGCCCGGAGGCTTTGACCGATCGGCAGGACTGGTCGGCGCCGAGGTGATCCAGACTGACTCGGCGTTGATTGCGGCGAGCACCTTGGCCTCGATCACTGCGCTATCGGTTTGGGCGTCGGCGCGCATCCGGGTTCTGGCGGTATTCGTCGGCATCAGCATCGGACTGCTGGTTGCGGCATGGCTTGGCCAGTTTGGCGCGCCGGAATTGGCCACCGTCGCCAGCCAGCGCGCTTTTGCCCTGCCGGTCGGCGCCTATTCGCTGCCGACCCCCAGCGTCGTCTGGGGAGCGACGCTGCCGCTGCTTTTGGTCGTCATCATCAGCGCCGTCAACAAGGTTGGTGCCGGCGTCGTGATGGACAAGATGAACGACAAGCACTGGGTTCGCGCCGATCTGCCGATGATTGGCCGTCTGCTCTATGGGCAAGGCCTGATGCACATCCTGAGCGCGCTCACGGGAACGCTGCCGACCAATTTCTCTTCGGCCAACGTCGGCCTGACCCATGCCACCGGCGTGGCGTCGCGGCGAGTCGGCGTGGGCGCCGGGCTGCTGCTGCTGATGGTCGCCTTTTTGCCGCGCATCATCGAATTTTTCATTCTGTTGCCGCAGGCCGTGGTCGGCGCAATCCTGATCTATACGGCCGCTTACATGATCGTCTCGGGAATAGAACTGATCATGTCGCGGATGCTCAACAGCCGGCGGCGGGCCACCGTCGGGTTCAGCCTGGCGGTCGGCTGCGCCGTGTTTACCGTCCCCGAACTGACGGCGTTTGTCAGTCCGCAACTTAGGCCCATTTTGGGATCGGGCCTGGTGCTCGGCGTCAGCTTCGCGACCGTGATGAATCTGCTGTTTCGCATCGGCATCACCTGCCATGGGAAATTGTTGCTCGATTCAGCGCATCCGGGAGCGCAGGCGCAGACTTTTCTGGAAGACTGCGGCGCCGACTGGGGGGCGCGGCGTGACGTGATCGCGCGTGCCGGACTGGCCGTCGGCGAGGCGCTTGAGGCGCTGCAAACGGCCCGAGTCATGAGCGCGCCAAGCACGCTTGAAGCGAGCTTCGATGAATACAAAGTGATCTTGAAGCTGACCTACCCCGGTCGAGAATTCGGCATGACGTCAGAGCAGAAAATCGACTGGCAGGCGCTGCTCGAGACCGAAGACAACGATTCCGAAGTCGAACAGGCGATGACGTCGATTCCTGGGCTGCTCATTCGCAACTGGGCTGACCAGGTCGATAGCGGCGAGCGCGAAGGAATCGCCTGGCTGCGGCTGCAATTCGATCACTGAGCGAAGCGGCGCTGGCCACTCGGCCTTCAATTGCGCCTGGCTATTGGCCTTCGCCGCGCGCCGCCAGGTAGATCCCGCCGAGCAGCAGGGCGAAGCCCGCGCCCTGCAGCGGAACGAAGGATTCACCAAAGAATATCCAGGCGAGCAGCGCGCTGCCGACCGGCTCACCGAGCGTGACGACGGCGACGAAGGTCGGCGAGACGTGCTTGAGCGACCAGTTGTAGGCCGTGTGGCCGAGCAGTTGCGGGCCGAGCGCGAGACCCAGGGCAAAGAGATAGGCCGGAGCGCCGTAACCGGCGAGCGGAATTTCCCATGCGCCGCAGGCGAGCAGCAGCAAGAGCGCCGCCGCGCCATAGGCCAGCCAGACGTAGGCAGGCAGCGGCAATTCGGCGCGCAGACGACGGCCGAGCAGCAGGTAGGCCGAGAAACACCAACTGCCGAAGAGCGCCAGGCAATTGCCGAGCAGCGGGCTGCTGCCCGGCGCGCTGTGGCTGCTGTCGCTCCAGAAAATCAGCAGGCTGCCGCCGATCGAAACGGCCATGCCAACGAGCATCAACCGCCGCGGCTGCTCGCCGAAAACAAGGAAAGACGCGATGGCGATCCACAACAGATTGGTCGTCACCAGCGCCGTGCTGCTCGCCACCGACGTATATTCGAGCGAACTGATCCAGCTCGCAAAGTGCAGCGCCAGGAAGAAACCGGCGCCCAGCGTCAGCGCCGCCTGCCTGCGCGTCATCGCGAGCAGCGCGCGGCGCGATTGCCAGAGCGCCAGCGGCGAAATGATCAGCGCCGCGAGCCCCAGGCGCAGCGCCGCGATGGCCAGCGACGGCAGCCCCGCGCCCTGCGCCAGGCGCGCCAGAACGGCGCCGAAGGAGATCGCCGCGAGACCGATGCCGAGAACGACGAAAGGCAACCAGCGGGGCGGAGCGGAGTTTTTGGTCATCAGTCGAATAGACCTACAAAGTTAGCCACGGCGAACACGGCGGGCACGGCGAGAAGGGAAATTAGCGCGATAGGCGACGACAGACCGTTCTCAATCAAAGGCCTATCCACGACAAGCTATCGTCTTGGTTCGCGATCACCATTTCTAGTTTTTGAGGTTCTCGCCGTGTTCGCTGTGCCCGCTGTGGTTAATCGCCTTTTCCCGCGCCGCCTTCCAGATACGCGGCGCGCACTTCGGGGCTGGCCAGGAGTTCGCGGCCCGAACCCGAGAGCACGATGCGGCCGTGCTGCAGTACGTAGCCGCGGTGCGCGACGCGCAGCGCGTGGTGGGCGTTCTGCTCGACCAGCAAGACCGTCATGCCGTGGTCACGGTTGAGCGTGCGGATGGTCTGGAAAATCTTCTTGATATAGAGCGGCGCCAGTCCCAACGACGGCTCGTCGAGCAGCAGCAGCTTGGGCCGGCTCATCAGCGCGCGGGCGATCGCCAGCATCTGCTGCTCGCCGCCCGACAGCGTCCCGGCGCGCTGACCCTGGCGTTCGTCGAGGATCGGGAAGAGCGCGCACATGCGCTTGAGGTCGACGTCGAAGTTCGTCGGATCGGCGAGCGCGGCGCCCATCTGAAGATTTTCCATGACCGTCATGCGCGGGAAGATACGCCGCCCCTCGGGGACCAGCGCGATGCCGCGCCGCGAGATCTCGTGCGCCGGCAGCGCCGTGATGTCCTCGCCGTCGAAGATGATGCGGCCCATGGACGCGCGCGGCTGGCCGAACAGCGACATCATCAGCGTCGACTTGCCGGCGCCGTTGGCGCCGATCAGCGTCACCACCTCGCCGACCTGGACCGCGAGGTCGACGCCGTGCAAGGCATGAATATGTCCGTAATGGGCGTGCACCGCCGACAGTTCGAGCATCATGATTCAGACTCCGTCGCCAGCGCCGGCTCGACTCCATCGAAATCGTCGTCGTCCTCGTCGTCTTCACCGAGATAGGCCTTGATCACCTGCGGGTCGTTCTGGATCTGCAGCGGGCTGCCTTCGGCGATCTTGCAGCCGTAGTTGAGCACGCAGATGTGATCGGAAATGTTCATCACCACGCTCATGTCGTGTTCGATCAGCAGGATCGCCAGCCCTTCACCCTGCACCAGCGACTGCAGCAATTCGTTGAGCTCGGCCGATTCGCGCGGGTTGAGCCCGGCCGCCGGTTCGTCGAGACACAGCAGCAGCGGATCGACGCACAGTGCGCGAGCGATCTCGATGCGCCGCTGCATGCCGTAAGGCAGGTCGCCGGCGACCGCGTCGGCGCGGTCGATGAGGTTGAGACGGGTGAGCCGGTCGACGGCGATTTCGATCGCCGCTTGTTCGGTGCGCCGATAGCCCGGCAGCCCCAGCAGACCGGCCAGCGAAAAGAAAGAGGCGCGCTGCAGACGGTTGTGCTGCGCGACGATCAGGTTTTCGAGAACGGTCATCTTGGGAAACAGGCGGACGTTCTGGAAGGTGCGAACGACCTGCGCTCGGCTCGCCACCTGATGGCTGTCAAGCGCTTCGAGATGAAGCTCGCCGCGCTGCGGATGATTGAGACGAACGCGACCCGAGGTCGGCCGGTAAAAACCGGTCAGGCAGTTGAAAAAAGTCGTCTTGCCGGCGCCGTTGGGACCGATCACCGCGGTGATCTGGCCAGCCTGGACGTCGAGCGACAGGTCGTCGATCGCCGTCAGCCCGCCGAAGCGCATGCACAGGTTTTCGACGCGCAGCAGCGGCGCGTTGTCGGCGGCGCTCATGGCGCAGCTCCCGCTTCGGCGCGATGGCGCAGCGTCGGCTGGCGTTGCGACAGGATGCCGCCCGGCCGCCAGATCATGATCAGAATCATCGCCGTACCGAAGAGCAGCATGCGGTACTCGGCGAAATCGCGCCCGAGCTCGGGCAACAGCACCAGCACCAAGGAGGCCAGCACGACGCCGAGCTGGCTGCCCATGCCGCCGAGGACGACGATCGCCAGGATGATCGCCGACTCGTTGAAGGTAAACGACTCGGGCGAAATGAAGCCCTGACGCGCCGCGAAGAAAACGCCGGCCAGCCCGCCGAGCATGGCGCCGATGGCAAAAGCCGAGAGCTTGACGTTGGTGACGTTCATTCCCATCGCCTTGCAGGCGATCTCGTCCTCGCGCATCGCCTCCCAGGCGCGGCCGATCGGCAGCCGGCGCAGGCGCGAGACGAAGAGGTTGGTGAGCATGGCCAGCGCCAGGATCAGATAGTAGAGAAAGATCAGCCGGTGCAGCGGCGAGAAGTCGAGGCCGAAGAAGCCGGCGAAAGTCGCGCTGTCGTCACCGGGCTTGAACGGTAGTCCGAAGAACGACGGGCGCGGGATCGACGCGATGCCGTTGGGGCCGCCCGACAGAGCAGTCCAGTTGACCAGGATGATGCGAACGATCTCGCCGAAGCCGAGCGTGACGATCGCCAGGTAGTCGCCGCGCAGGCGTAGCGTCGGCCAGCCGAGCAGCAGGCCGAAGCTCGCGGCGAGCCCGCCGGCGACCGGCAGCGCCTGCCAGAAGCCCCAACCGAACTGCGTCGACAACACCGCGTAAGCGTAGGCGCCGACCGCGTAAAAAGCGACGTAGCCCAGGTCGAGCAGACCGGCGAGGCCGACGACGACGTTGAGCCCCCAGCCGAGCATCACGTAGATCAACACCGTCGTCGCCGTATCAACGATGTAGCGGTTGTCGGAGAAAACGAAAGGCAGCGCCAGCGCGACGCCGAAACAGCCCCAGCCCAGCCACAGCGAGAGCTGATGGCGGGCGCCGGGGCGCAGCAAGGTGGCCGCTGGACGACGGCGCGCGCGCGCCTGCAGCGCGTCGATCGCGTAGCGCGCCAGCAGACGACCGGCAAAACACAGCGCGACGAAGATCGCCAGCGTCGGCCAGCGCGTCGCGACCAGCAAGGAGCCGCCCTGGTCGACGGTGGTCAGGCCGAGCATCGGGATGCCGAGCAGCAGCGCGATGGCCGCGACGGCGCCGGCGTCCTTGCAGCGCTGCGCGACCGACGGCGCCTGATGAGCAAGAACGACCATCAGACTTTCTCCACTTCGGGGCGGCCGAGCAGCCCGGACGGGCGGAACATCAGCACCAGGATCAGGATCGCAAAGGTCGCGACGTCCTTGTATTCGGGCGCCAGATACGCCGACCAGAACGCTTCGATCAGGCCGATCAGCACGCCGCCGAGCATGGCGCCGGGAAACGAGCCGATGCCGCCGAGCACCGCCGCGGTGAAGGCCTTGATGCCGACGACGAAGCCGATATAGAAATCGACGACGCCGTAATAGACGGTGACCAGCACGCCGGCGACCGCGGCGAGCATGGCGCCGAGCATGAAGGTCAGCGAGATGGTGCGATCGACGTTGATGCCGAGCAACGAAGTCATCAGACGGTCCTGTTCGCAGGCGCGCTGCTGACGACCGAACGACGTCTGACTGAGCAGATAGGTGAAGGCCGCCATCAGAAAAACGGTGACGACGACGATCAAAAGTTGCGAATAAGCGAGATGGACGGTGAAGCCGTCAACCGTCAGCAGGTCGAAACCGCCGACCAGAACTGGCGGAATCGGCTTGACTCGCGCCCCCTGCGTGAGCTGAACCATGTTCTGCAGAAAGATCGACATGCCGATCGCCGAAATGAGCGGCGCCAGGCGAGTCGAACCGCGCAGCGGACGGTAGGCGGTGCGTTCGACCGCCCAACCATAGACTGAAGTGAATAGCACCGAGACGAGCAGCACCGTGACCAGCGCCAAAGGCACCGAGCTGACGCCGAGCGCGGCGAGCAGCGTAAAGGCGGTCACCGAAATGAAGGCGCTGACCATGTAAATGTCGCCGTGCGCGAAATTGATCATGCCGATGATGCCGTAGACCATCGTATAGCCGATCGCGATCAGGCCATAGACGGCGCCCAGCGTCAGGCCGTTGATCAGTTGTTGCAGTGCCAGTGCCATGCCGTTCCCAAAAAAACCTTCTAACCACAACGAACACGACGGGCACAACGAAATGAATTGAGAATTACGCAGTCATGCGTTTGCTTCTCGTTGTGTTCGTTGTGCCCGTTGTGGTCCTGCTTTTACTGGATCGAATTCCCTTGAAAATAACCGCAGACCACCTTACTTGCCGACGTAGTCGTACTTGCCGCCCTTCCACTGATAGACGACGAAGCCGGGCAGCTTGTTGTCGCCCTTGGCATCAAAACTGAGCTTGCCGAGAACGGTGTCGAAGGCGCCGCCGCGCATCGCCTTCTCGAGGTCGGCGTACTTGGTGCTCTTGGCCTGCTCGGCGGCTTGCGCGAAGAGCTGCATCGCGGCGTAGGCGTACATCACGTAGCCTTCGGGTTCGATTTTGGCGTCGCGGAAGCGCTTGACGATGTCGGCCGAACCGGGATTCTTGCGCGGATCCGGGACGAAGGTAAACAGCACGTTGTCGGCGTTGGCGCCGGCGGCGGTCACCAGCTCGGAGTTGGTCATCGTATCGCCGCCCATCACGGTGAGCTTCAAGCCCGCCTGCTGCGCCTGGCGCAGGATCAACGCGACCTCGGTGTGATAGCCGCCGTAGGCCATGACTTCAACGCCGGCCGATTTCAACTTGCTGACCAGCCCCGAGTAGTCCTTCTCGCCGGCAGTGATCGACTCGCGCAACGCGACCTTGACCTTCTTCGCTTCGATGGCCTTGGCGATCTCGTCGGCGAGCCCCTTGCCGTAGGCGCTCTTGTCGTCGACGACGGCGATCTTCTTGCCCTTGAAGTGGTCGGCCAGGTAGGCTCCGGCGACCTGGCCCTGCTGGTCGTCGCGGCCGTTGATGCGGAAGATGTTCTTGAGGCCGCGCTCGGTGACCTGCGGATTGGTCGACACCGTCGCCATCACGATCTGCGACTCGTTATAGACGTCGGACGCCGGAATCGTCGAGCTCGAACACCAGTGGCCGTGCATGAAGACGATCTTCTTGTTGATCATGGCGTTGGCCACCGATACCGCCTGCTTGGGATCACAGGCGTCGTCGCCGACTTCGAGCTTGATCTTCTGGCCGAGCACGCCGCCCTTGGCATTGATATCGGCAATCGCCATTTCGGCGCCCTTGCGGATCTGATCGCCCGCCGACGCATACTGTCCGGTCATCGGCCCGGCGATCGCCACCAGATGGTCGGCATGAACGGCGGATGCGGCACAGGCCAGCAGACTGAATCCGGCGAGCAGAAGTTTCTTGCGCATTGACACTCTCCTTGGGGTGGGCGTTAAGGTCATTAGCAATGCCATCGAGCAAGCTTGACTCCTTCGTGAGTGCAGGGCTCAGCGACATGCTCGAAGCAAAAGGGGGCTATTTTAACCGCGCGCCACGCAGAATTCTCGTTTCGTTTGCCCGTCTCGTCGAACGAGGATCTGCAGCGCGGCGCAGCGGCCGACAAAAACCGCTTTTCTTGCCCCGCCCAAGGACGCCAACGATCAGCCGAACGGTCCGGCGCGATCGTCAACCGCGACAGCAGCCGGCTCGCTTGGCCGGCGTCAAACGATGACGCCGCCGCCCAGGCAGACGCGGCTCTCGTAGACCACCACCGACTGCCCCGGCGTCACCGCCCACTGCGGCTGCGCGAATGTGATCTGACACGAGTCGCCGTCGATGCGCTCGATCTCGCACGGCGCGTCGGCCTGGCGGTAGCGCGTCTTGGCGCCATAGACCCAGTGCGTGTGCGGCATCTGCCCGGAAACCCACGACAACTGGTCGGCGCGCAACTCGCCGGCGAGCAGCGCCGGGTGATCGTGCCCCTGCACGACGTAGAGCACGTTGCTCGTCATCGCTTTGCCGGCAACATACCACGCGTCGTGCTCACCGTCCTTGGCATAGGTCTTGCTGCCGCCGATATGCAATCCCTTGCGCTGACCGATGGTGTGGAAGGTCAGTCCGTCGTGTTCGCCGACCACGCGGTCGTCGTCGAGGCAGCGAATCTCGCCTTTCTTGGGCGGCAGATAGCGCATCAGGAACTCCTTGAACGGCCGCTCGCCGATGAAGCAGATGCCGGTCGAGTCCTTCTTGACGGCGACGTGCAGCTTGGCATCCACGGCCATCTTGCGCACGTCGCGCTTGTAGATGTCGGCGAGCGGAAAGAGCGCCATCGACAGTTGCTGCTGATTCAAGCGATGCAGGAAGTAGCTCTGATCCTTGGTGCCGTCCTCGGCCTTGAGCAGCTGATACTTGCCGTCGAATTCGCGCACCCCGGCGTAATGACCGGTGGCGATTTTCTGCGCGCCCATCGCCACGGCGTGTTCGAGAAAGGCGCGAAACTTGATTTCCGAATTGCACAGCACGTCGGGATTGGGCGTCCGCCCGGCCTGGTATTCCTTGAGGAACTGCGCGAAGACACGCTCCTTGTACTCCTTGGCGAAGTTGACCACTTCGACGTCGATGCCGATGGTGTCGGCGATGCTCATGACGTCGATCAGGTCCTGGCGCGACGAACAGTATTCCTCTGAATCGTCGTCCTCCCAATTCTTCATGAACAGGCCGATCACGTTCCAGCCCTGCGCTTTGAGCAGCAGTGCCGCCACCGCGGAATCGACGCCGCCGGACAGACCGACGACCACCGTCTTGCTATTGTTGAGCGCCATCTGGACTCTCCCCTGCTTGCCAGCGCGCCAGCGGCATCACCACCGCCGGCTGGCCGTTATCAAAAAACCAGCTATCGACCACGTAGCGCCGCCCATCCTGTGGCGCCGCCCCGGCCTGCTGCCCCGCCGAATCGATTTCCTCGATCAGCGCCGAGTAATGCTCGAAGATCAGCAAGCGCGAGCGCAGCGCGGGTTCAAGCACCCGGTGGTAATGCAGCAAGCCCTGCGCATCGATCATTTGCAGCAGGCGCGTCGTCGTCGTCGAGTGGTCGATGCAGTCCATCATGCCATTGACCCCGCCGTCTTCGTAGTTGCCGCCACGATCGGCGAAAATCGGCGACTGTTTTCCCGCCCAGCCGAGCAGGCGGCCGATCGCGATGGCGATTGCCGCGCGCTCATGAGAGGCATCCGCTGCCGTCGCGAAGATCTGCCCGAGTTCGCGCAGCTGCAGGTCATCGTAGACCACCTCGGCCTGCGCCAGACAACCGTAATTGAAGCACACCATCACCCGTTCATCGGCCTGCGCACCAAACGCGCAGAGCAGCAATAGGCCAGCCAAACACCAGCGCCCGCTCATGCGTAGTGCGTGACCAGTTCGAGCGGATAACGTTTTCCGGCCTGCCAGTCTTCGATGCAGCGCTGGATCATCGGACTGCGGTGTTGCGCTGCGAGCGCACGGATGTCTCCGGGCGCCAGCCAGCGCGCGGCGATGATCCCGTCGTCGAGCGCGCGCGCCGGCTCGTGCCCGGTGATCTCGCCGGCAAAAACGAAACGCAGGTAGGTGATGTCCTTGGCGACGTTGCGCCAGTTATAGATGCCGACCAGCGACGTCGGAACGAAATGATAGGCGCTTTCCTCGAGCACCTCGCGGCTCACCGCGTCGGTCAGCGACTCGCCGCACTCGAGGTGACCGGCGGGCTGGTTGAAACGGATCCCGTCGTCGGTGTGCTCCTCGACGAGAAGAAACTTGCCGTCGCGCTCGAGCACGGCAGCAACGGTGACATGAGGTTTCCAGATCATGGGATATTCGGTGACCATGCAAAGCGCCCATTTTACCGCCAAGCTGGCCGCCAAATCGGCTAGAATTTCCCTTTCCAAATTTTCGGCTGACGCGGGGAACGCCACCTCGATGGCGGATCGCGACGGGTTGATCCGGCGCGACGGCAGGAAGGTCCTGACGGACTGACCCGACCCACAGCCTGTTCACGTTTGCTTATCGATCACAAGGTCCTGCCCCATGGCTGAGAATACCTCATCGCAACCGATTGAAATCACTGCCCACGATCTGCCGCTGCACTGCCCGCTGCCGGACGCACCGCTGTGGGCGCGCCATCCGCGCGTCTTTCTCGACGTCACCCAGAGCGGCCAGGCCGTCTGCCCCTATTGCAGCGCGCACTATGTCTTCGTGGGCGAGTTGCCCAAGGGACATTGAGCGTCGCCGGCACCCGGGGGAGGCGTGAGCACTAAACCCGCCGCGGCGCGCGCGCTGATCGTCGCGCCAGCCTGGATTGGCGACGCGGTGATGGCGCAACCGCTGTTCGTTCGCCTGCAGCAAAAAACGCCGGGGCTGCAACTCGATGCGCTGGCGCCGCGCTGGGTCGCGCCGGTGCTGCAGCGCATGCCGCAGATCGGCGAGGTCATCGACAACCCCTTCGCACACGGCGAGCTCTCGCTCGCCGCCCGCTACCGCCTGGCGCGCGAGCTCGCCAAAAACGGTTACCAGCGCGCATACATCCTGCCCAACTCGGCGAAGTCGGCGCTCATCCCCTGGCTCGCGGCAATTCCCGAGCGCATCGGATTTACCGGCGAAGCGCGCTACGGCCTGATCAACCGCCGCCACCATCTCGACGAAATCGCGCTGCCGCAAATGAGCGAGCGCTTCGCGCAGCTCGCCGAGGCGCCCGGCGCCCGCCTGCCGCGCCCGCTGCCCTTGCCGCGCCTCGCCTCGAGCAGTGCGCAGCAAAGCCAGACGCGCGACGCACTGGGAATCGGCTCCGCCGAAAAAATCGCGGTGTTCTGCCCCGGCGCCGAATACGGCGCGGCCAAGCGCTGGCCGGCACGTCATTTCGCTGCGCTGGCCGACGAGCTCGGTCGCCGCGGCTACGCCATCTGGCTGCTCGGTTCGCCCAAGGACCGGCCGGTCGGCGACGAGATCGTCCGGCTGTCCACCGGCGCGCAGGCGCCACAAAACCTGTGCGGGACCACTTCGCTGGCGCAGGCGATCGACCTGATCGCCGCGGCCAGCGTCGTCGTCTGCAACGATTCCGGACTGATGCACGTCGCCGCCGCGCTCGACCGTCCGCTGGTCGCCGTTTACGGATCGTCGTCGCCGGGCTTCACGCCGCCGCTGTCGACACGCGCCCAAATCATCAGCCTCAATCTGCCGTGCAGCCCCTGTTTCGAACGCGAATGCCCGCTCGGCCACCTCGACTGTCTCACCAAGCTTGAGCCAGCGCGGGTGCTGGCGGCCTGTCTGGCGCCCTCGCCGAGCAGCCACCTGACGGAAACTTGCCGATGAGCGTCATCTTCACCACCGCCGAAGACGCCGAGGAAGCCTTCTACGAAGCGATCGGTCGCGGCGATCTCGACGCCTTGATGAACGTCTGGGCCGACGACGACGAAATCGTCTGCATTCACCCGACCGGGCAACGGCTGACCGGACCGACAGCGATCCGCGACAGCTGGCGCGCCATTTTCGCCAACAACCCGCGCCTGACCGTTCGCGTCAAGGCCAGCGTGCGCTGGAAGAGTGTCATGCTCGACGTGCATAGCGTGGTCGAAACGATCTATCTCGCCGGCGAGGCGACGCCGCGCAGTCCGCTGCTGGCGACCAACGTCTTTCAGCGCGGCGCCAACGGCTGGCGCCTGCTCTCGCACCACGCCTCGGCCGCCGACGACAGTGCGGAGGCCGCCGGCGAAGCGGCGAGCGCTCGACAGCGAACCTTGCATTGATCGCCGATGGCGCGCCGAAGACGCTACCCGCTGGCGCGTCAGCTTGCTGACGGCAGCCTGCCCGGAGCGAGCGACAGGCTGCCGCGATGTCTGCTGCATTTCTTCGAACCAGGGCTTTGAGATCGCCACGCGACATTCGCCAGTGCTAAGATTTGTCGTCAGCGATGGAGCCCACAAGGAACCGATATGCCCGACAACGACCCGCTGAGCGTCTTTCTGGGCCGCCAGCCCATTCTCGACCGCCAGCAGCAATTGTTCGCCTATGAGCTGCTGTTCCGCAGCGGCAACGAGGAAAACGCCAACTTCGCGAGTTTTGTCGACGGCAATCAGGCGACGGCGACGGTCATCAGCAATGCCTTTACCGAGTTCTCGATGGCCGATGCGCTCGGGCCCTATCAGGGTTTCATCAAGGTCGACCACGGCTTGCTGTTCAGCGACCTGATTTACGCGCTGCCGCCGCATTGCGTGGTGCTGGAAATTCTCGAAACGGTCACTGCCACGCCGGAAATGCTGGCGCGTTGTGGGCAGTTGCGGCGTGCCGGTTTCATCCTGGCGGTCAGGGAACGGCCCGAGTCGCAGGACCAGAGCCGCGAGCTGCTTGAGCTCGCCGAAGTCATCAAGGTCGATATCAGTCGCGTCGATCCGCTGCGCCTCAAGCAACTGGTCAATCAACTCAAACCGCTCGGCAAAACGATTCTCGCTGAAAAGGTCGAAAGCGGCGAGCAGATGAAGTCCTGTCATGCGCTCGGCTTTGACCTTTTCCAGGGCTACTACTTCGCGCACCCCACCGTCATCCAGGGCAAGCGCCTGCCGCCCTCGGAACTCGCGCTGCTGCGCCTGCTGGCGCTGCTCAGCCAGGACGCCGACGACGCGGCGATCGAAGCGGTGTTCAAACAGGCGCCGGTATTGACGGTCAATCTGCTGCGTCTGATCAACTCGGCGGCCAGCGGCATGGCGACCAAAGTCACCTCCTTGCGCCACGCCATCACGCTGCTCGGACGCAGACAGCTGCTCCGCTGGCTGCAACTGCTGCTCTACAGCGGGCTATCGGGCGCCCGGCCGGCGGTCAACCCGCTGCTGCAACTGGCCGCGACGCGCGGACGATTGATGGAACTGTTGCTCGACCGGGTCGCCGAGACCGCTCCCGGCGACCCGAAGTGCGCCGACCAGGCCTACATGGTCGGCATCCTGTCGCTGATGCCGGCGCTGTTTGGCAGCAGCATGTCCGCGGTCCTGGCCCAGTTGCCGGTGGCCCGCCCGGTCCATGACGCGCTCGCCGACCACGGCGGCACGCTGGGCGATCTGCTGCACTTGGTCGAAGTCTTGGAGAATTCGCTGGAAAGCTCGCCCAAACGCTCGCCACGCCAAGCGGCGGCAACGATCCTGCGCCGCTTGCCCGGGGTCGACGCCAACGTCGCCAACAGCTGCCTGAGTGCGGCGCTGAGCTGGGCCAATAATCTGGCCAGCGAACCTTCGTGAGCGGAACTGCCCCGCAGCGAGCGGGGCTGACGCGAGATTCAAGCCAACTACTGTGATCGAAGGTCGTAACGATGCCTGAAAGCCCGCAGATTTTCTTTGGCCGCCAACCGATCCTCGATCGCGAGCAGCGACTCGTCGCCTACCAGTTGTTCTTCCGCGACGGCCTGGCGTCAACCTGTGCCGACATCACCGACCCGACGCAAGCGACGGCGACGGTGATCGCCAACGCCTTTACCGAACTGGCCAGCAATAACGCGCTCGGCCCTTACCGTTGCTTCATCAGCATCGACCACGACCTGCTCTTCAGCGACCTCATCGAGGCGCTGCCGGCGCAACTCGTCGCCCTTGAGGTACTCGCAGCGATCGCCCCGACCGGCGAAGTCGTCGCGCGCTGCCAGCAACTTCACGAGCGCGGCTTGACGCTGGTGATCCACGGCATGGTCGACGAAGCCTATCGTCCGCTGCTGGCACTCGCCGACATCGTCAAGGTCGACATCATGAAGATCGATGATGAACGCCTGGGCTGGCTGGTGCCCCAGCTCAAAACCCTGGGCAAGACGCTGCTCGCCGAGAAGGTCGAATCGGCCGAGCAGTTCGCCTTATGCCAGACGCTCGGCTTCGACCTCTTTCAGGGCTATTATTTCGCTCGGCCGACGATCATCGTCGGCAAGAAGCTCAACCCGTCGCAGCTCGCGCTCGTTCGCCTGCTCGGCCTGGTCCTTGAAGACGCCGAAACGAGCGCGATCGAAAACGCCTTCAAGCTCGAACCGGGGCTGACCGTCAACATGCTGCGCCTGACCAATTCGGTGAGCAGTGGCCTGGCGACGAAGATCACCTCGCTGCGCCACGCCATCGCCATTCTCGGTCGTCGGCAATTGCAGCGCTGGCTGCAACTGCTGATCTATTCAGGCGACGCAACGCAGGGGATCGACCCGCTGCTGCAACTGGCCGCGACCCGCGGCCGACTGATGGAGCTGCTGGCCGACCACGCGCATGTCAGCCACCGCGAGTTCTCCGACCAGGCTTTCATGGTCGGCATCATTTCGCTGATGCCCGCGCTGCTCGGCACGGAAATGGCGGAGCTGCTCGAACAGCTGCCCGTCGCACCACGCGTCAAGCAGGCGCTGAGCGGCCACGGCGGCGCGCTGGGCCCGTTGCTGCAGTTGGTCGAGGCGACCGAGCAGAGCGACCCGCAGGTGCTCGAAGAGGCGCTCAGCCACCACCCGGCGATCAACGCCGACCTGCTTGGCAAGTGCCTCTCGCTGGCGCTGTCCTGGGCCAACAACCTCGGCCAGGAGCAGGACGCGGCACGCTGAGACGAAAACCGTCTCGTTTGGGCAACACCAGGACAAACTTGCTGTTGACACCCGAGCCGCACAAGGTAAGATCGCCGGATTGAAAAAAGCACGCCCGGGCGAAAGCCGGGCACGCAAAGTCACCGGCCTAAAGGCATCAGCCTACGGCAGCGGGATTGCCAATTGCTTGCGCCGGCAAATCGCTACCGTCACGCCCTCTTCGCGCGCCCGTCTCCGCAAAACAATTCACCTCAGCACGCCAGCCCGGCTATCCACTGAAAGAATATGTTTCGCTGGCTCTTCCTTGACGATTGCGCATTATCTTCGGCAGAACACACGCTGTGGAAGATCAGCGCGCTGCGCATCATCCTGGTTTCCGGATTCACCCTGGAGGCCTTGATTGCCATCCACAGCTCGCTCGCCGCGATTGCGATCGGCGCCTACCATATCGTCGCGATCGTTGCTTCCTTCTACGTTTTGCTCTGCGCCGCGCTCTTCTATTCGGCGAAGCGACCCGATTGCGCCGCAGCAATCCTGATTGCCACGGTCTATGCGACGGGGGCGGCGATCGTGCTGTTCGTCAATGTCGACGAAATCGCCAAACTGGGAATCATCTTTGTCTATACGACGCCGATCATCGCGCGGCTGTTCTTCGGCAGCCGACTCGCGCTGACGCTGATGTTGGTCAACTTCCTGCCGTTTTTCTACCTGCTGCGCAACGGTCCCTTTATCCACTTCTCGAACTTCAGCCTGACGCTTGAGGCCAGCCACACCTACATCCAGGCGCTGCTCTTCCTGTTCTTCAACGTCTGCATTCCACTGGCCGTCTTTCGCGTGCTGCAAGCGCTCGATGCATCGGCCATTCGCCACCGCGAAGGCAACTCGGCGTTGGCCGTAAGCCACGCGCAGTACCGCGAGTTTTTCGAAAATACCGGCGGCCCGATTCTGCTCTGCGCAGAAGACGGAACGATTCTGCAAGTCAACCGAATGGCCAGCGAACTGATCGACAACAGCGATTGCGCGCGCCAGGGCGATTCGCTATTCGACGCCCTCGAACCGTTCGCAGAAGATCGGCAAGCCGTTGGCGAACCCCATGCGTCGCTGGAAAATGCCAGGGGACGACAGCTGGCGATACCCGAGGGACGGCGAGTCGTCGTTGAATACGTGACGCAGACGGCGCAGCGTTATTACATTGTCGCGCTGCGCGACGCGAGCGGTCTCGACGCCATTGAGAAAGCGCTCAAGCGCAGCGAGGAAAGCGTGTCCTTCCTGAGCCAGCACGATGCGCTGACCCGGCTGCCCAACCGCAAGTCGCTGCGCGCTCATCTTGCGCAAATCCTGCCGAGCCTTGAAGGAGGGGTGGTCGTGGCGATGGTTTCGATTCGCCTCAACAGCATCCGCCTGGTCAACGAGAAATTCGGCGCGCTGGTCGGCGACGCATTCATCCAGCGTTTTGCCGAAGAACTGCGCAAGACGCTGCCGCCAGACGCGTTCTGCGCACGACTCAGGAGCATCGTCTTTCCCATCGTTCTGGCACCGACCCGTTCGGCGAACGATGTCGTCGAGCAAGTCGAAAGGCTGCGCCAACTGCTGCCCCAGGAAATAGCCGTCGACGGGCATCGCCTGATCGTTCTGGTGTCGACGGGAATCGCGCTGGCCAGAGCCGGCGACACCTCGCCCGAAGAACTGATGCAGCGCAGCGAAGTGGCGCTCGACGCCGCGCGACGTTCGACCGACGACGCGGCGGCGCTTTTTGACGAGGCCGATGCCGCCCAAATCCGCCGCCGCATCGAAATCGAGCTGGGTATCGTCGCCGCGCTCAAACAGGGTGAATTCCGCCTGGTCTATCAACCCAAGGTCGATGGCCAGGGCAAGATAGCCGGAATGGAGGCGCTGATCCGCTGGCACTCGCCGACGCTCGGCGACGTTTCGCCCACCGAGTTCATCCCGATCGCCGAAAGCAGCGGTCTGATCCGCGGAATAACGCGCTTTGTCGTTGAAGAAACCTGTCGCTTCATCCGACGAACGATCGACATCGGGCGCCAATGCCCGCCGATTTCACTGAATCTGTCGGCCGTCGATGTCATTCGGCACGACCTGCTCGAACTGATCGACGATTCGAGCGCACGCCATTCGACCCCCGCCGAGCTGCTTGAGTTTGAAATCACCGAAACCGGATTGATCGGCAACGAAGCACTGGCCATCCACCATCTGCGCGAACTGACACGACGCGGTAGCGGCATTGCCATCGACGACTTTGGCACCGGCTATTCGTCGTTTTCCAAGCTCAGCAATTTCCCGGTCAGCAGCATCAAGATCGACCAGTCCTTTGTGGCGCGTATCGGCCAATGCGAAAAAAGCGAAGCTATCATCAAGGCCATCGTCTCGCTGGCCGGATTGCTGTCCTGCACCAGCATCGCCGAAGGCGTCGAGAACGAGGCTCAGGAGCGCTTTCTCAAAGCGATCGGTTGCGAGCAGTTCCAGGGGTATTACTACTACCGCCCACTGGAAATCGCGCAGCTGCGTGAACTCGGGCTGCTGCTGCCCTTCGGCGAAAGGGACCGCGACGTCGCAGCGCCGACGGCTGATGAATCGCGCCCCGAGTTCTCGGATATCGTCGAAATCGTCGCCGAGAACGGCTAACGAAAATCAGTCGCCAGCACGCAGCCGCCAAGCCCGATAGACCTGTAGCGCGACGTGGGCGTCGCTGGCCGCGTAGAGCAGCTGGCGCTCGACGAGGCGAGGATTCGCCCAGTTGCTGGTGCCGACGCTCTTCGATTTGTGCAACCTCTGGCCGAAGAAGTGCGCGACAGCGACTTTGGCGCCGACCGTTCCGCGATGGCCCTGACCACGCAGCACTTCGCCCAGATCGAGAACGTTGGCAAGTTCTATCCCCAGGCGCGACTTCAATGCGCTGCGGTCGTTGCCCAGACCGAAGCCGACCTTGAGCACATGCGTCGACTCGAGAATCGTCTTGAGCTCGCGGCTACTCGGCCATTGGACTAGCGGAAAAAGGTAGGCGCGCGTTTCGGTCGCCAGCTGAATCAGGTGCGGTCCGGTCGACACTTCGCCCTTGAGAAAGGTCGGCTTGGACTCGGTATCGAAACCGACCACCGGCGCCGCCATCAGCGCATCAAGCGCCTCGGCGGCAAGCCGCGCGGACGTCACCAGCACGATATCGGCGAGCGCGATTCCCGCGTAATCGGGAAGCTCGGCCGCGGCGAGCGACGCCCGATTGAGGGTCACCTCGTTCAATTGACGCACGCCGCCAGGCGTTCGCCCAGCCATTTGCCGATCGACTTGATTTCCGGCGGGTCCCCCAATAGCGCGTCCACTGCAAGCTCCTTCGGAAAAGATCGGCCATTATCGCAGAAGTACCGGCCGCCCCCTTGGTCGGCAACGGATAAACGGGTGGCCGGCCGCACTTTCAAGGATAATTGCGCATGATCGAAACTTCCCCCCCCC
>JAGTRW010000003.1 GCA_018262095.1 Pseudomonadota bacterium
ACCTCAGCAAGCCGCCGCTAGCCGCGGCGGCTTAAAACCCGGTAGAAATATCACTTAAAAACCCCGGCTTCCTGTCCAACTGATCGGGGCCACCCCTTTTTTCCTGATATCGGCCAATGACTATCTCGAAGAGCTTTCTTCTGCTGCTGTTATCTTGCCTGGTAACTGGCGGCGCTTATGCGCAATCGCCAGGACAACCGGTGACTCCAAGGCAGCTGTTTCCAAGCGACGTTTTGAACGTCCATTCTCCGAATTCTGAAGGGTGGATCGTTACTGGTTTCGCGAACAACGGCATCTCGTTTGGAAAAAGAGCCCCCGAGAGCAATGAGACTTACGGGACGCAAGCAATCATTTTTGAGATGCCCCCAACAACGGGGCACGAGGAATTCATCGGTTTGATCAAGAAGCGTATTGCGCTAATGAATCCACCGCCTCGCTTTCAGGAAACAGCGTCGGATTATCGATACACCGAGGATCGTGGCTATCCATGCGTCAATGTTCATGTGTCCTTTGATGACTTCGCCGCAGTGACGCCGACGGGGAAGCAGCAGCTCAAGCTGCAGGCTGTTTCACTCTACTGCCGCCATCCGGAGCAACAACAACTTGGCTTTTTCGCCGCATATTCTCACCGTGGAAAAGCGAACGACGATCAAATGGAATCTGCGGCAATTGATTTCATCGCCGGTGTCGATATCCCCAAGAAGTAAGGCAGATCAGCTGTTCGAGCCCTAGAAAACAAGCGACAGACCACATTTTTTTCGGCGTGGAACGCATCTCCAACGCCTGCATATGGAAAATTCAATTGAAGAGAGATTCGATGTCTACCGACGACGAAAACATGGCGAAAACAACCGCGGCAACCCAGGGGGAATGCGCTGCGTCGCCTTCTTCTAGCCCACTCAAAACGCGCGACGTCATTGCGCTGTGGCCCGGATCGGGGGTCGGTCCGGGATCGGAAAACTTGCGGGCGCAGCTCGCGGTCACCGAGCGCAGTCAAGAGGCGTTCTGGCCGGACCGCGTCCTCACCGGCATCACCAAGCCGAATCTCACCGCTTTCGTCCCCGACCAGCCCAACGGCGCGGCCGTGATCGTCGCGCCGGGTGGCGCTTACACGCACATCGTGCTCGACAAGGAAGCCGCGGAGATGGCGCATTGGCTCAACGCCTGCGGCGTGACGGTATTTGTGATGCAATATCGTCTACCGGGCGAAGGCCACGTCGACGGCAAGGACGTGCCGCTACAGGATGCGCAGCGCGCCATCCGCGTCTTGCGTCAGCATGCCAGGGAATGGGGACTCGACCCTGATCGAATCGGCATGCTGGGCGCATCGGCCGGCGGTCATCTGGCAGCCAGCCTGGGCGCCAATTTTTCAAAGGAAGTGTATGCACCGACGGACCAAGCCGACCGGCTATCGGCGCGTCCTGATTTCCTGATCCTGCTCTATCCGGTGATCACCATGGATGCGAAGCTGGCGCACCTAAACTCCCGCACCCAGCTGCTCGGCGCAGCCCCTTCCGCGGCGCTGATCCAGTCCTATTCGCCGGATCAGCACGTCACCCGTGATTCGCCAAGGACTTTCGTGGTGCTGGCCAATGACGATTCGGCGGTTCCGCCGCAGAACGGCATTTTGTATTACGAAGCCTTGCGGCGCGTCGGCGTTTCCGCCGAGCTGCATGTCTTCCCCGAAGGCGAGCACGGTTTTGGCATCCGCGACGCACGTCAGCTGCCGGTTTCGGCGTGGCCCCATCTCGCGGCGCAATGGCTCAGGTTTTCGGGGATCATCGCCTCGTTATAAGATCCCGGCTTTTAGCAAAATAGGGGACACCCACGGTTTTTTGCGAAAATGAACCGTGCCCCCTATATATAACGGCATCGAGACCGCGGTGGTGCAACAAGTGGCGGCCTGGGTGCTCGCCAAGTTGCCGCCACGACGCCCAAGAAGACGCCGACTTGGTCGAGAACATTCCAACGAAGACGGACTCTGACCGCAGGCCATGCAATTTGACGAAGGAGCGAACAAATGACCGAAAGAACAGGACGCTGCCTCTGCGGCGCAGTGAGTTTCAAGATCGTTGCCGAACCGCTGGCCACCCGAGTCTGCTGGTGCCGGGATTGCCAGCATCTCGCAGCCAATGGATCGGTGAATGTGCTGGTTCCCACCGACGGACTGACGATTTCCGGGGCGCTAGCCGAATATACCAAGACAGCCGACAGCGGCAACGTGGTGACTCGCCAGTTCTGCCCCAACTGCGGCACCCAGCTTTTCGCTAAATCGACGGCTCGCCCTCAGCTCAGGGTGGTCCGCACCGGCAACCTGGACGAGCCTTCGTCGATTCAACCCAGCATGAACATCTGGGCAGCAAGCGCGCCGAGTTGGGCCTGCCTTGATCCCGCGCTGGAACGAGTCGAGCAGCAACCGCTAGCACCCAAACCGTCGCCAAACGCAGGGCAAGCGTAGACCGGCCAGCGCGGGAAGCAAGGCACCTCAATCGGTAAAACCGTCACTTTGACAAGGAGCGTTTGATGTTCGATCACATAGGCTTTGGCGTCACGGATTATGCCGCGAGCAAGGCATTCTTCCTGCGGGCTCTCCTGCCGCTCGGCATAGGTGTCGTGATGGAAGGCGAGTACGGCGTCGGCATCGGTCCGGAAGGAAAGCCGGCACTCTGGCTATATCAAAGTTCCGTCAAGCCCGCACCGCTGCATCTCGCGTTCTCCGCGCAGAACCGCCAGCAAGTCGATGACTTCCATCGCGCCGCCATCGCGGCGGGCGGCAAGGACAATGGCGCACCCGGTCTTCGACCGCACTATCACCCGAACTACTATGGCGCTTTCGTCATTGGCCCCGATGGGCATAACGTCGAGGCGGTCTGCCACAAGCCGCAGGGCTGACCCCGGGCAGTCGACCGTCCGACTTTGCCGCCCGCGGCGCTTTCGCACCGGTAACGGGTTCATCATTCCCCCCCGCAACACTAGGGGACAGACCATGACCTGCCTGATTTCGATCCCGCGGAATATCTGAAGGACGAGGACGAGGACGAGGACGATACGGCAGCGTATCTCACCGCCATTTTGGCGGAGAACGATCCCGCCTTACCGGCTGCAGCGCTCGGCGATATTGCGCGGGCGCGAGGCATGGGCGACATTGCCCGCGCCTCCGGAATCACCCGCGAAGCGCTGTACCGAGCTTTGCGGCCTGATGCGCAACCGCGCCTTGATACGATCAGCCGCGTCTGTACGGCTCTGGGAGTGAAGCTGGTGGCACAGGCGGTTCATGCGTAAGTCTGCGCAAGAGCCCGCATCTGTCGGCTGAGTTCAAACGTTGAACCGCTCGGACTGCGCGCACGGCATTGACAACATGTAGCCTTGTGGCTACAGTTGCTTCATGATCGAAATTCGTAAAACGCCCCAATTCGCTCGGTGGCTAGACGATCTGCGTGACCTGCGCGCCAGAGCGCGCGTCCAGGCAAGGATCGAGCGGCTCGCTGCGGGAAACCCGGGCGATGTCGAGCCGGTCGGTGAAGGCGTTTCGGAGTTGCGAATCAGCTATGGACCGGGTTACCGCGTGTATTTCAAGAAGCGGGGGCAAGAACTGATCATTCTGCTGGCCGGAGGGGACAAAGCGACCCAGGCCAATGACATCAAGGCCGCTCTGCGCCTCGCACATCATCTTTTGGAGTAAGTCCATGGGCAAAACCCTTACCACCCGCTACGACGTCGCCGAACACCTCAGAACGCCCGAGGAAATGGCGGCCTATTTTGAGGCTTGCCTTGAGGAAGCCGACGGCGATGCCGCGTTCATTGCCAAAGCGCTTGGCGATATCGCTCGCGCCAAGGGGATGTCGCAGGTTGCGCGCGACGCCGGACTGTCGCGCGAAAGCCTTTACAAGGCACTTTCCGGCGAGCGCAGCCCAAGCTTCGACACCATCCTCAAGGTCGTCGCCGCACTGGGGCTGAAGCTGCATGCCGAAGCGGCTCACGGCTGAGCAAGGCGCCCGAGCCAACAAGGGAGTCGATCCGTGAGGGCTTGGCGACCCCGATCGAAGAATGCGGCAAGGCGCTCTCCTGATGAGTTGGCGGCTGATCTATACGAAGCACGCGCGACTTTCCCGCCCGCGGCGCTTTCGCGCGGGCAATGGGTTTATCATTTCCCTCCATTCACTTTGAGGAGTCATCGATGATCGTCTTGATTACCGGAGCAAGTTCAGGTTTTGGCGCCGCAATGGCGCGCAAGTTCGTCGCCGGCGGGCACCGCGTGATCGCCGCCGCCCGGCGTACCGAGAAGCTCGCCGGCCTGCAGCAGGAGCTCGGCGCCGCCTTGCTGCCGCTGACCATGGACGTCACCGACAAGACGTCGATCACCCAGGGGCTCGCCGGGTTGCCCGCCGCCTGGCAGCCGATCGACGTGCTGATCAACAACGCCGGCCTCGCGCTCGGCACCGAACCCGCGCAGCAGACGTCGCTCGCCGACTGGGAGACGATGATCGCGACCAACGTCACCGGGCTGGTCACGCTCACCCACCTGCTGCTGCCTTCGATGGTCGCGCGCAACAGTGGCATGATCATCAACATCGGCTCGGTCGCCGGGTCGACAGCGTATCCCGGCGGCAACGTCTATGGTGCGACCAAGGCCTTCGTCGGCCAGTTCACCAAGAACCTGCGCGCCGACTTCGCGGGAACCGGAATTCGCGTCACCAACATCGCGCCGGGCCTGTGCGGCGGCAGCGAGTTCTCGCAAGTGCGGCTACACGGCGACGAGGCTGCGGCAGCCAAGATCTACGAGGGGACGCAACCGCTGACGTCGGAAGACATCGCCGAAACCGCGTATTGGGTCGCCACGCTGCCGGCGCACGTCAACATCAACATCATCGAGATGATGCCGACCTGCCAGGGCTTCGGCTCGCTCAACATCAAGCGCAACACGCCGGCCTAGCGGTCCGGCCTATTGGCCGAAGTAGCGCCCGGGGCGGTGGTTGATCGTCAGCACCATGTTGAGGACGACCGCGCCGAGCACCGAGAGCGCGACGCGGTCGGGCGGAACGACGAAAAAAGCGGCGGCGACGATCGCCACGTCGGCGATCATCTGCAGGTTGCCGGCACGCCAGCCGCGCCGCTTCTGCAGGTAGATCGCCAGCACGCCGACGCCGCCGAGGCTGGCCTGATGGCGGATCAGGATCAGCAGACCGGCGCCGGCGAGCAGCCCGGCAAGCACGGCGGCGAAGACCGGGTCGATGGCGGAGATCGTGATCCAGCGCGGCATGAACTCGGTAAACAACGAGAGCAGCGCGACGGCGGCAAAGGTCTTGAGCGTGAACGCCTTGCCGATCGCCAGAAAGCCGAAAATGTAAAAAGGGATGTTGATCACGAAGTAGAGCACGCCGAACGGGATGCCGCTCGCGTAATAGGCGAGAAAGGTGAGCCCCGGCGTACCGCCGGTCAGCAGCCCGGCCTGGCGGAAAAGAACGATCGCCAGCGCGACCAGCAGGGTGCCGGAGAGCAGCGCCTGGACGTCTTCGAGCAGGCTGTGGAATGGTTTTGACTTCACGGTCGGCAGCTCACTGGCAAAGGCGCGCAGCGTAGCCGAGCGGCGCCGATCGGGCAAGCGGCGCGTGGCGGCCGACCGCCTCAGGGTTGAACCTGATCGATCACCAGCTTGACGCCCCGGCTGCCGGGCGTCACGCCCTTGACGCTGCCGAAGAGGTCGCCGCTCGAGGTCTGCGCCTTGCCGGCCTTGGCGATTCGCGCTTCGATCGTCACCTTGGCGAACTCGGAAATCTTCTTGCCGCCCGGCAGCGCCATCGTATCGTCGAGGCGGAAGGCAAACGGCAGGTCGGCGACGACCAGGCGCAGCACGGCGAGCGGCATTCGCGAGCCTTCGTCGGCGCGCGCGAAGACGAAGAGCAGGTCGTCGGGCTTGGCTTGCGCAGCGATCTTGTCGCTGATCGTCACTTCGCCGCCGATCGTTTCGCTGCTCGCCGCGGCCTTGCCGCCAGGCTTTGCCTGGGCGACGATGGCGCGCGCCTTGTCGAGCGCCGCGCCGATCGCCTGCCCGTCCTGCGACGCCGGGTCGAGCAGCGGCAGCAGACGGCCCCAGTACTCGACCACGGCCGCATAGTCCTGACGATCGCCCGCCGCGGCGCCGGCCAGGAACAGCGACTGCGGCTCGTTCGGGTCAAGCTTGAGCGCGCGCGCGATCAGTTCGAGCGGCTGACCTTCGAGGCTGCCGGCGACCTGCGCCAACGATTCGGCGTAATCGGCAAGCAAGGCGGGGTCGGAATCGACCAGCGCGCCGGCGTGGCGATACGCGTCGACCGACTCGGGATAGCGGCCCAGCGCCTTGTACGAGCGCGCCAGCATCACCCAGCCCTTGGCGTCGTCGGGACTCGTCTTGAGCCGCGTTTCGAGCTTGACCAGCATCTCCTCGATCTGCTGCGGGCTGACTCGCGCTTGCCGGCGCAGCGGGTCGAGCGCGTCCGGGTTGCCGAGCAAGGCGTAAGCGGCGACTGCCGCGAGCGGGATGGCGACGAGCAGCGCCAGCGCCGTCCAGGACACGCCGCGCCGCGCCGGCACCGGCGCCGGCGTTTCCAGCTTGGCGTCGTCGACCTCGTCGAGCAGGCGACGCTGCAACTCGCTCTTGGCCTGGTCGAAGTCGGCATCGGCAAGCAGGCCTTCGTTGCGATCGCGTTCGAGCTCGGCGAGCTGGCCGCGAAAGATTTCAAGGTTGGCGGCGCGCCGGTCGACCGCGTTCGAAGCCCTCGGCACGCGCCACTGCGACGGCAGAACGATGGCCAGCACGGCGAGCACGAGCAGTGCGGCGAGCAACGCGAAAACGATCTGTGGACTCATGATTGAGTATCTTTGCGGTCGAGCAGGCGGTCAGCGTGTTGCTGCTCGTCGGCCGAGAGCGGCGAATCGTCGATCGCCGTATTGCGCCGGCGCAGGTAGATGAGCAACGCGGCGATGCCGCCGATCAGCAGCAGCGCCGGGCCGAACCACAGCAGCCAGGTGCTAGCCTTGAGCGGCGGCCGGTAGCGAACGAAGTCGCCGTAGCGGCTGACCATGAAGTCCATGATCTCCGAATCGCTCTTGCCGTCACGGATCAGCGTGCGGATTTCGCGCCGCAGGTCGTTGGCGAGTTCGGCGTGCGAGCCCGAGAGCGACTCGTTCTGGCAAACCAGGCAGCGCAGCTCGGACGAGATCTCGACCAGCCGCTGTTCGACAGCCTCGTCCTGCGCCAGCGGCGCGGCTTCCCTGGCGTGCAGCGTCATCGAGGCGAGAGCCAGCAGTACGACCAGCAGCCAGGCCTTCATTTGGAAAGCTCCGCGACCAGCGGCAGGATGGTGGTCGAGAACGCTTCGAGGCTGAGCGGGCCGGTGTGCTTGAGGCGAATCACGCCGGCCTTGTCGATGACGTAGGTTTCGGGAACGCCATAGACGCCGTAGTCGATTCCGACGCGACCGTCGAGGTCGAGCACCGACAGCGCGTACGGATTGCCGTGCTGCTTGAGCCAGCCGTTGGCGCGCTCGAGCGCCATTTGCCTTTCGGCGTCGGCCGCAAGCTTGTCGGCGTCGATCGCGCCGTCGCCGCGCACTTCCTTGTAATTGAGCCCGACCAGCGCCACCTTGCCGCTCTTGGCCATCTGCACCAGCACCGGGTGCTCCTGCCGGCACGACACGCACCAGGTCGACCAGACGTTGAGCAGCCAGACCTTGCCGAGCATGTCCTTGGGCGAGAAGTTCTGTTGCGGCGCGTCGACACGCGCCAGCGAGAAGGCCGGCGCCGGTTTGCCGATGAGCGGCGAGGGCACGTCGCGTGGGTTGAGATTGAGTCCGACGGCGAGCAGCGCGACGAGGACGACAAAGCCGACGAGCGGCCAGAGAAAACGGTTCATTCGTGGTCCTCAGGCTTTCTGCGCCAACGCGTCAGGAACGGCTGCACGCGCTGCGAGGCGATAGCGGCGGTCGCTGATCGCCAGCACGCCGCCGATCGCCATCAGCACGCAGCCGCCCCAGATCCAGTCGACGAAGGGCTTGTAATAGACGCGCACGGCCCAGGCGGCGAACGGCTGGTCCTTGTCGATCGGCTCGCCGAGCGAAACATAGACGTCGCGAGTAAAGCCGGTGTCGATCGCCGCCTCGGTCATCGGCATCGCCGACGAGACGTAGCTGCGCTTCTCCGGGGCCATCTTGCGCAGCAGCTGGTCGCCCTTGAGTAGATCGATGTCGCCGACCAGCGCCGTATAGTTCGGACCTTTTTGCTGGCTGACGCCGTTGAATCTGAACGTGTAGCCGCCGACCGCGACGGTGTCGCCGACCGCCATCTTGACGTCCTTCTCGGCCTGATAGCCGCCGACCATCGCGACGCCGATGACGAAGACCGCGACGCCGAGGTGCGCGACGTGCATGGCGTAGAAGCTGCGTGGTTGCTTGCTCGCGGCGGCAAGCCACGACAGGCCGGCGCGAGTCGCTTGCACGCGCTCGTAAAAATTGAGCGCGCCGCAGATCACGATCCACGCGGCGAGCAGCAGACTCAAGGCGACCAGCGGCTTCCAGGCGCCGAACAGCAAGGGCGCCAGCAGGCCGACCGCGACCGCCGCCAGAAAAGCCCAGCGCAGCGTGCGCGCGAGCTCAAGGCAGCTCGCCTGTTTCCAGCGCGCGAATGGCGCGACGCCGATCAGGAAGAGCGCCGGGATCATCAGCGGCGCGAACACCGAATCGAAGTAGGGCGGTCCGACCGACAGCTTGCCGGCGCCGAGCGCGTCGATGAGCAGCGGATAGAGCGTGCCGAGCAATACCGACGCGCAGGCGACGACCAGCAGCACGTTGTTGGTGAGCAACAGCGACTCGCGCGACAGCAGGCTGAAGCGCCCGCCGAGACCGACCTTGGGCGCGCGCCAGGCGAATAGCGCCAGCGACGTGCCGATCACGGCGACCAGGAAGACCAGGATGAAGATTCCGCGGCGCGGGTCGGTGGCGAAGGCGTGCACCGAAGTCAATACGCCCGAGCGAACCAGGAAGGTGCCGAGCAGCGAGAGCGAAAACGCGCAGATCGCCAACAGCACCGTCCAGTTCTTGAAGCTGCCGCGCTTTTCGGTGACCGCCAGCGAGTGCACCAGCGCGGTGCCGACCAGCCACGGCATGAACGACGCGTTCTCGACCGGGTCCCAGAACCACCAACCGCCCCAGCCGAGTTCGTAGTACGCCCACCACGAACCGAGCGCGATTCCGAGCGTCAGGAAGACCCAGGCGGCGGTGGTCCACGGCCGCGACCAGCGCGCCCAGGCGGCGTCGAGCTGGCCCGAAAGCAACGCGGAGACGGCGAAGGCGTAGGCCACCGAGAAGCCGACGTAGCCCATGTAGAGCATCGGCGGATGGATGATCAGCCCGGGATCCTGCAGCAGCGGATTGAGGTCGCGCCCTTCCTCGGCGCCGGGCAGCAATCGCTCGAAGGGGTTGGAGGTAAGCAGAATGAAGAGCAGCAGGCCGGCGCTGACCAGCGCCAGAACGCCGAGAACGCGAGCGACCATGGCCGCAGGCAGCTGTTTGGAAAAGAGCGCGACGGCCAGCGTCCACAGCGCGAGCATCAATACCCACAGCAGCAACGAGCCTTCGTGCCCGCCCCACACGGCGGCGACGCGGTACGGCAGCGGCAGCAGCGTGTTCGAATGCTGCGCGACATAGACCACCGAGAAATCGTTCTGGACGAAAGCGGCAGCCAGGCAGCCGAAAGCGACCGCGATCAGCAGCGCCTGCGCGATCGCCGCCGGGCGCGCGAGGGCGATCCAGTCGGCGCGCCGCCGATGCGCGCCGACCAGCGGCAACGTTCCCTGGACGAGCGCGACGACGAGCGCGACGATCAGCGCGAAGTGTCCGAGTTCGGGGATCATGGCTTGAGCGTCTTGGCTGCAGCCTGCTCGGCGGCTTGGGTGGCCGCCGCGCGATCGCTGGCGTCGCCGAGCGCCTTGGCCGCTTCGGGCGGCATGTAGTTCTCGTCGTGCTTGGCGAGCACCTCGCTGGCGACGAAGATGCCGTCGTCAGCGAGCTTGCCCTGGGCGACCGCGCCCTTGCCTTCGCGGAACAGGTCGGGAAGGATTCCCTTGTAGGCGACGGTCATTTCCTTCTCCATATCGGTCATCACGAAGCGCAGCGTCACGCCGTCGCTCTCGCGCACGATCGACCCGGCCTTGACCAGGCCGCCGACGCGGAACGACTTGCCGCGCGGTGCCTCGCCCGCGGCGACCTGCGTCGGCGAGAAGAAGAACACCAGGTTGCTCTGGAAGGCGTTGAGCACCAGCGCGACGACCACGCCGAGAATGACGAGGCCGCCGACGATCAACGCGATACGCTTGTGACGTGTTTTCAATGCTTACCCTTGCAATGGCGTGCTGCGGTCGGCGTGATTATCCTGCCGTTCGGCGCGCAACTGGCGCTTGAGGCGCGCGACGAGGCTCTTCTGACCGCGGATCAGCAGCAGCGGTTCAACGATCATCGCGATCGCCATGACGATCACCGACCCCCAGACATAGACGCCGTGGTTGCCCATCGCCAGGAATTCGGAAAAACTGCTCCAGTACATGCCTACTCCTTGCCGATCAACTCGGCGCGAACCCAGTCGGTGTGGCGCTCGCGTTCGAGGATGATGGTTCGCACGCGCATCAGCGCGACGGCGATGGCGTACATCCAGCACGCCAGCGCGCACAGCAGCATTCCCCAGAGCATGGTGGTGGCCATCGACGGCGATTTGGTCAGGCTCACCGACGAGCCCTGATGCAGCGTGTTCCACCATTTGACCGAGAAATAGATGATCGGCACGTTGACCACGCCGACCAGCGCCAGGATCGCTCCGGCGCGGTCGGCGCGGCGCGCATCGTCGATCGCCGACTGCAGCGCGATGAAACCGACGTAGAGGAAGAGCAGGATCAGCTCGGAAGTCAGCCGCGCGTCCCACACCCACCAGGTTCCCCACATCGGCTTGCCCCACAGCGCGCCGGTCCATAGCGAGAGGAAAGCGAAGAGCGCGCCGGTCGGCGCCAACGCGGTCGCCATCATCGCCGACAGGCGGAAGTTGAAAGCCAGCCCGAGCCCGGCCCAGAAGGCCATGACCAGGTAGATGAACATCGACAGCCAGGACGCCGGGACGTGCAGGAAGATAATGCGGTAGCCCTCGCCCTGCTGCGCGTCGGTCGGCGCGACCAGGAAGCCGAGGTACAGGCCGGCGAGCCCGAAGACCGCAGCCAGCGCCCAGAACCACGGAATCATCTTGCCGGCGAGCGGGTAGAAAGCCTGCGGGCTGGCGAATTTGAACCAGTTGATCACTCGGTTTGACATAATCGTTATTGAAGAAAGAAATTAACCACAACGACACAACGGGCACAACGTAGAACCTTGTTGAAAAACCTTTGTAAAGAAAATCTCATCCATCTAGCTTCAGTGCAATCCGTAGAAACGGAACAATCTATTGTTTTCGACGCTTTCGTTGTGCCCGTTGTGTCGTTGTGGTTCGCTGTTTTCTAAACCTTATTCCAAAGCAATCCGCAGCGCCGCCGCCGTCGGCCACGGCGCGAAGAAGACGCCGCACAGCGTCAGCGCGGCGAGCAGCGACAGATGGGCCTGCGCGCCGAGTCCGGTGACCGTCGCGTCGACCGCGCCGGCGCCGAAAATGAGCACCGGAATGTAGAGCGGCAGCACCAGCAGCGACAGTAACACGCCGCCACCGCGAACGCCCAGCGTCAGCGCCGCGCCGATCGCGCCGATTCCCGAGAGCGCCGGCGTGCCGAGCAAGAGCGAGCCGGTGAGCACCCACAGCGCGTCGCGCGAAAGGTCGAACTGCAATCCCAGCACCGGCGCCAGCAGCGCCAGCGGCAAGCCGGAAACCAGCCAGTGCGCGATGACCTTGCCGAGAACGATCAGGCCCAGCGGCTGCGGCGCCAGCGCCAGTTGTTCCAAAGTGCCGTCGCGGTAATCGTCGGCAAAGAGGCGCGGCAGCGACAACATGGTGGCCAGCAGCGCGGCAACCCACAACACGCCGGGCGCCAGCTGGCGCAGCAGTGCCGGCTCGGGGCCGACGCCGAGCGGAAACAGGCTGACGACGATGATGAAGAAGAACAGCGCCGAGACGATGTCGGCGCGCCGGCGCATCGCGAGATGCAGGTCGCGGGCGACGACGGCGACGATCAGCTTGAGCATCGCCTAGCCCAGCCGCAGTTCGCGGACGCACGCGGCGGCGGTACTGATTTCGACCGGCTGGTGCGTGGTCAGCACCGCGAGTCCGCCGCGCTGCAGGTGGGCGCCGATCAGTCCGGCGACCAGCTCGATCGCCGCTGCATCGAGCGCGACGTAAGGCTCGTCGAGTACCCACAGCGCGCGCCGTTCGTGGCACAGGCGCGAGAGCGCGACGCGCCGCTTCTGCCCCTGCGAGAGGTAGCGGCAAGCCAGATCTTCGCGGCCGGCAAGACCGAGCCGTTCGAGCGCGTCGAGCGCGCAGCCTTCGTCGAGCGCTTCGTCGGCGAGCCTGGCCGAGGCCAGCAGGTTTTCGAGCGGCGAGAGCTCGTCCTTGATCGCGTTGTGGTGGCCCAGATAACAGAGCTCACGGCGATAGTCCTCGCCGAGCTTGGCGATAGTCTCGCCACGCCAGCGAATTTCGCCGGCGGCCGCCGGCGACAGGCCGCACAGCATGCGCAGCAGGCTGGTCTTGCCCGAACCGTTGCTGCCCTGCAAGGAGAGCAGCTCGCCGGCGTGCAGCCGGAAGCCGACGCCGGCGAACAGCCGACGTTCGCCGCGAACGCATTCAAGACCGGTGGCTTCGAGCATGCAGAGGTTCCAGGAGAAGGTTGCCCATGGCGTAGAGCCGCGAGTTTAGCGTGAACGCCGCGCGACGGAGCGGACAGCCGCCCGGCGGGGGCGACGAGCGGTCGTGAGCCCACATTTTCGATGACGAGATCTTGCTTTGTTTGATAGCATCACGGAGCCAGGGAATCCGACGATAAGCATCGGCCCCCCCTTTCCAACCTGTGGAGAAAAACCATGGTCGATCGTCGCACCTTTCTGAAATACTCAGTGCTCGCCGTTCCCGGACTTCAACTCGCAGGATGCGGCGGCGGCGGCGGCGGCGATAGCGCGAGCGCGCAGTTCCTGGCCTGGCCGATCGACGGAAGTACCGTCTACACGACCGCCGAGCGGCAGATCGTCGCCGCTGCCTTGCCCGCCGGAACGCCGCAGATCAAGCCCGCCGAGGTCTCGAAATACGCGCAATACGGCTACAGCGCCTGGCAGTCTGCGGGCGGATTGGCCCATCTCAAGCGCACCGAGCTCGCGCCGCAATACAGCGGCGCCGCGTCGCGCGGGCGCCTGCTGTCGTTCTTCGCGATGACCGACATTCATCTGGCCGACAAGGAGTCTCCGGCGCAGCCGCTCTACGGCGACTGGAGCGCTGCCTATGGCGCAGCACCTACTGGCGGCTCGGGGTGGTCGCCAATCGTCGTCGCGACGACGCACGTACTCGACGCCGCGGTGCAGACGATCAACGCGCTGCACGCCAGAAAGCCGTTCGATTTCGGAATTTCCTTGGGCGACAACATCAACAACAGCCAGTACAACGAACTGCGCTGGTTCATCGACGTGCTCGACGGCAAGACCATCACCCCCAGTTCAGGCGCTCATGCCGGCGCCGACAGCATCGACTATCAGATGCCCTACCAGTCCGCCGGGCTCGACAAGCGGATTCCCTGGTACCAGGTGATCGGCAATCACGATCAGTTCTGGATGGGCTCGTACTACGAGAACGCGATCACCCAGCCGGCCCACGTCGGATCGCAAATCCTTAACATCGATAGCAGCAACCTGGGGCAAGAGTTCCTAAAGACCGGCTTCTATCAAGGCGTGGTCGACGGCACGACGCCTTACGGCGATGTCGTCGGTGCCGGCCCGCAGGCGTCGTTTGCGACCCCGCCGACGGTCGTCGCCGACGCCAATCGCCGTTCGCTGGCGACGAGCACTTCGTCGTGCCTCAACTGGATGAGCGAGTTCTTTGCGACGACGTCGACCCCGGTCGGTCACGGCTTCAAGCAGGCCAACCTCGACCAGAATTTCGCCTGCTACAGCTTTCAGCCTAAAGCCAACTTGCCGATCAAGGTGATCGCGCTCGACGATACGATGAACGGGATGGGGCAGAATCTGCCGTCAGTCGACTATGCGCGCGGGGCACTCGACCAGAAGCGGTACGACTGGCTCAAGAGCGAGCTCGACGAGGGGCAACTCAACAACAAGCTGATGATCATCGCGGCGCACGTCCCGATCCATCCGCAGCAGACGCTCGATCCGACGTCGGGGAATTACCCGCTGTTCGTCTCGCCGCCCAGCGTCGTCAGCGACACTCAGCTGCTTGCATTGCTGCACAACTATTCGAATCTGATCCTGTGGATCGCCGGACACCGTCACGTCAACGTCGTCACGCCGCAGCCCGCGCCGGCCGGAAAGACGGCCGAGTACGCTTTCTGGGAGGTCGAGACGGCATCGCTGCGCGATTTTCCCCAGCAGTTCCGCACCTTCGAGATCCTCGCCAACAGCGACAACACGCTCTCGATCGTCGTCACCAACGTCGATCCGGCGGTCGCCGCGGGGTCGCCGGCAGCCGCCTCGCGCGGCTATGCAATCGGCACCGCGCGGATCTTCTCGACGCCGCCCACCCTGCCCGCCGGCGACACCACTTCGCATTCCTACAACGCCGAACTGGTGGTGCAACTGAGCGCAACCATGCAGACGACGGTCGGCAATTTGACGCTGGCCTGACCTGACCCCCGGCGCTGCGCGGCCGCGCAGCGCCCAGGCCGATGCTATGATGGCCAATCGGATCTCGACGGGCAGTGATCGAGGGGGCGCATTGGCATTTCAATTGAAAAGTCTGGAAGGCCGCCTGCGGCAGACGCCCTCGGTCAGGGCAGTGCTGTTGCTGTCGCTGGTGATGATCCTGGCGACGCTGATCTCGGCAGCGACGGTGCTCGTCGACCTGCGCCACAAGGAGCTGGCGCACGGTCAGGGCGAAATCGTCAGCCTGACGCGGATTCTCGCCGAACAGACGGCGCGCACCTTCGAGAGCGTGGCGCTGACCATGCGCAGCGCGCGCGAACGTCTGGCCGACGATATCGGCCGCCAATTCGCGCTCGACAGCCGCCCCGTCCAGCTGCTGCTCAGGGCGCGCGTCGCCGGACTGCCGCAGGTCAAATCGCTGTTCCTGATCGACCAGGACGGCTTTGCCGTCAACTCGTCGCGCCCCGACTTCATCCCGCGCCTGCCGATGCGCGAGCGCGAAGTCTTCAGCCATTTCGTCGCGCACGACAGCGACGACATCTTCATCAGCCGGCCCGAACAGGCGCGCGTCGACGGGCGGTGGACCTATTACGTCGGCATGCGCCTGACTGACGCCGCAGGGCAGTTGCGCGGCGTGCTGGTGGCGGCGATCAACATCGACTACTTCGAGTCGCTGTACGACAGCATCGACCTCGATTTCGTCAGCAGAATCCTGCTGCTCAACGGCGACGGCGTGCTGCTCGCCGGCAAGCCGCACGACGAAGCGCGGTTCGGCAAGACCTTCGCCGAGCCGGCGGTAATCGCCAAGGTGCTGGCGCGGCCGGCCGACGGGGTCGTCGTCGTCAGCGACGAGCCGGGCACCGGACGGCAATATATCGCCTACCGCGAAGTCGCCAACTATCCGCTGATCGTCGCCTCGGCGATCGGCGAGGACGATGCGCTGACGCCCTGGCGCCGCGTCATGCGCCCGATCGCCGCCAGCGCGCTGCTGGTCGTGCTGTGCGTCGTGCTGGCGAGCGTGCTAATGGTCAGAGACCTGCTGCGCCAGGCGGCGCTCGACGCAGCGCTCAAGGAAAGCGACGCCCAGCTGCGGCACATGATCCAATCGGCCAGGGACGCGATCGTGACGATCGATTCGGCGCGGCGCGTCGTTTTTTTCAACGCCGCCGCCGAGCAGATGTTCGGCGTTGGCCCCGAGAGCGCGGTCGGCAGCGACATCGAGACGCTGCTCGCGCGCTGCCTGAGCGCGGCGCAACTTTCTAAGCTGCTCGGTTACCTCGACCAGGGCTGGCGCTCGCCGGACGGCCGGGTGGTTCTCGGCATCATCGAATCGCTGCGCGACGAGCACGAATTCCCAGTCGAATTGAGCCTGTCGACCACCGCCTTCCACGGCGAGATCCTGCTCACCGCCGTTTTCCGCGACCTCACCGAACGCCAGCGCGCCGAACGCGAGTTGCTCGAAACCAATCGTCAATTGCAGGCGCTGTCGGCGTCGCTGCAAAGCGTCCGCGAGCAGGAGCGAACGGCGATCGCCAGGGAGCTGCACGACGAGCTCGGGCAGATGCTCACCGGAATCCGCATGGAGGTATCGTGGCTCGGCGGAAGATTGGCCGCTGGGCAACAGGCGCTGACCGACAAGGTCGCTTCGCTCAAGGGGCAGATCGACCAGAGCATCGCCGCGGTGCGCCGCATGTCTTCCGAGCTGCGGCCGCTGGTGCTCGACGATCTGGGCTTTGCCGCGGCGGCCGGCTGGTACGTCGACCAGTTCTCGGCGCGCACCGGGCTGCCGGTCAGCCTGACGCTGCCGGAAGTCGACCCGCCGCGCGGCGACGCCGTGGCGACGGCGCTGTTCCGCGTGCTGCAGGAATCGCTGACCAACGTCGCGCGGCACGCCGTGGCAAGCCATGTCGAGGTCGCGCTCGGCTTCGCCGACGAGCGCTGGACCCTGTCGATCCGCGACGATGGCGCCGGCTTCGTTCATGACCCGGGAAGACGCGGCGACATCGGCCTGGTCGGCATGCGCGAGCGCGCGCAGATCCTCGGCGGACAGTTCTCGGTGACGACCGCGCCGGGCGCCGGAACGCTGATCGAGGTGCGCATTCCGGCACAACAGGAGGGCTGATGATGGAAAAATTCAGGGTATTGTTGGCCGACGACCACGCCATCATCCGCGATGGCTTGAAGCAGATCCTCGCCGACACCGACGACCTCGCCGTCGCCGGCGAAGCGGCCAACGGCATCGAGCTGATGCAGCAGGTGCGCGACCACGACTGGGACGTGCTGGTGCTCGACATCTCGATGCCCGGGCGCAGCGGACTCGAGCTGATCCACATGATCAAGGACGAGAAGCCCGACCTGCCGATCCTGGTCTTCAGCATGCACCACGAGGAGCAATACGCGGTGCGCGCGCTGCAGGCCGGCGCGCAGGGCTATCTGACCAAGGAAAGCGACGGCGAGCTGCTGGTCGCCGCGATCCGGCGCGTCGCCAGGGGCGGCGTCTATCTCAGCGACAAGGTCGCCGAACTGATGGTTCGCGGCATCCGTCCGGCAGGTGAGACGCTGCCGCACAACCTGCTCTCCGACCGCGAATACCAGGTCTTCAACCTGCTGGTGGCCGGACGCGGGCTGACCGAGATCGGCACTGAACTGTCGCTCTCGGTCAAGACCATCAGCACGCACAAGACGCACATCCTGCAAAAGATGAACCTTGCCACCACCGCCGATCTGATTCGCTACGCCGTCGCGCACGGCCTGGCCGACCCCGCCGACTTCTAATCACAACGAAACACCGGCGCCGCGTATAGGATATTTCCTATACGCGTTTTAATCCGTGCGCTGATGTCAGGCTTCCTGGCATTTCCCTACACTCACCCCCAAGACGACTACCGATGAAGTGGCGCCAGCAGCAGCGCACGGTCGATCGAGGTTTCGCGTGAATCGGGGCAGAGGCAATGAAGCGTTTAGGTCGGTTTCTCATCGCGTCGCTCGTGCTGTCCGCGCTGGCGGCGCCGGCCGCGGCGCAGGACAAGCCGGCGGCGCTGATCAGTCCCGAGCAACTGGCCAGAATCCGCGCCGGCAACGACGAGTGCTTCGCCTGCCACAGTCCGGCCGGAATCACGCACCCGACCAAGCCTGACCTCGACCTCAAGCGGCTGCGCGGCTTGCTGCGCGACGCCGACGCCTTTTACGGTTCGGACCATCAGCGGCTGTCGTGCACCAAGTGTCATAACGAAGGCTACGACGAGCACCCGCACGCTGCCGACGCCCGCGAGATGACCAGCACCTGCGCCGATTGCCACGACAAGACGGCAAGCGCAGTCGGCAAGCAGTTCGACCAGTCGGTGCATGCCCGCAATCTCGCCGACACCTTCACCTGCACCACCTGCCACGACCCGCACCTGATGCGCCTGGCCGCCAAGCTCGCCGATCCGCACAAGATCGTCGCGCAGGACAACCGCGTCTGCCTGGGCTGCCACGACTCGGACGAAACGTTCGCCAAGTTCGCTCCCGAAAAGAAAACGCGGCCGCTGATCGACGAGATCCACGACTGGCTGCCCAACGCGCGCGCGCACTGGCAAGCGGTGCGCTGCGTCGAATGCCATACGCCGGCGGTCGCCACCAACGAGCCGATCTCGCACCAAATCCTCGACAAGAACAAGGCCGAGAAGAAATGCGTGTCGTGCCACAGCGCCGACAGCTCGCTCAAGACGCGGCTCTATCGTCACCTGGTGAGCGAAGAGCATCAGCGGCTCGGTTTCGCCAACAGCGTCATCCTCGCCAACTCCTACGTCGTCGGCGCGACGCGCCATGTGCTGATCGACACGCTGCTGATGATCGCCTTCGGCGCCATGCTCGTCGGTTTGCTGGCGCACGGCATCGGCCGCATCGTCGCCCGCCTCAGGCAAAGGAAGAACAATGAGCGCTGACCGCGAGTACCTGATCTCGCCCTGGATCCGCGTCTGGCACTGGACCAACGCGTTGCTCATCCTGATCCTCGGCGTCACCGGAATCAGCGTGCATTTTGCCGACCCGGCTCTGATGCTGGTCGAATTTTCGCTCGCCGTACGCCTCCACAATATCGCCGGCGTCACGCTGGTCGCCGCTTACCTTTTCTTCGTCGTCGCCAATATCGTCAGCGGCAACTGGTGGCAGTTCGTTCCCAAGCCGCCGGGAATCCTGCAACGACTGATCGCGCAGGGCCGCTGGTACTCGTTCGGAATTTTCCGCGGTGAGCCGTCGCCGCATCTCGTAACCAAGGAGCAGCACTTCAACGTACTGCAGGCGCTGACTTACTGGAACGTGATGTACCTGCTGATGCCGACGGTGATCATCAGCGGGCTGGTCTATCTCTACCCCGAATTCGCTCCCGACAAGCTGTTCGGCTTCGATGGCCTGCTGCCGATCGCCATGCTGCACTACCTCACCGCCGCCGCGATCCTGCTCTTCATGCTCTCGCACATCTACCTGGGAACCACCGGCAAGACCGTCGGTGCGATGTTCAGGACGATGTTCACCGGCTGGCACGAGCACGAGTAAAAGGCGCGTCAGCGCCTCAATGGTCACTATGCAAGCTACCTAAGGAGGGTTCGAGATGAAGATCAAAACCATCGCCGGCGTGCTCGGTCTTTTCGCCGCCTTGTCGTTCTCGCCGCTGGCGAGCGCCGCGGCTGACGCCAACGCGGCACAAGCGCTGGCCAAAAAGGAAGGCTGCCTCAAATGCCACGCCATCGACAAGAAGAAGGAAGGTGCGTCGCTCAAGGAAATCAGTGCCAAGTACAAGGGCAAGGCCGACGCCCCGGCCAAACTGCTGCACCACATCAGCGCCGGCGACAAGGTCAAGTTCGCCGACGGGACCGAGGAAGACCACAAGATCATCAAGACCAAGGACCAGGCCGAGCTTGCCAATCTGATCGCCTGGATCCTGTCGCTCTAGGCTGGTTTATCCGCAATCACAACTAAGGAGAAATGACATGAAAAAGAATGTGCTGTTTGCCCAGGTGGCCATGCTCGGGATCATCGCCGCGTTTGCCAGCGGTCATGCCGCGGCGGCCGACCCGGCCAAGATCAACTGGTCGAAAATTCCGGCAACCACGGTTCACTTGTTCTACCCCGGACAATCGTCGCTTGAGTGGCTCGCCAGCGACGCGCACGAAGGCGCCGGCAAGTCGGTCAAGGCCGGCAAGGCCTGCAGCTCGTGCCACGACGAGAAGGACGCCGAGAGGGAGCTGGGTGAAAAGCTGGTCAAGGCCGGCCCGCTCGAGCCGATGCCGGTGGCCGGCAAGGAGGGCTACAAGGACCTCAAGGTGCAGGCGGCTTTCGACGACAAGAACGCCTACCTTCGCTTCCAGTGGAAAACGCAGAACGCGTATCCGGGAACCGAGCACCAGTACCTGCGTTTCGATGGCCACGAATGGAAAGTCTGGGGCTTCCCCAAGCTCGACAAGATCGTCCAGGATCGCCAGATGATGGGCATCTACGAAGACCGCATGTCGATCATGATCGACGATGGCAAGGTTCCGGGCTTTGCCCAGCAGGGCTGCTGGCTCTCGTGTCACGACGGCCAGCGCGACATGCCCAAGCAGTTCACCAAGGAGGAGGTTGCCGCCAATCCGCTGCTGACGGCGATCAAGAAGAGCGACGTGCGCAAGTATCTGCCCGACAGCCGCACCAATCCGTATGACTGGAAGACCGGCAAGAGCGTCGAAGAGCTCGCCAAGATCAAGGCGGCCGGCGGTTTTGTCGACCTCATCCAGTGGCGCGCGCACCGCAGCTTCCCGGTCAGCATGGCCGACGATGGCTACGTGCTCGAGTGGCGGCTCGGCGACGCCGGCAAGGACATGTTCGCCGGCAACGCCGACGCCAAGACGCATGCGCCGAAATACATGTGGGATGCGAGCAAGGTCGGCTACAAGTCGATCACCGTCGACCAATTGCACAAGGGCGACCACTTCCTGATCCGCGAGAAAAATGCCGTTGCCTTCGATCCGAATGCCGGCTGGAAGGAGGGTGATTTGATTCCCGACTACGTCATCAGCCGCGAAGACGCCCAAGGGTCAGCCGCCGACAACGGCGCGCTCGCCAGCTGGCACGACGGTACCTGGACGGTGGTCATGATCCGCCCGCTGGGCCTCGCCAATTCCGACGACAAGGCACTGAAGGCGGGCGGCGTCTATAACGTCGGCTTCGCTGCGCATGACGACAACATCACCACGCGCGGCCACCACGTGTCGTTCGTCAAGACGCTGGGACTGGGCGTCGGCAAGGCAACGAAAGTCGACATCAACGCGGTCAGGCTGCCGTAGCCAGAGGCCAGGGCCTGAGCGGCCCTGGCGCGATGAGCGTCATTCCGGGTTTTGTCCGCCAGGGCAGGGCCCGGAATCCGAACCCGATGGACGGCGCGTTGAACGCGGCGACTATCCTGCGAGGCGGCCGCCGACCGCCTCAACCCGATTCCAGGCGCGCATGGCGCCGTCGCTAGCCTGACCGATCACGGTCGGCTACAATGCGCCGCACTTGCGGCAGCATCAGGTCGATCCGGCGATCCGCAAGCCAACGAATTCGGACCACCGCGTGCCACACTCTCAAAATTCAAACATCGTCTGCCAACGCATCAAGCTGCGCGGCGTCGTCCAGGGCGTCGGTTTCCGGCCTTTTGTCCGGCGCCTGGCCAAGGAGCTCAAGCTGACCGGCTGGGTCAGGAAGGATGGTCACGGCCTCGAAATCGAAGTCTGCGGCGATGCCGAGCAGGTACACCATCTGGTCGAGCGGCTGCGCGAAGACGCGCCGTCGATTTCGCGCGTCGACTCGGTGCTTGCGCAAGATGCCGCCGTCGATACCCACGCGGAGGATTTCTACATCCTCAACAGCGAGGGCGGCCGCGCGCCGGCGATGATCGCCAACGACACCGCCGTCTGCCGCGATTGCCTGGCCGAGATGTTCACCCCGACCAACCGACGCTATCGCCATGCCTTCGCCAGTTGCACCCACTGCGGTCCGCGCTATACGGTCTGCCGCGCGCTGCCTTACGCGCGCGAACGCACCAGCCTCAAAGCCTTCACCGCCTGCCCGAAGTGCCAGAACGAGTACCGCAAGACCAGCGACCGCCGCCATCACCACGAGATCAACTGCTGCCCGAAGTGCGGGCCGCAACTGACGCTGCTCGACGCTGCCGGGCGACCGCTGCCCGGCGATCCGCTCGCCCAGACCGTGGCGCTGCTGGCGCAGGGCAAGATCGTCGCGATCAAGGACCCGGGCGGCTTCCATCTGGCCTGCGACGCACGCAACGCGGCCGCCGTCGCCGCGCTGCGCGAACGCAAACACCGCGACGAGAAGCCGTTCAACGTGATGCTCGCCAATCCGGCGTCGGCCAGCACCTTCGTCCAGCTGGGCGTCGGCGAGCCGGGCTTGCTGGCGATGCCCGAACGATTGATCATCATGCTCAAGAAACGCGCCAGCTGTGACGCGGCGCTACCCGGCGTGGCGCCGGGAGTCGGCTGGCTGGGCGTGATGATGCCATGCACGCCGCTACACTACCTGCTCTTCCACGAGGCGGCCGGCAGCCCCGAAGGCCTGGGCTGGCTCGACCTGCCGCAGAAGCTGGCACTCTTGATGACCGCTGCCGACCCTGGCGGCGAGCCGCTGGTGATCGACAACCAGGAAGCGCTGGAGCGCTTGTCGGGAATCGCCGACGCCTTCCTGCTGCACGACCGCGAGGTCCTGGCGCGCTGCAACGACAGCGTCGCGCGCTCCGGGCCCGGCGGGCTGCAACTGGTTCGCCGGTCGGGCGGCTATACGCCGCGCGCCATCAAGCTGCCGCGCTCGGGCCCGCCGGTGCTGGCAGTCGGCGGACAGTTCCGCAACACCGTTTGCGTGACGCGCGGCGACGAAGCCTTCGTTTCGCAGCATATCGGCGACCTCGACAAGGCGGGCTGCAGCGACTTCTTCGACGCCACCATCAACCGCCTGCTCAAATTTCTCGAGGTCAAGCCGGCGCTGGTCGCGCACGATCTCGATCGCGCCGGCCACGCAGCCCAATTCGCGCTCGACTTCGCGCATCAAAGAGCGGTGCCAACGTTCGCCGTTCAACATCATCACGCGCACGTCGCCTCGGTGCTCGCCGAGCACGGGGTCAGCGCTCCAGTCGTCGCGCTGGCGCTCGATGGCGTCGGCCACGGCGCCGATGGTGGCCACTGGGGCGGCGAGCTGCTGCGCGTCGACGGCGTGCGCTGCGAGCGGCTGGGTCATCTCGCGCCGCTGCCGCTGGTCGGCGAGGCGGCGGCGATCAAAGCGCCGTGGCGGCTGGCAGCGGCGGTGCTGCAGCAGCTTGGCCGCGGCGACGAAATCGAGTCGCGTTTTGCCCAGGCAGACGCCGCAGCGGTCGCCCAGACGCTGACGCGCGGCGATGACATCGTTCACACGTCGAGCCTGGGCTGCTACATCAACGCCGCCGCCGGACTGCTCGGCGTCAAATCGATCGCCAGTTTTGACGGCCAGGCGGCCAGCCTGCTCGAAGGGATGGCCGACCACTACGGCGACATCCTGCCGCTCGCCGGCGGTTGGACGATCGCCGATGGCTGCTTGAATCTGCTGCCGCTGTTCGCCGTTCTCGCCGACGAGAAAGACGCCGAACGCGGCGCGGCGATCTTTCATTCGACGCTGGTCGCTGCACTCGCCGACTGGGTATGTAGCGTTGCGCCGGCGGGCGGCACGATAGCCGGTGGTGGCGCCTGTTTCCTCAACATGATCCTGGCACGCGGCCTGCGCTCGCGCCTTGGCGGCCATGGCCTGCACCTGATCGAGCCGCGCCGCCTGCCACCCAACGACGGCGGCCTGGCGCTCGGCCAGGCGTGGGTTGCACAGCAGTACCTGTTAGGCTAGGTGTGGGTTTGCCTGTCTGTTGTTCAGGAAAGAAGAGCATGGATGTCTTGCTCGTCGTCGATATGCAGAAGGCGCTGTTCAGAACACCGCGATTCAATGCGCAAACGGTAATCTCAAACATAAATCTCATTGGTGCAGCAATCCGGCGTTGCGGCGGGCACGTCATTTATGTCCAGCACAATGGCACGGTTGCCGAAGGCCTTTTTCCCCACAGCGATGGCTGGTTCCTGCTCGACGCCCTGACCGTCGAAGCCACTGACAGAGTCATCGAGAAATCGATCTGCGATTCGTTTTTCGCGACCGGCCTGCCTGAACTATTGCTTCAACTGGCGCCCGAGAGAGTGATCGTGGCTGGCTGTGCAAGCGAGTTTTGTGTCGATACGACGATCCGTTCGGCCGTCAGCCGCGGCTTTGGCGTTGTTGCCGTTGCCGATGGACACACCACTGCCGATCGGCCACACTTGAAGGCAGAATCGATCATTGAACACCACAACTGGGTGTGGGAGAATTTGATCGCACCGAAAACGCCGGTATCCGTTAAATCGGCGGCCAAAGTGGTAGCCGAAATCAATCGGCGAATTAGTTGAGCTTAACAACGGAGTCCGACTTGAACCTTATCCGCATCGCCTCGGCGCTACTAATCGTTCTCTCGCTCGCCTCGTGCGCGACGATGACTCCGGAAGAATGCCGCTTTGCCAACTGGAACGACGTCGGAATGCGCGACGGCCTCGACGGAAAAACCCTCGCTTTGCTCAATACGCGCGTCAGCGACTGCGCCGAAGCCGGCGTTCGCGTCGATGGCAACGCCTACCTCAAGGGCCGGGATAACGGCTTGCGCAGCTATTGCCGGCTCGAAAACGCGGCGCCGCTCGGACTCAACGGCGGCAGCTACGAAGGCGTCTGCCCGGCACAGATCGACGGCGAATTCCGGCGACGCTACCAGCTTGGCTACAACGTTTATGCCGCGCACGCCGAAGTCGCGCGCATCGACAATCGCATGCAGTGGCTCGAACAACGACTGCGCCAGCTCGACCGCGACGAGGACAGACGATTGCGCGACGCCAACAAGGAAGACGATCGGCGACGGATCAGAAGGGACATCGACGACGAGCGCCACCGCATCCGCGACGAGCTGCGCGACCTCGACCGCGCCCAGTACCGCGCGCGCGAGGCCGCGCGTTACGCCGAGTGGACGCTCAGTCAGCTGCGCTGAGACGCAGCGCCCGGCCTAGCGCGTCACGAAGGTCGGTTTGTAGCCGAGCGCCAGGCGGATTTTCTCGGCGACGACTTCGGCGTCGGCGCGACTGGCGTAGGGGCCCAGATGGACGCGGTGCATTCCACCGCCGGCATTGATCTGGATCGCATCGCTGAGCCAGTCGAGCTCGCGCGAAAGATGCGAGCGCAGGCTTTCGGCATTGTCGACGCTGGAGAACGCGCCGAGTTGCAGGAACAACCCCCGGCTGGCCGGCGCCGGCGTCGTCGGCTGGTCGGCGGCCAGCCGGCTGGTGAGCAGTTCTATCTCGTCGCGTTCGGCAACCGGCGCCGCCTTGACCGAGGGTGGCGGCGACGGCGGCTTGACCTGGGCGTAGGTGATCTGCGTCGCGTCGCCGGGCAGGATCGCTTCGACCTCGACCTGCGTGCTGCCGTTATTGACGTAACCCAAACGGTACGCCGCGGCGTAGGAGAGATCGATGATGCGATCGGCGTGGAAGGGGCCGCGATCGGTGACGCGAACGACGACCGACTTGCCGCTGGCGGGGTTGGAAACGCGAACATACGAGGGAATCGCCAGCGTCGGGTGCGCCGCGGTCATCGCGAACATGTCGTAGGGATCGCCGATCGACGTCTTCTGGCCGTGGAATTTCTTGCCGTACCAGCTGGCGATGCCGCTTTGGCGGAACGGCCTGACGCTGGTTTCCGGAACGTAGGACTTGCCCAGTACGGTATACGGCCGGTTGGCGAAACGGTGCAGCGGCTCGCTGCGCGGCTGGGCGTCTGGGATCTCGTCAAGGTTGTCGGGGATCTCGTCGCCCGGCCCGTCGTCCTTGTAATAACCGCCGCCGCGCTTGGCCTTGATCGTTCCCGGCTTGCGCGGTGCGGCCTGCGACGTCACCGGCTCGACGCCGGCGCCATCGACCGGGCGCGGCGGCGAACCGCCGCAGGCGGCGAGCAGCAGCGCCAGGGTCAAAGGCGTCAGGGTCCAAAGTTGGCGTTTCATGTCAGGTCTTGACCAGCATCCGGTGCGACTGAATGCTCATCAGTATACCGAGCGCCAGAAACAGGGTGACCAGCGCGGTTCCGCCGTAGCTCATGAACGGCAGCGGAACACCGACCACCGGCAGGATGCCGCTGACCATCCCCATGTTGACGAAAGCATAGGTGAAGAAACTCAGCGAAATCGAGCCGCCGAGCACGCGCGCGAAAAGCGTCGAGGCGTTGGCGGTGATCATCAGGCCGCGCGCGATCAAGAGCAAATAGAGGGTGACCAGGATGCAGTTGCCGAGCAGCCCGCGTTCCTCCGAAAAAACCGCAAAGATGAAGTCGGTGTGCCGTTCCGGGATGAACTCGAGGTGGGTTTGCGTGCCTTCGAGCCAGCCCTTGCCGAAGCTACCGCCGGAGCCGATGGCGATGGTCGACTGGATGATGTGGTAGCCGGAGCCGAGCGGGTCGGTGGTCGGATCGATCAGCGTCAGGATGCGCTTGCGCTGGTAGTCGTGCAGCACGGTCCAGACAAAGGGCGCGGCGCTGGCCGCGGCGGCGATCATGCCGACCATCACCTTCCACGGCAGGCCGGCAAAGAAGATCACGTAGAAGCCGGCGGCGCCGACCAGGATCGCCGTCCCCAGGTCGGGCTGCTTGGCGATCAGGCCGAAGGGAACGAGCAGCAGCAGGAAGGCAATCGCGAAATGGCGGGCCTTGAGCGCCGCTTCGTATTTGTGGAAATACCAGGCGAGCATCAGCGGCATCGCGATCTTGAGAATCTCTGACGGCTGGATCCGCGTGAAGCCGATCGGCAACCAGCGCCGCGCGCCATTGATCTTGACCCCGACCAGATAGACCAGCACCAGCAGGACGACGCCGACGACGTAGAGCGGAACGGCAAAACGCATCAGCTTCTGCGGCGGCAATTGGGCGACCGACCACATCACCGCCAGGCCGACCAGCATGTTGAGCAGTTGCGAAAGCGCGCGGTTGTTGGCGTCGTAGGTCGCGCTATAGACGGTGGCCAGACCGAAGAGCATCAGCGCCAGGCTGATCGCCAGCAGCGGCCCGTCGATGTGTTCGACCAGACGCGAGCGAAATTGCTGCAGCAGCTTCAGGAACACGGCTTATTCCTCCTCTTCCGGCGTTTCGTCGTCCTTCGCCGGCCCCTTGGGCAGCTTGCCCAGCAGGTAGTAATCGAGCACCATGCGCGCGATCGGCGCGGCGGACTGGGCGCCGAAGCCGCCGTTCTCGACCAGCACGGCGAGCGCGATCTTTGGATTATCGGCCGGCGCAAAAGCAATGAACAGCGCGTGGTCGCGCAACTCCTGCTTGAGCTTGCCGCCCTTGTAATCGGAGCCCTTGAGGCTGAACACCTGCGCCGTACCGGTCTTGCCGCCCGATTCGTAGCCGGCGCCGGCAAAGGCGCGCGCACCGGTGCCTTCGCGGTTGACGCCGATCATCGCCTTCTTGATGAAGTCGATGTTCTGCTGTTTCCACGGCAACTTGCGTAACGGCTCCGGCTCGATCATCGTCTTCTCGCCGGTGCGGCTGTCGGTGATGTAGCGCACCAGGTGCGGACGAAACATCACGCCGTCGTTGGCGACGGTCGCGACGGCCTGCGCCAGCTGGATCGGCGTGTAGGCGTTATAGCCCTGGCCGATGCCGATCGAGATCGTCTCGCCGGCGAACCATTTCTGCTGTTCCGGGCGTTTGAAGCGGCGTTTCTTCCATTCCGGCGACGGCAGCACGCCTTCGGACTCGCCTTCGATGTCGACACCGGTTTTCTTGCCGAGCCCGATCGACCCCATGAAACGCGCGATGTTGTCGATGCCCAGATCGTTGGCCAGCATGTAGTAGTAGGTGTCGCACGAGGCGACGATCGACTTGTACATATCGACCAAACCGTGCCCGCCCTTCTTGTCGTCGCGGAATTGATGGCCGCCGAAATTGAAGTAGCCGGGATCGGAGATCGTCTGGCCCGGCGTGCGCTTGCCCAGTTCGAGCGCCGCCAACGCCATGAACGGCTTGAATGTCGACCCCGGCGGGTAGGCGCCGTTGAGCGCGCGGTTGACCATCGGCCGGTCGGGCGAGTTGTTGAGCAGGTCCCAGTCTTCGCTGCGGATGCCGTCGACAAAGAGGTTGGGGTCGAAGGTCGGCGTCGACACCAGCGCCAGGATGCCGCCGGTCGACGGCTCGATCGCGACCAGCGCGCCGCGCCGGTCGCCAAAGGCCTTTTCGGTGATTTCCTGCAGCCGCGTATCGAGCGTCAACGTCAGGTTATTGCCCGACACCGGCGCGGTACGCGCCAGGCTGCGCACGGCGCGGCCGCCGGCGTCGATCTCGACTTCCTCGTAACCGGTTTCGCCGTGCAGCGCAAACTCGTACTTCTGCTCAAGCCCGGTCTTGCCGATGTGGTCGGTGCCTTTGTAATTGGCTTCCTGATCGTTCTTCTCGATGGTTTCCAGATCGCTCTTGTTGATGCGGTTGATGTAACCGAGCGCGTGCGAGGCGATCGGTCCGAGCGGGTATTGCCGGAACAGCCGCGCCTTGACCTCGACGCCGGGGAAAAGATAGCGGTTGGCGGCAAAACGCGCGACCTCCTCGTCGGTGAGCCGCGTGCGGATCGGCAGGCTTTCAAAGGACTTGCTCTCTTCGAGCAACTTGCGGAAACGCCGCCGGTCCTTGGGCAGAATCTCGATGACCTTGGCGATGCCGTCGATCGTCTCGTCGAGATCATCGACCTTCGACGGCGTGATCTCGAGCGTGAACGCCGAGTAGTTGCGCGCCATGATCGTTCCGTTGCGGTCGACGATGACGCCGCGATTGGGCGCGATCGGCACCAGCGAGATGCGATTGTCTTCGGCGCGGGTGGTGTAGTAGTCGTGCTGAACGATCTGCAGATAGACGAAACGACCGATCAGCAGGGCGAAGGCTGCGACCACCACGGTCGCCGCAATGGCGATGCGGAAGCGGAAGCGATCGAGTTCGCTATCCCGCGTGTTGAGTGGCGAATGCCGCATGTGCAAGGCAATCCCCTCAGATCGGCCGGTTGGCGTCGCGGTCGACCGGCTGATACTGCGGCAGCAGAAGAACAAAGGTCAGCGGCCACCAGAGCAAGGCGCCGATGAGCGGCCCGACAAAATAGGAGAAGCCGGGCAGCGTGACCCCGGGAACGACGCGCACCGCGAACTGCACCGCCTGCACCAGCAGCAGCAGCGGCAGCACGTGCAGCGCCTGCTGGCCGAGCGGAAACCACATGATTCGTCGCGACAGCGCGCTGGCGGCGTAAGCGGCGAGCACATAGGCCAGCGCGTGCTGCCCCATCACGCTTGAGTCGGCGACATCCATCGCCAAGCCAAGGATGAAACCGGTTCCCATGCCGACGCGGCGTGGTTCGCGAATGCTCCAGAAGACGATCACCAGCGCCACCCAGTCGGGCATCCAGGACCACGCCGAGGTCGGCAGGAAGTTGAGCGCCAGCGCGGCGAGCAGGCTGACCAGGATGAACAGCGGGCGGACCGGCTGCAGAATGCGCGACGAGGAGAAGGTGGCTGGCATCGGTCTATTCCTTCTTGAGTCGCTTTTTCTTGGCACCGGGCTTGGCCAAGGGTTTGACCAGCGTCGTCGCCGTCTCGTGGGTCAGCTGCGGCGGCAGAACGATCGGCTCGCGCGGATCGAGCACCATCACTTCGCCGAAGTTCTCGACGCCGGCGAGCGGAACGCAGTAGATGCGAGCGAACGAGTACGAGGTGTCGCGCTCGATCTGCACGACCTTGGCGACCGGGAAGCCGGGCAGAAAGATGCCGTCGAGGCCCGAGGTCACCAGCAGGTCGCCTTTCTGGACGTCGGCGTTGGCCGGCATGAAGCGCAGTTCGAGCTGGCCGTTGCCCAGACCGAAAACGACCGAACGCAGACCGTTGCGAACGATCTGGACAGGGACTGCCTGATCCTTGTCGGTAATCAGCGTGATCTCCGAAACAAAGGGGAAAACCCGCGTCACCTGGCCGACGACGCCGGCGTCATCGACCACCGGCTGACCGGCGACGATCTTGTCCTGCTGGCCCTTATCGACGATCACGCGGCGCGAAAAGGGGTCGCGTGCGGCATAAAGAATTTGCGCCACGCGGCCGTTGGCCTGCTGCCGCCCCTTGACGTCGAGCAACTTGCGCAGGCGCTCGTTCTCGGCTTCGAGCTGGCGGGTGCGCAGCAGCGTCTCGGCGCCGTTGAGCTGGGCGCGTTTGAGGCGCGAATTCTCATCCTGGAAGTGGCTGATGCTCGAAAAATAGCTGCCGGCATTTTGCAGATAGTCGGCAGGTGCGTGCGCCGCCTGTTGCAGCGGATGGGTAAACAGCGACATCCCCTGGCGCAGCAGTTCGAGCGTCTGAAAGCGCGAATCGATGAAAATCAGCGCCAGCGAAAGCGCTGCGTAGAACGACAGCTGCGCCAGCGGCGCCGGTCCACGCTTGAAGAACGGAGGCGGTTGATGTTCCATGCTTCAGGGCAGAGAAAAGTGTAAAGAAAAAGTCGGCATGTCACTCGGCGATGCCGGACACTGATTCGCTGCGGGCAAGGGGCTATTCCTCACGCCTCACCGTGGAGACAACTCCCCACCGATTTCAATCCGAGGTAAAGATGCTGCCGAGCTTGTCCATCCGCTCGAGCGCCATGCCGCAGCCGCGCGCGACGCAGGTCAGCGGTTCCTCGGCGACGATCACCGGCAGGCCGGTTTCTTCCATCAGCAGACGGTCGAGGTCGCGCAGCAGCGCGCCGCCGCCGGTCAGCACCATGCCCTTGTCGGCAATGTCGGCGCCAAGTTCAGGCGGCGTCTTCTCGAGCGCCGACTTGACCGCCGAAACGATGTTGTTGAGCGGTTCGGTGAGCGCCTCGAGGATCTCGTTCGAGGAAATCGTGAACTTGCGCGGGATGCCTTCGGCCTTGTTGATTCCAGAGACTTCCATTTCGCGCACTTCGGCGCCGGGAAACGCCGAGCCGATGCGCTTCTTGATGTTTTCGGCGGTGTTCTCGCCGATCAGCATGCCGTAGTTGCGGCTGATGTAGTTGATGATCGCCTCGTCGAGCTTGTCGCCGCCGACGCGAACCGAACCCGCATAGACCATGCCGCCCAGCGAAATGACGCCGACTTCGGTGGTACCGCCGCCGATATCGACGACCATCGATCCGGTCGGTTCGGAAACCGGCAGGTCGGCACCGATCGCCGCCGCCATCGGCTCCTCGATCAGAAACACCTGACTGGCGCCGGCGCCGATCGCCGATTCGCGAATCGCGCGCCGCTCGACCTGCGTCGACCCGGAAGGCACGCAGATGATGATGCGCGGACTCGGCGACAGCAGGCGCGAATCGTGCACCTTGCGGATGAACTGCTTGAGCATCTGCTCGGTGACGGTGAAGTCGGCGATGACGCCGTCCTTCATTGGACGAATCACGGTGATCGCGCCCGGCGCCTTGCCCAGCATGTCCTTGGCGCTCTGTCCGACGGCCTGGATGGTCTTCTTGGCGTTCGGACCGCCCTCCATGCGAATGGCGACGACCGACGGTTCGTCGAGGACGATGCCGCGGCCGCGTACGTAAATCAACGTGTTGGCGGTGCCGAGGTCGATCGCGAGATCGTTTGAGAAATAACTGCGCAGAAAGCTGAACATGCCTGAATATCCGTGAAAGTGACCGCAAGGGATGCGGCAAGAAAGGTATTTATGATACCTTATATGGCTCCCCGATTTAATACCTTACTGATTTCATTACCATGTCGCTTACCCTGGAACAAGTTCGGCGCGTCGCTCACCTCGCGCGAATCGAAGTCAGCGACGCCGAGGCTCAGGCTACGCTCGGCCACCTGAACGGAATATTCACGCTGATCGAAGCGATGCAGGCGGTCGATACGCGCGGCGTCGAACCGATGGCGCACGCGCAGGATCTGGCGCAGCGCCTGCGCACCGATCAAGTCACCGAGATCGATCGGCGCGACGCTTTTCAGGCAATCGCCCCGGAAACCGAAAAAGGCCTCTACCTCGTTCCGCAGGTGATGGAATGATCACGCGCAGCGTTAGCGAACTTTCACAGGCGCTCGCCAGCCGCGAAATCTCCAGCGTCGAGCTGACGCAGCTTTATCTGGAGCGGATCGCGCGTCACAATCCGCAAATCAACGCCTTCATCACCGTCGCCCCGGAAAAGAGTCTGGCGCAGGCCAAGGCCGCCGATGCGCTGCGCGCGGCCGGCCAAGCCACGCCGTTGACCGGTATTCCACTGGCGCAGAAGGATATCTTCTGTACCAAAGGCTGGCTCACCACTTGCGGCTCGCGGATGCTTGGCAATTTCGTCAGCCCTTACGATGCCAAAGTCATCGAGCAATTCAACGCTGCCGGCGCGGTGATCCTCGGCAAGACCAATATGGACGAGTTCGCCATGGGCTCGTCGAACGAAACCTCGTATTACGGCGCGGTCAAGAACCCCTGGGATTTGTCGCGAGTTCCCGGCGGCTCGTCGGGCGGTTCGGCGGCGGCGGTCGCCGCGCTGCTGGCGCCGGCGGCGACCGGCACCGACACCGGCGGTTCGATCCGCCAGCCGGCGGCGCTATGCAACCTGACCGGACTCAAGCCGACTTACGGCGTCGTCTCGCGCTACGGCATGATCGCCTTCGCGTCGTCGCTCGACCAGGCCGGTCCGATGGCGCACTCGGCGCAAGACTGCGCGCTGCTGCTCAATACCATGGCTGGCTTCGACGAGCGCGATTCGACCAGCCTTGACCGGCCACCGGAAGACTACAGCCGTGAGCTCTCCACCAACGCCGGCGGCAAGCCGCTGGCCGGCCTGCGCATCGGCCTGCCGCGCGAGTTTTTCGGCGAAGCCGAGCGGTCGGGCTGCTCGCCCGAAGTGATGCAGCTCGTTGACGCGGCGATCGCGCAATACCGCGAGCTCGGCGCCGAACTGGTCGATATCAGCCTGCCCAACATGAAGCTCTCGGTGCCGGCCTACTATGTGATCGCCCCGGCCGAAGCGAGCTCCAATCTCTCGCGTTTTGACGGCGTGCGCTACGGTTACCGCGCGCCGGACTACGACGACCTCAACGACATGTACGCCAAGAGCCGCGCGCAGGGCTTCGGCGCCGAGGTCAAGCGGCGTATCCTGATCGGCGCCTACGTGCTGTCGCACGGCTACTACGATGCCTACTACCTGCAGGCGCAACGCATCCGTCGCCTGATCGCCAACGACTTCGTCGCCGCTTTCAAGGTGTGCGACGTGATCCTCGGGCCGACCAGCCCGAGCACCGCGTTCAAGCTCGGCGAGCGCGCCGCCGATCCGGTGCAGATGTATCTCTCGGACATTTACACGATCGCCGTCAACCTCGCCGGACTGCCGGGAATGTCGATTCCCTGCGGTTTCGCCAGCGGACTGCCGGCCGGCTTGCAACTGATCGGCGACTATTTTTCCGAAGCCAAGCTGCTCAACGTCGCGCACCGCTATCAGCAGGCCAGCACCTGGCACCAGCAGCGGCCGCAGGCCGTCGACTGACCATGCGCTTGCTCCGCGCGCTGCTGCCGGCCTTGCTGCTCGCCGGCTGTGCCAAGCCGCCCGCGCCGGAACCCGAGCCGGTGCCGGTCGCCGTAGTGGCCGACGTCGTCGAACCGCCGGCGCGCGCGCGCATCCAATCGCAGCCGCTCAAGCATCTGCTTGGCCGCAATCTCAAGCCGATTCCGGACAAGGCGCTCGAAGTGCGCACCAAGTGCACTTTCCGCGACGTCGCCGGCGGACGCGGATCGATGGATTTGCAGGTGACCCGCGCCGAGGTCAAACGCTTCGTCGCGCACGTCTCGATCCCGAAGCAGGGGATTTGCCACTTCGACATGAAGGGTTTCGAGCAGACCGCGCGCTTGCCCAACGTGGTGCTCACCGACCAGGCGACTGGCTGCGTGGTCAGCATGTGGGAGCAGGACAAAGGCCTGACCGTCGCCTTCAACGCCTGCCAGGCAAAGTGCAGCGGCGACGCGTTCAGTTATCTGTGGCCGATCCTGGTCGACACCCGGAACGGCCGCTGTTCTTGATCCTGGAAAATGCAAGCTAACCACGGCGGGCACGGCGAACGCAGCGAAAAACCCAGTTTTGATTTTCTTCTCGCCGTGCCCGCCGTGTCGCTGTGGTTAAATCGAGGTTTCACGAACCTTTCTAGATTGACAAGAGAGTAACGAACGATGAAACAATGGGAAGTCGTAATCGGCATCGAGACCCATGCCCAACTGTTGACCCAGTCGAAGATTTTTTCCGGCAGTTCGACGGCCTTCGGCGCGCAACCCAATACCCAGGCCAATGCGGTCGATATCGCGCTGCCCGGCGTGCTGCCGGTGCTCAACCGGCAAGCGGTCGAATGCGCGATCCGCTTCGGTCTGGCGGTCGATGGGCAGGTCGCGCCGAAATCGGTTTTCGCGCGCAAGAACTACTTCTACCCCGACCTGCCCAAGGGCTACCAGATCAGCCAGTTCGAGCTGCCGGTGGTGGTCGGCGGCAAGGTCACGATTCAGCTCGGCGAGGGCGACAATCTGACCGAAAAAACGATCCAGCTCACTCGCGCGCATCTTGAAGAGGACGCCGGGAAATCCTTGCACGAGGATTTCAACGGCAAGACCGGGATCGACCTTAACCGCGCCGGAACGCCTTTGCTCGAAATCGTCACCGAACCCGACATGCGCTCGTCGGCCGAGGCGGTGGCCTACGCCAAGGCGCTGCACGCGCTGGTGCGCTGGATCGGCATCTGCGACGGCAATATGCAGGAAGGTTCGTTCCGCTGCGACGCCAACGTCTCGGTCAGGCCGGTCGGGCAAAAGGAATTCGGCACCCGGCGCGAGATCAAGAACCTTAATTCGTTCCGCTTCATGCAGCAGGCGATCGACTACGAGGTGCAGTGGCAGATCGCGCATATCGAGGATGGCGGCCGCGTCGAGCAGGCGACCGTGTTGTTCGACCCGGACAGCGGCGAAACACGCGCCATGCGTTCCAAGGAAGACGCGCACGATTACCGCTACTTCCCCGACCCCGACCTGCTGCCGCTCGTCATCGACCGCGACTGGGTCGAACGCACTCGCGCGGCGATGCCGGAACTGCCGGTCGCCAAGCGCGATCGTTTCGTCGCCGACTATCAGCTGTCGGCCTACGATGCCGCTGCGCTCACCGCATCGCTCGATGTCGCCGACTACTACGAGGCGGCGATCGCCGTTTGCGGCAAGGCCGCGAGCAAGTCCTGCGCCAACTGGGTGACGGTCGATCTGGCCGCTCGCCTTAACCGCGAAGACCGCGAAATCGGCGACTCGCCGGTTTCGGCGGCGCAACTCGGCGGTCTGCTGGCGCGAATCGCCGACCACACGATCTCGAACAACATCGCCAAGAAGGTCTTCGAATCGCTATGGAACGGCGAGGGCGCTTCGGCCGATGAGATCATCGAAAAACAGGGGCTCAAGCAGATTACCGACAGCGGCGCCATCGAGTCGCTGATCGACGCAGTGCTCGCCGCCAATCCGGCGATGGTCGCCGAGTTCAAGGCAGGCAAGGAAAAAGCGTTCAACGCACTGGTCGGTCAGGTGATGAAAGCGACCAAAGGCAAGGCCAATCCGCAACAGGTCAATGAGCTGCTGCGCAGCAAGCTCGGCTAACGGATTGTCGAAAGCTCAGCGCGGCGCGGGTGCGCGGCGCGAGAGATCGAGGTAGCGACGGCGGTCGTCGTCGTATTTGGCGCGGATCGCTTCGAGTTCGCGCTTCTTTGCTTCGATGACCAATTCCTGCGCCTTGATTTCAGAGTCGGCATCGCGCAGTCCCTTTTGCACTTCGGGCGGCAGCGGTTTCTTTTTGTAGAATTCGGCTTCGTTCTCGAAATTCTTGCGCTTGACGCGCATCTCGGCGATTTTTGCTTGGGCGGCGAGAATCGACTTTTGCACTTCATCCAGCGCTCGCGCGCGCATCATCTCGATGTCTTTCTCGCTGCCGTAGGTGTTGAGCAAGGCCTGATCCTGGCGCTGCTTTTCGCGCAAAATCGCCTCGTCGGCCTGGCGCTGGGCTTCTTCAGCAGCGCGCTGGGCACGCTTTTCGGCGGACAGCGGCGCTTCAACGGTGCGTATCGTCCGCCCGTCCGCGCCCAGTTCGCGATAAGCCCGGCCATAACAGGCCTGCGGCAGGATATCTCCGCACACCTGTTTGCCGCCCGCGTCGAGACAGCAATAAAAATTGGCGGCAGCGCTCGCCGAGCCGCCAAGCCCGAGCAGAGCTGCCAGTACCAACAGCCTAGGCGCTGCGGTCGACACCATAGGTCTCACGGTAACGCGCCACTGCCGCCTGGTGGATCTTGAAGTCCGGGCGCACTTGCAGATAGGTCATCAAATCGTCGAGCGTCGCCACGGCAAGCACCGGAATCCCATAATCGCGCATGACTTCCTGGACCGCCGACAAGGGCCCGCTGCCGCGCTCCATGCGGTCGAGCGCGATCACCACGCCGCAGGGCGTCGCGCCCGCAGCGCGGATCAGTTCGACGGACTCGCGCACCGAGGTGCCGGCCGAAATGACGTCGTCGATGATCAGCACGCGTCCCTTGAGCGGCGCGCCGATGATGCTGCCGCCCTCGCCATGGTCCTTGGCTTCCTTGCGATTGAAGGCAAAAGGCAGATTGCACCCGGCCTGCGCCAGCGCCAGCGCGCTCACCGCGACCAGCGGAATTCCCTTGTAGGCCGGTCCGAACAGCATGTCGATGGCCATCCCGCTACCGAGGATCGCCTTGGCGTAGAATTGCGACAATCGATCGAGCGCCTGCCCGTCGTTGAACAAGCCGGCGTTGAAGAAGTAGGGCGACAGCCGTCCCGCCTTGGTCTTGAATTCGCCAAAACGCAGGACATCCTGCTGCACGGCAAACTCGATGAATTCCTGACGAAAGTCCATGGCGCTTTTCTTACTGTTTATCAAGGCCGACACCGGCAATAACCCGATATGTTACGCATCATTACCCTAAACCTCAACGGTATTCGTTCAGCATGGAACAAGGGCGTTTTGCCCTGGGCCTCGGCACAAAATGCCGATGTCGTCTGCCTGCAGGAACTCAAGGCTCAGCACGCCGATCTTTCCGACGAAATGAAGGCGCCGGGGGACCTGCACGCCTATTACCACTGCGCCGAAAAGAAGGGTTACAGCGGCGTTGGGCTGTGGTGCCGGAGACCGCCCGATGCCGTGATCGAAGGCACTGGAGATGCTGAATTCGACGCCGAAGGCCGTTACCTGCGCGCCGACTTCGGCAAGCTGTCGGTGATCTCGCTTTACCTGCCGTCGGGTTCGAGTTCGCCGGAACGTCAGGACGCCAAATTCCGCTTCATGGACATCTTTTACCCGCTGCTCGTCGAGTTGGCAGCGAGCGGTCGCGATGTCGCGGTCTGCGGCGACTGGAACATCGCGCATCAGGAGATCGACCTCAAGAACTGGAAAAGCAACCGCAAGAACTCGGGGTTCCTGCCCGAAGAACGCGCCTGGGTCAGCCGCGTTCTGGAACACGGCGGATGGGGCGACGTCTATCGGCGTTTGCACCCGGCGGCAACCGACGACTGCTATACGTGGTGGTCAAATCGCGGCCAGGCCCGGGCCAACAACGTCGGTTGGCGACTTGACTATCAGCTGGCCACCCCGGCGTTGGCGGCGAGCGTTCGCCAGGCGGCGGTCTACAAGGACCAGCGCTTTTCAGATCACGCCCCGCTGACCATCGACTATGAGTATATGTGGTAGCTGGCCGGCAAGCCGCCATCTTCCTAAGGCGCGCAGATCTCGCTTGGCAAGGCCGATGCGCACTGAATTTGCATTGATATGTCCCGCCAAATTGGATACTCTGAGCGTGGTGGCCCACGAGCACGGTGTTTGCCGTGCTTTCGCATTTATTCCTTCTAACGTACCGAGGTGTGCTATGTCCGAAGTTGCCGATATGACCAACAACAGCAAACAAAAAATTGTCGCTGACATGAAGATCGTTGTTTCCGACGCTGAAGAAATCCTCCGTGCGACCGCCGGTGTGGCGGGAGAAAAGATGGTCGACCTGCGCGAACAAATTGCCGAGCGCCTGCACGACGCCAAGATGCGTCTCGCCGACGCCGAATCGGCACTGGTCGACAAAACCAAGGCCGCCGCGCGCGCGACCGACGATTTCGTCAATGACAATCCCTGGCAGGCGGTCGGCATCGCTGCGGGAATCGGTTTGCTGCTCGGCATCATCATCGGTCGCCGTTAAGCGACGGTTGGCGCGATGAGCGACAGCAGAGCGAACAGCGGCCTGTTCGCGGCCCTGAAAGACATCGCCGCGACGCTGCTCGCGGGGGGCAAGACGCGGCTTGAGTTGCTCGGTAACGAAATCGAGGAGGAGAAGCTGCGTGCCATGCAGTTGATCCTCGTGGCGCAGGGTATGGTGTTTTGCTTCGGCGTCGGCACGCTGCTCGCCGTCGCACTGCTGACGGCACTATTCTGGGATAGTCGGCTACTTGTCCTGGCCGCGTCTGCCGCACTCTTTCTTGTCTTCGGCGGCGTTTTCTATGCGCTGTTCAAGCGCGCAACGCACCGCCCGCAGCACATGTTTGCCGCCAGTATTGCCGAACTGCAGGAAGATCTGCACCAGTTGAAGGCGGCCGTTGGCCATGAATCAACGGCTCAATGAGCTGCACCTGCAGCGCGGGCGCTTGCTCGAGCGGATCGCGACCCAACGAGCGGCACTCGATCGCGAGCTTGAGCCGGTTCGTAGCACGCTATACACGACCGATCGGTTGCTGGCGCGCGTGCACGCCTGCGTCGATTACCTCAAGGCCCACCCAGCCATTGTGGCACTCGCTTTCGCCGCATTGGTGATCACCAAACCGCGGCGCACTTTGCGCTGGTCCCGGCGTGCCTACGCCGTCTGGCAGACTTGGCGTGTCGTTCGCGACAGAGTGATGGCGATCGGCTTGTGAGTCCGTTGGTCGACGACGAAGCTAAAGTTGGCATGGTTTCACGCCTGGCCGCATCGCAGAAACGGCAAGCCAGGGAGTTCGTCGCCGACATTGTGCGCATGCGCGGCCTCATGCCCTTGCTGATGAAACGTCGCAACGGCGGTCTATGGACCGCCGAAGAAAAATCCGAATTGCTCGCCCAGCTGCGCATCCTGTCTCGCGTTTCGCCGTATCTGCTGTTCCTGCTGCTGCCCGGCTCAGTGCTGCTGCTGCCCATTTACGCGCGCTGGCTTGATCGCCGGCGCAAGCCGCGCGGCCACGTTTAACAGATCCGACGCGGACAAGCTTCCTGCTCAGAAGGTATCCCAAGCAAACTTCAGGATCAGCGAACAAACGACCAGCAGAAAGACCTTGCGCACCAGCGCGCTGCCGTGCCGTAGCGCAAGGTGAGTACCGATCACCGAACCAAGCACATTGAAGCTCGCCATCAGCACCGCCGCGACGGGCAGAACAAATCCGTTGGGTATAAAAAAGCTGATCGCCGCGAGGTTGGTCGCGACATTGACCACTTTTGATGCCGCCGAGGCATGCAGAAAATCAAAGCCGAAGAAGCGAATAAAAAGGAAGATCAGGAAACTCCCGGTTCCGGGTCCAAAAAAGCCATCGTAGAAACCGATCGCTGCACCGACCAGCAAGGCGTAGACGAATTCGCGGCGGCCATCGTGCTGCGGCCGGTGGGTGATGCCGAAATCCTTGCTCCAGAAGGTGTAGGCGGCGGAACCGACGAGCATGATCAGGATCAGCGGGCGCAACAGGTCGCGCGGTAACCAGGCGACTGCCATCGCGCCCAGATACGAGAAAGCGAAAGCGGCAACCGCCGCTGGTAGCGTGGTCCCCCACGGCATCGCGACTCGCCGCGAATAGCGCCACGCAGCGTTGGCGGTACCGAATACACTCGCAATTTTGTTGGTGCCAAAGAGCGTCGCCGGGACTTCCTTGGGCAGCACGGTGAATAGCGCGGGAATTTGGATCAGGCCGCCGCCACCAACCATCGAGTCGATCAAGCCGGCAAACAACGCAGCGACCGAAACGACCGTCAATACCGAATAGTCAATTCCCACGATAACGCACCGCAATACCGGACAAGCAGAATTTTTCGGCGAAGTGCGGAAAAAATGGGTCAATTACGTTGGAAAACATCGATCTCTACCGTCTGAACAATCGCGCGTTTTGCGCTTAATCGACAATTATCGCCGAATTCGCACGGCACCCACCGTGCGAAGATCGATTAAATCGGGAAAAGAGCCGAACAGACGGTGGATAAGCGCTGTAGAAGACTGTGGATCAATTGTGAACAAAAGTCGGTCACGCGCCTCTCGGAAAAGTTATCCAATTTGGTGCACAGCGCGATACAGACTTTTGTTAACCTCTATTTATCACTTTAATCTGCTGAATAATTGGAATAATGACAAGTTATCCACAGAGTTGACGCTGAGAGTATCTTTATAGTCTTTATATATAGGTTCACTACAAGGTAGTACTACACCAAGAGCAAATCGACCGGCGCCGCACTACCGGGAGGCTTTTTGGTATTCAGCAGCTTGTCTCGGCGTTGTTTTGCTTTCCCGGGACAAGACGTTAACCCAGCTGTCGCTTGCACAGGGACGCCAGGAGCGGCGATCGGCATCGTCGGCAGGGGTCAGGGTGGATTGCCGATCAAGAGCGCCGCACAGCGTCGGTACACGCGCGATGCTCGGCGTCGATGTCGTTTGCGCTGATGACGCGTTGAAAATGGATTGCTGGGAATCGTTGGCCGCTGAAAAGCCAAGACGGCGTTAGCGAGAGTTCGCCCAGTTCGTCTATTTGCCGATGCAGAATCGTCCGAAGATTTCGCCGAGCAAGTCATCGGCGGAGAATTCGCCGGTAATCGAAGCGAGCGCCGACTGCGCCAGACGCAACTCTTCGGCAAACAGTTCGAGTTGGGGCAACTGGGCAGCGGCGGCGACGATGTGCTCGCGGGTCGCAGACAGCGCGCGTAGATGGCGTTCGCGGGCGATGAATACATCCTCGGCAGGGTGCCAGCCGGCGATCTGCAGCAGGGCTTGGCGCAACAGTTCAACGCCCTCACCGGTCTTGGCCGAGAGCGAGATCGTCGGGCCCGCGGTGTCGTCGTGTCGCTGTGCCGAACGCCCGGCAAGATCGACCTTGTTATGGACAGTAATTCGCGCCAGGCGCGCCGGCAACTGGGCGAGAATGCGTCGTTCGGCATCGCCGATGCCGCTGCGGGCATCGACCAGCAAGACGACGACATCGGCGCGTTCGATTTCGCGCCAGGTGCGTTCGATGCCGATTTTCTCGATTTCGTCGTCGCTGGCGCGCAGCCCGGCGGTATCGATCACATGCAGTGGAATTCCTTCGATCTGCAAGGTGCTGCGGATGACGTCGCGGGTGGTCCCGGCGAGCGGCGTGACGATGGCCAGGTCGTCGCCGGCCAGCGCGTTGAGCAGGCTCGATTTCCCGACATTCGGTTGCCCGGCGAGGACGACCTGCAGGCCGCCTTGCAGCAGCCGGCCTTGTTGGGCGCGGTCGAAAACGCAGGCCAGCCGCTGTTGCAAGCGTTCGACTCGACCGAAAGCATCGGCCGCTTCGAGAAAATCGACGTCTTCATCGGGAAAATCGAGGCAGGTTTCGACCAGCGCACGCAGTTCAGTGAGTTGGTCGAGCAGTGCGTGAATTTCGCTTGAAAATTCGCCGTGCAGCGAACGAACCGCGCTGCGCGCAGCGGCCTCGGTCGCGGCGTCGATCAGATCGACGACGGCTTCGGCCTGCGCCAGATCGAGCTTGCCGTTGAGATAGGCGCGGCGCGTAAACTCGCCAGGTTCGGCGAGCCGCGCGCCTAGGTCGAGGCAACGCGCGAGCAGCATGCGCAGCACGACCGGGCCGCCATGGCCTTGCAGTTCGAGGACGTCTTCGCCGGTGTAGGAGTGAGGTGCTGGGAAATAAAGCAACAGGCCGCTGTCGATCAGGCGGCCGTCAGCGGCGCGGAAGTCGGCCAGCGTCGCCAGGCGAGGCTGCGGCACTTTGTCGCACAAGGCCTGGGCCAAGACCAACAGGCCTTGGCCGGAGAGGCGAATGACACCGATGCCGCCACGGCCCGGAGCCGTGGCGATCGCCGCGATGGTCTCGCGACGCGGGGCCGAATCAGGCCTTGGCGTCGTTGGCGGCTTTTCCGCCACGTTCGACCATGCGGGTGATTTGCCATTGCTGGGCAATGGACAGGGTGTTGTTGACCACCCAGTAGAGCACCAGACCCGACGGGAAGAAGAAGAACATGCCGCCGAAGACGAAAGGCATGATCATGGTGATCTTGGCCTGAATCGGATCGGGCGGCGTCGGATTGAGCTTGGTCTGGATCAGCATGGTTGCCATCATGATCACCGGCAACACATAGAAGGGGTCTTGCGACGATAGATCGTGAATCCACAGGATCCACGGCGCGTCACGCATCTCGACGGCGCCGAGCAGCGCCCAGTAAAGCGCGATGAAGACCGGAATCTGAATGACGATCGGCAGGCAGCCACCGAGCGGATTGATCTTCTCGGTCTTGTAGAGACTCATCATTTCCTGGTTGAGCTTGGCCTTGTCGTCGCCGTAACGTTCGCGCAATGCGGTCATGCGCGGCGTCACCTTGCGCATCTTGGCCATTGACTTGTAGCTCGCCGCGGACAGCGGGAAGAAGATTGCCTTGATGCAAATGGTCAGCAGGACAATCGCCCAGCCCCAGTTGCCGACCAATTTGTGGATGAGTTCCAGACACCAGAAAATCGGGGCGGCGACGATCGTCAGCCAGCCGTAATCGACAACCAGCGGCAGACCTTGCGCGCCGATTCCGCCGTCGGCGACCGGCTTGGCCAGTTGATCGAGCGTCGATTGAATCTGCGGCCCGGCATAGAGCGCGACCGACTGGTTGACCTTGGCGCCCGGCGCGACGACCGGCGTCGGAACGATCAGGCCAGCGGTAATCGCCGGATTGACGCCGCCGTCGAGCTTACGCACATAAAATTCGCGCGACAGCTTCTCGGCCGGGATCCAGGCCGCGACAAAGTAGTGCTGAACCATCGCCATCCAGCCGTTGTCGGCTTTGGTATTGAACTTGGCCTTGCCCTTTTCGATGTCGCTGAAGGTGATCTTCTGGTATTTATCCTGTTCCGTATAGACCGCCGGTCCGGTGAAGGTGCTGACCATGCGGCTCTCGCCAGCCGGCGCTTCGGTATCGCGCTGCAGCTGATAGTAGGCATGCGCCGCGATTTCCTTCTGACTACTGTTATCGATCTCGTAGCTGACATCAATCAGATAGCTGCCGCGCGTGAACGTATAGACCTTGGTGACCTTGACGCCGTCGACGACCGGGGCAACGAGCCTGAGCTGAACGGTTTTGGCGTCGGCACCGAGTTCGCGGGATCCTGCGCTAACGGAAAAAACCGTTTTGTGGTTCGGCAAGCCTTCGCCAATCAGGCCGCTTTGCGCCGCAAACTGGTGCTTGCTTTCGAGGAACGGGAAATTCTTGTCCTTGTCGTCGATCGCCTTGTAGTTATTGAGTACCAGACCGACGAGATCACCACCTTGCGTCGAAACGTCGGCGACGAACAAATCGGTCTTGATACTGACGACTTCGCCTTTCGTGACCGTCGGTGCCGAAACAACGGCGGGTACCGATGCGCTGCTGGCGGCGGCGGGCTGAGCCGCTGAAGGCACCGGCACCGAGGCGTCGCGGGCAACAGCGCTGACTGCAGCGGTTTGGGCCGGCACCGGGGGGTGGTTGTATTTCTGCCAGGCATCCCAGAGCATGACCAGCGAGAAAGAGAAGACAACGAGGAGGATCAGGCGTCGGTTATCCATGAACGGCCTATACAATTAATGATTCAGGGGACGGGGTCAAAACCACCCGGATTCCACGGATGGCAGCGGGATATTCGTTTAAGGCCGAGGCGAGCGCCCTTGAGCGCACCATATTTCTCGAGCGCTTCGGCTGCGTACTCCGAGCAACTCGGAAAAAAACGGCAGCGGCGCCCAAGAACAGGGCTGATCACATATTTATAGATGCGGATCAGTACCAGCAGCAATTGTTTCATCGGCTCATGGTTCAGGTGAGATCATTTTTCCCAGTAAGCCCTGGATTTCTTGCGCCAAGGCTCGCCGGTCGAGTGCATCAGGTTTGGCTGCCAGGCGCAAAATCAGGTCGCGCGACGGTAGTTTGCTGCGCATCAAGCGGAAGTGCTCGCGCGCCAATCGCCGAATCAGATTTCGATCCACCGAACGACGCAGAAATCGCTTGGCTACAACCAGACCCAAGCGGGCGCCTGGTACCTCTTCAGCCGTCCGAAGGCGGTAATGTAACAGGAAATGTTTGCTCTTCAGCGCCTTCCTGAAACCAAAAACGGATGAAAACTCATCCGTTTTTGTCAGTCGATAGTACTTGGGAAACACGGCAGCAGCGGGCTGGCGTTCCCCGGCAGGCTGTTTGGCGTTCAAACGGCCAAGCGGTGACGACCTTTGGCGCGACGAGCGCGAATCACGGCACGACCGCCGCGGGTGGCCATTCGGACCAGGAAGCCGTGAGTACGCTTGCGTCGAATAACCGACGGTTGATAGGTGCGTTTCATTATTAAACCCTTGAAGTCATTACGAAGTAAACGCGGAATTAGACATTGCCAAGCTTGTTCTTGTCAAGTCTAAATTTTTGGTCAAGCTGTGGATAACTTTGATCCGACAGGTTAGAATCCAACTCTTTCAGTGCTCACAAGAGGCTGATAAGAGCAATAAAGTTTGTCAGAAATCATTCCTGTCCGCGTCAAATAGCTAGCGTCTACAAATAGCCGGATACCCCAGCAGAGGCTGAACGGCTGGGTGCCAAGGGCGGACAGTCACAGCCTATGTCATTGCAGTACTTAATCGGGATGGTGTTGAATCACTAGTCATGAGTAGTTTCTGGATTTCCTGCTTGAGCCAGTTCGAAAACGAACTTCCGCCTCAGCAATTCAACACCTGGATTCGTCCACTTCGTCTCGAAGGTGAAGATGACTTCGCCAACGGCCTGCGTCTTTTCGCGCCTAACGGTTTTATCCTGAAATGGGTCAAAGAGCGTTACCTGGGGCGCATTGAAGAACTCGGTAGTGCCTACTTTTCGGCGCCGGTTTGCGTTGCGCTGTTGCTCGCCGAGCGCAGCGCGGCACCGCCGGCACCGCCGCGTGCCGCACCGTCCGCGGGGAACCCGAGTATTCAGAGCCGCGCCCCCAATATGGCGCAAGCGGTGCTGGAACGACCGATTGAAAAAAGTCGCTCGTTTTATGAGAAGACGCGGCTGATCCCCGGTTTTACCTTCGAAAACCTGATCGTCGGCAAAGCGAACGACCTGGCGCGAGCGGCCTCGGTGCAGGTCGCCATCAACCCCGGCGGCGCGGCTTATAACCCGATGTTCATTTACGGCGGCGCGGGTCTCGGCAAGACGCACCTGATCCACGCGATAGGCAACCATATTCTCGAACAGAATCCCGAGAAGGTGGTCCGTTACGTACATGCCGAGGATTATTATTCCGATGTCGTTCGCGCTTATCAGACCAAATCGTTTGACGCTTTCAAGCGCTACTATCGTTCGCTTGATGTGCTTTTGCTCGACGATGTTCAATTTTTTAACGGGAAGAACCGGACTCAGGAAGAATTCTTCTTTGTTTTCAATGCATTGATTGAATCTAAGAAACAAATCGTGATCAGTTGCGATACCTATCCGAAGGACATTTCAGGCCTCGAAGACAGGCTGATCACCCGCTTTGACTGGGGCCTTACAGTCCAAATCGAGCCGCCTGAAATCGAGATGCGTGTCGCAATTCTCAAGAAGAAGGCCGAGGCGGAGCGTGTCGATCTTGACGATGAAGTCTCCTTCTACATCGCCAAACATCTGCGATCAAATGTCCGGGAACTCGAGGGTGCGCTCAAGAAAGTGCTGGCTTATTCGTCTTTCCATGGCCGCAAGATCGATCTCGATCTCGCCAAGGAGTCGCTCAAGGATCTGATTGGTGCGGTCAATCGGCAGATTACCGTCGAAAATATCCAGAAGACGGTCGCCGACTACTTCAAGATCAAGGTTTCCGATCTGTTTTCCAAAAAACGTACGCGGCAAATCGCGCGTCCGCGTCAGGTCGCCATGTGGTTGGCAAAAAACCTGACCTCGCAGAGTTATCCGTCAATTGGCGAAGCTTTCGGCGGTCGCGACCATACCACCGTGCTGCATGCGGTTCGTACGATCGAGACCTTGCGGGCAAAGGATAACGAGTTGAACCATGATGTTCACGTTCTGCTGCAGGTGTTGAAGGGCTAGTTTGCGTATGTATAAGTCTAGGGACAAAACTTGTGTAAAAAGTGAACAAGTGGGCCGATGAAGGCTTGTGGATAACTTGTTCCTTTTTTCCCACAGCTCGATACAGAGTTTTTACAGTTCAAAATATGAACGTAACTAATTGTTAAATAATGATAAGTTATAGATATCCACAGAGTTGTCTTTGATATTATCTTTATAGGATTTATATATATGCTTCTTATTAAAACAAAGCGTGACACGCTGCTGGCACCTCTGCAGTCGGTGTCAGGGATCGTCGAGAAGAGACATACCCTGCCGATTTTGTCGAATGTGCTGCTGGAAAAAAAAGCTGACAAACTCACTTTGTTGGCGACTGACATTGAGATTCAAATTACGACCTCAACTGACGCTGACTCGGGTAGCGGCGACGGTTCGGTGACCGTCGGTGCGCGCAAGTTGCAGGACATTTTGCGATCCTTGCCGGATACGGCCGAGGTCAGTCTGAATCTCGAAGACAAGCGTTTGCAGGTCAAAGCAGGCAAGAGCCGATTCACGCTGCAAACCCTTCCGGCCGAGGATTTTCCGCGCATGGCGTTGTCGGACGGGGACCTGAAGAGCTTCACCGTGACCCAGAAGCAGTTCCGGCAGCTTTTGGGACAAACCCAGTTTTCAATGGCGGCACAGGACGTTCGCTATTATCTGAATGGTCTGTTGTTATTGGTCGACGGCAACGAATTGCGGGCGGTCGCGACCGATGGTCACCGCCTGGCCTATGCCAGCATGCCGCTCGAAGGCGAAGCGACGTCGCCGCGTCAGGAGTTGATTTTGCCGCGCAAGACGGTACTCGAACTGAGTCGTCTGCTCGCCGATAGCGATGAGCCGCTGCTGATCGAGTTGGCGGCGAACCAGATCCGCTTCAAGTTTGGGCAGATCAGCCTGGTTTCGAAATTGATCGATGGAAAATTCCCTGATTACGAACGCGTCATTCCGGCAACGCTCAAAAATGTCGTGACGTTGAATCGGGCCGCATTGCTGCAGTCGATGGTTCGCGCCGCGATTCTGACCAATGAGAAATTCCGTGGGGTTCGGTTGGTACTGACGCCAGGCAGCATGAAGATCATGGCTGCGAATGCCGAGCAGGAAGAGGCTCAGGAAGAAATCGAGGTTGACTACAGTGGTGACTCGATCGATGTCGGGTTCAATGTCGGTTACCTGCTGGACGTTCTTAACAACAGTTCGGTTGAAGCCGTCGAATGGGGATTCAACGACGCCAATTCGAGCGCTTTGCTGACAATTCCAGGAAATGACCGCTTCAAGTACGTCGTTATGCCGATGAGAATCTAGCAGAGATATTTACAAACAGAAGTTTAGAGTTTGTTTCACGTGAAACATGAATTGGACAGAGCATGATCGAAGAAATTGACGAATCCGCCTACGACGAATCAAGCATTCAGCAGCTTGAGGGTCTGGAAGCCGTCCGTAAGCGTCCTGGAATGTACATTGGCGATACGTCGGACGGAACCGGTTTGCACCACATGGTGTTCGAGGTCGTCGATAACGCGATCGACGAGGCATTGGCGGGGCATTGCGACGATATCGTGATCACCATCCATGCCGATAATTCCATTTCGGTGACCGACAACGGTCGAGGCATCCCGACCGGCGTCAAGTTTGACGACAAGAACGAACCCAAGCGTTCGGCGGCCGAAATCGTGATGTGCGTGCTGCACGCCGGCGGCAAGTTCAACCAGAACTCGTACAAGGTCTCGGGCGGTTTGCACGGCGTCGGTGTTTCATGCGTCAACGGGCTTTCGAAGTGGCTTCGCCTGACCATCCGGCGCGAAGGCAAGAAGTACCAGCTCGACTTCAACCGCGGCGTGGTCGTCGACCGCTTGATCGAAGTCCAGAATGGCGTTGAGGTTTCCCCGCTCAGGGTCATCGGACCCACTGAAAAGCGCGGGACCGAAGTTCACTTCATGGCCGACGAGGAAATTTTCGGTCAGATCGAGTTTCATTACGAGATCATCGCCAAGCGGCTGCGCGAACTTTCCTTCCTGAACAACGGCGTCAAGATCCGTCTGATCGACAAGCGCACCGGCAAGGAGGAGGACTTCGCTTTCCTCGGTGGCGTCAAGGGATTCGTCGAGTACATCAATCGCTCGAAGACGGTGCTGCATCCCAATGTTTTCAGCTCGACTGGCGAATCGGTCATTCCCAACGGAGTGATCAGCGTCGAAGTCGCAATGCAGTGGAACGACACCTACGCCGAGCAGGTGCTGTGCTTTACCAACAACATACCGCAGTCGGATGGCGGCACGCACATGACCGGCTTGCGAGCGGCGATGACGCGAGTGCTCAACAAATACATCGACGAACACGAGATTGCCAAGAAAGCCAAGGTCGATATCACCAGCGACGACATGCGCGAAGGTTTGGCCTGCGTGTTGTCGGTCAAGATGCCCGATCCGAAGTTCGCGTCGCAGACCAAGATGAAGCTGGTTTCCTCCGAGGCACGTCCGGCGGTCGAAGAAGTCGTCGCGGCGAGGCTGACCGAGTTCCTGCAGGAACGCCCGCTCGACGCCAAGGTAATTACCGGAAAGATCGTCGAAGCCGCGCGCGCGCGCGACGCGGCGCGAAGGGCACGCGAGATGACGCGCCGCAAAGGGCTGCTCGATGGCGTCGGCCTGCCCGGAAAGCTGGCCGATTGCCAGGAGAAGGATCCGGCGCTGTGCGAACTCTATCTGGTCGAAGGAGACTCCGCCGGCGGTTCGGCGAAACAGGGTCGCGATCGCAAGTTCCAGGCGATCTTGCCGCTCAAGGGCAAGATTCTCAACGTCGAGAAGGCGCGTTTCGACAAGCTCATCTCATCGCAGGAAATCGCCACGCTGATCACGGCGCTGGGTACGGGAATCGGCAAGGACGAGTACAAGCCGGAAAAATTGCGTTACCACCGGCTGATCATCATGACCGACGCCGACGTCGATGGCGCGCACATCCGTACGCTGCTGCTCACTTTCTTTTATCGACAGATGCCTGAGCTGGTCGAGGGCGGGCACATCTACATCGCCCAGCCGCCGCTCTACAAGGTCAAGCATGGCAAGACCGAACGTTACATCAAGGACGATCAGGCGCTCAACCAATTCTTGCTGACCTTGGCTTTGGAAGACTCGGTGTTGGTGCCCAAAACTGGCGCCGCTGGGATTTCAGGTTCAGCGCTCGGCGAACTGGCGCGCGAATACCTGCTCGCCGAGGCGGTGATCAACCGGCTCTCGCACATGATCAACCCACAGGTACTGCATGCGCTGATCGACGCCAACCTCAAGATCGACCTTTCTAGCGAGGGTGCCGCGCAGGCAAGCGCGGACGCGCTGATGAAAGCGATCGGCAACAGGATCGACGTTCATATCTTCGCGCGTTACGACGAGGCGCGCGAGCGCTGGCAGTTGCGCCTCGAGCGGATGCACCACGGCAACCTCAAGGTTGGGCTGATCGACGACGACCTGCTGGTCAGCGGTGACTACGTGCAGTTGCGCAAGACCGCAGAGATGCTTGCGGGCTTGTACGGCGCGGGTGGATTTGTCGCACGCGGCGAGAAGAAGCAAGCGGTCGCGAGCTTTGCCGAAACGATGCGCTGGTTGCTGGGCGAGGTCGAGCGTGGCATTAGCAAGCAGCGCTACAAAGGTCTGGGCGAAATGAACCCCGAGCAGCTCTGGGAAACAACGATGGATCCCAAGGTTCGTCGTTTGCTCAAGGTACAGATCGAGGACGCGATCGGCGCCGACGAGATTTTCACGATGCTCATGGGCGAGCTGGTCGAGCCGCGCCGCAACTTCATCGAAACCAATGCACTGGCTGCGCGAAATATCGATGTCTAGGTTCTGGGTTGGGCCTCACTTTGCTTGAGGTATATTTTCTCCAAGCCCCTGAAGTCATTCAGGGGCTTTTTCCATCGATGAGCACACTACCCTGACCAGAACATGGAGACGAAGCCATTGCAGATTCGGGAGATGCGGCCTGATGAAATCGGCTTGGCAATCGATTGGGCGGCTAAGGAGGGGTGGAATCCTGGCCTCGACGACCTCACGCCTTTTGCTGCCGCCGATCCTGGCGCTTTCCTGGTTGGTCTGCTCGGTGAAAATCCGGTGGCGACTATTTCAGCGGTACGTTACGGAAACTCTTTCGGCTTCGTCGGGTGCTACCTTGTCGCACCGGAATTCCGCGGACGTGGCTACGGCCTTGAGATCTGGCAAGCAGCAATGCACCGACTGGCGGGGCGCAACATCGGACTCGACGGCGTCGTTGCGCAGCAGGACAATTATCGGCGCTCAGGTTTTCGCCTGGCGCATCGCAACATTCGCTTTGCCGGAAAGTCCGTTCGGATCGGCATCAAGGCCTCGCAAGAGTTGTCGCCGGAGTCTATCCAAAGCCAGATTTTTTCTGACATCGAGCGCTACGATAGTGATTTTTTCGCGGATACGCGAAGCGCATTCCTGCGCGCCTGGATCGAACAAGCGCGGGGCAGCGGGCTGGTCGTCAAGCAGCGCGGTGTGATCGTCGGTTACGGATTGTTGCGCGCCTGCCGTTGTGGCTACAAGTTCGGTCCGCTGTTTGCCGACAGCCCGCTAGTCGCCGAGACTCTTTTCGGCCTGTTGACCGAGTCTATACCGGCCGGCAGCGATATCTATCTCGATGTTCCGGCGATCAATCCTGAAGCGGTCTCGCTTGCCGAACGCCATGGCATGAGACCGGTGTTTGAGACGGCGCGGATGTATACCCAGGCCGAGCCCGACATAGCGATCGCGCGCACGTACGGCATCACCACGTTTGAACTCGGCTGAGCCTATGCGTCTTTACCATAAGGAAGTGACTGCGATGAAATTCGAACGATCCGCGCCGATTCGGCTAATAGTGTGTACGTCGCCACCACGCGTCGAAACGGAGTTTGTTCATGGAGCTTGAACGCCTATTGCGTTCGCAGGGTTTCGGCAGCCGGCCGGAGTGCCGCGCGCTGGTCTATTCGGGGCGAGTCGCCGTCGGCGGCGTGGTTTGCGACGATCCCTTCAAGGAAGTCGATCCCGAGGGCTTCGAATTCTCGATTGATGGCGAGCCGTGGCGTTTTCGCAAGTTCGCTTACCTTGTGCTCAACAAGCCGCCTGATTTTGAATGTTCGCAGAAGCCGAAGCATCACCCGAGCATTTACACGCTGCTGCCGCGCCCGCTGGTCACGCGCGGCGTCCAGGCGGTCGGGCGGCTTGACGAAGATACGACCGGCCTGCTGTTGCTCTCCGACGACGGCCAGTTCATCCACACCTATACGTCGCCGAAGAAGAAGGTCGCCAAGGTCTACGACGTCAGCGTCAAGCACCCGCTCGACGCCGAGCAAGTCGCTTCCTTGCTCGCCGGCGTCCAACTCAACGACGAGCCGGCGCCAATCGCGGCGACGGCGTGTGCGGTGCGCGCCGAGCGTCTGCTGCGAATGAGCGTCACCGAAGGAAAATACCATTTGGTCAAACGCATGGTCGCCGCCGCTGGAAACCGCGTTGAAGGCCTCAACCGCGTCGCGGTCGGTGGATTGTCGCTAGCGGATGATCTGCCGCTCGGCGAGTGGAGGTGGCTTGAGGCCGCCGACCTTGAGCGCTTGCGCGAGCCCGCGGCGGCAGTTGTCGACGGCCTGCGCTGAGCGCATGATCGCAAGGTCAGAACCTAAAGCCATTGGATTGGGGAGAGAACGATGCAAAGTATTTTGATTGTCGTCAGCGCACCGGCCTACGGCAGCGAGCGAATGCTCAGCGCGTTGCGGTTGACGACCGCGCTGGCGACGCAGGAGTTTGAAACGGTCGACCTGCGCCTCTTCATGATGTCCGACGCAGTGACCGTCGGGCTCGCCGGACAAGCGTCGGCGGCGGGCGGTGGTGGCTTGCAGGAAATGATCGAGGAGCTGCTGACGCGCGACATCGAGATCCGCCTGTGCCGCACCTGCGCGCTGGCGCGCGGCGTCGGCGAGTCCGCGCTGATTCCCGGGGTGGTGATCGGCACGCTCGGCGAACTCGCTGAATGGACGCTGGCGGCGGACAAGGTCATCAGCTTCTAAGCGGCCAAGCGATGACGCTCACCGAATTGCGCTACATCGCGGCGCTGGCGCGCGAGCGGCATTTTGGCCACGCCGCTGATAAATGCTATGTCAGCCAGCCGACGCTGTCGGTGGCCTTGAAGAAGTTCGAGCAACGCTACGGCGTGATCTTGTTCGAGCGTTCTTCCGCTGAGGTGCGCCTGACGCCGATTGGCGAGCAGGTCGCCGCGCAGGCCGAGCGCGTTCTTGAGGAAGCGGCGAAGCTCGCCGAAATCACCGCGCAGGGGCAAGACCCGCTGAGCGGCCCGTTGCGTCTTGGCGTCATCTATACCATCGCGCCCTACCTGCTGCCGCGCTTGATTACGGCTTTGCACACGCGTGCGCCGCGCATGCCGCTCTACCTGCAGGAAAATTTCACGGTGCGTCTCGCCGAGCAATTGCGCCGCGGCGACCTCGATGCGATCATCGTCGCGCTGCCTTTCTCCGAGCCCGGCGTCGTTTCGAGCGCGGTATATGATGAGCCGTTCTGCGTCGTCCTGCCGGCCGGACATCCGCTCTGCGAGCAGAGCGAAGTCTCGCCCGATCAGATCGACGCCGAGAACCTATTGGTGCTCGACAACGGCAACTGCTTTCGCGATCAGGTTGTTCAGGCTTGTCCGCGACTGTCCGTAGCGCACGGGATGGAGCGCGCGCGCGAAGGCAGTTCGCTCGAAACCGTCCGCCACATGGTCGCCAGCGGTGCCGGGATTTCAGTCGTTCCGCTGACTGCCGCCAATTCTTGGCCGCAGAACGGACCGCTGCTCGACTATCGGCGATTCACCAAACCGGCGCCGTCTCGCCGGGTCGTCATCGCCTGGCGGGCATCTTTTCCGCGTCCGCAGGCGATCGATGTTCTGCGTGCCGCAATCGTCGCCTCGCCCCCTGACGGAGTCTGCGTCGTCCGCTAGCTGTTTCACGTGGAACGCTTGCTCTACGCGACGAAATTCAACCTTCACAATCGTCCGTGGTCGGGTTTTTGTTGCGTGACGCAACACCAAGCCTTGGAGAATATTTTCGGTTGATTCCAGGGCCTATTACGTGGGTTTTGGCCGTGCGGGTCTGCCGTGCGACGATCGGCGCATCGTGCCGAGTGCAGTCAGCCACATCGATCGTTCGTTTCACGTGAAACAGCCGCGCTGAGCGAGCGTCATTCAGACGAAAAAAAGCCGTTGGCTCCAGATGCGAGCCAACGGCGGTTTACTCTGTCTTTGAGTCTTTGCCTGTTCGAAAGACTCGGACCAAAGTCGCTACGCGGTCTTCTTGCTTGTCTTCTTGACCTTTGCTGGCGCCTTTTTGACGGCTTCCTTTTCCTCGGCTTTTTCGGCGCTCGGTTTGGCCGACTTGGCCGCAGCCTTGGGCTCGCGTTTCTCGAATTCGAAACCGACCTTGCCGTCGCTGCCGCGTACCAGGAAAGCCGAGAACTTGCGCCGCGTGCGCGACGAGACGAAGTCCTTGAGCAGGTCGGTACGTCCCGTGGCGAGCAACTTCTTCATCTGCTCGGGCTCGACCGCCTGCTGCAGGATGACCTTGCCCGAGCGGAAATCGCAACTCTTGGAAGGACCGACCGATTTCTCGCAAACGTAGGCCATGCCGTGATCGAAAACCCGCGCCGCACACTTGGGACAGGCGCCAAGCGCTTCCTGTGCGGAGAAGTCCACCGGTTCGGCGTTGGCATCGTCGCCACCGCTGCCCTGCCCGAAATCGAACTCGGGCAGATTGTCGGCGTTAAGCCTGATGATGGCGTTGAACGGTCGCCCCATCTTGTTGCGGAAACCGGTGATCGGGCCGATCTTGCGTTCGGTGAGCAATTCATCGATCTCGGCGGGCTCGAACTGCCGCGCTGCGACGATTTTCCAGAGCGAGAAATCGCACGCCTGGCACTGAAACTTCTTGTAAGTCTCCTTGATCTTTCCGCCGCACTTTGGACAAGGCGTCGACAATTCGCCGAAGTCGCCCGGAATCGTATCGCTGTCGTAGCTCTTGGCGCGGTCGACGATGTGCTGGGTCATCGCCGAGATTTCCTTCATGAACGTGTCGCGCGACATCTCGCCGCGCTCCATTCGCGCCAGCTTGTACTCCCATTCGCCGGTCAGCTCAGGCGCGGTGAGCTCGGGAATCCCCAGGCCGTTGAGCAGCGTCATCAGCGAAAAGGCCTTGGCCGTCGGTTGCAGTTCGCGGCCCTCGCGGTGCAGGTACTGCTCGTTGATCAGGTTTTCGATGATCTGTGCGCGCGTCGCCGGCGTGCCCAGGCCACGGCCGGCCATTGCCGCCTTGAGTTCCTCGTCGTCGACCATCTTGCCGGCGCCCTCCATCGCCGAGAGCAGCGTCGCTTCCGAGTAGCGCGGGGGCGGACGGGTTTCGGTCGCATTGACCACCACCTCGTCGGCATGCACCTTCTCGCCAGGCTGCACCGCGACCAGATTGCCTTCGCTGCCCTCCTGCGTCTCGCGGCCATAGACCGCCAGCCAGCCCGGATTGACCAGCACCTTGCCCTCGGTCTTGAACGGCTCGCCCTCGACGCGCGTGATGCGCGTGGTGATCATCGACTCGGCCGCCGGGTAGAAAACGGCGAGGAAACGCTTGACGACCAGGTCGTAGAGCTTTTGCTCGGGTTCGGACAGGTGCTTGGGCGCCTGCAGCGTCGGGATGATCGCGAAGTGGTCCGAAATTTTGGCGTTGTTGAAGATGCGTTTGTTCGGCAAGGCCCAGTTACGCGCCAGAATCTGATGCGCGAACGGTGAGTAGCGCGCCAGAATCGATTCGTCGTGGCCTTTGCCGACGCCTTCGCCGGTCAGCATCTTGAGCGTTTCCTTGACGGTGCCCAGGTAGTCCTCGGGCAGCGCGCGTGCGTCGGTACGCGGATAGGTCAGCACCTTGTGCTTTTCGTAGAGCGCCTGCGCGAGTCCGAGCGTCGATTTGGCCGAGAAGCCGAAACGGCCGTTGGCCTCGCGCTGCAGGCTGGTCAGGTCATAGAGCAGCGGCGACAGTTGCGTCGACGGCTTGGCCTCTTCGCTGACCACGCCCGTTTTGCCGTTGCACTTGGCTTGCAGCGATTTGGCGCGCGCTTCGTCCCAAAGCCGGTCGGCGCGCTGATGTTCGTCTTCCTCGTTCTTGCCTTTGGCGAATTTCTCGTCGATCCACTTGCCCTTGTACAGGCCCGCGGCGCAGCTGAAGACGCCTTCGAGTTCCCAATACGGGCGTGGCTTGAACTTGCGGATCTTGTCCTCGCGCTCGACCATCAGCGCCAGCGTCGGTGTCTGAACGCGACCGACCGTCGTCAGGTGGAAACCGCCGGTCTTCGAGTTGAACGCGGTCATCGCGCGCGTGCCGTTGATGCCGACCAGCCAGTCCGACTCGGAGCGGCAGACCGCCGCATCGGCCAGCCCCTGCATCTCGGAACCGGGTCGCAGCTTGGCAAAGCCGTCCTTGATCGCCTGCTGGGTCATCGACTGCAGCCACAGCCGTTCGACCGGCTTGTCGGTCTTGGCGTGCTGCGCGATGTAATTGAAGATCAACTCGCCTTCGCGTCCCGCATCGCAGGCATTGACCAGCGCGCCGACATCCTTGCGCTTGATCAACCGGGTCAGCACCTTCAGTCGCGGTTCGCTCTTCTCGATCGGGCGCAGCGCAAAATGCGGCGGAATGACCGGCAGGTGGGCGAACGACCACTTGCCGCGTTTGACTTCGTATTCCTCAGGGCACGCCAGCTCAAGCAGGTGGCCGACGGCCGAGGAAAGAACACAGTCGTCGCTCTCGAAGTAGTCGTCGTGCTTGGTGAAGCCACCCAGCGCGCGCGCGATATCGGCGGCGACTGAAGGTTTTTCGGCGATTATCAGCTTCTTGCTCATGGAGTATTTTGGCCTGGGGGAGCGGTAACATTATGCGATTGAGGAATGGCCAGCGATGGCCACGTTGCAGCGCATGATAGAAGCACTATGCCGCGCTTGGCAAGCAAGGCTTTTTTGGACGTGCCGACGAAGCCCCTAGATCGGCAGGCAATTATGAACTTCGTCGGCTGGTCGCGAAGCGGTCAGTGCTGAAGTTCCGGATCAGCATCGTAGAGCAATTCCTCGACGATCAGCGGTTCAAGATCCTGCTCCCTGCTCCACAGCACCATCAGTACGATGATCTTGAATTTCGCCAGAGTCACCGTGAAATCCTTGAGCAGCAAGGCGCGTTCGATAATCAGCTCGCGTAGCGCGGGGCTAACCACGTCGGCCGCTTCAAGAAAGCGCATGAAACCCAGACACTCTTTATCGAGCTTCTGCTGCTCTTCGCCGGTGTAAATGCGCAGCGACCGGGGATCGCCGCAAAACTCGACCACGCGGGCATCTTTCAGGCCGGAGAGCCAGGCGATCGCCTGCGAAATCTCGTCCTTGTCGAAACCGACGGCGTTGAGCTTGCGCGCCAAGGCGTCGGGTTTGGGGTGCAAGGAAAGATCGAAATAATTTTCGAAAAGGTATACGAGAATGTCGATCATCGGGCGCGTTGAAGTCAGGCATCGGGAAGCTGCTGGTAACGTCCGCCAGGCAAACTGGCGATTCGACCATCGAGCTCCAAGTGCAGCAGCATCACGGAAAGCGAGTCAGTCGTCAAGCCGCTGCGCGCGGCAAGCTCGTCGAGCCCGCAGGGGTCGAAGCCCATCATCGTCAGCAGTTCATTGGGCGCCGAATTGTCGCTGCCGCGGCCTACGGTCTGCAACGCAGTGCCGAAGCGCAGCTCCTCAAGAACGTCGGGCGCGCTTTCGACGAGCTTGGCGCCCTGCTTGATGAGCTGGTGGCAGCCACGCGCTTGCGGCGAGTGAATCGATCCGGGAATCGCCAGCACCTCACGACCCTGTTCGCCGGCCAGGCGGGCGGTGATCAGCGAGCCGCTTGCGGTGCTCGCTTCGACGACCAGCACGCCGCGCGACATTCCAGAAATCAGCCGATTGCGGCGTGGAAAGTTGGCGCCGGTGACCGGCGTACCGATCGGGAACTCGGAAACAATGCTCCCCTTGTCGCCAATTTCGATTGCCAGATCGTGGTTGCGCGCCGGATAGATCCGATCGATACCGGTTCCGATCAAGGCGACGGTCTCGGCGCTCGCCGACAACGCGCCGCGGTGCGCCGCCGCGTCGATGCCCAAGGCCAGTCCGCTGATGATCAGCAGGCCGGCGTCGGCCAGCGCAGCGGCAAAGCGCTCGGCGTTCTGCAGGCCTTGCGGCGTCGGATTGCGGCTGCCGACGATGGCCAGCGCCGGACGGTTGAGCAGATCGAGCCGGCCGCGAACATAAAGCAAGGTCGGCGGGTCCGGAATTTCCAGCAGCGCTTGCGGATAGTCGGGATCAGCCAGCGTCACGATGTGCTGGTGGTCGCCCGCCGACCACGCGCAGGCCTGTTCTACCAGCGCCTGATTGTCGGTATCGAGCAGCAGGCTGGCGGCCTTGCCGCCGATGACGCCGCGTACGGCACTGTGTCCGGCCGAAAAAATCGCCTGCGGCAGTCCGAAGGCGGCGAGCAGCTTGCGCTGCGTCTCACCGCCAATTCCGGGAATCAGCGTCAGTCGCAGCCAGTCCGATAGCGACTCGCCGGCGGCCATTGCTCAAGGCGTACGAACGAAGTCGTTGACCTCGATGGTGCCCTCGGATTGGACGATCAAGGCATAGGCAATGCGATCGAAAGTGCGGAAGACGAAAACCAGGCCGGCACGCTCGGCGGGGATCTGTACGTTCATCTTGCGGTCAGCTTCGTCGCGCTGAACGACAGTCCGGTTGCGCTCAAGCGCGAGCACGTGGCCGATTTCGAGACCGTCCTTGGCGCCGCGATTGAGTGAAATGACCGAACCGCGTCCCGCCGATCCGACGCGGCCATAGACCGAAATGACCCGGCCGTCGATCATCAAATCCGGCTTGTGCGGGACGTACGAGACGAGCGCCGGGTGGACCGCCGGAACCAGTCGGTCACCGCGCCCGATTTCCTCTTTCGCGGTCAGCACTTCGAAAGTCGCCGGAGCGCCTGCCTTGACCTGTGTTGCGGAGCCCAGATAGAAAGCCTCGTAACCGAGAACATGTTTGGGATCGGCCGGGTTTTGATCAGGGTACTCGGGGTCGAGCAAAGGCCTGCCGTTGCGATAGATCTGCCATTGCCGCTTGGAAGGATCGGCATTTTCGACGTAGGCGAGGTCGCCATTGCCGAGAAATACGCGATCCTGTTGCGTCGCGACGATTCGCGCGGCGTTGTCCAGGCCGCCTGCTTCAACAATCAGCGGCACCGAAATATAGGGCTCGATGACGTTGGGCGGAATCGGCGGAATAGCCTCAGTCATCTGTTCTGAATAGATCCTCGGGCGCAACTTGCCATCCTCGACGCGGAGCAGCGGGTTGCCGTTGGCGTCGCGATCGAGAACGATAATATCGCCGGGGTAGATGAGGTTCGGATTCTTGACCTGCTCCTTGTTCAGCCGCCAGATTTCAGGCCAGCGCCAGGGCTCCTTGAGAAAGCGTGCGGAAAGCCCCCAGAGCGTGTCACCGGGCACCACGATGTATCGTGCCGGCGCGCTATCGGCAAGCTGCAGCGGTTGTTCGGCGGCACTGCACAGGGTGGTGATCACAGCCAGAACGAGCGCGGATATAATGCGGATCATCGTGTTATCCTCATACGAGCAGTCGGCAACGTTAGCCCTTGCGGAACGTCGGGGTGATGTTGGGGTCCATTGCTTGAGCCGTACCCCCGCGCCGTTTATGCCGAAGGCGTTGAATACAATGCGCGACTAATGTGCCGTTTTTCAAGATCTTGCGTTGGATTCTGCACGTAATTACTTCATCGATCAAGCTTTTTATGCCACTACTACCGATACTACGCTTCCCCGATCCGCGCCTCAAAATCGTCGCCGCTGCGGTTGAAAACATTGACCACACGATTCGCCGTCTGGCGCGCGATATGGCCGAGACGATGTACGAAGCGCCGGGAATCGGTCTGGCCGCGACTCAGGTCGATGTGCATAAGCGGCTCGTCGTCATCGACGTTTCCGAGACGCGTGACCAATTGCTCGTGCTCATCAACCCGAAGCTGCTCGAAAGCCAGGGCGTTCAGGTCTGCGAGGAGGGCTGCCTGTCGGTTCCCGGCATCTACGACAAGGTCGAGCGCGCCGAAAGCGTTGTCGTCGGCTATCTCGACCTCGACGGCAAGGCGCAAACGATCGCCGCCGACGGCATGCTGGCGGTTTGTCTGCAACACGAAATCGAGCACCTCGACGGGCACGTTTTTGTCGAACATCTCTCGCTGCTCAAGCAGACCCGCATCAAGTCCAAGTTGCTCAAACAGTCGAGGATCACCGCGTGAAGCTCATTTTTGCCGGAACGCCGGAATTCGCGGCGCTGGCGCTGCGCGCGATCCTGGCCGCGGGTCACCAGGTCGCGTTAGTGCTCACTCAGCCGGATCGACCGTCTGGCCGCGGAATGACCGTTCGCGCTTCGCCGGTCAAGGAACTGGCGTTGGCTTGCGGCATCGAGGTTTTCCAGCCGCCGACGCTCAAGGATGGCACGGCTCAGCAGCGGTTGCGCGAGATCGGCGCCGATGCGATGATTGTCGCCGCTTACGGACTGATCCTGCCGCAGGCGGTGCTCGACACGCCGCGCCTGGGCTGCCTCAATATTCATGCCTCGCTGCTGCCGCGCTGGCGCGGCGCGGCGCCGATCCAGCGCGCGCTGCTGGCCGGCGACAGCGAAACCGGCGTCTGCATCATGCAGATGGACGCCGGGCTCGATACCGGTGCGGTGCTGCTCGGTGGACGCTTGCCGATCGCTGCCGACGATACGGCGGCGAGTCTGCACGACAAGCTCGCCGAGCTCGGTGCGCGGCTGATCGTCGAGGCGCTGGCCAAGGTGCCGTTGACGCCCTGCGCGCAAGCTGCCGAGGGCGCCACCTACGCGGCCAAGATCGAAAAGACCGAAGCCTGGCTCGACTGGTGTTTGCCGGCGCCCCAGCTGGCGCGACAGGTGCGGGCCTTCAACCCGTTTCCGGGCGCCGCAGCGCGCGTTGGCGCAAGTCCGATCAAGGTGTGGCGCGCCGAAATCGAGACAGTCGAGGGCGCCATCGCCGAACCGGGAACGGTGCTCGCCGCCGACAAGGCCGGCATCGTCGTCGCCTGCGGCCAAGGTGCGCTACGCCTCACCGAGTTGCAGAAAGCCGGCGGCAAGCGGCTGCCGGCTGCTCAGTTTCTGGCCGGAACGATCGTCGCTGCGGGCACCCGCTTCGATCCCACCCCTTGAATTTCTGCGCTTTCGCCCAAGCTAGGGCCGCGACGGGCGGCGCATTCGCCGGCCTCAGAACTCGCTGACAGGAGATTACGACGATGCTTGGCAACTGGCTGAAGACCTCAATACTGATGGCTGCGATCATGGCGCTGTTCGGCGTCATCGGTGGCTACGTCGGCGGTGCCAGCGGAATGATGATGGCGCTGCTCTTCGGCGGCGCGATGAATCTCTTCGCCTATTGGTTCTCCGATTCCATGGTGCTCAAGATGTACAACGCGCAGGAAGTCGATGAAGCCTCGGCGCCGCAGTTCTACACCATGGTTCGCGACCTGGCGCAGCGCGCCGGCCTGCCGATGCCGCGCGTCTACCTGATCGACGAAGCGCAGCCCAACGCCTTTGCCACCGGGCGCAACCCGGATCACGCCGCGGTCGCGGCGACGACCGGCATCCTGCAGTTGCTCTCGGCGCGCGAGATCCGCGGCGTGATGGCGCACGAGCTGGCGCACGTTCGTCACCGCGACATCCTGATCTCGACAATCTCGGCGACGATGGCTGGCGCCATCTCGGCGCTTGCCAATTTCGCGATGTTCTTCGGTGGGCGCGACGAAAATGGTCGCCCGGGCAATCCGATCGCCAGCATCGCGGTGGCCTTGTTGGCGCCGCTTGCCGCGTCCTTGATCCAGATGGCGATCTCGCGCTCGCGCGAGTTCGAAGCCGATCGCGGCGGTGCCGAGATTTGCGGCGATCCGCAGGCGCTCGCCGATGGGCTGGCCAGGATCGACGCTTACGCGCGCGGCATCCCGCTGCCGACCGCCGAAGCGCACCCGGCAACGGCGCAGATGATGATCATCAACCCGCTGTCTGGCGGCGGAATCGCCGGCCTGTTTTCCACCCACCCGCCGACCGAGGAGCGCGTCGCCCGCCTGCAGGCGATGGCGCGCGGCGGCTAGCTCTCACTTGCTGCCGAGTCGTTCGCGCAGCAGGTCGGCGAGGCGATAGCCGGCCTGCGCGACTCGCCGCTTGGCAATTTCCTTGGCGTCTTCATTGAACTGTTCGCTGATCGTCGGGACGCTTTCGTCCCCCGGCGGATAGCCGTTGCGGCGGGCAATCTGCCAGCCTTCGTCGAGCCATTGCTCCGGGGTCGAAGGCGCCGGGCGTGGATACGCGCTGGCCAGTGTCCGGCAATCGTCGTCGAGGCGTTCGCCGCGCAGCCCGCCGGGGCCCGGCAGGTCGTCCCAGTAGGCGTGCAGCGTCGTCAGTCCCGGGCGCGCAGCGAACGGGTTGCGTACCGAGAGTGCGGTGCCGAGCCGGTCCTGTTTGCCTTGCGCGTCGATCCTGACGCTGGTGTGCAGCGGCTGGTGGGCGTCGCCGACCATGTGGATCAGCCACGGCAGCGCATAACTGCGGCTGACCTCGTCGCCGGCGCCCAGTGCCTGCGCCTGCGCGACGAGCGCCTGGTCGATCCGTCCGGAGACCGGCTCTCTGCGCGCTTCGCCACTCTCGGTCAGCGGCCAAGCGACGTAGTGCCAGTCGCGGCGCCGTTCCATGTCGGGGAAGCCGGCGAGCGTCGGGGTTGGCGCATCGAGCCCGGCGCTGTAGAAACGATTGTCTTTGCGGATCTCGTCGGGCCAGGTCGATGACTCGATGAAGCTCGCGCGGCCGCCATCGGAAGCCGGGTGATGCTCGCCTGCGCGCTTCTGCCAACGCTCGTAGTCGGGATGTTGGCGCAGCAGCCGGGAGACCTCGGAACGCGCCTGCTGATCGAGCTGGTCCCAGGCGATACAGGCGACCAGACGATGGCCGGCGGCGTTCCAGGCCATGGCCTGAAGCGGAAAAAACAGCGTCAGCAGCACAAGCTGCCCGGCGCGGCGTTTGACGAAAGATTTGTTCATCCGCACATTATGGTCGTTGCCAGCCGATCTTGTCAGCACCATGCTAAACTCGGACGACCTAGGGTTATCGCGAGTCGCCGTCTTGTCTTCACCTCATTCATCCGCTTTGCCATCCGGCACCCCGTCGCGCGTCGTCCGGGTCCGCAAAACCGTCTCGTCCAAGGCTTCGGAAGAAGGTGTGCGTGGCCCGTCGAATAGTACGCTGGCTGCCGATTCGCTCGGCCGCTCTCTGCTGCTCGCCGCTCACGTGCTGGCCAAGGTGCAGGCCGGCAAGAGCCTTTCCGAGGCCCTGCTGCTGCTCTCCGGCGAGCCGCCCGCGGCGCGCGCCGCAGCGCAGGATGTCGCCTACGGTGTATTGCGCCGCTACGGCGTCGGCGAGTTCATTCTCGGCCGCCTGATGAGCAAACCGCTGACCCATCCAGAGACGCAGGCGCTGCTACTCGGCGCGCTCTATCGTCTGGAGACGCGGCCCGATTCGAGTCCGATGGTCGTCGATCAAGCGGTCGCCGCCGCCGGCGAACTGGCGGGCGGCGTCTTCAAGGGGTTGGTCAATGGCGTGCTGCGCAATTATCTGCGCCAGCGCGACGCGCTCACCGCTGCGCTGGCGACCGACGACGTCGCCCACTATCAGTATCCGCGCTGGTGGCTGGCGCGCTTGCGGCGCGCCTACGGCGAGCGCTGGCCGGACATCGTCGCCGCCGGCAACAGTGCGCCGCCGATGACGCTGCGCGTCAATGCGCGGCGCGCCACGCGCGACGATTATCTGGCCCGGCTCAAAACGGCAGGCCTTGGCGCCGCTCCGGTCGGGCTGGACGGCCTGATCCTGGAGCATCCGGTAGCGGTCGGCGCCTTGCCCGGATTTTTCGCTGGCGATGTTTCGGTTCAGGATGGCGGCGCGCAACGCGCCGCGCAGTTGCTGGCGCCAGCGTCGGGCTCGCGTGTGCTCGACGCCTGCGCCGCGCCGGGGGGCAAGACCGCGCATCTGCTCGAGGCGGCCGATCTCGATCTGCTGGCGCTCGATATCGACGCTGGCCGCACCCGACGCATCGACGAGAATCTGCAGCGGCTTGGCCTGAGCGCCACGGTCAAGGTCGCCGATTGCGTCGAAGTCGAGCGCTGGTGGGACGGCCGGCCGTTCGATGCGATCCTCGCCGATGTACCCTGCTCGGCGTCGGGGGTGGTGCGCCGCCATCCGGATATCAAGCATCTGCGCCGGGAAAGCGATATCCGGAACTTTGTGCATACGCAGGCGGCGATTCTCGATGCGCTCTGGCCTTTGCTCAAGCCCGGCGGTAAGCTGCTGTACGCGACCTGCTCGGTTTTTCCTGAAGAAAACTCGGCGCAGATCGACGCCTTTCTCGTTCGTCAGACCGGGGCCGAACGCGTGCTTGAAGAGCAACTGGTGCCCCAGCAAGAAAACGACGGTTTTTATTATGCGCTGCTGCGAAAAGCTTTGTAGATCGCTTTTTCTTGGCTTCATTTTCCTGCTTGCAGCGCCGATCGCACTGGCGACCGAGATCAGCCTGCGCAACCTGCAGCTGGTCGCCAACGAAGACGGCTACAGCCTGACCGTCGACGCCAACATCAATTTCAACACGCGGCTTGAGGAGGCGGTCAACAAAGGCGTCGTGCTTTATTTTGCCGCTGATTTCGAGCTCACCCGGCCGCGCTGGTACTGGCTCGACGAGCAGATCATTCACCGCAGCAAGACCTTCCAGCTTTCCTATCATGCGCTGACGCGCCAGTATCGGCTGTCAACCGGCGCGCTGCACCAGAGCTACGCGACGCTCGACGAAGCGTTGCGCGTGCTGACGCATCTGCGCCACTGGCAGGTGCTCGAAAAGGGCGACGTCAAGGCTGGCCAGAATTATGTCGCCGGACTGCGCCTGCACCTCGATTTGACGCAGATGCCCAAGACCTTCCAGGTCAGCGCGCTGGCCAACAAGGACTGGAACCTGTCGTCAGATTGGTTGCGCTGGGGCTTTACGCCAAGCGAGTCCAGCCCGGCGTTGCCATTGACGCCGGCCGCAGCGACGCTGCCCGCCAATGGTGAGGGTAAATGAAGTACCTGATCATCGTCGCGGCGTCGTTTGGCGGCATCCTGCTCTTCCTGCTCGCCTCGGCCAGCGCCAACACCGCCTTGTTTGCCAGCCATTACCCGTGGCTGCTCGGACTCAACGCGATCGTCGCGCTCGCGCTGTTCGCGCTCATCGTCTGGCAGGTGCGCGCCTTGTGGCACGAGCATCGCGCCAAGGTCTTCGGCTCGCGGCTCAAGCTGCGGCTGATGCTGATGTTCGGCCTGATGGCGGTGTTGCCCGGCGTGCTGATCTACGCGGTTTCGGTGCAGTTCGTCACCAAGAGCATCGAAACCTGGTTCGACGTGCGCGTCGAGAAAGCGCTTGAGTCCGGGCTCAACCTCGGACGCAGCGTGCTCGATTCGCTGCTCGACGAACTTGCCGACAAGGGCCAAACGATGGCGCTCGACCTCGGCGAGCAGTCCGAAGCGCAGCGCCGTCTGGCGCTCTCGCGCCTGCGCGAAAAGACCGGCGTCCAGTTCGCCGCGTTATTTACCACCAGCGGCCAGTTGCTGGCGACCGCGACCAGCGATCTGAGTGCGTCGATGTCGGCGCCGCCGTCGCTCGACAAGTTGCGCCAGGCGCGCAGCGGACGCGGCTACCGCGAAATCGAGAGCGCCGGCGGCAAGGACCTGCTGCTGCGCGTTCTGGTTCCGGTCTCGCCGGTCGGACTGGGGATGGAAACGCGAATCCTGCAACTCACCCAGCCGGTTCCCGCCAGCCTAGCGCTCAACGCCGACCGCGTGCAGCAGGTTTATCGCGACTATCAGGAGCTTTCTCTCGGGCGCGAAGGCTTGACGCGGATCTACGCCATGACGCTGACGCTGACCGTGCTGCTGGCGCTGTTCGCGGCGATCGCCATCGCCTTCATCCTGGCGCGCCGTCTCTCGGCGCCCTTGTCGATTCTCGCCGAGGGAACGCAGGCGGTCGCCGCCGGCGACTTCACGCCGCGCCAGGCGATCTACAGCCGCGACGAACTCGGCGTGCTGACCCAGTCGTTCAATCAGATGACGCGCCAACTCAACGATGCGCGGCGCGACACCGAGCGCCATCGCGCCGAAGTCGAATCGGCGCGCGCCTACCTCGAGTCGATCCTGGCCAATCTGTCGGCCGGGGTGCTCGTCTTCGACCGGCGCTTCATCCTGCGCACGGCCAATCAGGGCGCGCAAACGATCCTCGGCGACGATCTCACCGGCCTGCTCGCCGAGGCCGTCGAAGCCTGGCCGCGCCAACAGGTCTTGGGGCGCGCGATTCGCGACGCTTTCGCCGAGTATGGCAGCCGCGAATGGCAAACGCAGATCGAACTCGAGCGCAGCGGCGGCTTGCCGCAGATCCTGTTGCTGCGTGGAACGCAGTTGCCGGAAGGCAGCAGCGGCGGCTACGTCGCCGTTTTCGACGACGTTACCCGGCTGGTCGCAGCGCAGCGCAGCGCGGCCTGGGGCGAGGTGGCGCGGCGCCTGGCGCACGAGATCAAGAACCCGCTGACGCCGATCCAGCTCTCGGCCGAACGACTGCAGCTCAAGCTCGCCGACAAGCTTGCCGGCAGCGACGCCGAAATGCTCAAGCGTTCGACGCAGACGATCATCAACCAGGTGCAGGCGATGAAAAACATGGTCAACGAGTTCTCCGACTATGCGCGAATGCCGGCGCCCGAGCTTGCCAATATCGATCTCAACGCGCTGATCGGCGAGGTGCTCGGGCTCTACGAGACGTCACACGCCCACATCACGCTTGAGCTCGATCCGCAACTGCCCGCCGTTCATGGCGATGCGAGCCAGCTGCGGCAGATCATCCACAACCTGCTGCGCAACGCCGAAGACGCGCAGGACGGCGACGACGAAGCGCAGATCGGCGTGTTTACCAGGCACGCCGACGCGCTGGCCGAACTCACCGTCACCGATTGCGGGCCGGGTTTCCCGCCCGAGATCATGGCGCGCGTCTTCGAGCCCTACGTCACGACCAAGGCGCGCGGCACCGGCCTGGGGCTCGCGATCGTCAAGAAGATCGTCGACGAACACCAGGGAACGATCAGAATAAACAACCGCCAGCCGCTCGGCGCCGAGGTCAGTATCCGGCTGCCGTTGGCCGTGTTGCCGACACCCGATCAAAGCAGTAGCGAAACAACTAACGAGAGCTGATCATGGCGCAAATATTGGTCGTCGATGACGAAATGGGAATCCGCGAGTTGCTCTCCGAGATTCTCGCTGACGAAGGGCATACCGTGTGGCTGGCCGAGAACGCCGCCAGCGCGCGCAAAAGCCGCAGCGAGCGGCGGCCCGACCTGGTGCTGCTCGACATCTGGATGCCCGATACCGACGGCATCTCCTTGCTCAAGGAGTGGTCGGCGGCCGGCCTGCTGACGATGCCGGTGGTGATGATGTCGGGCCATGGAACAATCGACTCGGCGGTCGAAGCGACTCGCGTCGGCGCGATCGACTTCCTGGAAAAGCCGATCGCGCTGCAAAAGCTGCTGGCGACCGTCAAGAAAGCGCTCAAGCACGAGGTTTCGCCGCAAAAGCCGCCGCTCACGCTCGATGCCTTCGCGCGTTCGCCGTTGCTCAAGGACCTCAAGAAACGCCTCGAACAGGCTGCCGCCAAGAATCCGGTGCTGCTGCTCAAGAGCGCCTCGGGCAACATCGCCGAAATCTGCGCGCGCACGCTGCAAACGCCCAAGATGCCGTGGCTCGACCTGTCCGCGTCGAGCGCGCCGCTGACCCAGGAAATGCTCGAAAACGCCGCCGGCGGGATACTGTTCGTCGCCGACCTGATGCTTTTGGGCAAGCTGCAGCAGAAAAACCTGGCTTATGCGCTCGAACGGCTCGAAAAGTTCAACCTGCAGCTGGTTGCCGCCTCGACCCGGCCGCTGCCGACGCTCACTGAAGCCGGTTGGGATCCGGCCGTGGTGATCCGTCTGGGCGAGGTGTGGGTGACGCTGCCGCAGCTTTCCGGGCATGGCGACGAGGTGCCGGAGATCGCCTCGCTGGTGCTTTCGCACCTGGTCGAGCGCAATGAAGTGCAGCCGCGACAATTCTCGAGCGGCGCGCTCAACGCCTTGCGCCTGCACCCGTGGCAGGGAGAGTGGGCGGAGTTGCTGGCGACCGTCAAGAATCTCGCGCTGTCGGCGCTCGAAGACGAAATCTCGGTCGATGACGTCGACAGCATTCTGCTGCGCGACGCTGCCGAAGCGCCCAAAACGCCGCCGGCCTTGCCCTTGTTCAACCAGCCCCTGCGCGACGCGCGCGAGGCCTTCGAGCGGCTTTACTTCGAACATCACCTGCGCGGTGAGCGCGGCAACATGACTCGCGTCGCCGACAAGACCGGGCTCGAGCGCACCCACCTTTATCGCAAGCTCAAGCAGCTCGGACTCAACCTCGGACGGCGCGGCGACGACCCGGAGTAATCTGGCGCAAGCGCGCCGTTCCGGCGGATAATGCCTCTTTGATCATTCCGGCGGACCCTTCTGTGACTCGACCCCGCAACGACAACTTCCTGCGTGCGCTGTTCAAGGAGCCGACCGACCATACGCCGCTCTGGCTGATGCGTCAGGCCGGTCGTTATCTGCCCGAATACTGCGAAACGCGAAAACGCGCCGGCAGTTTCATGCAACTGTGCAAGAACCCGGCGCTGGCCTGCGAAGTCACGCTGCAGCCGCTGTCGCGCTACAGCCTCGACGCCGCGATCCTCTTTTCGGACATCCTGACGGTTCCCGACGCGATGGGGCTGGGACTCTATTTTTCCGAAGGCGAGGGGCCGAAGTTCGAGCGTCCGCTACGCGAGGAGTGGGCGATCCGCGATCTCGCCGCGCCCGATCCTTACGACCATCTGCGCTACGTGATGGACGGCGTTTCCGAAATTCGCCGCGCGTTGGACAATTCGGTGCCGCTGATCGGTTTCTCGGGCAGCCCGTACACGCTCGCCTGCTACATGGTCGAGGGCGGCTCGAGCAGCGATTACCGGCGCGTCAAGACGATGCTCTACGATCGGCCGGATCTGCTGCATCGAATCCTGTCGGTGACCGCCGACGCGGTGACTGCCTACCTCAATGCCCAGATCGAGTCTGGCGCGCAGGCGGTGATGATTTTCGACTCCTGGGGTGGCGGCCTCTCGGCAGCGGCGTACCAGGAGTTTTCGCTGCACTACATGCAGCGCATCGTCGCCGGATTGATCAAGGAAAAAGACGGCGAGCGCGTCCCGGCTATCGTCTTCACCAAGGGCGGCGGACTGTGGCTCGAGTCGATTGCCGCGATCGGCTGCGACGCGATCGGCGTGGATTGGACCGTCGATATCGGCGAGGCGCGCCGACGCGTCGGCGACCAGGTGGCGCTGCAGGGCAACCTCGACCCCTGCGTGCTGTTCGCCGCGCCCGACAAGATCGCCGCCGAAGCGAAAAAAGTCCTCGACAGCTTCGGCCCGGGCGACACCGGCCACGTCTTCAATCTCGGGCACGGCATTTCGCAATTCACGCCGCCCGACCACGTGACCGCGCTGGTCGACGCCGTTCATGAATACAGCAGGATTTTACGTAAAAAGTAAAGTCGAATTTTCTAAATTCGAATTGACTTATACACAGAAACTCGGTTTGCACCACGCTCTCGTCACAGATCGCCAGAAAGTCAAGCGCGTGTTTGTAATCCATTGATTATTAATGGTTGTGATTGACCTGTTCCTCGACGAAAGTAATAAGACCGCTGGCGCCATGGCGACTTTTTCCGTTTCGGCGCAATTGATCCACAGACTTATCCACAGAAATTATCGACAGGTCTGAATGCATCGATAAGTTAATGACTTACGTTGTTTCTTACAGAAGCGGCACGAACTTTGATGGCTAACTGATCGCCGGCCAGCGCTTTACGCGCCGCGTCCTTATTCCGTGCAGCGCGTTTCAATCAGAACTAAGAACTCAGGACTCATAGACAGGCCAGCATGCAGATTGCCCGCGTCGCGCTCGACGTTCCCTTGCACCGTTTTTTCGATTACCTCGTACCCGACGGCGAGCTGCTCACCGCCGCCGACATCGGGCTGCGAGTTCGCGTTCCTTTCGGCCGTCAGTCCAAGATCGGCATCGTCGTCGAATTGCCGGAGACCAGCGACTTTCCGCTCGCCCAGCTCAAGTCGATCGACGCCGTGCTGCGCGACCTGCCGGCCTTGCCGGCCGACTGGTTTCGCCTTGCCGAGTTCTGCTCAGCTTACTATCAGGTGCCGCTCGGCGAAGTGATGCTGTCGACGCTGCCCGCCGGACTGCGCCGAATCAACCCGCCCAAGGCGCGGCAAAGCCGGCGTTCGGCAAAGTTGCCGCCGCCGCATCTGGCGCCCGAGCTCACCGCTGAGCAAAAAGCGGCGCTGGCAGCGATCAAGGACGGCGGCGAAGGCTTCAAGGCGTATCTGTTGCACGGCGTCACCGGCAGCGGCAAGACCGAGGTCTATCTGCGCCTGATCGAGGGCGCGCTCGCCGCCGGCCGCCAGGTGCTGCTGCTGGTTCCCGAAATCAACCTGACGCCGCAGCTTGAAGCGCGCGTCGGCGCGCGCTTTCCCGACGCCGGGCTCGCCAGCCTGCACAGCGAGCTGTCCGAGGCGGCGCGCGCGCGCAACTGGCGCGCTGCGCTCGAAGGCAGCGCGCGAATCGTGCTTGGCACGCGCTTGTCGATTTTCACGCCGCTGCCCGACCTCGGGCTGATCGTCGTCGACGAAGAACACGACGCGTCGTTCAAGCAGCAGGACGGAATGCGTTATTCGGCGCGCGACGTCGCGGTCTTCCGCGCGCGCGAGCGCGATATCCCGATCGTTCTGGGATCGGCGACGCCGTCGCTCGAAAGCTGGGCCAACGCCACCGACAGCCGTACGCCGGCGCGCTACACGCTGCTCACGCTTTACGAACGCGCCGTCGAAAACGCGCGCCTGCCGGCGGTTCGACGCATCGACACGCGGCTCGAAAAACTGCAGGACGGCCTTTCCGGCGAACTGTTGCGGGCCATCGAAAAGAGGTTGGAGCGCGGCGAGCAGAGCCTCGTTTTCCTCAACCGCCGCGGCTACGCGCCGGTGCTCACCTGCACCGGCTGCGGCTGGATTTCGCACTGCACGCGCTGCGCCGCCAACCTCGTGCTGCACCTCGCCGACGGCCGGCTACGCTGCCACCACTGCGGTTTCGAGTCCCGCGTTCCGAAAGCTTGCCCGAGCTGCGGCAACCAGGACATCCAGCCTTTCGGGCGCGGCACCCAGCGCCTCGAAGAAGTGCTCGGCGAGCGCTTTCCGCAGGCGCGGATCCTGCGCGTCGACCGCGATTCGGCGAAGAGCCGCAAGCAGTGGGAGCTGCTGGTCGAAAAAATCTACGCCGGCGAAGCCGACATCCTGGTTGGTACCCAGATGCTGGCCAAGGGACACGACTTCCCCAAGCTCACGCTGGTCGGCGCGCTCGGCGCCGACTCGGCGCTGTTCGCCGCCGACTGGCGAGCGCCCGAGCGGCTGTTCGCGCAGCTGATGCAGGTCGCCGGGCGTGCCGGCCGTGCCGAACTGCCGGGCGAGGTGCTGATCCAGACGCAGTTTCCCGATCACCCGCTCTACGCCGCGCTGGTCCGCCACGACTATCCGTCGTTTGCCAACGAGCAGCTCACTGAACGCGAACAGGCCGGTTTCCCACCTTATACCTATCAGGCGATGCTGCGCGCCGAAGCGCCGCTGATGGCCGACTCGCTGGCTTTCCTGGCCACCGCGCGCGCCTGGCTGCAGCAGAGCGAGCACGGCGACGTGATGCTCTACGACCCGGTGCCGATGAAGCTGGCGCGGCGCGCCAACCTCGAGCGCGCGCAGTTGCTGATCGAATCGCCGTCGCGCCGCGCGCTGCAGATCTCTCTCTCGGAATGGGGCGTCGCGCTCGACGCGATCAAGACGCCGTCGCGCTTGCGCTGGCATCTCGAGGTCGACCCGCTCGAGTTCTAGGTCACGACAAGACGATCCAAGACGCCACCTCGTCACTTGCCAATCGAGACCGTCGAACAGGCGCTCGGTGATCTGTGTCACCTTCGCATCGAGCGCGAGTATCATCTCTGGTCGGCCAGTCCGATCACCGTCGATACGGCGCGAAAGTCGGTCGATTGGTGCGTGGACGAACTGCTGCTTGGCGTTGCCGGCTCGGCACTTGACTCAGGAGGTTGAGCATGAATTTTGGCGTTCTCGTTTTCAATCAGGTCGAGGAACTCGACTTCGTCGGGCCGTGGGAGATGCTCACCCTATGGCGGCAGCACGCTGGCGGCCCCGACAACTGCATCGTCGTCGCCGAATCGCTGGACCCGGTGATTTGCGCCAAGGGCTTGTCGATCAACCCCCATGCGTCGTTCGCGAGCTGTCCGCCGCTCGACTACCTGCTCGTCCCGGGCGGCCAGGGGACGCGGCGGGAAGTCGACAACCCGGCGCTGGTCGGCTTCGTCGCCAGTCAGGCGAAGCACTGCCAGGCGGTGCTGTCGGTGTGCACCGGGTCGTTCGTCTTGCATGCCGCCGGACTGCTGGCGGGCCGCAAAGCGACGACGCACTGGGGGTCTTTGGAGCGCCTGCGCGCGCTCGGCGACGTCACCGTCGTCGAGCAGCGTTACGTCCAGGACGGCAATGTCTGGTCGTCGGCCGGGGTCTCGGCCGGCACCGATCTGCTGCTCGCTTTCATCGCCAGCGTTGCCGGCGAAGCGGCTGCCGGCAAGGTACAGTTCGCCGCCGAGTACTACCCTGCGGCGGTAAACTACGGCGGCTTTGAAGACCACGCGCAAGCGCCGGCGTATATCCGGCGCAGCGCCAAGGCGAGCACTGCCGAGTGATTGATCCGCCCTGCGCAGCGAATTTGGCGCGCGCGGACTGCCGCGCGATGCTTCGCTTGGCCGCTGCAACGACCGCCGATGCGGCGCCCATCCTGGCGCTGCAGCGCCTCGCCTATGCGGCCGAAGCGCGTCTCTACGACGACTGGACGATACCGCCGTTGACGCAGAGCCTGGCGTCGCTGCTCGCCGAGATCGAATCGACGACAGTCCTCAAGGCCTGCGTCGGTGAGGCGATCGTCGGCTCGGTACGGGCGCGCCTTGCCGAGCAGACCTGCTTGATCGGCCGCTTGTTCGTCGAGCCGCAGCGCCAGGGGCAGGGGATCGGCAGCGCGCTGCTCGAAGCGATCGAAGCTGAGTTTTCGCAAGCCAAAGTCTTCGAGTTGTTCACCGGTAGCCGCAGCGTCCGCAATATCGGGCTCTACCGTCGCCACGGCTATGAGATTGCGGCGACCAAGCAGCTGTCCGGTCAGGTCTGCATCGTCGTGCTGCGCAAGCCGGCTGGCGGCGCTGCCGCAAGCTGAATTTCAGGTCACTTCGCCATGCCAGCACAACTTCGAGTCCTGCGCGCCGACATCACCACCCTGTCGGTCGACGCCATCGTCAACGCGGCCAATTCATCGCTGCTCGGCGGCGGTGGCGTCGACGGCGCGATTCACCGCGCCGCCGGTCCCGAGCTGCTCGCCGCTTGCCGTCTGCTGGGCGGCTGCCCGACCGGCGACGCCAGGCTCACCGCGGGTTATCGCCTCAAGGCCAAGTACGTCGTGCATGCGGTGGGTCCGGTCTGGCGCGGCGGCGAGCACGGCGAGCCCGAACTGCTGGCGTCGTGCTATCGCCGCTCGATCGAGCTGGCCAGCGCCAAGGGCGCGCGCTCGCTGGCGTTTCCGAGCATCAGCACGGGAATCTACGGCTACCCGGTCGAGCTGGCGGCCAAGGTCGCGGTGAGCGCCGTTCGCTCGGCGCTGGTCGACCATCCGCTGATCGAAGAGCTGATCTTCTGTTGTTTCAGCGCGGCCGACCTCGCGGTCTACCAAAGCGTCCTCGACGCCTCATCAGCCTGATCGACCGCTGCCGACCATTCCCATTGTGAACTCTGAACTCGACCCGATATCGTTCTCATGCCCACCAACAGCTCAGCGCGCGTCGCGCCCCCGTCTGCCGAAACCGCATCCATCGACGCCGGCGATTTCTCTTCGTGGCTTGCGCAGGCGCGCAGTGCGCTGATCGACGGCGGCGGCAGCGACGTCGATTGCCGCGGCTGCGTCGGCTGCTGCAGCTCGTCGTACTTCATCCACATCAGGCCCGACGAATCGCCGGCGCTCTCGCGACTCCCCCACGAGTTGCTGGCGCCGGCGCCGGGAATGGCCAGCGGCCACCAGGTCCTGGGTTACGATGAAAAGGGACGCTGTCCGATGCTCTGCGCGACCGGCTGTTCGATCTACGACGAGCGCCCGCGGACTTGCCGCGCCTACGACTGCCGGCTGTTCGCCGCCGCTGGAATCGCTGCGGGCGGAGCCGACAAGGCGGCGATCAATCAGCGCCTCAGGCGCTGGAAATTCAGCTATCCGAGCGCGCGCGATCGCCAGGAGCAGCGCGCCGTCAAGGCGGTGGCGAGCTTCGTTGAGCAACACGCGGGCGATTTTCCCGGCGGTCGAGTGCCGACCAATCCAAGCCAGCTTGCCGTTCTGGCAATCAAAGCCTACGCGGTGTTCATGAGCGAAGAGGGCGCGTCAGAGGCCACTTCGTCGAACAGCGAAGTCGCGCAGGCGGTCATTGCGGCGTGCCGACTTTTTGACGCCAGGATTCGCGCTTGACCGAAGATTTGGCTTTCCCCTCCGCCATTTTGGCGCCACCGCCCCTCGTCGTTGCAGCCGAGGAATAGGCATGCGCAAGCGCACGGTCGTCATCGCCTGCGGGTCAATTCTCTGCCTTGGCATCGGCACCCTTGCCGTCGCCATGCCGGGGGTTGCCGCATGCGCCCTGCTTGCCGCTCCGAGTTTCGCGCCGCTCGACGATGGTGTTCTGGTCGAACGCCAAAGCGCGGCGCAAGATCGCGCCGATATTCCCGGGCTGCTATCCGCCGCCCGAGAGCGAATCGCCACCACCTTCGGGTCGCTGCGCGCGACGCCCTTGGTCGCCTTTGTGCACAGCGCCGATGCCTTCTGGCCCCTGCAGCTCAATGCCAACGCCAGCACGACTTTTGTCGGCAGTCGGGCATGCATCATTGTCGGCCCGAAGGGGCGAAGCGTCGATGTGTTGGCGCACGAACTGATGCATGCCGAACTGGCCGAGCGAGTCGGCTACTGGCGCCGAATGACCGAAATACCCACGTGGTTTGACGAAGGGATCGCCATGCAGGTCGATTTTCGGCCGCGCTACGACTTGCCTGCGTGGCGAGCAGTGCAGACTGGCGACGTGCGCAAGCTGGCAACAGCTGCCCTGTTCTATCGAGGCAGCGACAATGAGCGCACTCGGCACTATGCGGCGGCGAAATACGAAGTCGCGCGCTGGCTATCCGACGCCGGTGCGCCGAGCCTTTATCTGCGGCTCGAACGTATCCGCAACGGCGAGGCATTTGACGCGGTGTTGGCCGACTAGGTCGAGAGTCGCGGCCGGGCGCCGACGGCGCACGCTGGCGGGCTGTATGAATACACAGTAACATGCTGCTTTTACGCTTCGCCTGCGATCGTGCGCATTTCGCCCCCGGATTGGGCTCAATCCTGTCATCGATTTCGCATCGTCACCTTGAGGTACTTCATGAACCGAACGCTAGTCCTCGCCTCGCTGATCGCCATGGTCACCGCCGGCATCCATGTTTTCATGGGCGGCGCCAGTGTCGTCGAGTCGCTGCTCGCTTCGGCGCTGGACGCCCGGCCCAAGCTCATCCTCTATGCCGTCTGGCACATGGCGTCGGTGGCGCTGGTGTTGTCGGCGCTCGCCCTGTTCGTCGCCAGCCTGCCGCGCCAAGCCGACGCGATGCGCTCTCTCGTCCGCTTCATCGCGCTGCTGTGGTGCGCTTTCGGCCTGGTCTTTCTGGCCATCGTCGCGACCGCGCCGGGTACGGACTGGTTGTTCAAGTTGCCGCAATGGGCGCTGTTGCTGCCGGTCGGCCTGCTCGGGTTCGGTGGCAGCTGGGGCAGGTCGCGCCGCTCGAACAACGAATTTTGAACGAACGGGTCGGTCACCCCTCATTCCTTCCCTCTTCGCCGGAACGTTCAATTGCCAATCAAAGCCATCTTCTTCGACCACGACGGAACGCTCGTCGATTCCGAGCCCATCCACTATCAGCTTTGGCGGGACGTTCTCGCAGCGCACGGCGTAGCGCTTGGCGAATCGCTCTACCGCGACTGCTACGCGGGAATTCCGACGGCCGACAATGCCGTCGACCTGGTGGCGCGTTTCGCGATCGACGCCAGCCCGGCGGCGCTCGCCGAAGCCAAGAACCTCGCGACGCGCCGTTTTCTGGCGCAGCACGCGTTTCCGCTGATGCCCGGCGTGCGCGACGCGGTGGCGCAGTGCCACGGCGCGGGAAGGCGGCTGGCGATCGTCACTGGCGCCGGAGCCGACGGGGTTCAGACCACCTTGCGCCAGCATTCGCTCAGCGAGTTCTTCGAGACGGTCGTCTCGGGCGACGACGTGACCAACAGCAAGCCGGCGCCCGATTGCTATCTGCTCGCCGTCCGCCGCCTTGGGCTGTTGCCGTCCGAGTGCATCGCCATCGAAGACACCGAGCACGGCGTCAATTCGGCGGTCGCGGCCGGCGTCGCCTGCCTGGCTGTGCCCAACGAGATGTCCAGGAATCATGACTTCAGCCAGGCGAGCGCAGTGTTCGATGACTTGGCTGCGGCTGTCTCCTGGATTGAGCTGCGTGCCGCCGCTGGCCGGTCAATTGCCGAGCCTTTTCAACCCAATGGAGTCGCCCCATGATCCTCGGTTTACGCACCGCGATTTATCCTGCCCCCGACCTTGCCGCCGCCAAACGCTGGTACTCGCAGGTGCTGGGGCAAGCGCCGTATTTCGACGAGCCGTTCTACGTCGGCTTCGCGGTCGGCGGTTTCGAGCTCGGCTTGCTGCCCAGCGCCACGCCAGCGACCGCCGGCCCGCAGCCGCTATGGGGCGTCACCGACATCGAGACGGCTTACGCGCGCTTGCTGGAATTGGGCGCTTCGGCGCTTGAGCCGGTCGCCGAGGTCGGCGGCGGGATCAAGGTCGCCGCGGTGCAAGACCCGTTCGGCAACCGCTTCGGCATCATCGAAAATCCCCACTTCGACGCCAGCACGGTGCGTTGAAGCGCCCGACCATCATTAGTTACGGAGAGACCCCATGCTCAAAGGCTACACGCTTCCCCGCACCCCGCGCGGCACCTCCAGCCTCGCTCCCGCGCCGCCCTGGCATTACGTCGGCAACGCGCTTGCCGTCGAGTTCGCCGCCGACCGCGCGGCGGCAGCGGCGTTTCTGCCCGACGGCCTGGAACTCGATTCGGAGCGCTGCGCCGCGTATTTCATCGAATGGCAGTACGTCAGCGAGAGCGGCGTCGAGTATCTCGACCCGATCACCAGCCAATACCGCGAAACGATAATCCTGCTGTCGGCGAGCTGCAACGGCTCGCCGGTCGCCTACTGCCCGTTCATCTGGGTCGATCAGGACGTGTCATTGATGCGCGGTCTGGCTCAAGGCTGGCCCAAACAGATCGGTTCGACCTGGATCACTCGCGCCTACGATCTGCCGTCCAAGGCATCACCCGTCGTCGGACCGGGCGGGCGCTTCGGCGCGACGCTGGCGGCCAAGGACCGTCGTCTGGTCGAGGCGCAGGTGACGCTGCGCGAATTGTCGGCAACGCTGCCGACGCCGAACTTCGCGGCTGCGGTCAATACCCGCTATTTTCCCGAGCTGGTCGCCGGCAAGCACGATCGCCCGGCGGTCCATGAGCTGGTTCAGCTCAAATCGCGCGACGTGCAGATCTCGCCGATCTGGAAAGGCGACGCTTCGCTCGATATCTTCGACCATCCGACGCTCGAACTTTCCGACCTGCGGCCGAGCGCGGTACTTGCCGGTTATCGTTTTTCTTTCGCGCTGACCGTCGACGACCTGCTGCCGCTGCGCGATCTGCGCAGCTGAGTCCCGGAGGAAGACTGTGACAAATAGCGGAATTGCCGTTGCCAAACTGGCGGATATCGACGACGTATTGGCGCTTCAGTTCAAGTATCACGTCGCGTCGATCGAAGCAGAAGACAAATCGAGCGGGTTTGTCACGACGCTGTTCACCCGGGATCAGCTCAAATCACTGATCGACGACGAGAGCGGCCTGTTTGTCGTGCGCCAGGACGGTGCGCTGATCGCCTACGCGATGGCCGCCTCGTGGGGATATTGGTCGCAGTGGCCGATTTTCGCGCACATGCTCAAAGGGCTTCACGAAGTGGAATATTGCGGCCAGCGATTGAGTGCCGCGAACTCCTATCAGTACGGCCCGGTGTGCGTCGCCAAAGCGGCCAGAGGCAGAGGCGTTCTCGAACGGCTCTTCGATTTTGCACGGGCGCAAATGGCCAAGCGTTATCCGATCCTGGTGACCTTCATCAACAAGATCAACACGCGGTCTTTTGCCGCGCATACGCGCAAGCTGGGCCTTGAGGTGATCCAGGAGTTCGAGTTCAATGGCAACCAGTACCACGAACTCGTCTATGACACGGCCAAACCGCTCAAGGTGCCGGCGACCGGCGGCAAGATCGAAAAGCGAATTCGCGACGCCGAGGAGCGTCTGCGCCTGGCCATGCTCGGCTCCGACGTGGCCGCGCTCGACGAGCTGCTGGCGCCCGAACTGGTCTTCACTTCGCACCTTGGCCAGGTCATCGGCAAAGAGGACGATCTCGATTTCCATCGCTCGGGCTTGTTCAAGTTGAATGAGCTGACCGCCTCCGAGCAGCGTATTCAAATCCATGGCGGCGTCGCCGTCGTCTGCGTGCTGATGCATTTGTCGGGCAGCTACGCGGGCGCATCGTTTGACTCCCGAATCAGGTACACGCGGGTCTGGTCGATTGTGCAAAACCAGCCCTGGCGAATCGTCGCCGGCCATGCCAGCGCCGTCGCCTGAGCCGCTCACAAAACATCGCGCCTTGTTTGCCAACAGGATACCTTTGCCATGATCACGCTTGAATTTCTCATCACCTCGCTCGTCATCGTGCTGATCCCCGGTACCGGCGTGGTGTTCACCATCTCGACCGGCATCGCGCAAGGGCGACGCGCCAGCGTTTACGCCGCGATCGGGTGCACCGCCGGAATCGTTCCGCACCTGTTGGCGACCGTTCTGGGACTGGCCGCGGTGATGCACACCAGCGCGCTCGCTTTTGCGGCGCTCAAGTATGCCGGCGTCGCTTATCTGCTTTACCTGGCGCTGATGACCTGGCGGGACAAGACAGCTTTCGTCATCGAGCGCAACTCAGCGGCGAGATCACCGCGGAGCCTGATGATCAACGCGGTTTTGCTCAACATCCTCAATCCCAAGCTCACCATCTTCTTCCTGGCTTTCCTGCCGCAGTTCGTCGAGCCTGCCGGCGGACCGGCGACAAGCTCTCCGCTCGCGCAAATGCTGGTGCTCAGCGGCGTGTTCATGGCCATGACTTTTCTCGTCTTCGTCGCCTACGGCTTTCTCGCCCACGCTTTCCGCCTGGCGGTGATCGAGTCGCCGCGCGTCCAGGCCTGGCTACGGCGCAGCTTCGCCGCGGCTTTTGCCGCGCTGGGCGCCAACCTCGCGCTTTCCGAGCGTTGATGTCTGAGCGCGGCGTGAGAACGATCGTTGCCGCCGACATTCACGGGGTGACCGCGGCCTTGCGCGCGATGATCAGGCCGTTCGCCAGCGAGGCGACTTTCGTTTCGCCCTGGGAGCGCGACGGCTGTCCGTACGCCAGCGAGCAACAGGCCCATTCGGCGCTGATCGCGAAAAATGGCATCGAATCGTACGCCGAAAAAATCTCGGCAGCAGCCGGCGATGAGCCGGCCTTCATCATCGCTTTCAGCGTCGGCGCCAGCGCCGCCTGGCTGCATGCCGCGAGCGGCAAAGGCCATCCGGCGAGCCAGGCGACGCTCTTCTACGGTTCGCGAATCCGCGACTATTCGACCTTGATCCCGAGTTTTGCCGTCACGGCGATCTTTGCCGAGAGCGAAGCGTCGTTTTCTCCCACACAACTTGCCAAGATCATCGCCAGCGATCGCGTGCACACCGCCATCGAGACGGCAACGGGCCACGGCTTCATGAACCCGTGCTCGACGAATTTCTCTGCGGCTCACTGTTCTGCCCACCTGCAAAAGCTGACGTTCGCCCTGGACAAATTTCGTCGTCGTTTGCTGCCGCTCGAATAGCACGCGCCGGGGTGTTGCATTTGCCGCCGGCGCGGCGAACTTTGCCGGCAGCTCGTGCTGCGCTCTGCTGGCGCCTTGGCGTTGCTGGGCAAAGGCGATGGCACGCGCCTTGCGTCAGCTCGTTTCCCCAAACGCGCAAGGAGCGAACGATGAAAGTCGAACAAGCGGCGGTATGCATGAATTCCGGCCACACGTTTTCAACTGAGTGCGAGCTCAAGGTCGAATCAACGCTCAACTTTCGCACGGTCTTCACCGGCGTCTCTGCGGCCGGCGACGCGGCGAGCGGCGCCGAACGGCAGGAGCGCCTGCTGCTGATGCTGCAGGAGTTGGTCGGGCGCATGCTGGCATTGCTCTCGGGCGAGGGCGAGCAGTCCTCGCCGCTCGCCGACCTGAGCGGCACGCAGACCGCCGGTACGCTGCCGCTGGACAGTGCGCCGGCCAGCGGTCGCCAGCTGGCGTGGACGCGAACGACAACCGAGACGTTCAGCGAGCACGAAGACAGCGAATTCTCATCGACCGGCAAGGTACTCACGACCGACGGTCGGGCACTCGACTTCAAGCTCGACCTTTGCCTGTCGCGCGATTTTTCCTGCGCCCGCAAGACGCTGGCAAGCGGCACGGTGGCGCTGCGCGATCCGCTGGTGATCAACTTTGACGGCAGCGCCGCCGAGCTTGAAGGGACGCGCTTTGAGTTTGACCTCGACGCCGACGGCAAGGTCGAGGCCATTCCCGGCCTCTCCAGTGCCAGCGGCTATCTGGCGATCGACCGCAACGGCGACGGCTGCGTCAATAACGGCAGCGAGCTGTTCGGAACGCGTTCCGGCGATGGCTTTGCCGACCTCGCGGCGCTCGACTCCGACGGCAATCACTGGCTCGACGAGGCCGACGCGGCGTTCGACACGCTGCGCGTCTGGCAGCGCGACGAGAGCGGGCAGAGCACTTTAAGCAGCCTGCGCGAGCGCGGCGTCGGCGCGCTCGACCTGGGCTCGAGCGAAACGCCTTTCGCGCTCAAGGACAACGGCAACCGGCAGCTTGGACAGGTTCGCGCCAGCGGCATCTATCTCAACGAGGACGGCAGCGCCGGTTCGCTGCAGCAGATCGACCTCGCCGTCTAGCCCCGGCGCTAGTCGAGCGCCAAGCGCAGCTCGCGCCAGTCACTGCTCACCCGGTCGCTGACCAGCCTGGCCGAGTCGGCGCGAACGGTGCGCGTTTCCTGCCGCGGCAGCAGCACGCTCACCTCGCTGGCGGTCGGCGGGCGGGCGCCGGCGCGGGTGATATTGAGCGTCAGGCTGTCGCGCTCGGCGATCAGCCTGATCTGCCACAGGCCGTAGCGCTGCTCGCGATACGCTTCGCTGTGCCCGTCGTCTTCGAAGAACTGGTCGACGACATCGCCGTCGCCGGCCGGCGGGAAAACAGCGAAGCCGCGCTCGTCGGCGGGCTGCGCGAAATGCTGTTCGGCGAGGTTGAGCGGGATGATCGATCCGTCGCGAACGAGCAGCGGCGGTCGATCCCACGGCGCCGCCAGGGTCACGGTCTGGCCGCCGGCAAAACGCTCGCCGCTCCAGAAGTCGATCCAGGCGCAGCCGCGCGGCAGATAGACCGTGCGCTCGCGGCTTCCCGGCTCGACCACCGAGGCGACCAGCAGTTTGCCGCCGAGCATCATCTCGTCGTTCTCGGCGAAGCAGCGCGCATCGTCAGGGAAGTCGTAGAGCGTCGGCCTGATCATCGGTTCGTAGTTGTCGTGCGATCGCCAGAGCAGGTCGTAGAGGTAGGGAATCAGGCGGTAGCGGAACTTGATCAGCGCGCGGACGTAGGGCGTGATTTCGGGATACATCCACGGCTCGTTGACGCTCTGGTCGTCGTTCCACGAGTGGATCGAAAAGCGCGGCAGGAAGATGCCGTGCGCAACCCAGCGCAGAAACAGCTCGGGCTCCGGCGCCGGTCCGGCGAAGCCGCCGATGTCGTGGCCGGTGTTGGAGACGCCGCACAGCGCCAGGCCGACGCCCATGCGGATGTTGTAGCGCAGCGTCTCCCAGGAGGTGAAATTGTCGCCCGACCAGGTCTGCACGTAGCGCTGCATCCCCGCTGCGCCGGAGCGCGAGATCAGGTAAGGGCGTTCGTTGGGCGCATGCGCGCGCTGCGCTTCGCGCGACGCCTTGATCATCAGCAGCGTTTGCAGCGGCTTGGCCTGGCGCGCCGGACGCGGCGTGCCAAAATTGTCGATCAGCGGCGCGCCGCTCCAGATCTCGAACTCGTTGTTGTCGTTCCAGGTCGAGGTGATTCCGTAGTCGAGCAGCGAATCGGTGACGCGCGCCTTCCACCAGTCGTAGGCGCGCGGATTGGTGAAGTCGACGTAGGCGCCGGTTTCGTCCCAGAACTGAACCTGCGTCGGCTCGCCGTCATCGTCGTGCACCAGCAGCCCGGCGGCGGCGGCTTCGGCAAAGCGCGGATGGTCGCGCAGCAGGCAGGGCTTGATGTTGGCGCACAGCCTGACGCCGTGGTCGAGGTAGCTTTGGGCGAAGGCCTTGGGGTCGGGGAATTTGTCGCGGTTCCAGTTGAACACGTAGCGCTTGCCGGCGATCGACGTATAGCCCGACGAAAGGTGGAACGAATCGCACAGGATGTCGTGCTGGCGGCAACCCTCAAGAAACTCGTTCATTCGTTGCTGCGCGTCGGGCGCATCGGTGTAGCCCATCGTCGACCCGGAATAACCGAGTCCCCACTTGGGCGTGAACGCCGGCCGGCCGGTCAGCCAGGTATAGCGGCGGGTGATCTCGGCGGGCGCGGCGCCGGCGATGAAGTAGTAGTCGAGGTCGCCGTGGTCGGCGACGAAGTAGCGGTAGTGGCCATGGTAGTTGTCGAGTTCGCGGCCCATGTCGAAGGTGCAGTCGGACAGCGTGTCGTAGAACAGGCCGAAGGCGAGCTTGGCGGTCTTCTTCCAGGTCAGGTAGAAGGGAATGTGCTTGTAGAGCGGATCGGTCGTTCGCGCGCTGTAACCCATCGCGTCGACGTTGCACAGGCGGTAGCTTTGTCCTTGCCGGTTGGCGTCGCCGGCGCGCTCGCCGAGCCCGAAATACATCTCGTCGGAATCGCGCTGCAGATAGTGGTAGACCTTGTCGTCCCACCAGCCGAAGTTGTAGCTCTGCGTCGGACGGTCGCTGGCGGCGGCCTGCCAGTCGCCGTCGGTTCGTGTTTCCCAGCGGCACAGCAAGCCGGCGAGCCTGATGCTCAGGCGGATCGCCGTCGTGCTGATGGTCAGCGTGTCGCCGTCCTGCGCGAGCTGGTAGTCGGGCAGCGTGAAGCCCGAAAGGTCGAAGCGGTCGCGCCCTTCGTAGGCGACGTCGTCGGCACCCGGTGCGATCGCCCAGCTGCGCGGGAAGCGCAGTTCGCCGCCGGGCAGCAGCATGACGCGGATGATGTCGTCTTCGAGAACGAAGACGTGGGCGACATGCCCTTCAGCGCTATGCAGCGTGATGCGGTTGTGCTGCTGCTCGGCGAGCGAAAAAACGGGATTGCGTGACATCGACATGGTGTTCTCCAGGCAAGGCAAGGGCGTCTCCGCCGCTTGCCGGACTGCGATTTGTCTTGGGTTTTGTTAGCCGACTTTGCCGAGCACCACTTGCGGCAGCCACAGCGAAAGCGCCGGAATGTAGGTGACCAGGAAGAGCGCGATGATCTCCAGCGTGAACATCGGCAGCAAGGGCATCGTCAGCTGGCTGAGCGGGACCTTGGCCACCCGCGCCGAGACGAACAGCGTGCTGCCGACCGGCGGCGTGGCGATTCCGATGCACAGATTGAAGGTGATGATGATGCCGAAATGCACCGGCGAGATTCCCAGCTTCATCGCGATGGGAAGGAAAATCGGCGTGAAGATCAAGAGGCCCGGGGTGATGTCAAGGAAGGTGCCAAGCAACAGCAACAGCACGTTGAACAGGAACATCAGCACATAGGCGTTATCGGAAAAACCGACGACGGCGTCGGCCAGCATTTTCGCCGATCCGGTGCTCGCCAGCAGCCACGACATGGTCATCGAGACGCCGACCATCAGCATGACCACCGCGGTGCCGACCGAGGCGTCGAGCGTACTCTTGATTAGTGCCTTCCAACCCAGGCTCTTGTAAAAGAAGCGACCGAGAATGAAGGTATAGAGCGCGGCGACGCCGGCCGCTTCGGTTGCGGTGAAAATTCCGCCGATGATCCCGCCCATGATGATCAGGATCAGGAAGAGGGCCGGAATCGCGCGCAGCGTGATCTTCATCGCTTCGTCGAACGAGTAGCGGTGAACGGTCGTCGGCAGATCGCCCTTGTGTGCTTTCCAGGCGACCCACATCATGACGGAGGCCGCCATCATGATTCCGGGGATGTAGCCGGCGACGAACAGCACATCGACCGGCGTACCGCCCGAAATCAGCGAATAGACGATCAGCGCGCCCGACGGCGGGATCAGCAGTCCGCACGGCGACGACGCGACGTTGACCGACGCGCAGAACGGCATGTCGTAGCCTTCCTTGCGCTGCAGCGGCGAGAGCGTCGCGCCGACGGCCGCGGCGCTGGCCACCGCCGAACCCGAAATCGCGCCGAACAGCGCGTTGGCGACGCAGGTGATGTGCGCCAGCGATCCGGGCAGCCAGCCGACGACGACCTTGGCGAAGTCGATCAGGCGCAAGGCGATGCCGCCGGTGTTCATCATTCCGCCGGCCAGGATGAAGAGCGGAATGGCGACCAAGGTGAAGCTGTCGAGGCTCGACGTCATTCGCTGCGCCGAAATGACCAGCGCGGTGCTGACGTCGGGCATGATGTTGAACAGCGCCAGCAGCGTCGCGATGCCGATGCAGAAGCTGACCGGAACGCCGTAGAAGAGCAGCGCTGAAAAGACGACGCCGAGGATGGTGAGCTCGATCATGACTCTTTCTCCTTGCGGTTATCGGTGGCAGGATCGAGCAGAATTCCTTCATCGGCCAGTTTGCGTTCCTCTTCGGCGATGTGTTCGAGCGCCGCCTCGACCTCGTCGGCGGCCCTGAACTGTGCCGGCTTGAATATGATCAGCAACTGATAGAAGACGATCAGCACGCCGCTGAGCGGGATGCACAGATAGACGTAGCCCATCGGCAGCGCCAGCGTCGCCGACAATTGCTCGAACTGCAGCGCGCGCAGAACCAGCTTGCCGCCGCCATAGACCATCACCGACAGCGCAAAGAGCAGCACGATCAGCGCGACCGAGCGCATGTGCGCCAGCAGCTTTCCGCCGGCGAGCTTTTCGGGGAACATCGTGTAGGCCATGTGTTCGAGCCGGCCGCAGGCGTAGGCGGTACCCAGCAGGCTGAGCCAGATGATCGCGAAGCGCGAGGCTTCCTCGGTGAAGATGGCCGGGTCGTTGAGCACGTAGCGCGTGAACACCTGGATGATCACGCAGGCGAAGAGGGTGAAGAAAAGCAAGACCAGCGCGGTCTCGAGCAGCCGGTCAACCGGCCGCTTCAAGTGAAACAGAATATTCATGGAAGTCCCTGGAGTGGTCGCTCCCGGGAAGGGACGACCACTCGTATCGAGCAGGAAAGGGGAAGGGCGGGCTTACTTGACGGCGGCGATGCTGTCGAGCAGCTTGGCGATCGCCGCGTTCTTGCGCTCTGCGTCGATCATCGGCTTGACCTTGGCGACGAAGGCCTGCTTGTTCGGGGTGTTGAACTTCACGCCCATGGCCAGCGCTTTCTCGCGCTCGACTTTCTCGAAAGCGCCCCACAAGGACTTCTGATACTCGAACGAATCGATCGCCGCCTTCTTGATGATTTCCTGTTGCGGCTTCTTCAGGGCGTCCCAGCGCGCCGCCGACATCACCAGTACGTCGGGGACGATCTGGTGTTCGGTCTCCGAGTAGAACTTGCAGACTTCGCCGTGGCGGCCGCTGGTCAGCGCCGTGACGTTGTTTTCGGCGCCATCGACGACGCCCATCTGCAGCGCCGAGTAGACCTCGCCCCAGGCCATCGGCGTCGGCGTCGCGCCCAGCGCCTGGATCATCTTGATCGTCGTCGGGCTCTGCTGCACGCGGATCTTCAAGCCCTTGATGTCGTCAGGCGTATTGATCGGCTTCTTGCCGTAGAAGCTGCGCGAACCCGAGTCGTAGTAGGCCAGCCCGATGAATCCGCTCTTCTTCGACGAAGCGAGGATCGCTTCGCCGACCGGGCTCTCGAGCACCTTGAAGAAGTGCGCGCGATCGCGGAAGACAAAAGGCAGGTTGAAGACCTTGTAGTCAGCCGAAAAGGTCTCCAGTGGCGAGGCGCTGGCCTTGGTGATGTCAAGCGCGCCGTTCTGGACCTGCTCGAGCATTTCGCGTTCGCCGCCGAGCACCCCGTTGGCAAAGATCTTGATCTCGATCTCACCGTTCGAGCGTTGGCTGACCAGCTCGGCGAACTTGACGACGGCTTTATGCACCGCGTGATCTTCGGGCAGCCCATGGCCGAGGCGCATCTTTTCGACGGCCAGCGCCGAGTTCGCCGCAAAAGCCAGAACCAGGCCGGTCAACAGACCGAGACGTTTGATTTTCATTTTTACCCCTCCAGGGTGAGCTGTTTATCGTGACGCAACCCGCTGCGGTCGGTCGCTCGGCGCCGGCTGGCGCGAGGCAAGCCGGGCGGCATGGGCGCGCTTGGTGAGGAAAAGTAACAAGGCGGTTTTTGGCAGTCAATCGTTGATCGTGGCAATCCTTGCACCACGTAAAAAAATATTGCCGAATCGAAGCGCTATCTATTGAAATACAATGCTTCTATTGCTGTGCAAATATTTTCATTCAATCTTTTGGTCAGGGGGACGCGGTGGGCGGAAAACTCAAAATTCGTGAGCTCGCGGCGCAGGCCGGCGTCTCGATGAGCACCGTGTCGCGCGTCCTGGCCGGCAAGTCGAACACCAGCGCGCGCGCCAAGCAGGCGGTGCTCGACTGCGCCAAGGCGCAGGGGGTGCTCAGCGAGATGTCGGCCGGACGGCTGCTGTTCAACAACGTCACCGTCTTCGCGCCGTCGCGCGCCTTCGACGTGCGCACCGACATCTTCTACTACAAGGTCCTGCAGGGGATCCGCAACGCCGTCGAGTGCTGCGACGTACGAATCAACTACTGCGCGATCGAGGAGAACGACAGCGACGTGCCGCTGTTTCTCAGGAGAATCAGCGATCCGGCCTGCGAGACGGCGATCATCGTCGGCATCGACGACCTGCGCGTGCATGAAGTCGCCGCCGACGTCGGCAAACCCTGCGTGCTGGTCAATTGCCGCGACCGCAGCATGCGCCTCGACATGGTCTCGCCCGATCACCTGCTGATCGGCGAATTTTCCGCCCACTACCTGATCGAGCAGGGGCATCGCGACATCCTGACGCTGATCTGCCTGCGGCGAAAAACGCTGCAAAGCCGTCTGGACGGCGTTCGCGAAGCCTTTGCCGAGCACCACATCGAGTTCGACGACGATCGCCATCTGGTGACCACTTCCGGTTTCGGCAGCGAGGAAGCGAAGGCGGCGATCGGCGCGTATTTTTCGCCGCGCGCTCGCGATCAATACCCGACGGCGATCCTCGCCGCCGGCGACTTCATGGCCGTCGGCGCGCTCGAAGCGCTCGAAGAACTCGGCCTGGCGGTTCCCGGCGACATTTCGCTGATGACCATGGACGGCTTCAACCTGGCCGAAATCCACGACGTGCCGCTGACCTCGGTCAACGTGCCGCGCGACGAGCTCGGCCAGGAGGCGATGCGGCTATTGCAGCAGCGCCTGTCGCGGCCGGATTCGCCAACCTGCAACCTGCTGCTCGGCGGACGGCTGGTGGTGCGCAGTTCGGTCAGGCGCTTTGGCGGCCGCAAGCTCAAGTCGGCGGTCAACCCCGGCAGCCATGGCCTTTACGGCAGCTGATCGGCGACGCTGAGCGGCGGCGTGCGCGTCGCCGTCGACTCCGTACTTCCCGCAGTTTTCTGCGCAAACTACGGATACCGGCAGGCTGCGGATTTTGAGAGCATCTGGCTTCCAAAGTGAGTTGCGACGTGGGCGGCGCGTTTTCGCCGCCCGGTCGTCGTCAGCAGGAGCCATCGATGTCGGACACCACGGGCTTGATCGAACGCGCAGCGCGCGCCAGGAGCGCTTTCAGTACAGTCAATCCGCACTGCCTGCAGAGCATCGTCCGCCTGGCGCAGGAAATGACGCTGGTCGCCTGTTGCGACCTGGTCGACGAGGACGGAACGACGCTGTGCGCGAGTGGCGCGACGGTATCGCGGTCGATCGAGCTGACGCTCGGCGAGCGGCGACTGCAGCAGCCGCTCGAAACCAGCCTCGAACTGGTGCCGGGGATTTCGCCGGCGGTCATCGCTGACGATTGCCTGGCGCTGATGCGCCAGACGCCGGCGCTGGCCTTGCTCGCCGGCAGCGGGCGTGCGGCGGTCGCGCGCGTCGTCGGCAAGCTGCCGCTGTCCGGGCCGCTGGCGCTGCTGCTTTGCATCGCCAGGCAGTTCAACCCGGCGAGCTACCAGAACAGCCTGGCGGCGATGATCGTCTGCGCGGGGCTCGCCGACGGCCTGGATCTCGCCGAGCAAGACGCTGAGCTGCTGATTCTCGCGGCGCTGGTCAAGGATGTCGGCGAGTCCTACCTTAACCCACAACTGATCGACGGCCGCCTGCCCGCCAGGGAGTGGCAACAGGTCGCCGCGCACCCGGCGATCGGCCACGCTTTTCTGACGGCGTTCACCGACTTTCCGCCGGCGCTCGCCGAGTGCGTGCTGCAGCACCACGAGCGTGGCGACGGCAGCGGCTATCCGCGCCAGTTGGCTGCCGCGCAGATCGACCCGCTGGCGACGCTGGTCGGCCTCGCCGACTGCGTTGCGGCGCTGGTCATGGGCGGTGCCGGTGAGTTTGCGCTCGACGCCCGCCTCGGTTCGTGCCTCGGCGAACGCGTCGCGGTCGCGCTGACCCTGATTCCCGGCGAGTTTCCGCCGGCCGCGGTCGCCGTCGTTGCCGCCGCGCTGGCGCCGCTCGCCGAGGCGGGCAGCGGGATCGCCGGCGGCTCTTTCGCGCAGCGCATTCTGCCGACGCTGCAGCAGATCCGCTCGGCACGCCTGCTCGCCGAAGCACTGGCGCAAAGCGCACCGACGCCGGGACTGGCGACGATCGGCAGCTTTTCGCTGGCGGCGATCCGCGGGCTCGACAAGAGTCTGCGCGCGACCGGCGTTTATGATCTTTCGCAGCTCGGCGTGCTCGAAAGCGATGCGCAGCTGATGGGAAAAACCTGCCTGATCGTCGATGAGGTCGGCTGGCGGCTGCGCCACCTGGCGCGCAACGTCTATCTGCGCAGCGCGCAGAACGGCGAAGACCTGGCGCCGGTCGCCGAACTCGTCGCCATCCTCAGCGCGCCGGACTGAGCTTCAGGCGCCGCTGCCGCTGGCGGCTGGCTGGCGACCACCGTAGAACAGCCACAGGCAGGCGGCGGCCTGCACCGCGAAGAGCGCCAGGAAGGCGCAACGATGCGCGCTCGCGGCGCTGTGGCCGGCCACCTGCAGCAGTTCGATCAGGCCGCCCATTCCCCACTGCATGGCGAAGGCGCCGGCGAAGACCAACAGGTTGAGCGTCGAGTTGGCGCGGCCCGAGAGCGCGACCCGGAAACCGCCGCCCATCAGCGCATAGGCGAGCGTCCCGCAGCTCGAAAAGGCGCCGTAGGCGATCCACAGCAGGTAGTGCTGATCGACCGCCTCGCTGATGATCGCGAGCAGCGTCAAGAGCGACAGCGCCATGCCGCCGCCGACCAGCTGGAAAGTGCCGATGCCGCGGCGCGCCAGGCGCGTCGACAGCAGCCCGATCGCCAGGTAGGCGCAGAGCATGGCGACGCTCATCGCCGCCAGGTGATTGGCCGCCGCGCTGCGCGAGTAGCCGTTGACCTCGATCAGCCAGGCGCTCGACCACAGGCTCTGCACCGCCATGAAGCCGCCGATCTGGGCGCAGGCGACCGGCGCGATGTGCCAGAAGTGGCGGCTGCCAACGACTTCCTTGACGCCGGCCCACTGCGCCGCCAGCGGCTCGGGGCGCTGCGTCGCCGGCTTGTCGGGAACGCCGAAGAAGAGCGCAGCGGCGACCGCCAGCGTGACCGCCGCGAGCAGCAAGAAGATCGCTCGCCAACCGGCGACGTGCAGCGCGGCGTCGAGCGGCGCCGAAGCGGCGAGCGCGCCGAGCGAACCCGCAGTCATGATCCAGCCGGTCAGCGACGCCTGCCGTTCGGGCGCAAACCACTGCGAAAAAGACTTGAACGACGCCATCAGGCACGCCGAGACGCCGACGCCGATCATTCCGCGCGCGATCGCCAGCGTGCTGATCGTCGTCGCGCCGGCGAACAGCGCGGCGCCGGCGGCGGCGAAGAGCAGCAGCGTCGCCTCGACGCGGCGCGGACCGAAGCGGTCGAGCAGCATGCCGAGCGGCAGCTGCGTCGCGCCAAACCCCAGGAAATAGGCGCTGGTCAGCAGGCCGAGGTCGGCCGCGCCGAGCGCCAGCTCGTCGGCGAGCACCGGGCCGACGACCGCGTTGGCGGTGCGAAAGTGGTAGGAAAGAAAATAGGCGATAGCGAACGGCAGAAAGAGTCTGATCCACAGCATGGCGGTCTTGTTCATGGCTGATCGCCGTTCCACAGCCACGCCGCGCCGCGAACGCCCGACGAGTCGCCGTGCTGGTTGTGGGCGAGCCGCGTGCGCACCTGGTCGGAAAAGATGTACTCGCCCCACAGCGCCGGAACCGCGGTGTAGAGGCTCTCGATGTTGGAGAGCCCGCCGCCGAGAACGATCACCTGCGGGTCGACGATGTTGATCACCTGCGCCAGCGCTTTGGCGAGCCGGCGCTGATAGCGCGAGAGCGTCGCCGCGCAGTGCGCGTCGCCGGCTTCGGCGCGCGTCGCGATCTGCTTGGCGGTCAGCAACTCGCCGCCGTGGCGCGCGTGATCGGCGGCGAGGCTGGGTCCGGACAGCCAGGTTTCGACGCAGCCCTGGCGTCCGCAATAGCAGCGCGGCGGCGTGAGCGTCTCCTCGTCAGGGTAGGGCAGGGGATTGTGTCCCCATTCGCCGGCAATGCGATTGGCGCCAGTGAGCACCCGCTCACGCACCACGATGGCGCCGCCGACGCCGGTTCCCAGGATGACGCCGAAGACGATTTCCTGGCCTTGCCCGGCGCCGTCGATCGCCTCGGACAGCGCAAAACAGTTGGCGTCGTTGGCGACGCGGATCTCGCGCCCGAGCAGCTTCTGCAGGTCGCCGCGCAACGCTTTGCCGTTCAGGCAGACCGAGCTCGCGTTCTTGATCAGAGCGCTGCCCGCCGACTCGGCGCCGGGAATCCCGACGCCGACGCTGCCGCGTTCGCCAAGCTCGCTGTCGACCGCGTCGACCAGCGCTCCGATCGTCGCCAGCGTCGCCGCGTAGTCGCCCTGCGGCGTCGGCACGCGCCGGCGCAGCCGTTGATTGCCGGTTTCGTCGAGCGCGACGATCTCGATTTTCGTTCCGCCGAGGTCGACGCCGATTCGCCACATGGTGTTATTTCCAAAATTTGGTGGCAGCGATTGTCTCACGACGAGTGGCCGCCCTGGCCCATGCCGCGCGGGTGTAGAATCGATCGGGCGCTTTACCGCCGCCGCAAGGCCGGCCTGCAGGGCGCGTGCAAAGGTCATCCCGGGGCACCTGCCCGGGAACGCCAGGAAATTCGCCGGGCTTCCGGCATGGTCTGCCAGGATCACCGCTGGATGCGGCTTCCCGGCCGATTCAACCTTAAAGCTCAGTTAACCACAACGAACATGCCGCGAAGCTAATCCCGTGGGGCAACGATCACGAAGAAAAGACAATTACCTGCAACGTATTGATGAATCACCCAGAAGGTGAGCCACAGAAACCTCCAAAAATTGAGGATCTTCGTTGTGTCCGTTGTGTCGTTGTGGTTCGAACTGCGGTTTCTAGGTTCAAACGAAAATCAAGGAGGCGTCATTATGCTGGTCAAACTGACTTCGAGTACGAGCGGCGAGATGATCATGTTCGCCAAGCACGCGCGCCGCCTGTTCGAGATCATCGGCAAGGAGTGCACGGCGCGCGGCGTGTTCACCGCCGAGCAGCTGGCGCCGGCGATCGCCAGCCTGCACGCCGCCGTCGACGAGGACAAGCTCGCCGCCAAGCGTCACGCGGAAGACGAGCCGCAAGCCGAAGACGAACCGCTCGAAAAGGACGAGAGCGGCGCCGACCACCAGGCCGACGCGCAGATCAGCCTGGCGCAGCGCGCGCAGCCGCTGATCAATCTGATGGAATGGACGGCCAAGGAGAAGGGTTTCATCCTCTGGCAAGCCGATAAGGACTTCTGATCGCCTCGCCAGGCGGCGTTCACAGCACCTGATTGACCAGCCGATCGGCGCGCACGCGCGCCAGCCGCCGGATCAGCCGTTGCACCGGCAGCGGGTAGCTATCGACGGCGTCGAGCGCGCTATGGTGGTTGAGCCGCTGGCTGTGCACCATGATCCGTTCGAGCTCGGCGCGCTGCTGGTCGGCCAGCAGGTGCTGCGGGTCGTGGATCAGCAAGCCGTTTTCGAGGTCGAGGCGCCAGGCGCGCGGATTGATATTGTTGCCGGTCAAGAGCGCGTAATCGTCGTCGATCAACAGCCCCTTGAGGTGGAAGCTGTTGTCGCCGTCGCGCCACAACTGGACGTTGAGCCGCCCGGCGGCGATCGCGTCCTGGTGCGTCTTGCAGAAGCGGCGCAGGTTGGTTTCGTAGAGGTAGGGCAGCGCGCCGATGGCCTTGAACGGCTCGTCGGGCGGGATGTAGAAATCGTTGGCGGTCTTGTCGCCGAGAACGATGGTGACGCGGCAGCCGGCCTTGATCCGCGCGTCGAGCGCGCGGCGGATCGGCCCCGGCAGGTTGAAGTACGGCGTGAACATCGTCAGCGCTTGGCGCGCGCGGCTGATCAGCTGCACCAGCGTCGAATTGAGTTCGTTGTCGCGCGCGCCCAGGCCGACGAGCGGCGTGATGCCGACTTCGCCGGCCTTGATCGTCGCCGGCACGAACTGATAACGCGCTTTGCCCAGCACGCGGCGAAAGCGAACGATGGCGTCGCGGATTTCCGGCGTCTTGGGCACCGTTTCGGTATCGAGCGGCAGCACCGCCGGGTTGCCTTGCAGCACGCCGGTGAGCAGTCCGGCCAGGCTGTCGGCGAGCGGCGCACTGTCGATCAGCTGGTAGCGGTCGAGCCGGTAGCGCTGGTGCCGGTGCAGGTAGACGTCGTTGAGACTGGCGCCGCTGTAGAGCACGCTGCCGTCGATGATCAGTCCCTTGAGGTGCATCACGCCCATGACTTCGCGCCGCTGCACCGCGACGCCGTAGATCGGCACGCCCGGCCCGAGCCGCTGCGCCATTTGCCGGTAGAGCGCCGAGTTGCCGTCTGAGCGCGCCTTGCCGATCAGGCCGCGCTGGGCGCGATGCCAGTCGACGAAGACCGCGATTTCGAGCTGCGGCTGCGCCGCCTTGGCGGCGTAGAGCGCGGCGAGCAGTTCGCGGCCGGCGTCGTCGTCCTGCAGGTAGAGCGTCGGGATCAGGATGCGCTGGCGCGCCTCAGCGATCAACGTGAGCAAGGTTTGACGGAAAGCGGCCGGGCTTTCGAGCGTGCTGATGCTGGCGGCGGGAACCGCGATGCACGGCCGGCCGGCGAGCGCCGGTCGGTCGTGGGCGCGGGCGCGCCAGCGTCGCCACGCCGAGGCGAAGCCGGAGGTTCTTGAAATCGGAGCGAGAGAGGAATCCACGGGGAGGGATTATACCGGCAGGCGCCGTCTGCCGCTGTTTGGCGATTTTTCGGCAGCGCGGCGAGCGCCTTGTCGCGGCGTCGTGATAAGGTGCTCCTTGGTCGGCGGGCTGATTTCGCGCCTGCCGCTGCTGGCTCGGGAGTGATGACTGGATGCGTCGCCAACTGCATTGCCTTGATCGTCCTGCGGCGCTCGACCGCGGCTATCCGCCCTTGCTCTTCGTGCACGGCGGCTATACCAGTTCGGCGTGCTGGGACGTGAACTTCCTGCCTTTTTTCGCGCAGCGCGGCTATCCCTGTTACGCCGTCGACCTCTCGGGGCACGGTCTGAGCGCGGGACGCGCGAAGCTCGACGACTTCGGCATTGACGATTACGCTGCCGACGTCGGCCAGGTCGTCGCCGGACTGCCCGCCGCGCCGGTACTGATCGGGCACTCGATGGGCGCGATCGTCGTGGCGCGCTATCTCGAAAGCGCCTCGGCGCGCGCGGTGGTGATGATGGCGCCGGTGCCGCCGACCGGAATCGCGGCGTCGGGCGTTCAATTGGCCTGGCGTCAGCCGCTCTTCCTGGCCGAAGCGGAGCGCGCGCTGCGCGGCGAATACACCGCCCAGACGATCCGCGTGTTGCGCGAAGTCTATTTTTCGCCCGACGTCAGCGATGAGCCGTTCGCGCTATTCCAATCGATGCTGCAGGACGAGTCGAAGCGCGCGATCGCCGATCTGCTGGCGCTGGCGTTGCGTCTGCCGGGCAACAAACCGAAGATTCCGGCGCTGGTGATCGGCGGCGAACTCGACGCGCTGTTCCCCGCCAATCGGCTCTACATGACGGCGACCGGCTGGAACGGCGAAACCTGCGTGATTGCGCGCGCCGGCCACATGCTGATGATGGACCCGCAGTGGCGTGCAAGCGCCGAAAAGATCGACGACTGGCTCGGCGTGCGCCTGGGCCTCAATTGAGAAAAACACCATGAATTCTGAAAACTGCGCAGCGCCGCCGGTGATCATCTTCGTCGGCCATTCGGGGTCGGGCAAGACGACGCTGATCGAGCAGTTGCTGCCCGAACTCACCCGCCGCGGCCTGCGCCTGGCGACCATCAAGCACGCGCATCACCGTGTCGCGCTCGACCAGCCGGGCAAGGACAGCTGGCGCTACAAGCAGGCCGGCGCGGCGATCAGCATGCTGGTGACCGCCGACGCTCTGCAGCTCGTCGCCGACGCCGTCGATCGGCGCGAACCGGCGCAACTCGCGCAGCGCTTCCTGGGCGAAGTCGACCTCGTTCTCGCCGAGGGTTTCTCGCACGCCGCCGGCGTCAAGATCGAGATCCTGCGCAGCGAATGCGCAAAGCCGCCGCGCTGCGCGATCGAAGACGGGCTGATCGCGATGGTCACCGACATCGGCGAAATCTACCCCGAGCTGCCGCATTTCGCGCTCGACGATATCGCTGGACTCGCCGACTTCGTCGTCGTAGCGGCAGGACTCGCCGGACTTGGCGCGCGATGATCGATGATTGCACGGCGGTCGTCATGGCCGGCGGGCGGTCGCGGCGAATGGGCTGCGACAAGGCGACGCTGCTGCTCGGCGAGCGCACGCTGCTGCAGCGCGTGGTCGATAGCGTGCAGCCGCTCTTCGCCGAGCTGCGCGTCAGCGTGCGCGCGCCGCGCGCCGACCTTCCCTGGCCGCAGATCTGCGACCGACACCAGGACGCCGGGCCGCTCGCCGGGCTGTGCGCCGCGCTCGAAGACGCGAGCACGCCGTGGATCTTCGCGCTGGCGACCGACATGCCCTTCGTCAAGCCGGCGCTGATCGAGCTGCTGGCGCAGCGGCGCGCCGGCTGCGCCGCGGTGGTGCCGGTGGTCGGCGGCCATCCGCAGCCGCTCGCCGCGTTCTACTCGGCGAGTTGCCTGGCTACGGTTCGCGCGCTGCTCGACGAAACGCACGGCAAGCGCAGCCTGCGCGCCGCGCTCGATCGGCTCGACGTCTGTTACGTCGATGAATCGCAGCTGCTCGCCGCCGACCCCGAATTGCGCAGTTTCTTCGACCTCGACACGCCGCAGGACCTGATCGAGGCGATCCGCAGCGCGGGCGGGAAATAGGCCGCGGCGGCCAGCGTCAGGCGGCGGCGACGCGGTTGCGGCCAGCCGCCTTGGCCTGGTAGAGCGCGGCGTCGGAAGCGGCGAGCAGCTCCGACCAGTGCGCCTGGCCCGCTGTCCGCTCGGCGACGCCGATGCTGACCGATACCTTGAGCAAGCCTTTCTTGGTGGCGATCACTGTTTCTTCAACGCCGCAGCGCAGGCGCTCGGCGACCGTCAGCGCCTGTTCGACCGTGGTGTTGGGCAGCAGCGCAATGAATTCCTCGCCGCCGTAGCGGCACCAGATATCGTCGGCGCGCAACGCCGCCTGCGCCGCGTTGGAGACTTCGACCAGGGTGGCGTCGCCGGTCTGGTGGCCGTGCTGGTCGTTGAACTCCTTGAAGTGGTCGATATCGACCGTCAGCACCGCAAAGGGATCGCTACGGCGGACGCTGCGCGACCATTCGCGGTTGACGAACTCGTCGAAAGCGCGACGATTGAAAGCGCCGGTCAGCATGTCGTGACGCGCCTGATCGTTGATTTTTCGCTGCAGGCTCTGCGACGTCTGCAGCGCGAGCAGCATGACGATCATCGGGAAAGCGAACATCGACGCGGCGACCAGAAAAACCGCGGGCGGCGCCAGTCCGAAAACGGCGCTTGCCATCCGCCACAGGCAGGCGATCGCCAGGAAAGTGAGCAGCGCCGCCACCCAGCGGAAGGTGACGACGCGGCCGGCGTCGGCAAGCTTCCAGCAGGCGTGGGCGGCGTAGAGGTCGAAAAAAGCGAAGACCAGATTCTGCGTCATCACCTGCGCCGCATGATTCGGCGACACCAGGCTATTCCACGCCGCCGAGCCGACCGCCAGCGTGCAGATGGCGAGCCCCAGCTTGAGCGGCGGCTGCTTGCCTGCGGCGCGCACGATGCCGTAGTCGAAAATCATCCAGCCGGGCAGCACCAGCGCGCTCGACAACACTTCGGATACCCACACCGGCGCGATATCGCGCAGGCCGAAGCAGAACAGGCCGAGGCCGGAGATCAACGCGGCGACCGCCCAGTCGCGCGCCGGAGGATAGTTGTGCTGAACGCGCCACAGATAGATCAGCACCGCCGCCAGGCCAATGCGGATGCCGACATAAACGAAGACCATCGTGCGCAGGTCGAGAAGGGGCGTCATTCAAGGTTCAAGGAGTGATCGAGCGCGAAGTGTACACTGCACTTTCGCGCGCCGGGGAGACAATGGCGCAGCAGGCGAGCGTCAAGCGCTGCTAAAATCGCTGTCCTTGCCTCCCGTTCAGGAATTTTCCGATGCCCAGCATAGCCCAGCAGTCCCGTCAGAACCCGCTCGCCACCATCGGCACGCCGCTCAGCGCGTCGGCGACTCGCGTGATGTTGCTCGGCGCCGGCGAACTCGGCAAGGAAGTGATCATCGCGCTGCAGCGCCTGGGCGTCGAGACGATCGCCGTCGATCGCTACGCCGACGCGCCGGGAATGCAGGTCGCGCACCGCTCGCACGTGGTGTCGATGACCGACGGCGCGGCGCTGCGCGCAATCATCGAGGAAGAGCGCCCGCATCTCATCGTCCCCGAAATCGAGGCGATCGCCACCGACCTGCTGGTCGAAGTCGAGCGCGAAGGCCTCGCCGAAGTGATCCCGACGGCGCGCGCGACGCGGCTCACGATGAACCGCGAAGGAATCCGCCGACTGGTCGCCGAGGATCTTGGCCTGCCGACTTCGCCTTACGCTTTTGCCGGTTCGCAGGCCGAGCTGCAGGCGGCGATCGATGCTGGCATCGGTTACCCCTGCCTGGTCAAGCCGACCATGTCGTCGTCGGGCAAAGGCCAGTCGCTGCTGCGCGGCCCGGCCGACGTCGCGACCGCCTGGGAATACGCCATGCAGGGCGGGCGCGTGGCGAGCAGCCGGATCATCGTCGAGGGCTTCGTCGATTTCGACTACGAAATCACGCTGCTCACCGTTCGCGCGATCGGCGCCGGCGGCGACGTCGAGACTTATTTCTGCGAGCCGGTCGGCCACCGCCAGGTCGACGGCGACTACGTCGAATCGTGGCAGCCGCAGCCGATGAGCGCGCTCGCGCTCGAACGCTCGCGCGCCATCGCCGGCGCGGTGACCGCCAACCTCGGCGGGCGCGGGCTGTTCGGCGTCGAGCTCTTCGTCAAGGGCGACGAGGTGTGGTTCAGTGAGGTCAGCCCGCGTCCGCACGACACGGGTCTGGTGACGCTGGCGACGCAGCGCCTCTCCGAATTCGAACTGCACGCGCGCGCCATCCTGGGCCTGCCGGTCGACGTCACGCTGCGCTCGCCGGGTGCCTCGGCGGTGATTTACGGCGGACTCGAAGCGGCGGGAATCGCCTTCACCGGCGTCGCCGACGCGCTGCGCGTACCCACCAGCGACCTGCGCCTCTTCGGCAAGCCGCAGAGCTTCAAGAAGCGGCGCATGGGCGTCGCGGTGGCCAGCGGCGCCGACATCACCGAGGCGCGCAGCCGCGCGACGCTCGCCGCCAGCCGCGTCAAGCCGGTGGCTTGAGCCCAACGACAAAATCGCTAACCACAACGACACAACGAGATACCTTGTGAAGGCGGTCTGTTGCTTCACCTGACGAGTGATCTATTGCTCTGGTGTGTAACTCGTTGCTTTTCGTTGTGCTCGTCGTGCCCGTTGTGGTTAACGCATTTGAAAACCATGCACCGTCTCCCCCGATTCTTGTCCGAAAGCCGTATCCTGTCCGCGCTGGCGCTGCCGATCATCGCCTCGCAGGTCGCCTATACGCTGCTCGGCCTGATCGACACGCTGATGGCCGGTCGCGCCGGCGCCGTCGAGCAGGCGGCGGTGGCGCTCGGCGTCGCCTTCTGGCTGCCGGCGTTCATCACGCTGATGAGCGTGGTGCAGGCGCTCAGCCCGTCGGTCGCCCATCACTTCGGCGCCGGCGACCACGCCGCCGTGGTCGAGGATACGCACCAGGGAATCTGGCTGGCCGGACTCGCCAGCCTGCTGCCGGTCGCGCTGATGCCGGGCGTCGCGCCGCTGATGGCCTGGGCGCAGATCGATCCGCTGCTGATCGGCAAGACCACGCTGTTTCTCTGGGGAATGATGGTCGGCCTGCCTGCCGCGATGATTTTCCGCGCCATCGCGTTTTACTCGGCGAGCATCAACCGGCCGCAGCCGATGATGTTCTTGGCCTTCGCCGGTCTGGGCGTCAACACGCTGTTCAACTGGCTGCTGATCTGGGGCCACTGGGGTTTTCCGGCCTTGGGCGGCGCCGGCTGCGGCTGGGCGAGCGCGATCGGCATGTGGGTGGCGCTCGCCGCACTGGTCGCGTGGACCGCCTGGTCGCCCGAATATCGCGCCTGCTACCTCTGGCGCGGCTGGCGGGCGCCGCACTGGCTGATCCAGAAGCGCCTGCTCAAGATCGGCCTGCCGATGGGTGGCGCGGCGCTCGCCGAGGTCACTGCCTTCGCCAGCGTCGCAATTTTCGTCGGCCGCTTTGGCGCCGAGCAGATCGCCGCGCACCAGATCGCGCTCAACATCGCTTCGCTGCTGTTCATGTTGCCGATGGGGCTGGCCGCCGCGCTGACCATCCGCATCGGCCAGCAACTGGGCGCCGGCAATCCGCGCGCCGCGCGCTTTATCGCGTGGACCGGCGTCGCCATCGGGCTGCTCGTCGCAATGCTCTTGATGCTGCTGGTGCTGCTCGGCCGCGAGTTGATCGTCACGTTTTTCAGCCCCGACCCGTCGGTTCGCGAGGTCGCCGCCGGCTTGATGCTGTTCGCCGCGCTCTGGCAACTGGCCGACGCCACGCAGGTGCTGGCGATCGGCGCGCTACGCGGCTACCAGGTGACTTTCGGCCCGATGCTGGTGATGTTCGTCGCGTTCTGGCTGATCGGGCTGCCGCTTGGCGTTCGCCTCGGTTACCACGGCATCGGCAGCGTCCCGGCGCTGCAGGTCTACGGTTTCTGGACCGGCCTGGTGACGGCGCTGATCCTGGCCGCGATCGCCCTCGCGGCGTGGCTGCGGGTGGTCGCGCGCGAGCGCATCTAGCCGTTCAGCGCGAGCGCTTGCTCGGCGCGACCAGCGTTTCGTGCGCCGCGCCTTGATACTTGACGAAATAGACCAAGGCCTGGCCGGTCGGTAGACCGAAGGCGACGCTCGAGGCGAGCAGCAACAGGCTCTGCGTCAGGTCGAATTCGCGCCCGGCGTCGGGGTGCTGCGACATGAAATAGCCGACGGAAACCTTGATCGCCAGGATCAACGCGTACATCAGCACGGTCGTCTTGCTGCCGGCAATGCAGATCAACTGCTGCGCCTTGTCGCCGCGCACCGACGCCTTGCGGCGCAGCACGGCGCTGAGCGTGGTGCCGAGCAGGAAGCCGACGCAGAGCACCGCGCCGTCGGCAACATTGAGGATGAAATGCGAGTTGACCGTCGAGTAGAGCAGGTAGAACGAGAGCAAGGGCAGCATCAGCAGCTTCCTGACCGCCATCGTCTTGTCCTGACTGGCGCGGGTGATCACCAGCCAGACGATGAAAGCGGCAAGCAGCAGGTCGGCAAGGTTGAGGGTCATTGTTTCGCTTTCGAATGGGCGGGATTTCGGTCGTTGTGCGCGGCCGAGCTTAGCAAGACCAGGAACGATTGTCCCGGCATAATCTGCATCGATCTAGCCATCCAACACTCGCAAAACGAGTACGGTCAGATCAAGTCTGAACCTTTATACACAATCGCTACGCGCGGTAGCCGGAAATCACGCCCAAGGTCACTGTTTCTGAACCGCAGTAATTCCTTGACTTGGCATTTTCGGGTATCCGAAACTTGCGCTTGACGGCTTAATTGCTTGCTGCTTCGCAGCAAGCTGACTTACGTTCCTGGCGCACATGAACACGGAGACTGGCTCGAACCGACCCTGAGCCGACCTTCAGGCTTTTGGAAAGCAGACGTTCGAACGTTTGACGTGAGGGGCTGCCGTAGCGGCGAAGCCTCGAAGGGAACTCACAAGCGCAGCTTGTGGGCAGTCCCTCTCGACGGAATTATTAGGCATTCTTGGAGCTACCATGTCTTTCTGCTCCGAAATAGCGCGTCATCATTATAAAAAATGGCAAATATTTCGGAGAAGTAAGGTATTTCTTCTCGGCCGATAGCTCTGGCTGGCCCCTCAAGCTTTCCTAGCAACTCGACCCAGTAACGGATTATCTGAAGAACGTAAAACTGTCTATATTGACGGACGGATTCAAAAATACCGGTTCGAATGCTTGCTTCTTCAAAGTCAGTTAATTCTGAGCCTGTTTCAGTTGTGTGAAAAAGAACGGCCCAGTTTTTGGCGGCCTCGGCCAGCATCACAGCTCGGCCAAAGATGGCCGCTTTTTTTCGTATACTTACCCGTTTTTCAAAAATTGGAAGATCTACTTCTTTAAACCAGCGAGAAATAGGATCGTCAGTCTGGAAACTGCCGACAAGGTAATTTATATTTGCGTATCTATCACCTTCCGCGAATGAATGCAGAATATCCATAATTGCCGTATGCGTTGGGTCGGAAAGTGATTTTAGATAAGAAAACTGGAATCCTCTTTCTATGACTACTGACTGCGATTTCTGGTATAGAAGTACGAGTTTGTGCCCAATTTCTTTTTTCAAGAATTCGAAGCCGGGGAATTTTCCGGAGTGCCTTATGTAGTAATCAAGAATAAGGCTCAGCTTTCCGATACGTTCCAGTCCTGTGGAGAGGCTGATGAATGACTGAAAGTAAACACCTTTTGTCGCGTAGTTGGCGTTTCTAATTTCAGATGCGCCGGCACTAAGCATTTCTTTGGTAAAAGCGGCTTCTTTAAGCAAAGCGTGAAAAGTTTGATTCATAACTCGCGCTCAATCTAGATCAAATGCCTAATGTTCAAGGTTAGGGGGAGCGTCATTTGGCGAACCGAACTCGGTTGGTTAGCAGCTCATGTTGATTGAATATGTGCTCCGCCAACTCAAGGTGGTAGGCGGTCAGTTCATCATCCGCCATTCCACCGCGCTCATATTCCTCCCGAGAAGTTCTTTGGTATAGGACAATCAACTCTGGCGGAGCAAGATGAGCCTGTTTCTTGATAACCTCGCCAATTTCCGAAATTGGAAATCCTGGGCCGTAGTCGATACCAACAGACGGCTCAGAAACGCCATGATCGAACAAAGCAGCGAAGCCCCCCTTCATCTTGGACTTCACGTACCGTCGTTCTTTGAATATGGCTACGGCGTGATCGAAGCGCTGCTGAAATGTTCCGTACTTCGTTAATGTGCACGAGGAAATGTGAATATCGAGCAGCAAGGAAAGGAGTGGCGCGTAGAGATGCTCCAAGGATTGGCAGTCTCGGGAGTACGTGAGATCGCGCCTACCTTCTTTCAAACCTTTTCGATATGCCCATTTGTAGGCGCCGATGATTGCGCCAACAACGCTGCCAATTAGCGCAAATACTTTTCCTGCGAGAGTAAGAATTTCCATTGGTTCCATTTGCGCAAGAAAGCCCTAACGTGAAGTGAACACCATTTCATCCGGTCGACAGATTATTGAACTGTCCGATAATCTGTCGACGATTTGTAGTGCATTGATCTTAGATAGAGTTAAGCCATATCGATATTTTGCCATGTCGCACAATCTTTTTCCATACGCCAATGACTGCTTTCGGAACAAATGACCAATAACCTGAGTTGGCCGACAACAGCCAGAATCGATGACCTTAGCATTGATGGTGATCGACCGAAAATCCGCGTGCGTTCTCCCGGCCCGTCAAGGTTTAGAAAAGCAGCTTTTCAAATGAAGCTAAGAGGCTGCCCATTTAGGGCAGTCCCCTTGAGCGTAAAGTTATACAAGGCTTGGGTTATTCCTCTTTATTGGCGTAACCCTCTAAATCATAAACCACTTGAATAAACAGATCTGCTAAGCCAACCCCATAATGTTCTCGCGCTTCAAAAAGGCTATCCGTTTCCTTTAGAGCACCATGCAGCTGCTCAAGACCATCGGTCATGTCATTGAAGTTGTCTCTACACTTGGCAATTAAGTTTAGCAACTCTCCTTTGTTTGGCTCATAGCCTAATTGGTGAGCAAATTTGTTTCTCACTGTATTGATACTCTGAAGGCAACTTGCAACCCCATCTGGAATCAACCCTAAAGAGTTAATAAATGATATTTTCCTACCATGGGTCAATGAAAGAAAATGCACTTTGAGCTTGCTATCGTAATTTACAGCTATCTCTTCAAGAAGATGCTCAACGACCAAATGCCCGATAACAAATCCAGTCAAGATATCTGAGTCATCAATTTTATTAAACAAAAAATCTTCATATTTGTTTCCATAGGAAGACATTGTTATCTACCCCCTTGAGAATCTCTCGTAGAGTCGTATAACGTGAAGAGAACCTTAAATTTTAGTGGATGACTCTAGCATTGAAGGCGATCGACCGAAAGCCCGGACGCGCTTACGACCCCTTGCGGTCAGTCAGGAATTTGGAATGCTGCCATTCGAATGAAAAAGATGGTAGATCAAAAAATCCGCAGGCGCCTTCCAACGATTTACGGCACAATTAACAATAATATAAAAAACGATTTCCTGAATTCGGAAGGTGCTTCGTATTCTCTGCTTACGCATCGAACTCGCAATATAGATTACGGCCTTAAGGCGTCGTCTAGAATTTAGTTCTGTTTTGCAAAATAGACGCCAGCGAAGATACATCGTCGAACTTAACAGCGTTTGCAGTTATTTTTTTTATCGAAATGCTATCTCGATTAAGTTTTAACGTGACGGTCCTAGAAAAATTCCCTTCTGAGTGTATATCCGTCAAAGAAGGGGTGGCTATACGCGCCGCCTTGTGAAAAAGAACAACGTTACTGGCTTTTCCCGCGACTTGCGTCGAAGGAAAAACAATTCCATGGATTTGAGGTTCTCCCCTGGAGCTAAGATAATCAGCAATAACTTGTGTTGGCAAATAGCTCGTTAGCTCGTCATCAGGCATTACGGGCCTCGTCATCAGCTCTCGAAGAGATCGCAAAAATAGAATTCGACTGTGATATTTCTCATATGATGGATTAAAACGGCTAACCTCGTCAGTGTTTGATACGGCTTTTTCCAGCGCAGATAGATTTAGCAGTCTGATCGGCTCAATAATATCAAACCGAGCAGTCACTACGTAACTTCCTACAGGCGGACGGACCTCAGAAAGTGCTGTGCGCTGTTGTAACGCCCCGTAAAATACGGAAATTCCATTAGCATTCATGCGTCCCGCTTGACCTATTCCGTGAGGTGGCGGGCCAAGGTTTATTTCTGGATCAGCCAGCGCCTCGTTCATTTTCAGAAAGTCTTGAAAAACCCTGGCACGATACAGCGACTTGTATCGCGTGCGAGGCCCCCCTTTTGTCACTACCGGCTTTCCATTAATTGTGAAGTGGCGATCTATGCCATCAAACATTTCATGCAAAAAATCGATATTCGTTTGACTAAAATACCGAGCCTCATATTTCAACGCATGTTCAAATTTAGTCCATGTTTGAGGCCACTGACCTTGTGTGATGAACGCGGGCACAAATTTGACGTCATCGTCGAAATCACCTCGTTTTCCTTCAATATGGCACGTTGGATCCGCGTAGCGCCTTTTAAGGATGTCTGTAATATCGCTAGTTACGCTGGCGTGAAATGGGGCAAGCGATTGAATTACCTCAAACGCCGTTCGTGGCTTCGGGCAATCAGTATCGTGTAGGGTATCGAGCCATTCAGCAGGAGGGTATGGCCAGACGTTGACAAATTGTTGTGCCAGGACCCGATCAACCAAAGTTGCTAAGTTCTCAATCGGAAAGCAGTAAGCCAACTCGTTGCAATAGAAGCAGCCATTGCCCCTGCTGCGGGTAATAATGGCTGATGAGAGGAATGCATCTTTCACGCAATTGCTGCAGATCTCCCTGGTTAATTGCTTGGTCACGTTCTCTCCCGGTTGCGGGGTCGTGTCTTGAATTGAGGCATTTTCCCCCGAGTCATCGCATCCGGCGCAGTTCGCTTCGCTCATTGTTCCCTTCGGCCTCCTACGAATGCCCGCTTTCGGCGTGCCTGCATGACCATCCGCTCCTGGCCGAACTCGGACGACTGACGCTCTCGATGCATTTACCTCGCTACAATACTGCGCAGCGCAACAAAAGATCAACCACTGATTACGGAGACTTGATTTTTCTTCTCAAACATTTTGCGCACCAGATCAAGGTCTCCGCCCAAATAACGATTGGGCGAAATTTTGGTCATGATAAAAGGGGTTTCTCCATCAGGAGCAACCAATTGTGTTTTCATGAAATTCTTAAGCTCTATTTTTCGATGATCATCGTCGCGCAGCATGGCGAACCAGGTCCAATCAGTTGACGTCGGGAGGTCTTGTTTAATACCAGTAACACGGTCAATCCTCGAAATATCAAGAGTGCTTTCAAATGTGGTGTTTATCAGAAGCTGGAACTTGTCATTTTTCCACCAATCTTCACCAAGCGTTTTTGATAGCTCGGCCATATAGACCATCGGCTGAATGGTGAAATGCATGTAATGTGCAGATTTGGCGCCACGCGCGATTTCATAATTAAGGTACCCATCTCCGCGCACGTCGTCGATGATCGCGTCAAAAGTTTTCTTTCCCCACTTAATGTCTTCTTTGTTCCCGGTAATCACGCCGACCTGCATTACCGCGACGCCTGACCACACATAGTGGTTATTGCGTTTGGCGCTGGAATCCCAGAAGGCCTTTACTGGCTTGACCACTTGAGACATCCACCATTTGATCCGCGCGTCTTGTTCAGCAGTGGCCAGCGCCATGACCTGAAAATACGCCGTACTTGCCGCGGCAAGTTCCCACTTCTGGTGATAGCGACTTTGATCTTTATTGTTTACATCCCTCATTTCTCCAAGCAGTGCGTTATTCCTCGCCCATTCATCGATGAAAGCCACCGCACATTTTCCGTCATGGACGTTGCCTGTTTTTAGGTAATTGTTGGAAAGGGTGCTGAGCCTGATGTTGAATGAATTGAATTCGGCGGTTGCTTTCTTGTAGGCCTTTAGGCGTTCAGGATCGATGACGGAATTGCTGCCCGCTTTATAAATTAGCGGTACCGCGATATCAACAGGCACCGGGGGCATGATTCCACATGACGCAGGAGTTTTATCAACAGCTTTTTGATACACCTCAGGTTTGCTTGCCTCGATATCTTTCAGTGAAGGCGCTGAAGCACAGCCGGTAAGGATCAAACAGGCCAGCCATAATTTGCTATTCATGATGATATTTTTCTATCGGTGTTCGGCCATTCTATGACGATAGAGGTATTTGCGGCCACTCCCGCCCTCGTCGAGGTAATGGTTCGATTGTTGAAACCGACCCGGTGTACGTTAGAATGCTGCCGCAGACGCGCCAAGCGGGCGTCGTATAATGGTAATACCCTAGCTTCCCAAGCTAGAGCCGTGGGTTCGATTCCCATCGCCCGCTCCAGAATAAATGCCTTCAGGTCCTTGATCTGCAAGGAAAAAAGCCAACTTTTACGGGTTGGCTTTTTCGTTGACCGGTCGCTCTCTGGTCACCGGTGGATCGGGTCAGATCGAGCTTGATCAGAGCTCGGGGAATCGATCTAGCGCGAGATATTCTTGTGCAGCGTCCCGTCTTTCATGATCACCAGGAAATTCCTGGCCGGGTCTTCGATCAATTTGATGTTCGCCACCGGGTCGCCGTCGACCAGCAGCAGGTCGGCCAGCGCGCCTTCCTCGACGACGCCGAGCTTGCCCGGGTAGGGGCTGCGTGGGCCGGACAGGGCGAGCAGTTGCCCGTTGTCTCCGGTAGCCATCTTGAGCACCTCTCCGGGCGAGTACCAGCGCACCAGCTTGGCCAGCATCTCGCCGTGCCTTTCCGCCAACTCGGGGCTGAAGATCATGTCGGTTCCCCAGGCGGTCTTGATCTTGTATTTCCGGGCCAGCGCGTAGGCGACGTCGGTTCCGTGCGCCACCGCCAGTTGCTTGACGCGCCGCTCGCCCGACAGGGCAGTCCAGTCGGCGTCGTCGAGCAGCGGTTGCAGGCACCACCAGATGCCCTTGTCGGCCATCAGCTTGACCGTCGCCTCGTCGATCAGCTGGCCGTGCTCGATGGCCTTGACGCCAGCGGCAATCGCCACCCGAATGGCGCGCGGCGTGTAGGCATGAACCGTCACGTAGGTTCCCCAGTTCTCGGCCGCTTCGACCGCGGCGTGCAATTCGGCTTGCGAGAACTGCGAGACGTCGAGCGGATCGTACTCGGAACCGACGCCGCCGCCGGCGGTGAGCTTGATCTGGCTGGCGCCCTTCATGAGGTTCTCGCGCGCGCGGCGGCGCACTTCGTCGGGGCTGTCGGCGATTGCCGACAGGCCAATGCGTTCGCTGTAGCTCAGCGGATCGCCGGCAGCTCTGGGGATCTCATAGGGCAGGCGGAAGTCGCCGTGGCCACCGGTTTGGGAAATCAAGGTGCCCGAAGGAAAGATTCGCGGCCCGGCGATCAGTCCGCTGTCGATGGCGCGTTTGAGGCCGAAAGTCGGCCCGCCCATGTCGCGCACGCTCGTAAAGCCGCGCAGCAAGGTCGCTTCGGCGGCCTTGCCGGCGGCAATCTGCACGTAGCCGATGTCGGCATTGAGCGCCTCGCCCATCGACACCGCCATCACCGAGATATGCGAGTGCGCGTCGATCAGCCCCGGCATCAGCGTCCGCCCACGACCGTCGATGCGCGTTACTGAGGTGGCCGGTGGGTCGGCAATCGGCGAGGTCGAAATGGTCTTGATATGCTTGCCGACCACCAGCACGTTCGACGGCGCCGAAAGCTGGTCCGAGTTGCCGCTGAAGACGCGGACGTTCTCGAAGATGACGCCGGTGGCCTGAGGCTCAGCGGCGGGCGCTGCGTCGATCGCGCTGCAGCTCAAGATCAGTAATGCCTTGAGCAGATTTGCGCAGCTCATTTTCATGGTGGCCCTTTGCCTTGCGATGTTGAAGGAATCGATGGCTTATGCCGCCGAGCGACGCGCGATTATAGATGAGCGTCGCCGGACCAAGCGAGAAGAAGCTGGCGATCTGGCGCCCGGCGGATGCGTCAGCGCGATTGCGCCAGCGGCCATCACTGGCCTTTTTCGACCATCTTTTGCGGCAGCAGCGCTTGCAAGCCGCCCTCGGCAATCTCGTTGTTGAAGAGCGATTTCCAGCTGTGCGTCGCGCCGGGGATCTCGATGTAGCGCGCATCGACGCCCCTTTTCTTGAGCCCATCGATATATCCGGTAACCAGCCCGGGCGGAACGACCGTGTCGTTCGATCCGGTGAACGCAAGAACCTGCGCGCCGAGCGGGACCGCTTCGGCCAGGGTAATCGGGTTAACGCCCCGCCAGTTGAACGGCTTTTCACAAGGGCAGCCGGCCAGAAAGACCGCATCGACGAGGCCTGGTGACAGCGCGAGAATGTCCGCGGCAAATACTGCGCCGGTCGAGTGGCCGAGCAGTACCAGCCTTTGCGGCCGGTAATGTTCTTTCAGTTTCACCAATGCGGCGGCCAAAGAGTCGACATTTTTCGAAGTGGCCATCGCGCTCTGCCGATTGTAGTTGTCGCCCGTCGACGCGTTGCCGTTGCGGTCGGCGTAGCCGTGCAGCAGCAAGGCGACACTCGCTACCGAGTCTGACGCGTAGCGCTGCGCATCCCGGTACATGTAATCCGCCGGCCCTCCGGCACTGACGCTGCCATGCAGCCAGACGAGCAGGGTTGGCGTTCCCGGCGCTGCACCGAAGGTTTTTACGACAAAACACTCGTCGCCGCCGCCGACCCGGGTGACGAAGTCTTCGTCGCTGCAGGCGGCGTAGCCGGAAGCGGCAGCCAGCAGCGCCAAAGCGGCGGAAAAAATCCGTATCAAGACAAACGCGCTGCGCATTGCTTTCTCCCTTGTTGCCCGCGGAATTACCGTGACCCAGGTCATCTTCGTGACCTCTTGCGGATTGCCGATTGTACTTCGGGCGCGGCTCGCGCATCCACGTCCCGCGGTTCGAGCAGGCCAGTCGTGGCCGCACCGCCATCGCGAAAATCTTTCGCTGGCCAGACTGGCCAATTGACAGAAACCGATGCAGAATCGGGCCTTCTAAAACTGGGGGGCTTATGAAAAACGGTATCTTCCTGCTCATCGCGATTGTCTCCGAAACCATTGCCACGTCGGCGCTCAAATCGAGCGAGGGATTTTCGAGGCTGTGGCCGTCAGTGCTGGTCGTAGTCGGGTACAGCGCGGCGTTTTACTTCCTGGCGCTGACTTTGCGGACCATTCCGGTCGGCATCGCCTACGCGATCTGGTCGGGGGTTGGCGTTGTCCTCATCGCGCTCGCCGGCTGGCTGATCTACGGGCAGAAACTTGATGCCGCGGCCTTGATCGGGATGGGGCTGATTATTGCAGGGGTCGTCGTCATGAACGTCTTTTCGACCTCGAGCGCGCACTAGCTTGTCGTTGATGCGGCGCTTTGCGTGCAAGCGTACTTGCCCATGACCCTACCGGAAAAATGTCGGGCGCCTTTTTAAGTCGGCTTTAAGTTCCGTCGGCGCAAGCTTGAGGTCAATGCGATTCATCTGCCGGAAAATGGCCAATTTAAGCCTCGCGGCCCCAAGCAGATGGCGGGGCTTGCTGATCGATTTGTACGGAAAGGCGTCTTTGTGGATTGGAATCACGAGTTGCATGCCAGCCTGGTTTGGCTCGGCCAGGCTTTTGCCATCAGTCTGATCGCGCTGGGCGCTACCTTCGCGATTCTGGGGCGATTTACCGGGTGGGGGCGCCAGTTTCTGCAGATCACCTCGGTCTATTTCAACCCGTCGCGCAGCGTGCTACCGCTGCTCTGGCTGGCGCTGATCGTGCTCATGACGCTGTTCGGGGTGCGTCTGAATGTTCTGTTTTCTTTCTGGTACAACGGCTTTTACAGCGCCATGCAAGCGCTCGACGCCAAAGCGTTCTGGTTCATGTTGCTCGTTTTCGCGATTCTGGCGACGATTCACGTCGGACGCAGCCTGCTCAACGTCTACTTGCAGCAGGCGTTCCTGATCCGCTGGCGGGTCTGGCTCACCGAGTCGCTGGTCGAACGCTGGCTGGCCAAGCAAGCCTATTACCGCAGCCAGTTCGTTGCGGACAGCGCCGACAACCCGGACCAGCGTATTCAACAGGACGTCGAGAGCTTCGTCAGCAATTCGCTGGTGCTTTCCATGGGGCTGCTTGATGCTGCGGTCTCGCTGTTCGCGTTCACCGTCATCCTCTGGAATCTGTCCGGCGTGCTGGCGTTGTTCGGCTGGGAGATTCCGCGGGCGATGGTTTTCATGGTCTATCTTTACGTCATCGTCGCGACGGTGTTCGCGCTCAAGGTCGGTCGGCCGCTGATCCGCCTGAACTTCCTCAACGAACAGTTCAGCGCCAATTTCCGCTATGCGCTGATCCGCTTGCGCGAATACGGCGAGAGCATCGCCTTTTACCGCGGCGAAACCGTTGAACGCGCCAATCTGCTGGCGCGCTTCGGCAACGTGATTGCCAACGCGTGGGCGGTGGTCTTCCGCTCGCTCAAGTTCCAGGGTTTCAATCTGGCGATCAGCCAGACCGCCGCGGTCTTCCCTTTCATCGTCCAGGCGCCGCGCCTGCTCGCCAAACAGATCACCCTGGGCGACGTCATGCAGACCGCGCAGTCGTTCGGCCAAGTCGAAGGCGCGCTGTCGTTCTTCCGCACGTCGTATGACAGCTTCGCGAGTTACCGCGCGGTCATCAACCGCCTGTCCGGCTTCCTCGATTCGATGGATTCAGCCGAGCAACTGAGCAGCGCGCAGATCGAAGCGGGTTCGCATCAACTGGCGGTGCAGTCCCTGTCGGTGCGCACGCCATCGGGCCATCTTCTGGTCGACGACCTGACGCTGTCGCTCGAAAAGTCGGCATCGCTGTTGATTCGCGGCAAATCGGGAATCGGCAAAACCACCTTGCTGCGCGGCGTCGCCGGGCTGTGGCCGTATGCCGACGGCAAGGTCGTCAGGCCGCTCGGCGAGCAGTCGCTGTTCCTGCCACAAAAACCGTATCTGCCCTTGGGAACGTTGCGCTCGGCCTTGTACTATCCGGCGTCGGTGCAGGTCGACGATCAGGCCGCTGCGGTATTGGTCCAGTGTCAACTCGCTCACCTGGTCGGGCTCCTCGACGACGAGGCCGAGTGGGCGCGCACGCTATCGCTTGGCGAACAGCAGCGCTTGGCGATCGGCCGCGTTCTGCTCAACCGCCCGCAGTTGGTGTTTCTTGACGAGGCGAGTTCGGCGATGGACGAAGGCCTGGAATACGCGATGTATCATTTGCTGCGCCAATCCCTGCCCGACGCCATCCTGGTCAGCGTCGGGCATCGCAGCAGCTTGCTCGATTTTCATACGCAGGAACTCGAGTTGCTGGGGGCCGGCCAGTGGCGGCTGCATCAGCTGCATTGACCTGACTTCATAGGCTTCGCGGGAAGCGTTGCGGCCTGCCTGCGCACCGCCCGCGCATTCCCCGCCTATCGTTGCTGGCGGCGTTTGACGTCGCCTGCCCATTTTTCAATTTCAATGCGAAACAATTACCTGTATTGTTCGCTACGATGTGGTTGGTATCGCGTAAGTGCAGTGAACTTTTTGCCTCCAGCCGCTCAAGCAATTGGGCCTCGGGCGCAGTCTCTCTGAACATTTGCAACGAGGCCATCGTGTCCATTCAAAAGCGCATCTCGCCTTCTTGCTGGTTTCGAATCCTCACGCTGCTGGCCGGGCTGCTCGGTCTGTTCGCCTGCTCGCCACCGCCACCGATTCCTCTGGGCTTTGTCGGCGGCCTGTCCGGGCGCGTTGCCGATCTCGGGGTCGAAGGGCGCAATGGCGCGACGCTGGCCGTCGAACTGCGCAACAAGGCGGGCGGCGTCAAGGGGCGCCGGATCGAGTTGCTGGCCGAGGACGACCAGCAGAATCCGGCGATGGCACGTCAAGCCGTTGGCAAGCTGATCGACCTCAAGGTCGAGGCGATCATCGGGCCGATGACCAGCGCCATGGCGATGGTCGCCGTTCCGCTGGTCAACCAGGCGCAGTTGGTGATGGTCAGCCCGACGGTCACCACCAATGCCTTGAGCGGACTTGACGACTATTTCTTTCGCGTTTTGCCGGCGACGAGCCGTTATGCAAAAAAAGACGCCGACTATCACTTTGATCGCCTCGGCTTGCGCCGCGTCGCTGCCGTCGTCGATCTCAGCAACCGCGCTTATACGGAGAGCTGGCTGGCCGACTATCGCGCCGCGTTTGCCGCTGGTGGCGGCCAGGTGGTCGACAGCATCGATTTTTCGTCGAGCGGCGAAGTGCTCTTCGCCGACTTGGCGCGCCGCTTGCTGGTCAGCCAGCCCGACGGCATTCTGATCCTTGCCAACGCGGTCGATACCGCGATGTTGTGCCAGCACCTGCGCAAGCTCGATGCGTCGATTCTGATTACCACGTCAGAGTGGGCGGCGACCGAGCAGTTGATCGAAGTGGGCGGCGGCTCGGTTGAAGGGATCGTGATTGCCCAATTTCTCGATCGGCAGAGCACGCAGCCGGCTTTTCTCAAGTTCCGTCAGAATTACCTCGACCGTTTCGGCAAGCCTCCCGGCTTTGCCGGATTGACGGCCTTCGACGCGACCAATGTGGTTTTGGACGCGATCGAATACCAGGTCGCCGGCCAATCGCTCAAGCAATCGCTGCTGGCGCGCAAGGTTTTTCCCGGAACCCAGTCTCCGGTGGCATTCGATGCTTTCGGCGACTCTTCGCACGAGACCTTCCTGACGACGGTCAAGGACGGCCTGTTCGTCAGGCTGTGATGCGCTACCAGCTCCGTCATTGGCTAACGATCGGCCTCTGCGCGCTGGCCGGAATTCCAGTGCTGATGGTGACGGGATTCCTGCTGGTCTTTCTGGTGCCGCAGCAGCAGGCGCGTGTCGACGCCGAACGCCGCGCCTTCAGCGACGCCGTTTCCGACCGCGTCGATGGCTATCTGATCAGCTCGGCTGCGGCCATCGAGCGACTCGGCGAGGATATCTCCGCGGTGGCCATCGCCGATCCGATCGTCGAGCAAAAGTTCGATGCCCTGGCGACAACCGAATCGGCGATCGAAGCCCTCTATCTTCTCGACAGCCGCTTGCACGTCGTCCAGGTCGGGCTTGACAGATCGCTCCGCGCTTTTCGAGCCAATTATCAAGGCATCGATTTTTCGGGCCGGCCCTATGTGCGAATGGCGCAGCGCACTGGTAAAGCGACCTGGTCAGACATCTACCTTTCGGCGCGCGGCGAAGCGTCGGTTGCCGTGGCGATCCCGCTCAGCGACCGGATCCTGGTCGGCGAGATGAATTTGCGCCGGCTTTCCGAATTCGTCCGCCAGCTCGGCGGAATCGACGGGCTGGTGGCGATCGTCGTCGATCATCAAGGCAACATCGTCGCGCACCCCGACGCCAACAAGGGGCTGCAGCACGAGCGTCTGGCCGGGAGCCCGTTGCTGCAGGCCGGACTGGCCGGGCGCAAGGGGGTGGGCGAAATCGAGATGGAAGGACGCAGCTATGTCGGGACGGTGACGCCGATCCCCGGGCTGGGCTGGGTGGCGCTGGTCATCCAGCCGCGCGCCGTGGCCTTCGCCACGCAGCGTACGGTCATCTTGGCGCTGGTTTCCTGCGCCGCGTTCTCGCTGCTGCTGGCGCTTGGCATGGCCTTCTGGCTGGCCCGCATCCTGACGCGCCGAACCCGTGATTTTGCCGGCCACATGCAAGCGGTGGCCAACGGCAACTATGAAGCGGCGATTCCCGATTTCCGCATCAAGGAGCTCAACGACCTGTCCGACAGCATGCGCCGCATGGCGACCGCGGTGCTCGAGCGCGAAACGCGGCTGCGCCAGAGCGAGGCGAGCGTTTCGCGCATCCTCGAAGGCGCCGCGGACGCGATCTTCATCGCCGACCAGAGCGGCCGCTATGTCTACGTCAACCAACAGGCGACGCGGCTGGTCGGCTATCGCCGCGATCAGCTGCTCGCCATGAGCATCGCCGACCTCGTTCCGGCCGCAGACGTCGCCAAAGTCGAGCGGCAGTTCGCCGAACTGCTGAGCTCGGGCGCCATGCTCAGAGAGCTATGGCTCAAGCGCCAGGACGGCGCTACGGTCGCCGTCGAGGTCAACGGCACCTTGTTGCCCGACGGCAATGTCCTCGGCGCCTGCCGCGACATTACCGAGCGCAAGCAGGCGGAAATAGTCACCGCCTTCCTGTCGCAGGCGGGCAGCAAAGCGGCCGACGAACCCTTCTTCGACGCGCTCGCCCGCTTCCTGTCTGCGACCCTGGAAATGGAGATCGTGTGCATCGATCGGCTCGAAGACGACGGCTTGATGGCGACTCCGCTGGCCGCCTGGCGTGACGGTCGCTTCGCCGACAAGCTGAGCTATGCGTTGCAAGACACGCCTTGCGCCGAGGCGGTTGGCAAGGCCGTCTGCTGTTTCCCCGTCGGCGTCAGCCGGCGTTTCCCGCGCGATCAGGCGCTGCGTGAGCTGCGCGCCGAAAGCTATGTCGGCGTCACCTTGTGGGGGCATGGCGGCGAGCCGATCGGGCTGATCGCGTTGCTCGGACGGCGGCCCTTGAACCTGGACAGGCGCGCGCAGGCCGAGGCGACGCTCGAGCGAGTCGCCATGCGCGCCTCGGGCGAACTCGAACGATTGATCGCCGAGAATGAAATCAAGAAGCTCAACACCGACCTCGAACAGCGCGTCCTCGCGCGTACCGCCGAGCTCGAAACCGCCAACCGGTCGCTGACCGTCGCCAAGCTCCAGGCCGAGGCGGCCAACCTTGCCAAGAGCGCCTTCCTGGCCAATATGAGCCACGAGATCCGCACGCCGATGAACGCCATCCTGGGCATGGCCAACCTGCTGCGCCGCGGCGGCGTCACGCCGCGACAGGCCGAGCGTCTCGACCAGATCGACACGGCCTCCAAGCATTTGCTCGGAACCATCAACGACATCCTCGACCTGTCGAAAATCGAGGCCGGAAAATTCGTCATCGAAGAGGCGCCGGTGGCCATTGACGGACTGCTCCGCGAGGTCTATTCGATCATGAACGAACGCGCGCAGGCCAAGGGATTGCAGCTGACGATCGAGTCGGCGGGCTTTCCTGACCCACTGCAAGGCGACCCGACGCGCTTGCAGCAGGCATTGCTCAACTACGTCTCGAACGCGATCAAATTTACCGAACGCGGTTCGGTGGTTTTGCGCGCCGTCAGGCAGCAGGAGACCGACGCTTCGCTGCTGGTGCGCTTTGAGGTCGAGGACAGCGGTATCGGCATTGCGCCGGAAACGCTGCCGCGGCTGTTTGGCGCCTTCGAACAGGCCGACAACTCGACCACGCGGAAATATGGCGGCAGCGGCTTGGGGCTGGCGATCACCCGGCGGCTCGCCGAAATGATGGGCGGCGAAACCGGCGTCGAGAGCGTTGCGGGAAGCGGCAGCACCTTCTGGTTCACCGCCCGCCTCAGCAAAGGGGCAGGCCAGCCCGACCGCGCGCTGCCGCCGATCGGCGTCGCTGCGGCAGAGGCCGAGAGCGTCTTGCGCCAACGCCATCACGGCACGCCGATCCTGCTGGTCGACGACGAGCCGGTGAATCTGATGGTGTTGCAGTACCTGCTGGAAGACTCGGGCTTGCTCGTCGACACCGCCGAAGACGGTCTCGAGGCGCTCGCCAAGGCTGGCGAACGGCCCTACGCACTGATCCTGATGGACATGCAGATGCCCAAGCTCAACGGTCTGGAGGCGACGCGCAGGATACGCGAGTTGGCCGGCTACGGCGCCGTGCCGATCTTGGCGATGACGGCCAATGCCTTTGCCGAGGACAGGAACCGCTGTTTCGAAGCCGGAATGAACGACTTCATCGTCAAACCGATCGATCCGCTGCAGATTTTCGCGGCCTTGCTGAGGTGGCTGCCGCAGGGCGCTAGAAATGAAATTTGCATTTAGCCGACGATAGAATTAATCTTCGTTCTTGCGCAAGGTTCTGAAACAAGGCAAACCCATCGAAAGATGGGGACGCAAAACCACCGGCCTACTGGACGCTGCAAGCGGCGTCCCAAGGTAGCGGGGTCACCAGGAAACCGCTATGAGCATCAGCTATTCGACTACGACTGTCAGCCGCCGCAGGTTCATGGTAAAAGAAAAGAAGCAGGGGCCACGCCCGCCCGCTGCCAGTGGCCTCGACGGTTCAAGTTCCAACGCCAGCGCCGGCAAGTCTTCCGCGCCGGAATCTTTCCTGCGCGCGCCGTATCGGCGGCCGCTGGCGGCCGCGTCGTCGCCGTGGTGGACCAACTGGCTGGCGGTCACGCTGGTCAATGTGGCGGTGGTCGCTGCGATCGGCGGCCTTTACTCTTGGGTCGGTGCCGACTCAGAGGAAAGCAGCTACGTGCCGCGTCGAACGATGGTCCGGACGCCCTCGCCAATCAAAAGCGCTGCGGCGGCAACAACTTCCCCGGCGCCGCAGTCGTCGACGCTCAGCACGGCGCGCCAGGCGGTTGCCAGCCCGTCGACCGCCGACGAAATCGATCGCGCGATGCAAGATGGCAGCCGCAAGCTGGTACTGCCGTCAAACGTCGCGGGCAATTGCAGCATCGGCGACGGTGGCAGCAAGGATTTGGGCCGTTGCCTGGCGCAAAACGGTGCCCGCGCCAAGTAGCGTGCTTTGCCCGCCGCCGGTCACCACCCCTTGATCTGGCCGAACTGCTCGCGTAGTGCGTCGATGGCGCTGCTCTCGCCGCGTACGCGGAAGAAGGCGCCGTCGCCGTCGGCGCGCTCAGCGAGAACTTCGCAGCTGGCGTAGATTTGCCCGCGCAGTTGCTGCGCCGACCAGGGCAGGAACAACTCGGCCTCGACCCGGTCCTGCTGGAAAAAGGCGATGATCGTCTGGCGCAGCGTGGCGATCTCGTCGGGCCGGCGCGCGCTCATCACGATGCAATCCGGGTACTGCGCGCGCAGCGCGGCGGCGCGTTCCTCTTGCTGCGCTTCGTCGCCGACGTGATCGATCTTGTTGAAGACGCGCAATCGCGGCACGGCCTGCGCGCCGATCTCGCCCAACACCTTGTCGGTGACCTCGAGCTGGCGTTCGAAGCCGGGATCGCTGGCGTCGATGACGTGCAGCAGCAAGGAGGCATCGAGCGCTTCTTCGAGTGTCGACTTGAATGAGGCGACCAGCCCGTGCGGCAGGTTCTTGATGAAGCCGACGGTATCGCTGACCAGCACGCGCGGAACGCTCTCCGGGTAGAGTGCGCGAACCGTCGTGTCGAGCGTGGCGAACAGCTTGTTGGCGACCAGCACCTCGCTGCCGGTGAGCGCGCGCATCAGCGTGGACTTTCCGGCATTCGTATAGCCGACCAGCGCGACGCTCGCCAATCCCTGGCGATCCTGCCGCCGTGCCCGCTGCGTCTTGCGCTCGACGTCCATCGCGGTGATCTCGAGCTGCAGTTCGGCGATGCGGTCGCGGATCTTGCGCCTATCCATCTCGGTGTGCGACTCGCCGGCGCCACGGCCGCCCAGGCCGCTGCGCTGCCGCCCCTGCGGTCCGGCGAGCTTGGCCGCTTCGCGCAAGCGCGGCGCCATGTAGCCCAGGCGAGCGATCTCGACCTGCGCGCGCGCGGCGCGCGAACGCGCGTTGCGGTGGAAAATTTCGAGGATCACCATGGTGCGGTCCATCACCTGACAACCGACTTCCAATTCGAGGTTGCGCGCCTGCGACGGCGAGATCTCGTGGTCGACAAAGAGCACGTCGATGCGGCTGCCGGCACCTGGCTGCTGCGGATCGTCCGCTTCGCCATCGACGAAGGCACGTATCTCCTGCCGCTTGCCGACGCCCAGGTACGCCGTCTTGTCGAAGCCTGCGCGTTTCTGAACGAAGGTCTCGACGACGGCAAAGCCCAATGTCTTGGCCAGTTCGCGCAGCTCGGCGAGCGACGATTCGAACTCGACGTCGGAAACGCTAGGCAGTTGTACGGCTGCGATGAGCGCGAGCTTGGTTTCTTCCTGGTCTGGCATGCGGGGGCTTCTCGTGAGTGGGCAAAGACAGATAGTACACGCCAATGCCTGCCGGCATGGCTTGAGTTTCGGTCACAACGCCTGGCCCCAAGCGCAGGCCTTGGCCGATCGGCGGGCTATTTTTTCGCGCAGGCGATCTGCCGGACCTTGTCGCGGGTGCTGCCGGGCTCGACGCTCTCCCACTGCGCGTCGGCGACCTGCTCGCTGCCCATCATCCGCCCGCCGCCCATCTGCTCGGAATAGGCTTCGCCGGCGAGGGTTCGCGCGCGCATTGCCGTGCAGTCATACTCGATCAGCGTCTTGATCGACCACACCACCGTCTGCGCATCGGTCCACTGCGCCGCGGTGAAATCCATGAGCTGCCAGATCTGCGTCAAATCACCATTTTTCCGGATCAATTTCTGGTCCAGATAGATGCGGAAATCTTCGTTGCGACCGAGCGGCATCCACTCCGCCAGCACCGTTGCGGGAAGCAGAACGGCAAGCAGCACGACCAGCGTTCGCCGCCGGGCTTTGGAGAAACTGGGCGAGGTGTTCATGGCGCAATATTGGCTTGAAAGTCGACGTTAGCCAAGGTTACCGCAATTTGCCGCGCGCTTCCTGAAACCCGTCGACGTCGACGAAGCGCGCGATTGACGATGCTGCCGCTACTTTTTGCAAAAAAGGGAGATCAGGTCCATCGGCAGCGGAAAGACGACCGTCGTGTTCTTGTCGGCGCCGATGACGGTCAGCGTTTCGAGGTAGCGTAGCTGGATCGCCTGCGGCTCCTGCGCCAGGATTCTGGCCGCCTGGAACAGCTTTTCCGAGGCCTGCAATTCGCCCTCGGCGTGAATGACCTTGGCGCGCCGCTCGCGCTCCGCCTCGGCCTGCCTGGCGATGGCGCGGATCATCGACTCGGTGAGGTCGACCTGCTTGATCTCGACGTTCGATACCTTGATCCCCCAGCCATCGGTTTGGGCGTCGAGCGCTTGCTGGATGTCCAGGTTGAGCCGCTCGCGCTCGGCCAGCATTTCGTCGAGCAGGTGCTTGCCGAGCACCGAGCGCAGCATCGTCTGCGACAGCTGGCTGGTGGCGTTGAGGAAGTCGACGACCTGGATGATCGCCTTTTCCGGATCCACCACGCGCAGATAAACCACCGCGCTGACCTTGACCGAGACGTTGTCGCGCGAGATCACATCCTGCGTCGGTACCTCGAGCACGACGGTGCGCAGATCGACGCGAACCACCTGCTGGATCAGCGGAACGATGATCACCAGTCCGGGTCCCTTGACTCGCCAGAAACGGCCAAGCGTGAAGACCACGCCGCGTTCATACTCGCGGAAAATATTGATTGCCGAGACGAGAAAAACGATGACGATGAGCAACAGAATCGGCGCGAAAAAACTGATCGAGCTGAATTCAAGAGCCATTTTTCATCTCCTTCAATTGACATTGATCCGGCGGTTTTGCGCGGCTTGACTGCGCGGTGACATGCATGGCTTTGCAACAACCACGTCCCAGTCTAGGTTCGACGGTCCCAAAGTACCAGCCGTGGGGCGCCGCAATGACTCGATATGGTGGCCCGCACGAAGGGCTTGAGCGCTTCTTCTTCGCGGGGGCGGGCGTGCGCCGTGATAAAATTTCGCTCCATGGAAATCACAATCAACGGCGAACCCCGCCAATTCCCCGCGCCGCTTAACGTCGCCGCACTGGTCGAAGCGCTGGGCTATGGCGGCAAGCGAATCGCCGTCGAGCGCAACGGTGAAATCGTCCCGCGCGGGCGTCACGCCGATGTGGCGCTGGCCGAAGGCGACCGCCTTGAAATCGTCGTCGCCGTCGGCGGCGGCTAAGTTGCCCCAGAACTCCCCCTGCAAGCTTTTTTGAGGAAATTCCCATGAACACCGCCGTACATAGCCTGACCATTGCCGGCAAGACCTATCGCTCGCGCCTGCTGGTCGGCACCGGCAAGTACAAGGACTTCGCGCAGACGCGCGCCGCGATCGACGCCTCGGGCGCGCAGATCGTCACGGTGGCGATCCGCCGCGTCAACATCGGCCAGAATCCCGGTGAGCCGAATCTGCTCGACGCGCTGCCGACTTCCGAATTCACCATCCTGCCGAATACCGCGGGCTGCTTCACCGCCGACGACGCGGTGCGCACGCTGCGTCTCGGGCGCGAACTGCTCGACGGTCATCCGCTGTGCAAGCTCGAGGTGCTCGGCGATCCGAGCAACCTTTTCCCGAATATGCCGGAAACGCTCAAGGCCGCGCAAACGCTGGTCAAGGACGGCTTCGACGTGATGGTCTATTGCGCCGACGATCCGATCCAGGCGCAAATGCTCGAGGACATCGGCTGCGTCGCGGTGATGCCGCTTGCTTCGCTGATCGGCTCCGGGATGGGCATCGTCAATCCGTGGAACCTGCGCCTGATCATCGACAAGCTCAAGGTGCCGGTGCTCGTCGACGCCGGCGTCGGCACCGCGTCGGACGCGGCGGTCGCCATGGAACTCGGTTGCGACGGCGTGCTGATGAACAGCGCGATCGCCCTCGCCAAGGACCCGGTGCTGATGGCCAGCGCCATGAAGAAGGCGGTCGAGGCTGGGCGCGAAGCCTTCGTGGCCGGGCGCATGCCGCGCAAATACTACGCCGCCGATCCGTCGTCGCCGACCACCGGCCTGATCGGTTCGTAAGCGTGAGCGACGACCCGCAGGACGTCCGTACGTCGCTCGAGTTTGCCAATACGCACGGCCATATCCGCAGCTTCGTGCTGCGCCAGGGGCGCGTTTCGAACGCGCAGCTGCGTTATTACGAAGGGATGATGGCCGAAATCGGCGTGCCTTACGTCGCCGCGCCGCACGATCTGGCGACGGTCTTTGGCCGCAGCGGCGAGTCGGCGCCGAAGATCCTCGAAATCGGTTTCGGCATGGGCGAGACTTCGGCAGCGATCGCTGCTGCCAACCCCGGCAACGACTACCTCGGGATCGAGGTGCATACGCCGGGTGTCGGCAGCCTGTGCAAGCTCGTCGCCGAAGGCAATATCAGCAATCTGCGCATCGTCCAGCACGACGCGGTCGAGGTCTTGCGCGACATGATCCTTCCGCAAACGCTTGCCGGCGCGCATATCTTCTTTCCCGATCCGTGGCCCAAGGCGCGCCATCACAAGCGGCGCCTGATCCAGCCGCCGCTCGTCGCGCTGCTCGCCAGCCGGCTCAAACCGGGTGGCTACCTTCACTGCGCCACCGATTGGGAAGAGTACGCGCAGCAGATGCTAGCCGTGCTGTCGGCCGAAGCGCTGCTCGAGAATACCGCCGACGGCTTCGCGCCGCGTCCCGACTATCGCCCACTCACCAAGTTCGAGCAGCGCGGCCTGCGCCTGGGACACGGCGTCTGGGACGTGATCTTCCGGAAAAAATAGGAACAGGGAAAAGCTGCTAACCACGGCGACACGGCGGGAAAGGCGAAAGCTCTGTGTTGGGTCGCCTGCTCGTTCAGTGACGTGAAATCGCTCCAGAGAAACAAAGGTTCTTCGCTGTCCCCAGGGGGATTTGCTTCGCGGCATGCTCGCCGTGTCGCAGTGGTTAGTTCCTCTTTACTGCAGGCGGAAAATGACCGGCAGGATCAGTTCGCGCGAGCTGGCGCCGGTCAGTCGGCCCATCGCGTAGGCGGCCTTGATGGCGGCGTTGTCGAGCAGCGGGTGACCGCTGCTGGCGGCGATACTGACGTCTTCCACCGCGCCGTCGGCCGACAGCTTGACGATCAGGCGCACTTCGCCTTCGATGCCGCGAGCGATGGCTTCGGGCGGGTAAAATAGGTGCTCGGAGATTTTTCGCTGCGCGACCTGCACCTCGCGTTTGGCGACGACCTTGGGGGCCGTCGGCTTGGTCGTTTTGGGCGCGGGCTTGGGGGGCTGCATGGGTTCGGGCGGCGTCTCTTCGGGATCCATGGTGTTCTTGAGCAAGGGCTCGGCAGGCGGCGGCGCCTCTGGCTTGGGCGGCAGGCGCAGGACCGCCTGCAGCGCCGGTCGGGGCCGGGCGACAGCGAGCCGCCCGAGCAGGTCCGGGAGGACCAGGCTGGCGTGCAGAGCGAGCGAAAGCGCAAGAGCGAAAATCAGACGTGGCGACATGAGCGCGGTATTGTGCAATAAAACACAGCGTAACATCCTACGATGTGTCGACGCAGGGAGGAGTAATTCGATGCGGGTGATCGGCAGAGTCTTTATTGCGGTGCTGTGCCTGTGGGCCGGGGTGGCCTGGGCGGCGTTGCCCGATCCGATCGCCTTCGCTTGGGCGATTGAGCGCGGCGATTTGAACAAGGCCAGGGCCTGGCTCGACGAGGGGCTCGATCCCGAGTTTCAGAGCAGTCCGCTCGGCTCCGGGCTGATGATTGCTGCCTGGGAGGGCAATATCGACATGATGGCGCTCTTCGTCGAACGCGGCGCCAATCCCCGGCGCGCCAACCGCAATGGCGAACAGCCGCTGCAGCTGGCGGCCTGGAACGGGCATCTGGACGCCGTCAAATGGCTGCTCGATCACGGCGCCGCGCTCAACCGCGAAGGCAACCAGTGGGGCGCGTTGCACTACGCCGTGTTCAACGGACACCAGGCGCTGGTCCAGTACCTGATCGAGCGCGGCGCCGAGGTCAATGCGCCGTCGCCCAACGGCTCGACGCCGTTGATGCTCGCCGCGCGCGAGGGGCGCGAGGATCTGACCCGCGTGCTGCTCGAGTCGGGCGCCGACCGACGGTCGAAGAACGATTGGGGCGATACCGCGCTGACGATGGCGATGCGTTATGACCACTACCAGCTCGGCAAGATGATTTCGTCGCCCGAGGAGTTTGCGATTGCCGTCAAGGCGCCCAAGGAGAGCTTCGGCGTCGCTTCCCGTTCGACTTCGGCGCCCAGCGAAATCGAGGAGTTGCTGCGCAAGATCCGCGAGGCCGAAGCCGAAGGGCGGCCCAGCGAGGAACTGCACCAGCAGCTGATGACCGCGGTCAACGCCTTCCGGCGCAATGCGGTGGCGCAGAAAACCGTTCGCCGCGCGACGATGCCGTTGCCGTATCAGCCCAAGAGTCTGGTGATTACGGCTAGCCGTAACCGCGCTGGCGCCGAGCGCGCGCAGCTGGTTCCCAGTGGCAAGTCGGCCAAGCCGGCTCCCACTTCGATCAGCATCACTCCGGCCAATAGCAACCAGCGCGCGACGCAGGCGCAGATCGCCGATACGATGCGCCAGATCCGCCTGGCCGAAGCGCAGGGCCAGCCGGCAGACGACTTGCGGCGACAGCTTGCCGAATTGGTCGAAAAACTCAATTCGCCGTAGCGACGGATGATTTCTTGGGCGCCGCTCGCCGCGGCAAGTTTGGCGGGTCGGCGAACAGCTGTTCAGGCGATAAATTCACAGCCCTTATCCTGCAAGGCTTTTTCGACCCACCCGAGATCCCAGCCATTTCCTTGGATATCGGCGACGATTCCGGCTTCCTTGATCACCGTCGCTTTCGCCTTCTCAAGAATATCCGGCGCATCTCGGGGATCAATGGCAACTATCCCGTCCTCGTCGCCGACGATGATGTCACCGGGTCTGATTACCTGCCCGCCACAGCTGATTGGGATATTGATTTCTCCCGGGCCGTTCTTGAACGGCCCGTTGGGCGTCACGCCAGCGGCATAGACCGAAATGGCCATCGTCTTGATCGCCGAGGCGTCGCGTACCGCGCCATCGACAACGATCCCGGCAATTTCCTTTTTCTGCGCCCAGGTGAGCATCAGCTCTCCGACGATGGCATTGGACAAGTCGCCCTGAGCGTCGACCACAATCACATCGCCCGGCATGGCCATCGCGATGGCGGCGTAGAGCAGCAGGTTGTCGCCCGGGCTGGTCTTCAGGGTAATCGCCGTCCCCAGCAGCGCCGCGCCGTTCATCGGCCGGATTCTGGCATCCAGGCAGGCGCGTCGATTCATGTTGTCGGCAATATTGGCGACGGGGATGAACTTGAACGCGTCGACCAAAGCTCTTGGCGCTCTTTCAACCTTGTTGTTGATTCTGAATCCGGCGTTGCTCATAAGTCTTTACCTTTCCTGGCCATCGTTCTTTCAACCGATTCTGTGCGGCACGTTCCCGGCGCTACACCGCGAACAAGTGGTTTTTCCTATACGAATATCTTCCTCAAGCGCTTGATCGCTTCTTCGATTTTTTCGATCGATGTCGCGTACGAAATCCTGAGCGTCTTTTCAGTGCCTCGCCCGTAGGCGCTGCCGGGGGTCAGCAGCACCTGCGCGTTTTCAAGAATGAAGGCGCTGAGTTCATCGGAATTCATTCCCTTGTAGTCGATCCGCGGCAGCGCGTAGAAGGTGCCTTCTGGCGGACGGCAATGGAAACCTGGAATCGTGTTGAGCGCCTCAACCAGATAATCGCGACGCTCCCTGTACTGGGCAACCATCGACGCGACTTCGGCTGCGCAGTCGAAAGCAGTGATCGCTGCCGCCTGGACAAAGGATGCGGTGCAGGTGACCACCTGCATCTGGACCTTGAGCATTTCGGCAATGAGTTTCTTGTCCGCGGCCAAATAACCAATTCGCCAGCCGGTCATGGCGTGGCTCTTTGAGAATCCATTGACGGTAATCACGTTGGCCTTGATTTCGGGGAAACTGGCCAGGCTGACGTGCTGGTGGTGATCGAAGACAATGCTCTCGTAGATTTCGTCGCAGACGGCCAGCAGATCGTGTTCCTTGATGAAATCCACCAGAATCCGGTTTTCCTCGGCGCTGAATACCCGGCCGGTAGGATTGTTCGGTGTGTTCAGGATAATCATCCGGGTTCTGGGGGTGAGCTGCTTTTCCAGCTGCGCTACGGTCAGCGTGTAGTTGCTTTCGTAATCGAGAGCGACGCTGATCGGCGTCGCGCCGGCCAACTGCACCAGCGCCTTGTACGAGACCCACGAGGGGTCGAGAATCAGGACCTCGTCGCCATCGTTGAGGAACGCGGTCAAGGCGAGGTAAATCGCGAATTTCGCGCTCGGCGTGACGATTATTTCTGCTGTGTCGTAGCTCACGTTGTTGGTGTCGCGCAGCTTGTCGGCGATCTTGCGACGCAGCTCGGGCAAGCCCATCGAAGACACGTAGTGGGTAAACCCGTCGTTCATGCTTTTCGTTGCGGCGTCGATGATCTTCTTTGGCGTCGCGAAATCGGGTTCGCCGAGAACCATGTTGACGATGTCCTTGCCTTCGTTTTTCAAGCGCTCGGCAATGGCGTTCAAGGCGATTGTCTGAGGTTGCTCAAGGATCTTTACCTTGCTGTTGATTTCAAAGCTCATGATTTCCACCGGACTGAGAATGTAATTTTGTTGCTTTGCCGCTTGCGACCGTCCAAATTGTGACCGACAGCCAATGACAAAAAAAGCGATATATATTCTGATCAACTGGGGAAATAAAGTGATATAAATACCGGCGGTTCCCCAAAGGAGTGCGCCGTGTTTACCTTCAAGCAACTTGAAGCGGTCTATTGGATTGTCGAAGCCGGCGGGTTTTCCCAAGCGGCCCAGAAACTGCATACGACGCAGTCAGCGGTGTCCAAGAGAATTCAGGAGCTGGAAACGCAGTTCGACATGCCGTTGTTCGACAGGAGCCAACGCAGCGCCCATCTGACGGAAAAGGGCGAGATCATGTTTGTTATCGCCAAAAAGTTGCTCGAACAGCGGGACAATGCGGTCGACCAACTTGGCCGTCCCGAAAGTTTTGAACGACGGTTGCGAATTGGCATTACTGAACTGACCGCGCTGACCTGGTTTCCGCGCTTGTGCGACCAGATTCAGAAGCAGTTTCCCAACGTCACCATCGAGCCCGACGTCGATATGAGCATGGGTTTGAAGGAAAGCCTGCTCGCCGATGAGCTTGACCTGATCATCGTCCCTGACGCATTCGTTGACGCTCGCCTATCGTCAACGGTCCTGGGCGGGGTCGAAAATTCCTGGATGTGCAAACCCGGAATGCTCAATTCGGGCAAGAAGACGTTTCGGGTTTCCGAGCTGGCCTCGCTAAAACTGCTGGCGCAAGGCGGAAAATCCGGGACCGGGCTGGTCTATGACCGGTGGTTCCGGAAAATGGGTTTCAGTCCGGCGAGCAGCATCAAATGCAATAACCTTCTGGCGTTGCTTGGTCTGACGGTCTCCGGACTGGGCATCAGCTATCTGCCCCGGAAGTGTCTGAGCGTGATGATCAAGGGGGGCTTGCTCGAGGAAATAAAGGCCACGCCGCCGCTGCCCGACGTCACCTATGTTGCCATGTACCAATGGGAGAAGAAGAGCTCGCTGATTCCTTCGATCGTCATGCTCGCGCGAGAGTGTTGTGACTTCTCGCAGATCTACGGTAGCGTTTGACTTTAACGACGCCCAGTTTAGTGCGGTTCTCATTCGATGTCAGTGGGAGCGTAGTTCGGAAAGAAATTTGCGTGCACGGTCGCTTTGCGGAGTGGTAAAAAATTCCTCGGGTTTGCCGGTTTCGACAATGCTTCCCTCGTCCATGAACCAGATCTGGTCGGCGACTTCGCGCGCGAAGTTCATTTCATGCGTCACGCAGATCATGGTCATTCCGTCTCGCGCCAGCCCCTTCATGACTTGCAGTACTTCGCCGACCATTTCTGGATCAAGCGCACTGGTCGGTTCGTCGAAGAGCATGGCGGGCGGCGACATGGCCAGGGCCCTTGCGATCGCGACGCGCTGCTGCTGGCCTCCCGATAGCTGACCAGGATAGGCCTCGGCTTTTGCCGCCAGGCCGACCCGGTCGAGGAGTTCCAGCGCGCGTCCCTTGGCCTCGACCTTTTTCTGCTTCAACGCGTTGATGGGAGCGAGCATGATGTTGTCGACCACCGACAGGTGCGGGAAGAGGTTGAAGCTCTGGAACACGAAACCGACGTGGCTGCGGAAAGTGTTGAGATCGAGCGCCGGCGAGTGCACATCCTGAGCGTCGAATTCGATCCGCCCGCCCTGGATTTCTTCGAGCCGGTTGACGGTCCGGATCAGCGTTGATTTTCCCGAACCCGATGGACCGCAAACCACCAGCACCTCGCCTCTTTCAACGTCGGCGGTAATCTCTTTCAACGCATGATATTCGCCATACCATTTGTTGACCTTTTTAAAGGAAATCATGGGGTACTGGCTGGGGGCGGGACGCGTCATGGATATCTCCATCGAAAAGTGATTCAGATTGTCGCCCTGGACATCGTCACCGGCTTGGCTGGCGTTACCCGACTGCCGTTACGCCGTTCGGCGATGCGCCGCTCGACGATACGGGCCAGTTGCGTCAGGATGAGGCAGAGAACGAAGTAAATCGCCGCCAGGATGAAAAAGACCTGAAAGGGTTTGGTCAGCAGCGTGCTGTTGATCTGGCTTGCGGCAAAAGTCAGTTCGTTGACGCTGATCACATAGCCCAGCGAAGTCTCCTTGATCGACGAGACGAACTGGCTGATGATGGCCGGGACCATGTTGTAGAGCGCCTGCGGCAGCAGCACTTTGAACATCGTCTGCAGGTAGCTCAAGCCGACTGCACGGGATGCCTCGAACTGCCCGCGCGGCAAGCCCTGGATGCCGGCGCGAATAATTTCCGCGAGGTAAGCCGATTCATAGATCACCAGCGTCACCAGCATCGTCGTGAAGCCGGTGACGGTCTGACCGATCAACAAGGGGACGAAGAAGTACACCCAGAAGATGAACATCACCAGCGGTACGCCCCGCACCACGTAGATCAACGCGGTGGCCGACCAGCGTAGCCAGCAGAACGGGCTGATGCGCGCCAGCGCGATGCCGACGCTGAACGGAAAAGCGAGCAGGATGCCAAACAATGACAACAGCAAGGTAATCGCCAGCCCGCCCAACGGGCCGTGCGGGTATTGACCGACCAGCAACAGCGTTCCGTTGTCGCGCAGGATCTGAAGGATATCGTCCAATCGCTATCTCCCCTTGATTCGGTAGCGGTGTTCGAGTGCCGCACCGCCACCCATGATCAGCAGCGAAACCGCGAGATAGGCGAGTGTCGAGAACAGATAGACTTCGACGGTGCGAAACGACTGGCTCTCAATTTCCCTTGTGACGTAGGTCAATTCGGCGGCACCGATGGCCATCGCCAGGCTGGTGTTCTTGAACAGCAAAACGCTGTGGCTGACCAGCGTCGGCAGTGCAAGGCGCACCGCTTGTGGCAGTACCACCAGACGAAACGATTGCAAATACGAAAGACCGAGGGCACGTGACGCCTCGAGCTGGGATTTCGGGATCGAGCGTATGCCGCTACGCAGGCCTTCGGAGATATAGGCTGCCATGCAAAGCCCGATGCCGATAAAGGCGAAGAGAAACTCGCTGTTGTGAGCGTTGATCCAGCGTTGCATCTCGTCCGGCAGCAGTCCCGGAACGCCGAAGTACCATAAGAAAATCAGCACCAGCATCGGTACATTCTGGTGCACTTCGACGTAGGCGGCGACCGCGGCCTGTCCCAAGCGGCTGTTGCTCATGCGCACGATCGCCAGCATCGTGCCGACCGCTGCGGCCAACAGCCAGGCGAGTGCGGTCAGCTCGAACATGGTGGCGATGCCCTTCAAGATCGCCTGCGAGTACTCCTCGCGTAGCAGGAGCGAAAAATCGAGACTGATGCTCATGGGCAATGGCCTGTGAATGGATGAGTAGCCGCGATCGACTGATACGCCTAGCCTTTGATCGGCTCGATTTTGAAACCGCGCCGCATGTTGTACGGCGTGCTGGTACCGAGCCACTGGTCGAAGATCTTCGCCGCTTCGCCGGATTTTTCCATCGACTCAAGCAGGCCATTGACGTGTTTGATCAATGTCGCAGAATCCTTGCGCATACCGATTCCCCACGCCTCAAGCATGACCGGCGGTTCTAGGATGTCGATCGGCGTGCTGCTCTCGACCTGCTGCTTGAATTTGATCAGCGTCAGTTCGGAGACAGCGAAAGCATCGACTTTCCCCTGCTGCATGGCGAGGAAAGCGGTGGGTGGATCCTGGAAGGTGACCGTGGTGGCGGTGGGCAGCGTCTTCTTTACCGCCATCTCGGAGGTCGATCCCTTGGTGGCGCTGACGCGTTTTCCGGCCAGATCGGCAACGCTCTTGAAACCGGCGGCGCGCTTGGCAGCGATCTTTTGCAGGCTGACGTAGTAGCCATCGCTGTAGGCGATCTGCTCGGCGCGTTCCGGCGTCCACCCCAAATTGGCTGCCAGCACATCGACACGCCCCTGCTGAAGCTCGGGGATCCGCGCGGCAACCGAAATCAATTTCAACTCAAGCTTGACGCCCAGACTCTTCGCCACCGCGTTGCAGAAAGCGACGTCGTAGCCCTGGATCTCGCGAGTAACCGGATCAGGGAAGCTGAACGGTTCCGACGTGCCGAGCGTGCCGCAGATCAAGGTCCCTTTCTGCTTGATATCTGCCAACTGGTCCGCCATCGCGGCTTGGGTCAGAAACGAAAGGCAGGCGAGGGTCACGATGGGAAGAAGAGTTTTGCGCATGGAAATACTCCAGATTTGTTGAAAAATGAACCTTGGTATTCAGTGGCTTTCGCGAGCATGGCGCAAACTGCTTGGCACCAGCCCAAAGAACGTCGTGAAGCACTGACCATGCCGGGCCGCGTGAGGTGAGCAACGCTTTTCGCACAGAACCTTGGCAGAACAAGCACGTGCGAGAAATAGTAAAGCCATGCAGAATAATAAAAAGCGATTAATAATTATCAAATCGTATGATAATTAGCGATCGTTCTTGAGTTGACGCACCAACAAGGATTCCGCTGTACGGACTCACGCAGTTCGGTGGAAGCTGATCGATTGGCCGGAACGAGGTTTTTTGCAAGCAGCCAGCTGCCTGCATGTCGTGGAGCCGACGTGTCCAAAACGGTGCGAAAGCGAAATCGGCGCCCATCAGCCGACTTTGAGCGAGGCGTTTACATGGTGCGCGTCGGCGCGAGAAAAGCGGATTGAGAACGTTTCGACAGAAAATCTAGTTGCGCCAGAGGGGGCTCGCGGAGCGAGGTCGGCGGCAACTGGCCGAGCTCGTCAATGCGCTGCCGGCGCGGTAGTAGTCAGTCAAGTTCAAAACAATGGATAGCCACGTCATTCCGGCGAAAGCCGGAGTCCAGTAGCGCACCACCGGCCCTGCACTTCCGCTGGTCGGATTCCGGGGCGAGCCCGAAACGACGGAATCTGAATGGCCTTTCTGATTCACGTTAGCGGCCAGTCACGCAAATTGGAAAGCGCCGCTCGCTAGCGCACAGACTATCGATCTTTGCGCCCTTGCGGTGAGGTTCTCTGGGTTACTAAACCTTGTAGGCGGCGAGCGCTTGCGCGATCTCGCGGCTCATCTCGTTCAAGCGATGCACCGCCTGCGCCGCGCTCGCGGCAGCCGCCGTGTTGCGTTCGGTCATCTGGGCGATCTGCTCGATGCGCTGCGCAATCGCCGTACTGGTGGCGTTCTGTTCGCGTACCGCGGTCGAGATGTCCTCGACGGCGGTCGCCACGGTGTCCGATCCCTGCTTGATGCTGTCGATCGATTGGCCGGCTTGCTTGGCGTTGTCTACCCCGGCGTCGACTTCGCGTACCGCCACCGCCATGCTGGCGACGGCCTGACGGGCGCTGTCCTGCATCCGTTCGAGCAGGCTGGCAATTTCCTGCGTCGAACTGGCAGTGCGTTCGGAAAGCTTGCGCACCTCGTCGGCTACAACCGCAAAACCGCGCCCCTGTTCGCCGGCGCGGGCAGCTTCGATCGCCGCGTTGAGCGCCAGCAGGTTGGTCTGGTCGGCGATTTCCTTGATGATGTTGGCCATCGACGAGATGCTCTCGCTATCGGCACGCAGTGCGTCGATACGCGCCGACCCCTGGCGTACCGCAGCGGCAATCGCCTCGATTCCGCCGACCGTGGCGAGGATCACGCCGGCGCCTTGTTCGGCCTGGTCACGCGAGGTCCGGGTGTGCCGGGTGGCGTCCTGTGCCTGCGCGGCAACCATGGCGATGCTGGTGGTCAGCTGTTCGATCGCCGCGGCCATGCTGCCGGCGGCGTCGCCCTGCGTCTGGGAGTTGTCGGCGATCTCCCGGGCCGTCTGATCGACCTCGTCGGTGAGCGATGCCATGCGCGCCGAGACCTTCTGGATTTCGCCGAAACTGGACCGCAGCGTGGCCAGCAGTTGCTGGTAGGCGGCCAGCGTACGGCCGATTTCGTCGCTGCTACCGACGCTGATCGTATCGCAGAAATCGAGGTTGCGTGCGGTATGCACGATGGCGCCCTGCATCGCGCTGAGCGGCAGGCCGATCGAGCGGCCGAGGATGGTGCCCATCACCCCGATTAGGGCGACGCCGAACAGCGCCGCGCCGAGCGAGGTCGCCAGAGTGCGCGTGAACGCGGTGTTGGCCGAGGCCTCCAGCGTGTTGACGGTGCCGGTGTTGACGTCGACCAGCTGGTCGAAACTGGCGGCGAGTTTCTGATGCAGCGGCCCGATGTCGCTCTTGATCATCATCATCGCCATCTCGTTGCTCTGTCCGGCGAGTTCGTTGATCTGGCGCAGGCGCGTGATGAATGCGCCGAGGTTGAGTTTGACTTCGTGCAGCGCCTGCTTCTCCTGCTCGTCGGTGGCGCGTTCGGTGTAATCCTTGATCTGCTTGAGCAGCTTCTGGTAGCTCGCCTGCATCTCCTTCTCGAGCGCTGCGCCGCTCTCGGCGTCGGCGGTTGTGGCGCGATCGTAAACCAGCGGGATCGAGGCCAGGTAGTCCGAGCGCATGCCGCTGACCAGCAACAAGGCCGGTACCGAATTGCCGGCGATACCCTCGACGTTGGCATTGACCAGCCGCAGTCCGTAGAGTCCGACGCACGCTACGGCGGCACAGGTGGCCATGGCCAGACCGACCAGCAGCCAGATCTTGTTCCTGATCAACATCGCGAACCCTCTCTCTCCCTGAAAACCCGGCGTTCCGGGCGAAACTGACCTAGAAAAAACAGTTGGTCACGCCGTTTTCGACGAATGTGGCGCAAAAACAATCAGCGACGTACTCTTTCCGATGCTCCGGTTGGGGTACCGCAAACCCAGTGTCAAAGCCTTGCTTTTCGTCGCGTGCGCCGCGTCGTTGTGGTTCGAACTAATTTTCCTGCAGCAACGTCAGTTCGTCGTCGGTGTGGCGCAGGCGGATCGCCAGCGTCCGCGCGAGCTGAGAGACCAGGATGAAGGCAATGCGCTTGTGCGCTTCGGCGAGCGCGTTGAATTTCTCGAGCGTCAGCACGTAGAGTTCCGAATCGCGCGAGGCGACCGCATCGTTGCTGCGCGGCTGGTGGTCGAGGAAGGCCAGCCCGCCGAAAAATTCGCTGGGGCCGTAGGTGGCGATGTGGCACGGTCGCGAGCTGCCGCCGACACAGCCCATGATGCGCACTTCGCCGCTGCGGATCAGGTACAGGTTGGTGTTCGCATCGCCGCGCGAATAGATGCTCTCGCCGACCTTGCATGAACGCATTTCCATGCACTCCTGAAGATCGTTGAGCGTATCGGGCTTGCTGCCGGTGAATAACTCGATCTCATGCAGTTCGAGCGCTGGCGGCTCGACGTCGGTCTTGACGAGGTCGCCGAGCAGTTTGTCCTCGACCCATTCGATCGCCGCTTCGAGCGTCGGCACGATGATCACCTTCTCGCCATCCGAAGTGAGTCCGGCGAGTTCGAGAAACTCGCGCAGGTTGCGACCGTTGGGCAAGGCTTCGCGCACATTGGAGAGCAGCAGCGGAACGTTGCGTTCGGCCAGCACGTCGCGAACCTGGTTGAGCATGTGCGCGGCGGTGACGTCGACCGACTGCACGCGTTGCAGGTCGAGGATCAGGTAGTCGGTGGTCGAAAGTTCAGGCTCGAGCGTCAGATAAAGCTGATGCGTGGTGCCGAAGAACAGGCTGCCCTGCAGCTCGAAAATCACCGCGCTATCGCCTTTCTGTTCGAGAATCCGCATTTCGGCTTCGGGCCGATACCAGGTCGACGAGCGCTGACCGACGAAACTCTTGCGCCGAACGACGTTGCCGCCGACCTGCTCGCGCAGGAAAAGGATGATCGAAAGAACGACGCCGACTGCCGAGGCGGCGATCAAGCCGACCAATAGCGCCGTCGCGGTGACCGCCAGCACTACCGAGAAGTCGAGCACCGTCGAACGCGACTCGAGAAAGCGTAAGGGATCAGTATCGATCATGCGCAGGCCGACGACGATCAGCACGCCGGACAGCGCGGCGATCGGAATCCAGGCGACGAATGAGCCGAGCAGCAAGGCGACGGCCAGCGCCATCAGTCCTTCGATGATTCCGGAAATCCGTGTTTTGGCGCCACTGGAGAGATTGACCAGCGTCGCTCCGACTGTTCCTGCGCCCGGCATGCCGCCGACTGAAGCGGCCACCATGTTGGCGAGTCCCTGCGCTGCCAGTTCGCGGTTCGGATCATGGCGCGTGCGCGTCATCTGATCGAGAATGACGCAGGTCTTGAGCGTGTCGATCGAGAGCAGCGCGGCCAGTGTGATCGCGCTGCCGATCAACGCGGCGACCTGAGCAAGCCTGATCTCTCCAATCTGATACCAGCGGCTGCTGATCAGCTCGACATAGCTTTCGCTGCTCGACCCGAGCGAACCGACGATCAGCGGATTGCCGGTCAACTCGAGCAGCGCCGGGTCGGTCGCGGCGATTCCCGCATAGGCCAGGATTCCCGCCACGATGCCGAAGATCGTCGCCGGCAGCCGCTTGGTCAGCCTTGGCGCGAAGAGCATCGCGATCACCGTCGCGGCGCCGATCGTCAGGCCGCGCCAGTCCCAATGGTGAGGCGTGACCAGCACTTCCAGCCAGGAGACGCCGGCCGGTGCTCCGGCGAACTTCGGCAGTTGACCGCTGATGATGATCAGCCCAACGCCCGAAAGAAAGCCGCTGACCACCGGGTAGGGAATGTACTTGATCAGCCGGCCGATCCCCAGAAAGCCCATCAGCATCTGGATCAGGCCGGCGAGGATGCCGAGCACGGTCATCATCAACACGATGGCGACAGGCTGCAGACCCTGCGCCACCAGTTGAATGGCGAACGCTGCCAGCACCGCCGCCGACGGCGCGCAGGGCGCGCTGATCAGCCGGTCGGTGCCGCCGAAGGTCGGCGCGATGAGCCCGAGCGCGGTCGCCCCGAGGATTCCGGCGAGCGCGCCGAAAGCCGCGTAGTGCGGGCTGATCGCCGAATAGACGGTGACGCCGAAGGCGACCGCGGCCGGCAAGGCGACCAGCATCGCCGCCAAGCCGCCCCAGAAGTCCCCCGAATAGCGCATCCATCTGACCGACAATTCGCGCATCTGTCCTCCGCTCGGATCAGCCGTTTATTCGGGGTGAACGATCAGTTTTTCGGCATTTTCGTCGCCCGAATCCTCGCTCTCGGGAAGTACGTCGTAGCCGATGCTTGAAACCTGGGTGTTGATCCAGCGCATGTCCGAAATCAAATCGAGGTGCGCCGAACTGCTGGCCATCGCGTTCGAGACGTCGTTGGCGAGGCGTTTGATGTGTTGCCGCGAACTGTCATGGCACATCTTCTTGAAGTCGCGCTTGCGTTGCACCAGGATTCCGGCAGTTTCCGGTTGCCACGACATGATCACTTCGGCGGCGAGTTGCGCGTTGCCGATCAGGTAGTCGAACAGCGCCTTGAGTTCGTCCTTGCCTTCCTCGGAGAATTGCTTGCCTTCTTTTTTCATCGCCTCGGGAATGCCGATCATCGTCTTGCAAATGACGTCGCCCGAATTTTCGAGGCTGGCGGTATAACGCAGCAGCGCGGTGACCTTTCTCTGATCGTGGTCGTCGATTCCCTTGCGCGTCAGATCGACGGCGTAGGCGCGAACGGCCTTGAACAAGGCATTGACCTTGTCTTCCATGCGCACGATTTCGAGTGCTTTTTCGGGACGCGCTGAAATCAGCATGTCGAGCGTGACTTCGAGCATGTTCTGGATCGTTCCCAGGATGCGCAGCACTTCGCGCGACAGCGCGGTGACCGGAAAGAGCTCGGTCTTGCCGACGACGTCGGCCTGTCCCGGAATGTACTTCGGTCCGAAATCGTCGGCCGGCTTCGCCGCCTCGACCAGCAATTTGTCGAGCGTTCGCGCCAGCGGATTGACGAAGCCGGCGAAGGCGACGATCAGCGAACAGTTGAAGAGAATGTGCAGAACCACCACGCGGAAGCTCGGCTCGCCGGGAATGATGTCGTAGAGGCCGTCGATCAGGCGCAACAGGATGAAGCCGGCGATCACGCCGGTGAGCTTGATGGCGCCGTGTCCGAGCACGACGCGGCGCGCTTGCGCGGCCTGGTTCCAGGTCATGATGATCGGCGGAATGGTGTTGCCCAGATTGATCCCGAGGATCGCCGCGACGATCAGCGCCGGATCGCTGGTGATCCCGGCCTGCACCAGCGACGCCCAGAACAGCAGGATGGCGATCGACGAATGCGCGAGCCAGGTCAGAATCGCAAACAGCAGCAGCGCGATGAACAGTTCGTCGCCGAGCGCCGAAATGATCGTGCGGATCAGATCGCTGGCCGCCAGTGCGCTCGAAACCTGGCTCATGAAGGTCAGCGCGATCAGGATGATGGCGATGCCGAGGAAGATTCGCCCGAACTGCTTAAGCGGCGAGTCGGTGTCGCTGTAGATCGAATGCAGCGAATAGCCGACGAACATCAGAATCGGCCACAGTGCCTTGAGATTGAGCGTGAGCAGCGCGGCGACCACGGCGCTGCCGGCGTCGGCGCCGAGCAGCAGGAGCAGGCCGCCGGCGACCGGAATCGCGCCGATCGCTGCCAGCGTCGAAGTGAATACCGCGACCGCGATCGAGCTTTGCAGAACGGTCGCGGCACCCGCACCGGTCGCCAGCGCGATCAGCGGATTCTTGAGCGCGCGCGGCAGGATGCGGCGGATCTGCGAACCGTAGGCGCGCATTACGCCGGTGCGCGCCATTCTGACCCCCCACAGCAGCAGCGTCGCTGCGCCGAGGATCATGGTCAGTTCGTAAGTGCCGGAGTCTTGCATTGCAGCCTTCAAAGTGAACCCAAGTCGTCGACGACCAGGTTCGGTTGGCGCGCCAGTGCTGCGAGTTCGCAGCGCTTGGCCTCGCCGCTCAGGACCAGGATGAAATCGATTCCGGCGTTTTCGGCGAGCAGCTTGTCGGTCGTCAGCCGATCGCCGACCATCACCATCTCGTCTTGCGCAAAGCGCTTGAGCAGTGGCGAGAGGACCAGCGTGTTGGGTTTGCCGAAGGTGAGCTCGGGTAGCCTGCCGGTCGCCGCTTCGTAGAGTCTGACGAAGCTGCCGGTGTCTGGCAGCGGTCCTTTGTCCGACGGACAGACGAGGTCGGGATGCGTCGAGAAGAAATGCACTTCCGGGCGCTGCAGCAGCAGGCACGAGGTGGCGAGCTTTTCGTAGGTCAGTTCGGTGTCGTAAGCGAGCAGCACCGCTTGGCAGTCGGCGCCGGCAGTGAATTCAACCTCCGGCATCCGCTCGCGCAGGAAGGCTTGAAAGCTCGTGTTGCCGACCGGATAGACGCGGGTAATCGCCTGGTCCTTGAGGTGATCGAGAAGCGGCAGCAGCGGTGAAAGGATGCGCTCAAGGTCGACGTCGATGCCGAAGCCCGCCAACTTCTTCGTGTAGTCGGCGAGGTTCTTCGACGTGTTGTTGGTCAGGAAGAAGATTTCCTTCTTCCCCTTGTTGCGCAGGATGAAGTCTATCGTCCCCTGGATGGGGGTGCTACCGAGGTAGACGGTCCCATCCAGGTCGAAGACGAAGCAGCGTTTATTGCTAAGTTCCACTTACATCAGCCACTTGAGCGGAACCAGCGACAGGCTCGGGAACCACAGTAGCAGGAACAGCACGCCGACTTCCATGAGCAGGAAGGGCGCCATTTTTCGCACCAGATAGCCCATGGAAATTCCCGCCGAGCCGCAGATGACGAACAGCACGGTGCCGACCGGTGGCGTGATGACGCCGATGCCGACGTTGAGCACGAAGAGCAGCCCGAAATAGTAAGGGTCGATCCCGGCCATCGTGGTCAGCGGGTAGAACACCGGCGCGAACAAGAGGATGTTCGGCGTCAGATCCATCACCATGCCGGCGGCGAACAGGAAGATCATGATCGCGACCAGTAGCAGCTTGGGCGTCGGCACCAGCGGCGAGAAGAACTCGGCCATCTGCAGCGGGATCTGCGCCGCGGTGATGAACCAGCCGACGGCGGTCGCTGCACCGACGATCAGCATCACCACCGCGGTGCTGCGTGCGGCGGTGGCGGACACGCGCAGCAGGTTGCGCAAGGATAGCTCGCGGTAGTAGAACACCGTCACCAGGATCGAATAGACGGCGGCAAACGCGCCGCCTTCGGTCGGTGTGAAGATGCCGCCACGGATCCCGCCGAGCAGCAGCACCGGCAGCATGAACGCCGGCGTCGATTCCTTGAGGATCGTTTTGGCCTGTTCCCGGGTGAAGGTGATCGTCTCCGTATAGCCGTCCTTGCGGACGATGAAGAACCACATCAGCAGCAGGAAGAAGCCGATGATCAGTCCCGGAACCAGTCCGATCATGAACAGCTTGGTGATCGACAGCTCCATCGTCGCGCCGAGCAGGATGAAGTTAGCCGACGGCGGGATGATCGGGCCGAGGATCGCTCCCGAGGCGATGATGCCGCCGGCGCGACCCTTGTCGTAACCGGCGTCCTTCATCATCGGATAGAGAATCCCCATCAGCGCCGCCGCTTCGCCGACCGAACTGCCCATCAGCCCGGCGAAGATCACCGCGGAGATGATCGTCGCGTAGCCGAGGCCACCCTTGACGCGGCCGATGATCAACTGGGCAAGCAGGATGACGCGCTTGGAGAGTCCCCCTTTGGCCATGATTTCGCCGGCGAAGACGAAGAACGGAATGGCCATCAGCGGATAGTTGTTGACGCCGTCGACCATCGCCTGCGGAATGATCATGAAGTCGCCGTCGCCCGAGTAGAGCATCAGCACGATCGCCGACAGCACCATCACCAAGGCGATTGGAATTTCGAGGATCAGGAAGAAGAAAAGGCTGCCGAGAAAAATGGCTAATTCCATGATCAGAACTCCTTCGGTTTGGCGAGGAACTGCGCAGCCGGCTTCTTGATCGTTTTGATCAACTCGTAGCCGCGCATGATGATCACGGTAATCGCCATCAGCGGCAGCGTGCCGTTGACGAACGCCATATTGAGCCCGGTGGCGACGGTGTTGGTGTCTATCGTTTGCAGCACCAGCGTGATGCCGCCGATGGCGAGGACGAAGAGTGCGGCCAACGCCAGGATCTGCGCGACGATATCGACGCTCTTGCGCGTCACACCGTGCAGCAGTCCGGTGAACATGTCGACGGCGATGTGCCGGCCGCGATAGAAGCCCTCAATTGATCCGAAGAAGGTGATATACATGAAGAGGATGCGCGACCATTCCTCGCTCGGCGCAAAACTCATTTTGAAGATGTAGCGCATCATCGCGTTGCAGAAGACCAGTCCGATCATTCCAAGGAAGACAAAGGCACAGAAAATCTGGAAGGCCAATTCCCCCTTGGTCTCGCTGTCCTGCGCCTTTTCCGGCATCAACTCGCTCATCTTTTTCCCCCCGTATTGCTCATTTCCAACCCCTTATTGACGACGTAATCCAATATGCATTGATGTGACCCGCAATGTTGCGATGGGCCGAGGCGACGCGCTGTGTCCCCCATTGCGTCGCTCGGCCCATGGCTCTCCCTGACCGCTGCTATTTGTATTGCTTGACGCTGTCGAGAATTTCCTTGGCGTTGGGCACCGTGTCGTAGAACAGTTTCCAGGTGTTCTGACCGGCGGCGACCAGCGCTGCCTTGAATTCGGGCGAAGGATTGTTGATCTTGCCGCCGCCCTTGGTGATTTCCTCGACGGCCTTCTTTTCAACTTCGCCGGCCATCTTCCAGACGTCTTCCGCCGAACGCTTGGCGGCGTCGGTGAAGATCTTCTGATCTTCGGGCGGCAGCTTGTTGTAGAAGTCGTTGTTGATGTACAGGGAGTGGATCACCAGGATGTGTCCCGAAAGCGTGATGTTCGGCGCGATTTCGTACATCTTGAGCGCGACGATATCCGAGAACGGGCTGTCGCCGCCGTCGATGGTTCCCTGGTCAAGCGCCGAAGGGACTTCGGCGAAAGGCATCGGCTGACCGCTCTGGCCGAGCTGCTTGGCGAATTCGAGGTAAAGAGGGATGTTCGGGACGCGCATGCGCAGTCCCTTGAGGTCGTTGATGTCCTTGATCGGTTTCTTGGTGTAGAAGTGACGGAAACCGAGCGGGAAGGCGTTCATCATGGTCAGCCCGGACTTCTCGGGGAAACCCTTGTTGATCAGCTTGAACGTTTCGCCGTTCATCGCGCGGTGGGCATGGTCCAGACTGTCGTAGAGCATCGGCGTTTCAAGCATCGCCATCGCCGGGAACAGCGATCCGGTCTGCGTCCCGGTCGCGCACATCTGGATGATCCCCTTGCGCGTCTGCGCGATGTAGGCGTCCTCCTTGCCGAGCTGGCTGTTGGGGAAGACGCGAACGTCGTATTTGCCCTTGGTCGCTTCCATCACGTACTTGGCGAACAACTTCATGCCGACGGTTTCGGGCTCGCCATCGGGCTTCATTCCGGCGATCTTGACGATGATCTTGTCGGCGGCGTAGGTCGGCGCAACGGCAGCGCCAAGCAGGGCAAGGGCAGATAGCAGAACGATTCTTCGTTTCATGACACTCTCCTGATGTTGGTAAACGTACAATTTGGAACGCCCATCTGGTCGACTTTCATCCCGGCTTGCGTTTCGAAATGGGACAGCGCAAGCGGATCAGTCGCTTTCATTTTGCTCTATTTTGATCGAGAAGGAACATTAGCGGTATGCTTTTCAGATTGCAACCGTCAAGCGCAGCATTGCTTGTGCCATCTCTTCGTCGCACCGTTCGTGAGTCCAGCCCAGTTCGCCGCTCATCAGTTCGATGACGCGCGGCAAGACGGCGATCGCCGCCGCGTTGTCGAGCAGCGCCAGCGACAGGCGCCGCGTCACGACGTCGCTGGCGCGCTCGGCGAATTCGCTGCGCACCGCGTAAATGACCTCGGCTTCAAGGTAGGGGTGGTCGGCATGCAGGCGCGCCGAAAATCCGCTCTTGGCCAGTTCGGCGACGCGCTCGGCCTGGTCGCCGTAGGCATGGTGCAGGCGGTTGGCGACGTCGGCAGCCAGTCCGTAAGTGGCGATCAAACCCGCTTCGGCGTGGACGTCGAAATGTTCGGCGCCGACCAGCGGGTAGCGCTTCGTGTAGCAGGCGCGCGAACGCCCGAGCAGGAAGGTTTGCAGCGCCTGATCGACGGCTTCTTCGGCCATCCGGCGGTAAGACGTCCATTTGCCGCCGGCGACCGTGAGCAGACCCGAGTCGCCCACTTCGATCAGGTGTTCGCGCACCAACTGCGCGGTGTTGGCCTTGTCGGGCGCCTGCACCAGCGGGCGCAGCCCCGACCATACCGAACTGACGTCGCTGCGCGTCACCGCCAGGTTGAAATAACGGTTGATGTGGCGCAGCAGGTATTCAATTTCCTCTTCCTTGGCCGGCGGGTGGTCGATGATGTCGGAGGCTGCCTCGGTCGTCCCGATCAGCGTGTGCCCTTGCCACGGCAGGATGAAAAGAACGCGTCCGTCGTCGGTCTTGGGGATCATCAGCCCGGCCTCGGGCGGCGCGAAGCGCGGCGACAGGATGATATGGATTCCAGTGCTGGCCTTGAGCAGCGGCTTGGCGTCGGGCTCGGCGAGTTGGCGCAGGCGGTCGACGAACGGTCCGGTGGCGTTGATCACACCACGCGCGCGGACGGTGAATTCATCGCCGGCGATCGTGTCGCGAACGCGCGCGCCGCAGATCTTGCCGTTGTCCTTGAGCAACTCGATCGCCTCGACGTGGTTGGCGATCACCGCGCCGTTCTTTTGCGCGGTCAGCGCCAGCGTCACGGCCATCCGCGAATCGTTGAACTGGCCGTCGTAATAGACGACGCCGGCCTTGAGGCCGTCGGCCTTGAGCATCGGGTAGCGGCGCAGCGCCTCGTCACGGCAGATCAGGCTGCTGTGGCCGATCCCCTTCTTGCCGGCCATCAGATCGTAGAGCAGCAGGCCGGAGAAAACGTAGGGCACTTCGAACCAGCTGTAGATCGGCGTCACCAGCGCGACGCGGCCGGCCAGGTGCGGCGCGTTGTTGATGAAGGTGCCGCGCTCGTCGAGGCCTTCCTTGACCAGGTGGTATTGCGCGCGATCGAGTTTCTTGACCGCCATTTCGAGGTAACGCACGCCGCCGTGAATCAACTTGGTGCTGCGGCTGCTGGTGCCTTCGGCGAGGTCGTTCTTGTCGATCAGCGCGACCGACAGGCCGCGGCTGGCGGCGTCGACGGCAATGCCACAGCCGGTCGCGCCGCCTCCGATGACGAGCAGGTCGAAGGGAGTCTGTTGCTGCAAGGCGTTGAGTCTGTGCGATCGGTTCATGATTTGCGCTGCTCGAATTCTTTTAAAATGAATGTTAGTATTTGCGTAAACAAACAAATGTTTCAAAACGAACATTATGGTTTGGGCCGGGCTTTGTCAACCAGCAAATGCAATTGCCGTGGCAAGCTTCATATCGCCAGCGCGGCGCCGGCCCAGGACGGTTAGAATGAAAGCACGCCGGTGCCGCCTACCACGCGGGCACGCAGGCTGGGCACCGGCCCCGGAATGGACCCGCAGTGGAGACGATAATGAAAACGCGCGCCAGCCAAATCAACCTGATTCCGCGCCATCAGGAGATCCTGGCGCTGGCCAGGCAAAAAGGTTATTTGTCGACCGAAGAACTGACTCGCGCCTTCAAGGTCACCTCGCAGACGATCCGGCGCGATATCAACGAGTTGTGCTCGCGCGGCTTGCTGCGGCGTTATCACGGCGGCGCCGGTCTGGCTTCGAGCGTTGAGAACGTCGATTACTCGGCGCGTCAGGTGTTGAACCACAATGAGAAGATCCGCATCGGGCAGATGGTCGCGCAGCAGATTCCGGACAACGCGTCGCTGTTCATCAACATCGGAACGACCACCGAAGAGGTGGCCAAGGCCTTGTCGGCGCACAAGAACCTGCGGATCATCACCAACAATCTCAATGTCGCGACGCTGCTTGCCGACAACGCGAATTTCGAAGTGATCGTCGCGGGCGGCGTGGTCAGGCGCGACCGCGGCGTGATCGGCGAATCGACGATCGATTTCATCAAGCAGTTCAAGGTCGATTTCGGAATCATCGGAATTTCTGGAGTCGACCTCGACGGCACCTTGCTCGATTTCGACTACCGTGAAGTTCGCGTCGCGCAGGCGATCATCGAAAACGCGCGGCAGGTTTTTCTGGTGACCGACCACACCAAGTTCAGCCGCAACCCGATGGTCCGCCTCGGCCACATCTCGGAAATCGACGCCTTGTTCACCGACGATCAGCCGCCAGACGAAATTGCCGCCGCGTTGGCGCAGGCCAAGGTCAGGCTCTATGTCACCGGCAGCGAGGGCAAGCGCGTGCCGCCGCAACCTGCGGTGCCGGCCTAATCGGCGAGAAAGCGCTCGAGCAGACGGTTGAGGTGGCGTTGTCCGCGTGGCGTCGGCGCGATGTGGCCGGGCCGGCGTTCGATCAGTCCGTCGCTTTCGGCGCGGCGCAGTTCGTTTTCGATGGCGATCAGCGGCAGCGCGGTGCGCGCTTCGAACAGCGATGCGTCGAAGCCCTGGGTGAGGCGTAGCGCGTTCATCATGAATTCGAACGGCAGGTCAGCCGCAGCGACCGGAAATTCGTCGGCTATCGGATGCGACTCGGCGACCTGCGCCAGATACTGTTTGGGCTGTTTCCAGCGCATCTGCCGCAGCACCTTGTCGTGTAACGTCAGCTTGCCGTGGGCGCCGGCGCCGATCCCGAGGTAGTCGCCGAAAGTCCAGTAATTGACGTTGTGCCGGCAGTGGCGGCCGGGCTGCGCGAAAGCCGACGTTTCGTAGTGGACGAAACCGGCGCTGGCCAGCCTGGCCTCGATCGCCTCCTGCATGTCGGCGCAGGCGTCAGGGTCGGGCAGCGTCGGCGGGGCGGCGGCGAAGGCGGTGTTGGGCTCAAGCGTCAGCTGATAGCAGGAGAGGTGGGGCGGCGCGAAAGCGAGCGCGGCGTCGACGTCGCCCATCGCCTGTTCAAGCGTTTGCCCGGGCAGTCCGTACATCAGGTCGAGGTTGAAATTATCGAAATGCTGGGCGGCGATTTCGATCGCGCGGCGCGCCTGGCGGTCATCGTGAATTCGTCCGAGCGCCTTGAGGTGCGCCGCGTTGAAGCTCTGAATGCCGAGCGACAGGCGATTGACGCCGGCGTCGCGGAAGGCCGCGAACTTGGCACTTTCGACCGTTCCCGGGTTGGCTTCGAGCGTGATCTCGGCGCCGGGGACGAGCGGCAGCAGCGTGCGCATCGCAGTCAGCAGCGTTGCGAGCGAATTTCCGGAGAGCAGGCTTGGCGTTCCGCCGCCGAAGAAAATGCTCGACACCTGGCGCCCCCAGACGAGCGGCAGCGCCGATTCGAGGTCGGCAATCAGCGCGCTGACGTAGTCGGCCTCGGGAATTTCGCCGCGCGCCTGATGCGAGTTGAAGTCGCAGTACGGACACTTCTGCACGCACCACGGGATATGGACGTAGAGCGAGAGCGGCGGCGGGATACGAAACTCGAGGGTTCCCGATGCCGCGCTCTTTGACTTTCCCGCCGCGACGATAGTGATGACGCGTGCCGCCTTGGCCATCAGCGCGCGGCTTGCAAGCGTTCGAGCAGCCGCGCCAATGCCTGACCGCGGTGCGAGCGGCGGTTCTTCTCGGCGGCGGAAAGTTCGGCCGACGTCTGGTCGAGCTCGCGAATATAGAACAGCGGATCGTAGCCAAAACCCGCGCTGCCACGTTCGGCGGCGAGGATCTCGCCGTGCCATTCGCCTTCGGCGATGATTGGCTGCGGGTCTGCGGCGTGGCGAACGAAGACGATCACCGAAACGAAGTGCGCTTGCCGGTCGCAGCGCTCGCCAAGTTCGGCGAGCAGCTTGGCGTTGTTGCGCGCGTCCGACTTGGGGTCGTCGGGTGTCTCTTGCGCGTAGCGCGCCGACTGGACGCCGGGCGCGCCGCCGAAGGCGTCGACGCACAAGCCGGAGTCGTCGGCGAGCGCCGGCAGGCCGGTCAGCCGCGCGGCATGACGCGCTTTTTCGAGCGCGTTCTCGACGAAGGTGCAATGCGGCTCGTCGCATTCAGGAACGCCGAGCTGTCCCTGCGGGATCAGCTCCCAGCCGAGCGGCGCGAGAATCGCGTCGAGTTCCTTGAGCTTCTTGGCGTTGTTCGAGGCGAGAACGAGCTTCATACGGCCAGCGCCGCTTTCTGCCGCGCGATCAATTGCGCGATTCCGGTTTCGGCAAAATCGACGAGCTGGTTCATCTGCGCGCGCGTGAACGGCTCGCCCTCGGCCGTCCCCTGAATTTCGACGATGCCACCGCGGCCGGTCATCACCACGTTCATGTCGGTATCGCAGTCCGAATCCTCGGGGTAGTCGAGGTCGAGCACCGCCTCGCCCTGGTAGATGCCGACCGAAATCGCCGCGACGTGGTCGAGCAGCGGGCTTTGCGCCAACTTGCCCTGGGCGACGAGGTAGGCGCAGGCGTCGTGCAGCGCCAGCCAGGCGCCGGTGATCGACGCGCAACGCGTGCCGCCATCGGCCTGCAGCACGTCGCAATCGAGCGTGATCTGGCGTTCGCCGAGCGCCTTGAGGTCGGTTACGGCACGCAGCGAGCGGCCGATCAGACGCTGGATTTCCTGGGTGCGACCGCTCTGCTTGCCCTTGGCCGCTTCGCGCGCGCTGCGCGTGTGCGTCGCGCGCGGCAGCATGCCGTATTCGGCGGTGACCCAGCCCTGTCCCTTGCCGCGCAGGAAAGGCGGCAACGATTCTTCAATGCTGGCGGTGCACAGCACCTGCGTGTCGCCCATTTCGATGAGCACCGAGCCTTCGGCGTGGCGGGTGAAGTTGCGGGTGATGCGGATGCTGCGAAGCTCTGACGGCTTGCGTTGACTGGGGCGCATGAAAATTCCTATTTGGAGTACTTCTGGATGGTCGAGCGGATCTCGTCGATCGCGCGTTCGATTTCTTCTTCGGACAGTTCGGTCTTGTAGCTTGGGTTGCGACCGAAGGCGTCGAGTTTGGTGGTCACCGTGTCGCGCGACATCAATTGCGTCGACACGACGCTCGACGGACTGGTGCCTTCTTCGCGATAGCTGTCTTCCCAGCGCACGGCGACAATCGACAGGTTGTCGGCATTCGGTCCGCCGCGGATATCGGCCTGGCCAAGCAGCATCGGCACCGCCTGCATCAGGTTGTCGCTCTTCAAGGCCACCGCCATCGTCTCGCCGGGAAGCACGCCCCATACGCCGTCGGTGCATAGTGCGAGCACGTCGCCCGCTTCGAGCGGCGTCTTGCGCGAGAATTCGATTTCCGGCGCCTTGCGCCCCCCGAGACAGCTGTAAACCTTGTTGCGATCGGGGTGCACCGCCGCCTGCGCTTCGTTGATCACGCCCTGGTCCTTGAGCAACTGCACGCGCGAGTGATCGCGCGTGTGGACCAGCACCTTGCCGTCGCGCATCAGGTACAGGCGCGAATCTCCGGCATGCGCCCAGTAGGCGATGTTGTCCTGGATGATGCAGGCGACGCAGGTGGTGCGCGGCGAATCCTTGAGATTGTGGGCGTCGGTAAAATCGATGATGGCGTGATGCGCGTTGATCATCGCCTTCTGCAGGAACAGGAAGGGGTCGGCAATGACCGGTGTCGCCTCGCGCTGGAATGACTCGACCAGGCTCTGCACGGCGATCTGCGCGGCGATCTCGCCGTAGTAATGGCCGCCCATCCCGTCGGCGACGACCATCAGCAAGGCATCGCGCGAATAGCAGTGAGCCAGCCGGTCTTCGTTGTTGGCGCGTTTGCCAGGGCGGCTTTCCTGATAAATGGTGAATTTCACTTGGCCGGGCTCCTTCTTTTGAGTTTGTCCACCACTTGGCCGAGCCAATGCTGCTTGGGCTGCTCAGGTTTCTCAACCGCTTCGGTCAATGCCTTCTGCAGCGCAAAGACGCTTTGCGGCCGATAGAAATGGTTGAGGCACAGACACCAATCGACCGTTTCGAGCAATTGATCCGAGTATTGCCCTTCCCAGCGCACCATCGCCGGGATCAGCCGGTCTTTTTCGCAACGGATGTCGGCAGCCTGCGGCGCCGATCCGGCCATGCATGCGTACATCGACGCGCCGACGCTGTAGATGTCGCTCCACGGGCCGAGCAATTCCCTTTGCTTGTAGTGTTCGGGCGAAGCGAAGCCCGGCGTGTACATCGGCTTGAGCATCGGTGTGTCGGAGGCCAGCGTCTGCCGCGCGGCGCCGAAATCGATCAGCACCGGCGTGTAGTCGTTGCGCATGTAGATATTCGACGGCTTGAGGTCGAGGTGCAGCAGTTTGTGCGAATGTACCTCGCGCAGGCCGTTGAGCAGCTTGGTGAAGACGTTGCGGATGAAGTTCTCGGTGATGATCGCCCGGTTCTTCTGGATCATCTCCTGCAGCGTTCGTCCGCGCTCGTATTCCATCACCATGTAAACGGTGTCGTTGGCGCGAAAAAAATTGAGCACGCGAATCACGTTCGGATGCGACAGCTTGGCCAGTGCGCGGCCTTCCTCGAAAAAGCACTTCATGCCGTAACGGAAAGCCGGCAAGTGCTCTTCGCTGATGGTCGGCTTGATCTCTCCCTCGCCGCGCAGCGCCAGGCTGTTCGGCAGATATTCCTTGATCGCGACGAATTGACCGGAGGGGTCGGTGGCCAGATAGACGATCGAGAACCCTCCCAGTGAGAACTGGTGCTCGATGCGGTATTCATCGAGTTGGTAACCGGCGGGAAGGGCGTGGTTCGCTTGTTGCACCATCAATATCGAGGCTATCATGTGGCAATCGGGCCATTTTCAGGCTTTAGCGGTTGACTGTAAAGCTGATCGCTCTGACGCCCCTCTCTTCTTCAGGACTCCCATGATCTACAGCATGACCGGCTATGCCGCCAGAACGCTCGACGTTGAACACGGCGCACTGCACCTCGAACTCAAAAGCGTCAATTCGCGCTATCTTGATTTCCAGTTCCGCGTCTGCGAGGAATTGCGCGCCGCCGAACCGGCGCTGCGCGAATTGTTCAGCGCTCGCCTGACCCGCGGCAAACTCGAGTGCCGCGTGAGTTACGCCGCGGCGACCGCGCGGGTCCGCGCGCAGACGCTCAACGCCGACTTGTTGCAGCGGCTCAAATCCTTCGAGGCGCAAGTGTGCAGCGAGCTGCCGCAGGCTGCGCCGCTGGCGGTTGCCGACGTCTTGCGCTGGCCCGGGATGTTCGGTGACGATTCGATGGACAGCGAAGCGCTGGTCAGGTCGTGCCTGGCGCTGGCCAAGGACGCGCTGGACGATTTTTCCGCCAGTCGCGCGCGCGAAGGTGAAAAGCTCGCCGCAGTGATCCTTGAGCGAGTCGCCCGCATGCGTGATCTGGTGCGCGAGGTTGCGCCGCGCATTCCGCTCGCGCAGGCGGCATTTCAGGACAAGCTCAAGCAGCGCTTGATCGATGCCATCGGCAGCGCTGACGACGAGCGGATTCGCCAGGAAGTCGCGGTATTCGCCGTGCGCATCGACGTCGCCGAGGAACTGGCTCGCCTGTCGACGCACCTCGACGAAGTCGAGCGTGTGCTCAAGGCCGGCGGCGCCAGCGGCAAGCGCCTCGATTTCCTGATGCAGGAACTCAACCGCGAGGCCAATACGCTCGGTTCCAAATCGGTGGTCAGCGAAGTGTCGCAAACGGCGATGGAACTCAAACTGCTGATCGAGCAAATGCGCGAGCAGATCCAGAATCTGGAGTGACGTTTCAGGTCGTCGAACGACGTCGCGGACTCTACGAAAGCCCCTATCCACGGGGCTTTTTCTATTTCTGCGGCGGTGCAAGAACGTCATAGCCGCGTCACCCAATTGGTTTTCTCTGTCTGGCAACGCACAGAGGCCGGGCGATCGGCCGGGTAGAGTCTGCGCCATTGGCTGCTTGAGATCCGCCAAGACTATCGCGTTGGCGTTCAGCAAGGCGGGTCGGGGAACGAAATCGCGCGCAGCGATGCCCTATAGTAGGGGTGTGCGGCAGGGGTGAGTTCGGCCAGGTCGTCGCGACAGCGCCCGCCGGTCACGGCCATTTTCATTTTTCGGCGCTTGCACTGTCCTCTCTGGCCGTGCTGGTGCTCACGCTTTTGGCGAGAATCGGAGCAAGATCATGAGCGACTCGACACTTCCTGGAAACGCCGGTTCGCCGGCGCCAGGCGGAAACGTCTCCCCAACGCCCGCCGCGACCCCGTCATGGCCGGACGATCCGCTCTGGTACAAGGATGCGATCATCTACGAACTGCACGTCAAGGCTTTTTTCGACAGTAGCGGCGACGGCACCGGCGACTTCAAGGGACTCACCGAAAAGCTCGACTACCTGCAGGATCTGGGCGTCAACACGCTTTGGCTGTTGCCCTTCTATCCGTCGCCGATGCGCGACGACGGCTACGATATTTCCGATTACCGGAACATCAATCCAGCCTATGGCAACCGCACCGATTTTCGCAATTTCATCCGCGAAGCGCACCACCGCGGACTCAAGGTCATCACCGAACTGGTGATCAACCACACTTCGGATCAACACCCCTGGTTTCAAGCCGCGCGCCGCGCGCCCGCGGGATCGAAGAAGCGCGATTTCTACCTCTGGTCGGGCAGTGACAAGCGCTTTCCCGAGACGCGCGTCATCTTTACCGATAGCGAGAAATCGAACTGGGCCTGGGATGACGTCGCGCAGGCGTATTACTGGCACAGATTCTTTTCCCACCAGCCCGACCTCAACCACAACAACCCGAGCGTCGTCAAGGCGGTGATCCGCATCATGCGTTTCTGGCTCGACCTCGGCGTCGATGGACTGCGCCTCGACGCGATTCCCTATCTGTGCGTTCGCGACGGAACGAACAACGAAAACCTGCCCGAGACCCACGCCGTCATCAGGCAGATGCGCGCGGTCATCGACGCCCATTACCAGAATCGCCTGCTGCTCGCCGAGGCCAACCAGTGGCCCGAGGACGTGCGCGAGTATTTCGGCGACGGCGACGAGTGTCACATGGCCTACAACTTCCCGGTGATGCCGCGCATCTTCATGGCAGTCGCCCAGGAAGACCGCCATCTGATCGTCGAGATCATGCAGCAGACGCCGGCCATCCCGAGCACCTGCCAGTGGGCGATCTTCCTGCGCAACCATGACGAACTGACGCTTGAAATGGTCACCCAGCGCGAACGTGACTACATGTACAGCATGTATGCCGCCGACCCGCGCATGCGCATCAACGTCGGGATTCGCCGCCGCCTGGCGCCGCTGATGGACAACAACCGCGACAAGATCGAATTGGTCAATTTTCTGCTGATGACCTTGCCCGGCTCTCCGGTAATGTACTACGGTGATGAGATCGGCATGGGCGACAACATCTATCTGGGCGACCGCAACGGCGTACGTACCCCGATGCAGTGGAGCCCGGACCGCAACGCCGGCTTTTCCAGCGCCGACCCCCAGCAACTCTATCTGCCTCCGAATATGGATCCGATCTACGGCTACGCGGCGATCAATGTCGAAGCCCAGTCGCGCCACCCGTCGTCGTTGATGCACTGGATCAAGCGCCTGATCGCCGTGCGCAAGAACTTCCAGGCCTTTGGCCGCGGCAGCATCCGCTTCCTCGAACCGGGCAATCGCAAGATCCTCGCCTATGTGCGCGAATGGCAGGACGAAACGCTGCTGTGCGTCGTCAATCTCTCGCGTTCGGCGCAGCCGGTCGAACTCGATCTCGCTGCCTACAAGGGATGGGTCCCGGTTGAACTGCTGGGCCGCACGCCGTTTCCGCCGATCGACGAGCTACCCTACCAGATGACGCTTAGCGGCCACGGCGTCCTGGCTTTCCGCCTGGCCACCGACGTCGAAGTACCTTACTGGCACGAAGAGCGGCTGCTCGCCCCCGAACTACCTATCCTGGTTCTCACCGAGGGCTGGCTGACTTTTTCCGGAGGGCGCAGCGCCGCAACCACCGTGCGCCGCGCGATCGCCGCGGCGACTTCCGACCAGCTCCAGAACAAGGTTCTGGGTCCCTACCTGAACAACACGCGCTGGTTCGCCGGCAAGGGTCACGCCATCTCGCGGATCGAATTGACGGTGCAGGGCGAATGGACGACCGAGAACGGCAGCTGGCTGCTCACGGTCATCGAAGTCCATGGCGACGATCGTCCGCCTCAGCTCTACTTCCTGCCGCTGGCCATCGCCTGGGAAAACGCGAACAGCGATGAGAAGATCCTGTCGCTGATGCCTTGGGCGCTGGCGCGCGTGCGGCAAAAGGAGAGAACCGGCCTGCTCTACGGAGCGTTCAGCGACGATCGTTTCTGCCGAGCGTTGCTGGCGGGAATCAGTCAGAACCTGACGCTGCCGTTCGGCCGGGGGCAGATCGAATTTCGCGCCTTCAAGGCCTTCGCCGATCTGGCTGGTGCCGTTGATGCGCCGGTGCGCCATCCCGCGCTGGAACAGAGCAATACGGCGGTATATTTCGGCGACCGGCTGTTTCTCAAGGCCTACCGCCGTTTGCAGACAGGAACCAATCCGGAGGTCGAAATCGGCCGCTTCCTGACCGAACAGTCGCATTTCGCGCATAGCGTTGCGGTCGCCGGCGCCATAGAATTCCGTCGCGATGACGGGCAGCTTCAGACGCTGGCGATTCTTCAAGCCTACGTCGAAAACCAGGGTTCGCTATGGAACTTCGCCGTCGACTATCTCGAGCGCTTTCTTGCCGATCAGGCCGGTGACGCCGCTGTCCCCGCCGACGACGCGCACGCCTATTTCCTGGCGCCGATGACGCTGCTCGGCCGTCGTACCGCCCAACTGCACCTCGCCTTCGCGCGCCCGACCGGCAATCCGGCGTTCGAACCCGAGACGATCACCGCCGACGACCTGGCGACCTGGTCGGCGCACTTGCGCGACGAGGCAGGCGCTACGCTCGACGATCTCGAAAGGCGGCGCGACGCGCTGGGCGACGAATTGCGCGTCGCCGCGGATCGCCTGCTGGCGCAGCGCCGCATCCTGCTCGACCGCATTTCGCCGGCGGCGCTGGCCGCGATCGCTGCGGCCAAGATGCGTTACCACGGCGACTACCATCTGGGTCAGGTGCTGCGCGCCGGCGAGGATTTCGTGATCACCGATTTCGAGGGCGAACCCGCTCGAACACTCGAAGAGCGCAGTCGCAAACACTCACCGCTACGCGATGTGGCCGGGATGTTGCGCTCGTTCAGCTACGTCGCGGCGGTGGCGGCCAATCACGCCACGCTTGAGCGCCCGGCCGACCGGCGTCGGCTCGGACCTCTGGTGCGCAGCTGGGAGCAGCAGACGGGCGAAGCCTTCCTCGCCGGCTACCGCGAAGCCATTGGCGAATGCTCGGCGTGGCCGGCCGCACCGGGCGCTGCCGATCGGCTGATCGAGTTCTTCGTCGTCGAGAAAGCGCTCTATGAGCTTCGCTACGAGATGAGCAACCGCCCCGACTGGTTGTCGATTCCGCTCTTCAGCCTGCTGCGGCTGCTTGGCGGTGAGCCGGGTTAGGCGCGATGAGTGAAGGAGGCCGATCATGAAAGTGCTGGCGATGGTTTTGGCCGGCGGACAAGGGTCGCGGCTGGCGCCGCTGACGGCGGAACGCTCGAAGCCCGCGGTGCCTTTCGCCGGGCGCTACCGCATCGTCGATTTTGTGCTCAGCAATCTGGTCAATTCCGAAATTCGCGGAATCTACCTGCTCGTTCAATACAAGTCGCAGTCGTTGATCGAACACGTCAACAAGGCCTGGGGACACACGCTGTCGTTTTCCGGCCAGTTCATTACCGTCGTTCCGCCGCAAATGCGCGAGGGGCCTGAGTGGTTTCAGGGCACCTCCGACGCGGTGTTCCAGAACATCAACCTGATCAAGAGCCATGCGCCCGAGATGGTCGCCGTCTTCGGCGCCGACCATATCTACCGCATGGACGTGCGGCAGATGATAGATTTTCATCGCCAGAACAACGCCGACGTCAGCGTTGCGGCGATTCCGGTACCGCTGCCAGACGTTTCGGCCTACGGCATCATCGACGCCGACGGCGCGGGGCGCATTAGCGCCTTTCTTGAAAAACCGGACAGCGCGCCACCGATGGTTGGCGATCCTGACCATGCCTATGGCTCGATGGGCAACTACCTGTTCAAGACCGAGGTTCTGCTGAGCGCGCTGCGCGAAGCCCATCGCCGCGGCGAACACGATTTCGCGCGGCACATCCTGCCGCACCTGCTCAAGAACCACCGCGTCTTTGCCTACAACCTTGCCGACAACCGCATTGCCGGTGTCGCTGCGTATGAAGAACAGGCGTACTGGCGCGATGTCGGCACCATCGACGCCTATTTCGCCGCCAACCGCGACACGCTGGGCGAACAACCGCGTTTCAAGCTTTTCAATCCGCAGTGGGTGATCAATTCGAGTAACTACCAGGGGCCGTCGGCACGAATCCTCTCGGCGCAGATCGAGAACAGCATGATCAGCGCCGGTTCGCTGGTTCGCGGCGCCAGCATTCGCAACTCGATTCTGCGCCGCGAGGTGATTGTCGAAAAGGACGTTGAAATCGACGACTGCATCATCATGGACCATACGCTGATCGGCCGCGGCAGCCGCTTGCGCCACGTCATCGTCGACCGCTACAACAACGTCGCGCCCAATACTTCGATCGGCTTCGACGCGGTGTCCGATCGCCAGAAGTACCACGTCAGCGCAGGCGGCGCGGTGGTCTTGCCGATGGTCGCCGAAGTGCCCGATGACACGTGTTACCAGGAATAGAACAACAACGTCAAAGGAATCCTCATGAACCTGCCGCTAAGCGCCGTATGGCCTGGCACCCCTTTTCCGCGCGGCGCCAACTGGGATGGCGAAGGGGTAAATTTCGCCCTTTTTTCCGAGCACGCTGAGCGCGTCGAGCTATGCTTGTTCGACGCCAAGGGGAAGAAAGAGGTTCAGCGTATCGAATTACGCGACCAAACCGACCTGATCTGGCATTGCTACCTGCCCGAGGCTCGCCCCGGATTGCTCTACGGCTACCGAGTTTACGGGCCCTATGATCCCGAGCACGGGCGCCGCTTCAACCCGCACAAGCTGCTGCTTGAACCCTATGCCAAGGAGATCGTCGGCGCCTTGCGCTGGAGCGACGCACATTTTGGCTACCGCATCGGCCACCGTCTCGAAGACTTGTCGTTCGACCGCCGCGACAATGCCGCGATGATGCCCAAGTGCCGCGTCGTCGATCCGGCCTTCAGCTGGGGCAATGACAAGCCGCCGGCCATCCCGTGGTCGGACATGGTCATCTACGAGCTGCACGTGCGCGGTTTTACCAAGAACCATCCCGAGGTCCCGGCGCCATTGCGCGGCACCTACGCCGGTCTGGCGACGGCGCCGGTGATCGAACACCTCAAGCAGTTGGGCATCACGTCGGTCGAATTGATGCCGGTCCATGCCTTTGTCGACGATCGCCACCTCGTCGAGCGCGGCCTCGCGAATTACTGGGGCTACAACTCGATCGGCTTTTTCGCGCCGGATCACCGTTACAGCGCCTGCGGGATGATCAGCGAGTTCAAGAGCATGGTCAAGACGATGCATTCGCACGGCATCGAGGTCATCCTCGACGTCGTCTATAACCACACCGCCGAGGGCAACCAGCTCGGCCCGACGCTCGGTTTTCGCGGTATCGACAATGCCGCCTACTATCGGCTGATTGAAGGCGAAGCGCGCTACTACATGGATTACACGGGCTGCGGCAACACGCTCAACCTGCAGCAGCCGCGAGCGCTCCAGCTGATCATGGACTCGCTGCGCTACTGGGTTCTCGAGATGCACGTCGATGGCTTTCGTTTCGATCTGGCGTCGGCGCTGGCGCGCGAACTGCACGCCGTGGACCGGCTCGGCGCGTTCTTCGACATCCTGCTGCAGGACCCAGTGCTGTCGCAGGTCAAGCTGATCGCCGAACCCTGGGATCTGGGCGAAGGCGGCTACCAGGTGGGAAATTTTCCGGTCGGCTGGGGCGAGTGGAACGATCGCTACCGCGACACCATGCGCGCCTACTGGAAAGGCGACGGCGGTCTGATCGGCGACTTTGCGCGGCGCTTGACCGGCTCCAGCGACCTCTACGAACACAGTGGCCGCAAGCCTTACGCCAGCATCAATTTCGTCACTGCTCATGACGGCTTTACCCTGCACGACGTGGTGAGCTACAACGACAAGCATAACGAGGCCAACGGCGAGGAGAACCGCGACGGGACGGACAACAACAATTCGTGGAACTGCGGCGTCGAGGGCGCGACCGACGACGCCGAGATCAACGCCTTGCGCGCGCGCCAGAAGCGCAACCTGCTGGCGACGCTCTTCTTCTCGCAGGGCGTCCCGATGCTGCTGGCCGGCGACGAAATGGGCCGCACCCAGCAAGGCAGCAACAACGCCTACTGCCAGGACAACGAGATCAGTTGGGTCAACTGGGATTTGTCAAACGATGACCAGGACCTCCTCGTCTTCGTCCAGCGCGTCATCGCCTTGCGCCGCGAGCACCCGGTCTTTCGCCGCAAGAACTTCTTCCAGGGCCGCGCGATCCGCGGCTCGCAGATCAAGGACATCAACTGGCTCAAGCCCGACGGCAGCGAAATGAGTGACGACGAATGGGATCACGATTTCGCCCATTGTCTCGGCGTCTATCTTTCCGGCGACGCCATGGAAGAGCGCGACGGACGCGGTCGCCCGATCAAGGACGACAATTTTCTGCTGCTCTTCAACAGCCATCACGAGCGCGCTCCGTTCCAACTTCCCGATATCGGCAAGACAGGCGTCTGGCAGGCACTGCTCGACACGCAGTCGACGGACGAACCGTGGGCCGAGCGCAAATTCAAGGGCGGCGAGATCTACCCGCTGGAAGCACGCTCGCTGGCCTTGCTGATCCATCGCAAGGCAAAATGAAACGCGCTCACCGCATGCCTTTTGGCGCCGAAGTCATCGACCGGGGCGGCGTACGCTTCCGCCTCTGGGCTCCCGCTGTCGAGTCGCTTGCCTTGCGGCTTGACGCCGAAGACGAACAGGCGATGACGGCGACCGGGGCCGGCTGGTTCGAGTTGAGGCATCCGCGCGCTGGGGCGGGTAGCCGCTATCAATTCCGGCTGCCCGATGGGCTGCTGGTTCCCGATCCGGCGTCGCGCTTCAATCCGGATGACGTCGATGCTTGCTCCGAGGTCATCGATCCGGCCAGCTTCGACTGGTCGGATGAACTCTGGTGCGGCCGTCCGTGGGAAGAGGCGGTGATCTACGAGGTGCATGTCGGCAGCTTTTCCGCGGCCGGAACTTTCTCCGGCCTGGCGGAGCGGCTCGAGTACCTCGCCGAGCTCGGCGTCAGCGCCATCGAAATCATGCCGGTCGCCGACTTTTCCGGGCGCCGTAACTGGGGTTACGACGGCGTACTGCCGTTCGCTCCCGATTCCACTTACGGCCGGCCCGACGACTTCAAGCGGCTGGTTGACGCCGCTCATCAACGCGGGCTGATGGTCTTGCTCGACGTCGTCTATAACCATTTCGGCCCGCAGGGCAACTATCTGCACGCCTATGCGCCCGACTTTTTCAACCCGCGCCACGTCACGCCATGGGGCGCGTCGATCAATTTCGACGGGCCGAACAGCCGCACGGTACGCGACTTCTTCATTCATAACGCGCTCTACTGGCTCGACGAGTTTCATCTCGACGGCTTGCGCCTCGACGCCGTCCACGCCATCAGTGACGACAGTTCTCCGGACATCGTCGAAGAACTTGCCGCTGCGCTCCGGGACGGACCGGGGCGCGAGCGGCACGTCCATCTGGTACTCGAGAACGATCGCAACGAGTCGCACTACCTGAGTCGCGACGCGGCCGGGCAGGCCCGACAAGCGAGCGCGCAGTGGAACGACGATGCTCACCACACCCTGCACGTGCTCGCCAGCGGCGAAGTCGACGGCCATTACGCTGACTACGCAAGCGACCCGCTGCGCATGCTGAGCCGCTGCCTGAGCCAGGGCTTTGCCTTTCAGGGCGAGCCTTCGCTGTTGCGTAACGGCCAGATGCGTGGCGAACCGAGCGGCCATCTGCCGCCGGCGGCGTTCGTCAATTTCTTGCAGAATCACGACCAAGTCGGCAACCGGGCTTTTGGCGAACGCCTGTGTCACCTCATTCCTCCGGCGGCGCTCGAAGCACTGACCTCCGTGTTGTTGTTGGCGCCGCCAATCCCCTTGCTGTTCATGGGCGAGGAATTCGCCGCCAGCCAGCCCTTCCTGTTCTTCTGCGATTTTTCTGCCGAACTCGCAGACGCCGTGCGTGAAGGGCGCCGGCATGAGTTTGCCCATTTTGCGCGTTTCACCGACCCCGCTGCGCTGGCGCTGATCCCCGACCCGAACGCGGCTACCACCTTTGGCGCCTGCGTGCTCGACTGGAGCGCGCTCGGCCAAGATCGCCACCGCATCGTGCTCGACCTTTATCGCCACTTGCTGTCGTTACGCCGACGCTGGATCATCCCGCGGCTCGCCGGCATGGGCAATGGCGCGCCGCAATCGACGGTGTATTCGGCAACGGCGCTGGGCGTGAGCTGGCGTCTGGGCGACGGCAGCCGCCTGAGACTGGCCGCCAACCTGGGGAACAGCACGGCCGACTTTCCGCCGCTGACAGGAGTCCGGATTTTCGCCACCGGCAATCTCGACGACGACGCGCTAGCCTGCGGACGACTGCCGCCCTGGTCGGTCGCCTGGTCCCTGGAGAGCGGAGCGCGACGATGAGCCATTCGATCGACGACCGACCGGCTGATTTGGCGCGCGCCGCGCCTGCGCGCCGCGTCGCGGTCGTTCCGCGCGCTACCTACCGTCTTCAGTTCAGCCGCGACTTCACCTTTGCTCAAGCGAGCGCGATAGTTCCTTACCTGGCCGAACTGGGGATCAGCCACTGCTATGCTTCGCCGTACTTGCGCGCGCGTCCCGGCAGCAGCCACGGCTATGACATCGTCGATCACCGTGTGCTCAATCCGGAAATCGGCACGACGCAAAGCTACGACGACTTCGTCGTCGCGCTCAAGGCGCGCGATATGGGGCAAATTATCGACGTCGTTCCCAACCATATGGGAATCATGTGCGCCGACAATGCGTGGTGGCTCGACGTTCTCGAAAATGGTCCTTCGTCGGCCTGGAGCGGCTTTTTCGACATCGACTGGGAACCCCTAAATCCGGAGCTTTGCGGCAAGGTCCTGCTGCCGCTGCTCGGCGAGCATTACGGCGCCGCGCTCGAAGGCGGGAAATTGCGCCTGGACTTCGATTTTTCCACCGGCGGTTTCAGCCTCTACTACGACCAGCATCGGCTCCCGGTCGACCCGGCGACTTATCCGACCATCGTCGGTCGCCACAGCGAACAGTTGGCATCGACGCTGGGCGAGGATCATCCGCATTACCTGGAACTGCTCACCCTGCTCACCGCGTTCAGCCACCTGCCGGCGCACACCGAAACGACGCCGTCGGCGACGGCCGAGCGGCGGCGCGACAAGGAAGTCCATAAGCGCCACCTCGCCACGTTGTGCCAAGCCTGCCCGGAAATAGCCCGGCAGATCGCCGACAATCTGCTCGAATTCAACGGCGTCCCTGGCGATTCAGGCAGTTTCGACCTGCTGCACGGCTTGATCAAGCGGCAGAGCTATCGGCTCGCTTACTGGCGCGTGGCTTCCGACGAGATCAACTACCGCCGTTTTTTTGACATCAATGACCTCGCCGCGCTGCGCATGGAAGATCTGGCGGTATTCGAAGCGACCCATCGCTTCGTTCTCGACCTGTTGGCGAAAAATCCGCTCGATGGCTTGCGCATCGACCATCCCGACGGGCTCTACAATCCCGGAGAGTACCTGGTCCGCCTGCAGCAGGCCGTTGCCGGCGGCACCTGGTCTCTGGGCGACGAGTTGCCGCTCTATATCGTGGTCGAGAAGATTCTCGCCGATCATGAGCGCTTGCCCGACGACTGGCCGGTTCATGGCGCGACGGGCTATCGCTTTGCCAACCAGACCAACGGCCTGTTCGTCGATAGTTCGGCCGAACGGCTGATGACGCGCATCTATCAAGGTTTCACCGGGGAGCGTACCGATTTCGACACGCTGGCCTACGACGCCAAGAAACTGATCATGCATTCGACGCTGGCCGGCGAACTCAATGTCCTCGCCGCTCGTCTGGCGCGCATCGCCGCGGCGAGCCGCCATACCTGCGACTTCACGCTCAACGGCCTGCGCGACGCGCTGGTCGAAATGGTCGCCTGTTTTCCGGTCTATCGCAGTTACGTCGCCGGTGGCCAGCTTTCCGCCGATGACCGCCGCCACATCACCTGGGCGCGCGCCGTGGCAAAGAAACGCAACCCGACGGCCGACCCCGGAATCCATGATTTCGTCGCCAGCGTGCTGACCACCGATATCGCCGCGGGGCGCTTGGAATCCTACCGGCTGATGGTCGAGTCCTTCGCCATGAAGTTCCAGCAGTTTTCGTCGCCGGTGATGGCCAAGGGCGTCGAGGACACCGCTTTTTACCGTTACCACCGCCTGACTTCGCTCAACGACGTCGGTGGCGATCCGCGCCACTTCGGCATTTCTGTCGCCGCCTACCACGCCGCCGCGCGCACCCGCGCGGCGCGCAGGCCGCACAACCTGCTGGCCTCGTCGACCCACGACAGCAAGCGCTCCGAGGATGTTCGCGCCCGCCTCAACGTGCTCTCAGAGATTCCGGCGCGCTGGAAGCTGATGTTAAAGCGCTGGAGCCGCCTCAACCGCGGACGCAAAGTGCTGGTTGACGGCGTCAAGGCGCCGTCCTCCAACGACGAATACCTGCTCTACCAGACGCTGGTCGGTGCCTGGCCACTCGATCCTCCCGACGCGGCGGCGCGGGCGCAGTTCGCTGCTCGAATCGAAGCCTATATGATCAAGGCGCTGCGCGAAGCGAAGCAGTACACCAGCTGGGCCAACGTCAATGCCGACTACGAAGCGGCGCTGAGTGGCTTCATCCACGGTCTGTTGAGCGCTGGCGAGAACAATCTGTTCCTGGCTGATTTCATTGCCGCGGTCGAGCCGGTCGCGCATTTCGGTCTCCTCAACAGCCTGGCGCAGACGCTGATCAAGCTGACCGCCCCCGGCGTGCCCGACATCTATCAGGGGTGCGAGTTGTGGCAGTTCAATCTGGTCGATCCTGACAATCGGCGGCCCGTCGATTTTGCGCTGCGTCGCGAACTCCTGGCGCAGGTCAAGGTGCTGGTCGATGCGCCGCCAACCAAATGGCGGCAGAACCTGCAGCCGCTGGTTGCCGACCTGGCAGACGGCCGCATCAAGCTCTATCTGGTGTGGCAAGGGCTGGCGCTGCGCCAGCGCTGGCCGGAAGTGTTTCGCGCAGGGGATTACCTGCCGCTCACAGCATGCGGAACACAAGCCGCCCACGTCTTTGCCTTTGCACGACACGCCGGGAAGCGCATCGTGATCACCGTCGTCCCACGTCTATCCGCCCGTCTGCTTGGCACTACGGGCTTGCTGCCAGTGGGGCTCGAGGTGTGGGGCGACACGGCGCTCGAATTGCCGCCGGAGTGGGCGCCCGTAACGTGGTTCAATGTGCTGAGCGGCGAGCGCCATTCCCCCTCTGGCATGCTGCCCGTTGGGCAACTGCTGAGCGGCTTTCCCGTGGCGCTGCTGGCTGCGTTTGACTGAACCATTTCGCGGTGATGACAACGTCTTGTTTCGGAAATATATCCACTTAAACGCCGATGCCACCGAAAACCTGTGTATAATTCGCCCCTTCGCTGCTGGGTTAGGGCGGAAAAGGTTTTAGAAACAAGGGGTTGTGCGTTTTTTAGGGCCGGGAGATTGGTTCTGAAGAAGA